>JBAWFD010000048.1:0-128347 GCA_049591615.1 Gammaproteobacteria bacterium | reverse complement strand
TGCGTGCCGCCGGTACTATGCAGCGTCTTGGATTTTTCCTGCACATCCCATTTCCATCGCCGGATGTGCTACGTGCGCTTCCAGTACATATCCAGCTGTTGAGTGATTTGTTGAACTATGACCTCCTCGGTTTTCAGACGGAGATGGATGCCAAGGCATTCCTGGGCGCGGTGGAACTGCTGTACCCGGAAGCGGATATACAAGGCGATACGGTGAAAGTACATGGCCGCAGCGTTCATGTGCGCGCGTTTCCCATCGGCATTGACGTGGATGGCGTAGCGCAGATGGCGAAAGAGGGTCGTCAGGGCGTACACGGGCGCCGGCTGCAAGCCAGTCTTACGGGACGCAAGCTCATCATCGGCGTGGACCGTCTTGATTACAGCAAAGGACTGCCGGAGCGCTTCCGTGCCTATGGGCGCCTGTTGGAATTGCAAACGGAATACCGGCGTCACGTGGTGTTGTTGCAGATCGCACCGTTATCGCGCACTGAGGTTCCGGAGTATGAGGATATTCGCAGCGAACTGAACACCATTGCCGGTGACATACATGCGCGTTTTGCGGAATATGACTGGTTGCCTTTGCGTTACATGACCAGTGGCTTCCAGCGCGCCACTATCATGGGGTTTTTGTCCATTGCCAGCGTGGGGCTGGTGACTCCGCTGCGTGATGGCATGAATCTGGTGGCTAAGGAATATATCGCAGCGCAACCCCAGAATGATCCAGGCATGTTGGTGCTCTCATCCCTGGCGGGCGCGGCCCAGGAACTCCAGGATGCGATCATCGTCAATCCATATGATATGGATGGGGTAGCCGCTGGTTTGGCGCAAGCGCTGGCCATGCCATTGGAGGAACGCCAGGCGCGTTGGGCAAAAATGCTGGCAGTGCTGCGTGCCAGGGACATTTACCATTGGGTAGCAGATTTCCTCGAGGCCCTGCGTACGGCGCGGCCTGCATGAATCTTTTGGTCGGCGATATCGGTGGTACCCACACGCGCCTCGCGGTCTATACGGGAACGGACTTTACGGTGGCCCGCATTCACCAAAACGATGATTATCCGGATCCCCTGACGCTTTTCACCACCTACATTTCTACGCTGCCGGCGGAATTACTGCCACAGCAAGCGCGCTTCGCGGTGGCGGCGCCTGTGACTTCCGATGATGTTTACCTGACTAATCGCGCTTGGCGTTTGTACGCACCACATTTGCGCGAGATCTTGGGATTGCAGAGCGTAGCGTTGATCAATGATTTTGCCGCCGTGGCACTCGGCGTCCGCGCATTGCAAGCCGACGGCTACCGTAAGGTTGGCGAGGGCACGGCAGTTGCTCAAGCGGCCTTGCTGGCTCTCGGCCCAGGCACGGGTTTTGGTATGGCTGGACTCGCACCGCAGGGCGATCACTGGCGCGTGATCAGCAGTGAAGGTGGGCATGCAACGCTGTCCATCCTTGACCGTCGCGAATTGGAAATACTTTCACATCTGCATGACGGCAATCGTCCGGTAGCCATAGAAGAAGTGCTCTCTGGCCCCGGCATGCTGAGTCTCTACAGGGCGATAGCGGACCTCGATGGCTTAAAGGTGGAAGCCGAGACACAGGAAGCCGTGACGCAACTTGCCAGAAACAGCGACAAGCTGGCGCTCGATACACTCGGGGTATTTTTCAGGTTTCTGGGACGCGCAGCCGGCGATATGGCGCTCACATTCAATGCGATCGGAGGCGTGTACCTGGCGGGCGGCATCCTCCCGAAATTGCTTGCCGAGCTTGAAGCTTCCGGGTTTCGAAAAGAATTTGAAAACAAAGGCCGGTTCACAGAGTATGTGGCTGCCATCCCGACCTTTCTGGTGACAGACTCATTAGTAGCGTTTCGGGGCCTGGCCAGCCTAGCGTGACGTAAGCACGCGCTGGCCACCACGAGGTTTTTTCGATGTCCGCAGGGGTGGGAATGGTGAGCTATCAGCAGGACATAGAAGAATGGCAAAGCCGACGGCTCAAGAAACTGACCGCCGAAGATGGCTGGACCACGCTCGCGGGACTGTTATGGTTGGAGCCGGGTGACAACAGTTTTGGTCGTGCAGCTTCCAATAAAATCGTGCTGGAATATCCGGGGTTGCCTGAACAGGCGGGCGTCTTTAGGGTACGCGGCACCCAAGTCGATTTCACGACCGCACCACCGGCGGAGATACTGCACGACGGCCGGACGGTGACCAGCATCGGCCCACTGGTGGGTGATAACGGCGGCAAACCCACGATCCTCAAAACCGGCACACTGAGTTTTTACCTGCTGGAACGCAGCGGTCGGCTTGCGATCCGCGTCCGCGACAGTGCTGCCGCGACGCGCACCCATTTCCAGGGTCTCGAGTACTTTCCTATCGATGAAAAATGGCGATTGACGGCGCGCTTCGAGCCTTATCAACCGATGAAAAAAGTCTCGGTCGTCAATGTGTTGGGCATGGAGGAAGAAATGCCATCGCCCGGCGTGCTGGTGTTTGAAATTGACAGCCGACAGTACCGTCTGGAGACATTGCTGGAAACAGGCGAGAGTGATTACTTCGTGATGTTCACGGATCTGACTAACGGTAGACGGACCTACGCGGCTGGCCGCTGTCTGTACGTGTCGCCGCCGCTTGAGGGCACTACAGTCATCGATTTCAACAAGGCCTACAACCCGCCCTGTTGCTTCACGCCATTCGCCACCTGTTCACTTCCACAACCGCAGAACCATTTGCTCCTGGCGGTGACCGCCGGCGAATTGAATTACATCGGTGTACACCACTAATAAAGCTATTGAATTGGGATTTTGAGAGGCGCTCATCACGGGATGCTCTACCCGATGGATCCGATACTGACGCAACCAGGATTGCAGATTGGTGATGATGCCAGCCTTTCATCTCGTACTTATACACAGAAATCGACTTAGCAGAAGGGAATTTTACTGTTCTTAGGTTGTCAATGTTTTAGAAAACCAATAGAGTGCGCAACTGCATTTTCGCCAACGGGGTAATCCCATGCGAGGCAATCTTCGCAAGCGCCGGGTGACGCTGGCTGTCCGGGCCGCACTGGCCAGTGCTCTAATGTCGGGCGCAGCTTCGACGATCATGACACCGGAAGTGTTTGCGCAGCAGGCACTGTCAGCCACCACCCACTCAGCACCCAGCATTGCCCAGCTTGGCAAGGTCATGGTTAGCGGAGAAGCTGTACCTAAACCCGCCCCAACATCCCTCAAACCGCTGGGTCCGATTCAGATAATAACCAATCAGCAAATCCAGGCCACCGGCCTCACCTCGGTCGCCGACATCCTTTCGCGACTGACTATTTTCGGCAACGGCATCAACACCACGGCCAACTTTGGCGCCAATGGCGAGAGCTGCATCAACCTGCGCAGCCTCGGTTGTAACCGCGTGCTGGTGCTGGTGAACGGCAAGCGTTGGCCTTCGCTGATCACCGGCGAGGTGGACATGAACACCATTCCGGTCGCCATTATCGACCACATCGAAATTCTCAAATCCGGCGCTTCGGCGGAGTACGGTTCGGGCGCCATGACGGGCGTGGTCAACATCGTGACCAAGGCTAATTTCAACGGCACCGAAGCCAGCGCCTATTTTGGACAATATCAAGACGGTGGCGAGCGTGACGGCAACACGTCCATGTATGAGTTCACGCATGGCACGACTACTGAAAAGAGCAGCTCGATATTCAATGCTTCGTTCACGGACCAGCAGCCGATCACGAAAGGCGAGCGCGCCATCACTGAGTTCCCCAATCCCGGTACGGGGGTCACGCGCGGCTCGGGTGTGCCCCTTCAGGGAATCTATGAGTTCTTGCCGCCTTCCACCTCGCCTCTATATAGCAATGGGATGTGCCCTCCCAATGGGCAAGGAGTGCCATTTTGTGACCTCACCATTATTCCGGGGACACCCGGCACCTCGATATCGGATTACCGTCCCTTCAATGCGAGCACGGATAGCTACAATACTTCTACGGTCAATTATCTGCAGACGCCGCAAAAGCGTACTGGCCTCTACGATCAGGGGACCTACCAGTTCAACGACCATATCAGCGGTCACTACACAGCGCTTTACAACGACCGCCGTTCACAGCAGCAAGGCGGACCTGCCGAGGCCACCGTCGGGACACAGGGGAATGTTCAGGACAACATCCCGGCAGACCAGCCTTACAACCCCTTCGGCTTCGCCCTGAATTCCACCGGCCCCGATGCCAATCTGGTGCTTCTCGGCAACCAACCGGTTGAAACTGGATTGCGTTATTGGAATGAGGATTCGCAGACCTTTTATCTGAACGTAGGTCTCGACGGTGACTTCGACCTCGGCTCACATCCCTTCAGCTGGTCGGTGGACGGGACCGACAACCGCAACACCATGAGCACGACAGATGGCCCTGAGATCAACCTGCAACGCTGGGCGCTGGCTTTGGGAGGGCCTTCTGAATGCGGGCCGGGTTCACCCAATCCGACTTGCGTGCCGCTGAACATGTTTGGCGGCCCGTCGTATAACGGCGGGGCTATCACACCCGCCATGTGGAACTACGTGAGCTATACCGCTTCGTCTTACTTGCAAACTGATGAGAAAGATTGGTCGGCGCATATTTCGACGCCGATCGTGCAACTGCCGGCTGGCCCCTTGCAGGGCACATTGCAGTATGACTACCAGAACGACAGTGGCCAGTTCACGCCGGACGCGCTCGCGGCCATCGGCGACAGCACACTCGGCACCAGTCCTGGAGCGAATTCCGGCCCGCCGATCAGCGGCGGCTATCACATGAACGCCGGCTCGTTGATCTTCAAGGTGCCGATTCTTGCGGACGTGCCGGGTGCCAAGTTCCTGAGCCTGGATGCTGCTACGCGGTACTCGAACTACAACATCTTTGGCAGTAACCGCAGCTCCTTGGGAGCTCTGCACTGGACCGTCAATGACCAGTTAGCCTTCCGCGCGAGCTGGTCGCAGGACTTCAATGCGCCGACTATCGAGGAGCTCTTCAGCGCGCAGGTGCCCGGAAGCACATCGGTGGTGGACCCTTGCAGCAACTACCAAACGACTGGCGGAGTGGTGGCCGCGAATTGCGCCGCCGCGGGTGTACCCACCAACTACAGCCAGCTCAACGTCCCGGTCACTACCACGTCGGGGGCCAACCCCAACCTGCAAGTCGAGACCTCAACTTCCCGCACGGTTGGGGCAACTTGGCAAGTTTCGCAAAGCGTGCCACTGACCTTCACTGCGGACTACTTTAAGATCGAGATTGATAACGCTATCGGCTCCCTCACTCCGCAGAACATCCTGAGTGGCTGCTACGTGAGCGGCGCCAGCAATCTCTGCAGCCTGATCACCCGTAACGCCTCGGGCGCGATCATCAATCTCGATACTGGCAACGTGAACCTGGGCACCCTGCTCACTGAAGGCCTGGACTTCGACACGAACTATGTGCTCACCACGCAGAGCGCCGGTACCTTCAACTTCGATTGGATGACGACCTGGGTGAAACTCTACACGCAGACCACGCCGAACTTCTCCAACCCGTCACAGCCGATTATCCAACAGCTCATCAACGAGCAGGTCAAGGGCGCGGGATATCCACGCTTCAAGTCGTTCCTGACGGCGAACTGGAGCTACGGCGGCTGGCAGTTGCAATGGCAGTTGCAGTACATCGGCAATCTGCTGGAAGCGTGCTCTGACAAGTACGACAACACGGCGCTGAGCTTTACCAACTTGGGCCTGTGTAGCTACCCCAACTACCAGAACAATGCGTTGTCCACTAACAAGATCGGTGCGGCCACGTTCAACAATTTCCAGGCATCGTACAACTTGGATGGCACCGGGACGAAGTTGATATTTGGTGTCAACAACATCTTCGACAAGGAGCCGCCCATTTCGCACATTTCCGGCGGCTACAACACAACGCTGTACCCGATTCCCGGACGTTTCCCGTACATCAGCATTTCGCAAACCTTCTAATCACCTGCTAACCTGCACGCACCGGGTAACTCTCGGCGCGCATTCGGGGAGAAAAACCATGAGGAAGATCCTGTCCGTCACCGCTTGTACTGCCCTCCTGCTCGCGGCTTTCAGCAATGCATGGGCGAGACCCGGTGACCAGTCCGGTCCTGCGCAAGTATCTAACGAGAAAAGATTCAGCGACGTTACACAGCCGTCTAACCAGCCTGTCCACTACAACACGGACCGCGTAGTCTGCGTCTCAAAGCAGATCAACGAGTTCATCTACGCAATCGGCGCTGAAAATCATCTGGTGGCGCATGACCTCACATCGATTTACCCGCCGCAGATCAGGAAGCTGCCCTCGGTCGGCTATCACCGCGCGTTAAGTGCCGAAGGCATCATCTCGATGAATCCGAGCGTGTTTCTCACCGACGGCAACGTGGGTCCGCAGGCGGTGCTCGACCAGCTGCGCAAGGTCGGTATTCCAATCAAGGTGATGGACCCTGGTAAGAGCATGCAAGACGCTCAGCATCTTTTGACCGAGCTCGGCGTGTATTTTCATCGTGAGCAGGCTGCCGCCCAGGTGCTGAGCCAATGGCAAAAGGGTATGGCTGATGTACAAGCTATATCCGCGAAATGGGCCAGCCAGCCCAAGCCGCGGGTGATCATGATTCATTTTGGACAGATCATCAATAATTATCTGGCGGTCACCGGCGGGCCGGCGAACCAGATCATCGAATGGGCCGGAGGCAATAACGTGCTCGCGAACAATCACGGCATGGAGCGCCTGACGCCCGAACTGATTGCCGATGCCCAGCCGGATATCATTTTGGTCAATGACGTCGCCTTCGACCGATTCGGCAGCGCCAAAGCCTTCGAACAGCTTCCCGGTGTGGCGCTCACGCCCGCGGGGAAAAATGGACGTATCTACCGGATCACCGAACAAGAAAGTATCTATTTCGGACCGCGTACGCCGGCGACTATCCTGAAACTCGCCCATCTGTTTCATCCGCACGCATTCAAACAATAACAGCACATGCTGAAACACCTCTCGTACGCGCAGATCTACATTCTGCTGGGCGTCCTGCTGGTGGTGGCGGTATTCGCCTCGGCTGGCATCGGTGCCAATTCCTTCACGCCCGAACAGATGCTCAAGTATCTGGGTCAGACGCTAGGATGGGTTCCAAAAACAGACAATGACGCCTTGCAGCGCAACGTTTTCCTGTTGTTGCGTCTGCCGCGGGTGCTGCTGGCGGGCCTGACCGGCGCGGTTCTGGGAGTGTCGGGCGCCCTGATGCAGGGCCTGTTTCGCAACCCGATCGTGGAGCCGGGACTGACGGGAACTTCCGCGGGTGCGGCCCTGGGCGCATCACTGTTCCTGGTGTTCGGTGGCCACAGCGCGTTCGATCTCATCTCCCATCTTGGTTCGATCGGGGTGCCGGTGCTGGCCTTCATCGGTTCATTTATTGCAACCATGATCGTCTATCACCTGTCCACCAGCTTCGGCAAGGTGAACGTTTTCACGCTGCTGTTGGCGGGCATCGCCATCAATGCGGTCTGCAGTGCTGGCACGGGTTTTTTATCGTATATCGCCAGCGACCCGGAGGCCCGTGACATCACTTTCTGGAATCTGGGCACGTTCACCACGGCCGAGTGGCATGGCACCCTGATGGTGGCTGTGTGCTTCGTCTTATGCTTTGTATGGGTCCTCAGGTACGGGAAATCACTGAATGCGCTGATGCTCGGCGAAGATGAGGCAGCCTACCTAGGCATCGATCCGGCGAGACTCATTTTGGTGCTCATTATCGTCAATACGGTCATGGTCGCCGTGACCACCGCCATGGTGGGCGTGATTGCGTTCATCGGTCTGGTCATACCGCACATGCTGCGCATGCTGAAATCAGCGGACTATACGTTTTTGCTGCCTGCATCAGCGCTGCTTGGCGCGGTCATGATGGAGGTCATAGACATCGTTGCACGCATAATCATCCGGCCAGCGGAGCTGCCGATCGGCATCATCACCGCGGTCATCGGTGCGCCGGTGTTCCTGTGGATATTGCTGCGGCAGCAGCGGCGCGGGAGCGCTGGATTTTATGGCTGAGCTACAGGCGGTCCACTACCGCGTTGGAAATTCGCTCATTCTTGATGGCGTGAGTACCCGTTTTCGGCCGCACCGTTTCAATGTGATCCTCGGTCCCAATGGCGCCGGTAAATCCACACTGCTCAAGATTGCCACCGGACTGTTGAATCCATCCTCGGGCGAAGTCCTGTATGAGCAACGCCCGATCAAGGCATTCACCACTGCTGCGCTTGCGCGTAAGCGCGCGGTCCTTTCTCAACATGTTGAGCTTGTCTTTCCGATGCCGGTGTATGAGGTTGTCATGATGGGGCGTTATCCGCATTATGGCCGTGCACCCTCGGTTCGGGATCGCATGATAGTCGAGCGCGCACTCGAGTTGGTAAACATGGAGGCCAAGCGTGAACAACATTATTCAACGCTTTCGGGCGGCGAGCAGCAGAAAATCCAGCTGGCGCGGGTGTTGGCGCAAATCTGGAACTACGATGAACCGAGTGAACACAAATTTCTATTTCTGGACGAACCCATAGAGGGCCTTGATGTCCATTACCAGATTCATATGCTCGATGTTGCGCGTGACTTGCTTAACTACGATTGTACGATCGTAGCCATATTGCACGATCTCAATATCGCTTTTCAGTACGGAGACAGCTTCTTTTTCATGGAAGGCGGCCGGCTTGTACAGGAAACGGATAGCGCAGGGGATATTCCGCAGGAGCTTATCGAGAGAGTGTTCGGCGTGCGGGCACACCGTGTCGAGGATCCAGCCAGTCAGCAAACCTTCTGGCGATTCAGTCTTTAGGTTGCTTGGAAGTTGCAACCAGAACAGCTTGGTTATAATCCGCCGTAACCGTGATATCCCATAGCATCCCTATTTCGGGTTGGCATGCGGCCCTGGCCGGCACGTTGCTGGGTCTGAGTCTGGCGGCACCACCTGGCCCGGTCATGACCGTCATGGCCAATGCGTCCATGCGTGGGCGCATCAAAGAATCGCTGTTGATGGCGTTCGGCAGTATCGTCGGCGACCTTAGCTGGTTGACGCTTGCGGTCCTGGGCGCGGTGACTTTTCTGAAAAGTTACCCACGGGTCGTGGGCCTGATGGGTCTGGTGGGCGCGGCTCTGCTTGTGTGGATGGCCTGGAGCACCTGGCGAAGCGCGCGCGCCGGACTGCATGCCAGCAGCATGCCCGGCTCCTTGAAACTCGGCTACCTCACGGTGCTCACCAGCCCGGTGTCCTTTGCCTGGTGGCTGGCCAACGGCACCCTGCTTTACACTTCCTGGGGCTGGCCGGGTATCGTCGGCATGTTCACCGCGCTCATCGTGTACAGCGTGGCCTTCACGTATGTGTTCAGCTGGGTGGGGATGAAAGCGGCGTCCGCTATCCTGTGGGTAGCCTATGTGAGCGTGGCGGTGCTGGCGGGTTTCGGCGGGTATGTGGCTTGGACCAGTCTACGTTTGTTGCATATCTGATGAAAGCAGTCTGTAGTTATGCCTAAACAATCCCTGATTCTGTCATCGGTGCTAACCTGCCCACACTGTGGCAAAACCAGTGAGGAACACATGCCCACGGATGCCTGCCGGTTTTTCTATGAATGCCCTCACTGCCATACATCGCTCAGACCCAAACCGGGCGACTGCTGCGTGTTCTGTTCTTACGGCTCGGTGCCCTGTCCGCCAAAACAGCAGGCGTGCACGAGTCATCACTGTTGCTGATCATCGATTCAAAAACGAAACACCAGTTGATACATCAGTACGTAGATTAGGCTGAGTGGAACGCAGCCCAACATAAAATATGATGGAGTTCGCAAAGCTTACCCCAACCTACCGAGTTAAAAGCGGAACACGAGTAGATACATCAGCAGTGTGTTGACCACCAGCAGTATCAAACCGGTGGGGATCTGCACCTTGACCACACCATTCTTGTCCGGCAGTTCCAAGAGTGCTGCTGGCACGATATTGAAGTTGGCCGCCATGGGCGTCATGAGCGTGCCGCAGTACCCCGAGAGCATGCCGATGGCGCCCATGATGGCGGGATCGCCGCCGAGCTTGTGCACGATCAGCGGCAGGCCGATGCCTGCGACCATCACCGGGAAGGCCGCGAAGGCATTGCCCATGATCATGGTGAACAACGCCATGCCCACGGTGAAGGCCATGATCACCAGGAAGGTTGCGTCCGCGGGGATGAAGCGCGTCACACCTTCCGAGACCACCTGACCAACGCCGGCGGCGGCGAACAGCGCGCCCAGGGCCGCCAGCAGTTGCGGCAGCACCGCCACCGTACCTACCGCCGTCAACAGACGCCGGCCTTCGTGCAGGGAAGTGACGAAACGCTGGCGGAACAGCCACAGCGCCACCACCAGCGCCACGATCACCGACAGACCCAGTGATACCAGCGTGGCATCTTTTGCCACGGCCAACGGCTTACCTGCGATGCTAATGTTCGGCAACAGCAGCGTGCCCAGGAAAGTCACCAACGGGATGCAGAGTGCCGGGATGAAAAGTTTGTCCCGCAAGCGTGAGGCACTCTGGCGCCGTTCCGGTTCCGAAGTGGTCTTCACTTTGCTCGCACCTAGGTCTTTCCAACCGGTCACCAGCACCATGAGGATCACCAGACCGCCGGTGGCGAATGAGGGCAACACTGATCCGAACAGGAAGGTGATGCCATAGATGCCCCAGAAGAGAGTCTTGCGCAAGCGTTTCGGATTGCTGCGATCCAGAAATTCGAGTATCGCCACCACCGTGAACAGCAGGCCACCGAGGGTGTAGATGAACTCCAGCCGGATCATGCTTGGTGATCCTTAAATTGCTTCGCCAGCCGGCGATCCAGCAGCAGAAGACGGATACCGTGGATGACGAATACCGCAATCGCTGTCGGGATGGCCCACAGTGCGATGTGCAATGGCGTTAAATGAATGCCGTTTTCATCTAGGAAACCCTTGATAAGCAGCACCGAGCCCATGGCAAGGAAGATGTCCTCACCGAAGAATACGCCCACGTTATCGACTGCCGCGGCATGCGCTCGGACATGGTAGCGGGTCTTATCGGGCAACTCGCCGTAACGTGCCTCCGCTGCGGCTTCCGCCATGGGCGCGATCAGGGGCCGCACCATCTGTGCCTGTCCGCCGAGCGAAGTGAGCCCGATGCTAGCGGTGATTTGGCGGATCGCCAGATACAGCAGCAGCACGCGGCCGGTGGTGGCGGACTTGATGCGGCCGATGAGTTCCTGGGCGCGTTCCTTGAGACCGCTGCGCTCCAGCAGGCCGATGACCGGCAGCGTCAGCCACACCAGGCCCATGTAGCGGTTCTCGGTGAAGGCACGGCCGAACTCGCTGACGATGGCCACCGGACTCAAGCCGCCCGCGACGCCGGTGGTGATGCCCGCCACGGTCACCACCAAGAGCGGATTCACCCGCAAGGCGAAACCAATGATAACCACGAGCACACCAATCAGCGTGAGCATATGCATGCTGTCTTGCTCCCGGTTTTGGCGGAGAATGACCGCATTCTATCGGTGCGGGAAAGCAAATGCCTCATCGTGCACACCTGCACCCCGGCGGCCATGGTTTTGAGCTGCGGGATCACGAGACTGTGCTGGCCGCGGCCCTGCGCCAGGGCGTGCACCTGCCGGACGGCTGCCGCAACGGCAGTTGCGGCGTCTGCCGCACACATCTGGCCTCCGGCCGGGTGCGTTACCCCCATGGACCGCCACTGGGACTGACCGCACTCGAGCGTCATGCGGGCGACATACTACTGTGCCGTGCAGTAGCTGAAACAGATCTGGTGTTGGATGCACAGGAAGTGACGGCGGCCGCCGAGCTTGCTATCAAGACCCTGCCGTGTCGCGTGGCGCGCATGCAGCCGCTAACACGCGAAGTGATGGCGCTGTTTTTGCAGCTGCCGCCGGTGGAGACACTGAAGTTCCTGCCGGGGCAATACATCGATGTGCTGCTACCGGGCGGCCAGCGCCGCAGTTTTTCACTCGCCAATCCGCCGCACGCCAGCGGACAACTGGAAATCCATGTGGGACTGGTGCCGGGCGGACGCTTTTCCGAAGACGTGTTCTCTCACATGCAGATAGGCGCGCTGCTGGAGATCCAGGGGCCACTGGGCGGTTTCTTTCTGCAGGAAGAATCGAACCGGTCCATCTTGATGATCGCAGGCGGCACCGGCTTCGCCCCTTGCAAGGCCATGCTGCGGCATCTGTTTGAAATTCAACTCCAGCACCAAGCGACGCTGTATTGGGGTGCACGCTGCAAGACTGATCTGTATGAGATGACGCTGGTCGAACAATGGGCCAGAGAACAGCCGGAATTCCGCTTCGTACCGGTGCTCACCGAAGCGCAGCCCGAAGACCGTTGGACCGGACGCCGCGGGCGCTTGCAGGAAGCAGTGCTTGCGGACTATGGGGAATTTTCCCATCACGATATTTATCTGGCGGGGCCGCCGGCCATGGTGCGCAGCGCACGCCAGTCCCTGCTGCTCAAAGGCGCCGCTCCCGAGCACGTCTTTTCCGATGCTTTCGAGTACGCACCGGAGGTGCGCGCCGCGCTGGAGAAAGTGGCCGCGCCCTGAAGCAGCGGCGGCCTTCGAGTATCATGAACACTTACGAACGCGACACTGGCTGGAAATCCTGACAAAACAACATCCATTGCCCGCCACCAAGCCGGTACGCGCAATGCGGAGAATCCCGTGAAGTCCCTGAACCCGCTTGATCTCTACGATATCCACAGTCTGCTGTCCGAAGAAGAGCAGATGGTGCTGGCCAGCACCGCGCGCTTCGTGGATGAGAAAGTGCTGCCCATCATCGGCGAATGTTTCGATAAAGCGCGCTTCCCGAAAGAGCTGGTTCGGGAGATCGCATCACTTGGATTGTTGGGTAGCTCCATCCAGGGTTATGACTGCGCCGGCTTGAACGGTGTGGCCTACGGACTCATCTGCCAGGAACTCGAGCGTGGCGACTCGGGTCTGCGCAGCTTCGTGTCGGTACAGTCGAGCCTGGTGATGTATCCAATCTTTACCTATGGTTCGGATGAACAAAAGCAACAATGGTTGCCCAACATGGCCAAGGGCGACGCCATCGGCTGCTTCGGCCTCACTGAACCGCACGGCGGTTCCGATCCCGGCAACATGAAGACTCAAGCCAAGAAGAAAGGTGGCGATTGGGTGCTGAACGGCGCCAAGATGTGGATCACCAATGGCAGCATCGCCGATGTGGCGGTGGTGTGGGCCCAGACCGACGACGGCATCCGTGGTTTCCTGGTGGAAAAGGGCATGCAGGGTTTCGACGCGCCGGAAGTGCATCACAAGATGTCGCTGCGCGCTTCGGTGACCTCGGCGCTGTACTTCGACAACGTGCATGTGCCGGAAGTCAATGTATTGCCGAAGGTGAAGGGACTCAAAGGCCCGCTGTCCTGTTTGACACAAGCCCGCTACGGCATCAGCTGGGGCGTCATCGGTGCGGCGCAGGCCTGCCTGAAAGAAGTGTTGGACTACACCAAAACCCGCGAACTCTTCAGCCGGCCGCTGAACCACAACCAGGCGGTGCAGCTGCGCCTTGCAGAGATGGCGCGCCAGATTACCCTCGGTCAATTGCTTTCATTGCAACTGGGGCGCCTGAAGGACAGGGGCGAGATGCAGCCTGCGCAGGTGTCGCTCGCCAAATGGAACAACACACGTATGGCGATTAATATCGCGCGCGATGCCCGCGATCTCTTAGGTGGCGCCGGCATCACCACCGAATGCTGCCCGATCCGCCACGCGCTGAATCTGGAATCGGTAATCACCTACGAGGGCACCGAGACCGTGCATCAGCTGGTCATCGGCAAGGAACTCACCGACTTTAACGCGTTTTAAAATTTATGCGTCAATACACTAAGATCATTGTTGGAGTTGTATCGACGGTATTTTTCACATTTTCTATTTATGCCAATGAAAAGTTGCCGCATTTTTCACCTTCTGATCTTGATCCTACAGTACGAGAACAGATTGCTGAATTTGCAAATGGTGACGCGAAAGTACGTAGTTCATTATTTGTAAAACTGCAGCATTCTTTGCCTAGTGCATTTGAGCCAAATAATTGGCGTATAGATTGGGACAGATTGCCATATCGCGTTACGCCGACTGATATAAAAGAGTTATTCGGAGAACCAGACGTATATTTCTCGCTCAATGATAGACCTCAGTCGATAATAGGGTTGCCGCCGAAAGGTACAGATCTAAGCAGATATGTCGTATATATCTATAAAGGTAACTGTGCTGAACGGCACTATTCAGTGATGATTAAAGGCTCTGAACATCATAGCGAAGGCTATCTATGCGATGTGCTGCGATTCCAGTTTTATAAAGATACACTGATCGATTTGGTTGCGGCTGAGTTACCTCCAGACATGATTACTCCGCAACCATGAAGTAAACACAACTGTGTGCGCTCAATATCAAATTACCAGTATCGATAAAACTCGCAAAAGCCTCACCGATTTCAATGTCCTGACTTTCGATTGCTACGGCACGCTCATCGATTGGGAGACTGGCATTTGCACGGCTCTGGATGCATGGCGCAAGCACGAGAATCTAAAAATCAACGATCAGGAACTCATCGAGGCCTTTGGTCTAAACGAATGGGTCCAGGAGCAGGAAACTCATGATTTGCTCTATCCGGAAATCCTGGCACGTGTGCTGAAACGCATGGCGAAAGCTTGGGGCACGCGGGCCAGCGACGCGGACGCGATGGCATTTGGGAATTCTATCCAGCACTGGCCAGCATTTGCAGATTCAGCTCCGGCACTGAAATACCTCAAGCAGCATTATCAATTGGTGATCCTATCCAATGTGGATCGCGAATCGTTCAGTCATTCCAACGCCAAGCTGGGCGTGGAATTCGATCACATTTTCACCGCCCAGGACATCGGCAGCTACAAGCCTGATCTGCGCAATTTCCATTTTATGTTGGATAAGCTCGCGGCAATGGATATCGAAATGACACAAATATTGCACACCGCCGAGAGCCAGTATCACGATCATATTCCGGCGAAGAATATCGGCCTCGCGACCAACTGGATCTACCGGCGCCATGATAAGCAAGGTTTCGGCGCCACCCGGCCGCCCACCGAAGCAGTGATGCCGGATTTCTGCTTCAACAGCATGGCGGAGTTCGCTGACGCCCATCGTGCTGCGTATCTCGCCGAGTTCTCATCTTAATGACCAGCGGCATCTGTGAAGAAATATTTATGGTGGTTGCGAAGGATAAAGCCGGGTCGGTAGCATTTAATGACGATGCCGGGGATAGCGGATCGCTTTGACTAAAGCGCCTATAAGGCTTGACACCGATGTTTGATTAGATTAAATCTATTCTATGCTGACCAATACAAAGCAGCCCTTGATAGGCCGTCTGCGTACTCTTTCAGCGAAGCGCGTGCGCGCTTTTATGATGGCTATGGCGCTGATCGTAGCAAGCGCTCAGTTTGCCATCGTCGTTCACCATTCAACCGAGTTACAGCCCGAACCACCCGGAACGGTGTGTCCGATATGCCTGGTAGGCAGCGGTCTGGTCGGTATGCATGCCAGCCCACTTGTCTTTGCCATACCACCGGCAGTGGGCATAGGCACGATTCCATTACAGTCAGAGAGTTTTCATTCTGTCCGCTCCCACACCTACCACGCCCGCGACCCGCCTCGATAACACGCTAAGTCTCCGAAACCTTCATCCCCGCGATATCGCGTGGAAGCCTGTATCCGTATGCAACATGCTGCATTTATGCAGGTGTTGCGGGAGATTACCGTGTATATCAACTATTTCTGCAGAGCAACCCGTAATCACGGATTGCTAGTGTTATGCCTGATGGCCGTTTTCTTGGTAGCACTAGCAAACCAAGCGTATGCAGACAACGCACGCTCGGTCACAGGTCAGGTAATGACCTCTGACCAACCGCTTGCCGGTGCCCAGGTGCAGTTGCTGGGAGCCGATAACAAAGTGCTTGCCACCACCAAGACGGACGCACAAGGCCGATTCAGTTTTCAACAAGTGCCTGAAGGTACGCACGAGCTTTTTGTAATGAACCCGGGTGATGAATCAATGAAGGTGACTCAACCCAGATTATTTTCCGGTGAGCCGCTGCATATCTCCCTTGTGCCAAGCGCAACTGAACTTGGGACCGTGAGTGTCCAGGCGACCCGATACCATTTGCCGCGGGACGAGGTATGGCCCTCGGTCGGCAGCAGTGTGTATGTGTTTGCGCCAGAGAACATTGCTGAGCTACCGCAGGGGACCAATTCCAGCCTGCAGCAGGTCCTGACCCAGGCACCGGGCGTGTATCAGGATACCTTTGGCCAGATTCATATACGCGGTGAACATGCCAACATCCAATACCGCATCAATGGCATCTACATGCCGAGTCAGCTGATCTCGGGGTTCGGATCGGTCCTGTCGACCAGCTTCGCCCATTCCGTGACTCTGCTGACGGGGACCCTGCCGGCCGAATACGGGTACCAGACTGCCGGTGTGATCGACATCGATACCCCCACCGGCAGTACCAACACCGGAGTCGATGTGTCGCAGATGGTGGGCGCCCACAATACTTACGACTCGACGGCGAGTTGGGGTGGTACCAAAGGTAATCTTGATTGGTTCCTGACGGGCGACTATTACCGCAGCGATTTAGGCGTGGGGTCACCGACACCGGCGCATACCCCGCCGCACGATTTTACCCATCAATCCAGTGGCTTCGGTTATTTATCCTATAGTTTCAATGAAAATTCACGGCTTCTGTTCGTGAGCGGTAATCTGGTCGGGAACTATCAGATACCCAACACGCCGGACCAGACACCGGCCTATGGGTACCTTAACTACACGCCCAGTGAGCTCACGTCGATGTATCCTTCTGAATATCTCAACGAGAACCAGCGGGAATCAAACCGTTTCTCGGTGCTGGCATTGCAGGGCACTCAGGCCGACTGGACCTACTCGTTCGCCTATTTCAACCGGCTGTTGACTACCAATTACTTACCCGATCCGGTCGGCGACCTGGTGTATCAGGGGGTGGCTGCGAATGTGTATGAATCGAGTTTCCTGCATGGATTGCAGATCGATTTAAGCCACCCACTGGATGCTACCAATACCTTGAGCACCGGATTGTTTGTAATGCGCGAAAACGCGACCAGCGATAACACTTCCAGCGTATTTCCGGCCGATTCCCAGGGTAACCAGACGAGCACCACGCCATTTACCATCGTGGACAACAACAGCAACATCGGCTGGACCTATGGAGCCTATGCGCAGGATAAATGGCAACCGAACGATGTGTTCACGCTCAACTATGGAGTCCGGGCTGACCTGTGGGACGCGATTTCACGAAGCGGCCAAGTCTCACCCCGTATAGGCAGCGTGTGGAAGATCACGTCCGATACGACGGTGCATGCCGGTTACGCGCGGTACTTTACCCCGCCCGACTTGTATAGCATTTCACTGAAAAGCCTGGAGCTGTTTCAGAACACCACCAATGCTTCACCCACCAATGTGAACACCAGCGCCTTGCCACAACGCTCCGACTACTACGACGCGGGCCTGGTGCACGACTTCACGCCCAATTTCTCCATGGGTGTTGATGCCTTTTATGAGCAACTCACGAACGTTCTGGATGTCGGTCAGCTGGGTAGTGCCCTGGTGTTTTCCTACTTCAACTACGCCGAGGGCCGTATCAGTGGAATTAGCTTCACCGGTGATTACCACACAGGGAATTTCGGTGCGAATTACAACCTGACCTATCTGAATTCCCTCGCCAAGGATGTCATCACTGGCCAATATAACTGGGATCCCGATGAACTGGCCTTTGTAGAGACTCACTATATTCCTGTCGATCACTCCCAGAAATGGACTGGATCAGCCGGCGCGCACTACGACATCGGCAAGACGCAGCTGCTGGCCGATTTCGTATATGGCAGCGGTTATCCTACCGGCTTTGCCAACCAGATGTGGTTACCTTCCTATGGCACTGTCAATGTCGGGGTCGACCACCAGTTCGATTTTCCGGACATCGGCACTTTCCACGCTCGCCTGAGCATCACCAACTTGTTCGATCGCGTCTACGAACTGCGCAATGGCACCGGCGTCGGTCTGGAAGCGCCTGAATATTTGCCGCGCAGGGGTTTGTATTTCACACTGAGCAAGCATTTCCAATGAACGACGGATGGTAATTTCTGCAACTAACCGCGGTCACAGCTGTGGCGTACTCCATATCATGGATCCGACCATCAGCTGCTGATCGTGGTTATGTCAAGATGATGGGAGTCAAAATCGGAGAAGGCGCATTAAATGCCGCGCTACTAGGGCTTGGCATGGCTACTAAGACGGTGAGCGCAGCGGGTCACTACAAGAAGGAATTTCCCCTTAATTTTACTTTCACTTTGTTGCATGGATTTCCAGATAGGCCGGATCTGCCAGCAGATCCTGGGTTTCTTTGTGCTGCCGCATGTAGGCGGCAATGAACGGACATATCGGAATGACTTTATCGCCATTGGCACGGGCGATATCGAGCACTCCGCGCACCAGGGTAGTGCCTATGCCATGGCCGGATAGTTCCTCGGGCACTTCCGCATGCATGAAGGTGATGATGCCAGGTTTTCGGGTGTACTTGACGAAAGCGATCTTGCCATCTTTCTCCAGCTCATAGCGTCTGAGCTCCTTGTTGTCTCGAATCGTGCTATCCATAGTACTTGAACTCCTTTAATAATCCGCCGAGCCATCCTGTTCCTGATACGGGTATTTCAAATGACCAAATCGGATTACGAACACCGTGAGCGCCAGTATCAGGATGGCGCCGGTGATGAACAGCGCATGCACGTCGTGGGCGTCCGCGGTATCGAGGATCAGATAGCGCGCCAACGCTACCATGGCAATATAAAGTGGGATGCGCACCGGCAACTTGCCCAGCCGCCAGTAACTTTCCACCATGGTAATGACTTCCAGAAAGATGAACAGCAGAAGCAGATCGGTCAGCTCCACCCGGTGGACCGCCAGCATCCGCCAGATCTCCTGGCCGATGGCAACGATGGTGCCGATCAGGATCAAGAACAAGCCAGCGTCTTCGACGCCGGCGATGAGCTTCATGCCTATCTTGCGGACGTTCTTACGGTGCAACATGGTTAATTCCCTCGGATGGCTGCTGAGTTAAGCATAGCCGTTTTTGATGACAGTTTGGTGGAGATGAATCTGCATATTGTTCGTCACAAACTGGTGCATTTTTAACGGTGGAATGAGTGAGTTAATGGTATTCAAACCCATCGCCGAACGCGCTTTTTGTACTGCCGGTACTCGTCACCGAATTTCGTTTCCAGATAACGCTCCTCTTTGCGGATCACGACACGGTCCACGATCACCAGTACCACTGGGACCGACAGCAAGGGCCACAGCATGTTCGAGAGCAGGCTGATGCCCACACAAACCATGCCCACTCCGAGGTACATTGGATTACGTGAAAGGCTGTAGGGACCTTGCAACGCCAGAGTACTGGAAGGGCGTATGGGATTGGGACTGGTGCCGGCCTGGCGAAATGTAAGTAATGACCAGCCCGTCAGCGACATACCTAACAGTATCCAGATTATGCCGAAGGTATAAATGATCAGATTGTGTTCTGGCCTGCTCAACTTGATTGGGAATAACCAGTGAATCCCGTAACCCACCATCAGGCCGATGAGGTAGTACAGTGGTGGCGGAAACCGGATACCAGCGGAGCCTGGTTGAGCATTATCCTCGGACATACACGATCTCCTTGATTACAACGGTGGCCGTCGTTACCTAAGCCAGGAATAGATGGGTGGCGACCGCGCAGATCAGCAACTTTACCAGCCAGCCGAGGGCATTGGAGAGCGTGTTCAGAGGGTGGATTTTGATGAACAGTGCATTGGTGATCAGCAAAGGCAGTGGTGCCAGTAGCCAGACACCGAACGCCAGGCCGAGTACCGCCATCCAGCCGAGTATATTCAGACGTGCCGCCAGATAGATAAACACTGCGCACGTCACCACGCCCAGCAGCGTGGACCAGGCTATGGCCAAGCCTTCGCTTTTCCCACCTGACATGCGCCAGATTTCAGGATTTGCGCGGTATTTCTCATGGAACAGAATGCCGCCGAAAAACCAGTCGCTCAGTGACGCCAGTACAGCCGCGATAATCACAGCGGCTAAAAACCATCCAGTGCTCATACGTCGGTCTCCTTATCCAAAGGTTAAGCTGACAAAGTCGCTTGAAATTGAGTCCGATACCCCAATTTACACCAGACGGTGCTGCCGGTATCCATGTCCGCTGCGCATCCAGCTATGAACCTACTTATACCAACTTCTGACATTCACCGTGAGCCCTCCGCGCCGGGTGCGCTTGAGCATGCCGATGACAGGCAGTTGCTGGATGCCTATTCCCGTGCAGTCGTGGCCGTAGTCACGACCGTAGGCAGCGCGGTGGTGAACATCCGCGTAGAGACGGCACGTGGCCGCGCCGGCGCCGGCTCCGGAGTACTGGTGGCACCCGATGGCTATCTGCTCACCAACAACCATGTGGTAGAGCGCGCCCAGCGCCTCAGGGTGAATTTCACTGATGGTAATGAAGTGAATGCGGTGCTGGTAGGGCTGGACCCAGCTACTGATCTGGCCGTGATCCGTGCCGAGGGCAATGGCCTGCCTTACGCCTGTCTCGGAGATTCCAACGGCTTGCAGGCGGGCCAGCTGGTCATCGCTATTGGCAATCCGCTGGGCTATGCCTCGTCCGTATCCAGCGGTGTGGTGAGTGCACTCGGTCGCGCACTGGCAACACAAAGTGGCCGTTTGATTGAAAATGTGATCCAGCATACAGCGCCGCTTAATCCCGGGAATTCCGGTGGAGCGTTGCTCGATTCCGGCGGCCGGGTCATGGGTATCAATACCGCCATCATCGCCATGGCGCAGGGTATCGGTTTCGCCATCCCGGTGAACAC
Source organism: Gammaproteobacteria bacterium (assembly GCA_049591615.1). Lineage (GTDB taxonomy): Bacteria > Pseudomonadota > Gammaproteobacteria > Natronospirales > REEB76 > REEB76. The sequence goes on along the minus strand of JBAWFD010000048.1, from coordinate 107,369 downwards.
CGCGCAATGGGTGCTCTCGCAATTACTGACCCATGGACGCGTGCTGCGTGGTTGGCTTGGCATCGGCGGTCGTGAACGTCCACTCGACCGGCGCTGGGTGCGCGCACTTGATCTGGCCGCGGACCGCGGCGTCGAGGTCGCGAGTGTTGAGAAAGACACACCAGCTGCCAAAGCAGGTCTGCGTGCAGGGGACATTGTTTTGAAACTTGCCGGCCGGCCCATGACAAGCATCGCGGATTTGCAGCGCACCCTTGGCGAGCTTCCGATTGGCGAGACGACGACTTTGGATGTACTACGGCAAGCGAAACGCTTGAGTGTTGAAATCACGCCTGCCGAAGCACCGAATTGATCGATTGGGAGCGACGAAGACGCAAACTAAAGTGAATCCTACTTAATAAAGTACACGGAAGCGTAATGTGTGTGGAATTCCGCGGATCTCCTCCAGCAGCGCTTCCGAGTAATCGCGGTTGATGTCGGTGATCACATAACCGATATGCTCCTGGGTCTTGAGGTACTGGCCGAGGATGTTGGCGCCATGGGTGGCCAGCGCGCGGTTTATCTGTGCCAGGATGCCGGGAACGTTCTCATGCACATGGATCAGGCGGTGAGCCTCCGCCTGGGGCGGTAGCCGTAGCGCCGGGAAATTGACGCTGTTCTCGGTACTGCCGGTATTGATGAAGTCGATAAGGCGGCCGCTGACGAAGCGGCCGATGTCCTGCTGGGCTTCCTGGGTACTGCCGCCGATGTGTGGCGTGAGCAACACATTCGGCAAGTGGCGCAATACCTGCTCGAAAGGCTCGCCATTGGAGCCTGGCTCTTGTGGAAAAACGTCCACCGCCGCACCTCTTAACATCCCGGAATCGAGTTGCTGGTATAAGGCTTCCAGGTCCACCACATGCCCGCGGCTCAGGTTCAGGAATACGGAACCAGGCCGCATGCAGGCAAATTCACGCGCACCGATCAAGCCAGTATTTTCCGGGCGGCCATCCACGTGCACCGTGACTGCATCGGAGGTTTCCAGCAATTCTGTCAATGTTGCGCATTTGCGCGCTCGCCCAAGTGCGAGCTTTTCCGCTACGTCGTAGAAGCACACCTCCATGCCCAGGGACTCTGCCAGCACCGACAGCTGCATGCCGATGTTGCCGTAGCCGATGATGCCGAGGCGTTTGCCACGCACTTCACTGGCGGCCTTGGCAGACTTGTCCCACACACCACGGTCCATGAGCCGCAGTTTTTCGGGTATGCCGCGCATCAGCAGGATAATTTCGGCCAGCGCCAGCTCTACCACTGAGCGCGTGTTACTGAACGGCGCGTTGAACACTGCCACGCCCTTATGCTCGCAGGCGACCAAATCTACCTGGTTGGTACCGATGCAGAATGCGCCCACCGCCAGCAGACGTTTAGCAGAAGCCAGCGCCTTTTCGGTGAGTTGGGTCTTGGAGCGAATGCCGAGAATGGCTGTGTCCACGAGCCGCTTAGCCAGCTGTGTTTCGTCGAGACTCCAGGCAACGCTCTCGACCACGTACCCCTCCTGCTCGAAGGCTGCGATGGCATCCGCGTGGATGTTTTCCAGCAGAAGTACTTTGAGGCGGCTCTTGGGATAGGATAGCGCGGCGCGAAAACCGCAGTCGTACAACACTTCATCGAAGCTGGGCGCGATATTTTTAGCCGCTTTTATCACTTGTTTGCGCTGCACATTCTCGGTGAAGGCATAAAAGCGCATGGCGGCGCCGGCCTGGAAGATCTCATAATCGCTCCAGCCATCGCCGACCACCGCGATCTGACCTGGCAGGTTGAGCGACTTCACGGTTTTCGTCTTTCCGTCGTCTGCTGAGAGCGGATTGCTCCAATCCACACCGCTTACGTAACCCGCGCTATCAAATATCAGAGTATTGGCGTGCACGTGCTCCGCTTTGAGCCCGAGCGTCTCGACTATGGGCGTCACTACTTGCTGGAAGGCGCTGGTCACCACATGGATGCGGCTAGCATTTGCTGCCAGGAACGCGCGGTTGCTGGCAAACGAAGAGGTGATCTCGGATCGCAGGCGCCCGATCAGTTTCGGCAACAGATCACGGTGCAGGTGCAATAGCTGCAGACGTTCTTTCAGAGCGTTGCGGAAATCCATGCGACCGGCCATGGCCTGGTCGGTAATGTTCTTTATACGTTCGCGTAAACCGGCATCTAAGGCCACCAGCTCCGCAGCGAGTTCCAGCGTTTCCACCCGCACCAACGTGCTGTCGAAATCGAGAATGAAGTAAATGTCTGCGGACATGAATCTTCCCTCATCTGTTTCCGCAAGCACATGCTACACTGGCCATGACCTATAACACTACGTCGTACTACGCGGATTTCTTTATGAAGACCGCAGCATGTTTGATTGATCTGGAATGTTCTGCTTGCAATCTTCGACACGCAGCCGATCAATTGCAGAAGCTTTGCACTGCTTGCGGTATGCCGTTACTTGCACGCTATGATCTGGTGAAGGCCGCGACGACACTTACGCGTCCAGTCTTGAAAACCCGGCGCACGGATCTGTGGCGCTATGAAGAAATGCTGCCGCTGCAGGATGATGCTTTCAGACTGGCGCTGGGCGAAGGCTGGACGCCGTTGTTGAAAACCCGTTTTGGCACACGCATCGGCTGCCCGGCCACTTATGTCAAGGATGAATCCCTGAATCCCACTGGCAGCTTCAAGGCCCGTGGTCTGGCGCTCGCGGTGAGCCGTGGCTGGGAGTTGGGTGTGCACAGCATAGCGATTCCCAGCGCTGGCAATGCCGGCAGCGCATTGGCCGCTTACTGCGCGGCCGCCGGACTTCAGGCGCACGTGTTCATTCCAAAGGATGCGCCGCCCGCGTTTGCAGCCGAGGCGCGTGCCTATGGTGCGCGCGTGGAACTGGTCGACGGCCTGATCACCGACTGCGCCCGCAAGGTGCGTGCAGGCGTGGAGCGATATGGCTGGTTCGATGTGAGCACGCTCAAGGAGCCGTACCGCATCGAAGGCAAGAAGACCATGGGTTACGAACTGGCCGAGCAACTCGACTGGCGATTGCCGGATGTCATTATCTATCCGACCGGTGGCGGCACCGGGCTGATCGGCATGTGGAAAGCCTTCGCCGAACTGCAACAGCTGGGTTTGATCGGTCCTGAGCGTCCGCGCATGGTGAGTGTGCAGGCGGAAAACTGTGCGCCCATCGTCAAGGCCTTCCACATGGGTTCACAACGGGCGGAACCCTGGGTGAGCGCCAAGACCGTCGCTGATGGCCTGAGGGTGCCCTCCGCCATCGGCGACTTCCTGATGCTGCAAGTTCTGCGCGAGAGCCACGGCACTGGGGTCACGGTGAGTGATGGCCAGATGGTCGAATATGCCCGCATCATGGCGGCTGGCAGCGGCGTTTTCCCCGGCCCGGAGGGCGCCGCCACCCTCGCAGCCCAGGCCCAGCTGCTGGACTCCGGCTGGCTCAGGAATGATGAGACAGTCGTGCTATTCAACACCGGCACACCGCTAAAGCAGATACATCTTTGGACATAGCGGTCCCTCGTATAGGGGGCGGCTTTTATTATTCATTTATAAATTATTGTTGATACACAGTACCTATCAAAAGCATGGGCTATAAAGATGACAAAGGCCGGGCTAGCAGACTAGACATGTAGAACCAGAACCAGCCGCGGGTCTAAACGCACCAACACAGTTGCCGGAGATATGATGGTCTTGTCCTCTTGGTTACGTAGTCAGGATACTGGTAAGTAAGTGTATGGATATCACACCGGATTTACCGCGCACACGCTACGTTTTTGGTGAGTTTGAGTTTGAACCGCGCAGCGGAGAACTGCGAGACGGCCAAAAGGCAGTATTGTTACGCCCGCAGGTGGCGAAACTGCTGACCCTGCTTCTAAGCCATGCTGACAACATTGTTTCCAGGGAAGAAATCCGAAACTGCCTATGGGGCAGCCACACCGTAGTAGAGTTCGAGGAGGGCATCAGCGCCTGTATGCGCCAATTGCGCATCGCGCTGAATGATGGCACCACCGGCACACGCTATATACAGACCATATCGCGTCGTGGCTACAAGTTTGTTTTCCCGGTTACGGTGGTGGATGGAGATAGTTCCGTCACCCGGCCTGTGGCTACAACCCCATCGGCGCAGATAATGAAGTCTGATCCAGTCTTAGTTGAGCGTAAACGATCCTGGGTACTGTTGTTAGCATTGGTTGTTTTATTGGCGGTGGCCGTCAGTCTCGGGCTTATCGCGCACTACAAATACCGTGTTCAATTCTTTACTCAGGCACTTCCCGCGGCCCAAACCCCGGTCATTGCGGTACTGCCTTTCGCCAACCTCTCCACTAATTCCACGAATACCATCCTGGGTGCATCCATCGCCAGCGAATTGATCGATATGCTCGGACCGATCTCGCCCGACCGATTGGGGGTGATTGCCGAAACCTCGAGTATGCACTTCGCGGCCGGCGACATGACCATAAGAACCATCGGCCAGGACCTTGGCGCAACTTATGTATTGGAAGGCAGCATCACCCAAAAGCCACAATTTATCCATATCGCGGCACGGCTCATACGTACAGCTGACCAAAGCTATGTCTGGGGCGACGATTATGATCTCGATATCAAGTATCAGAATAGTGCCTATCAACAAACGATCGTGCAGATCGCGACCCATGTAGCTGCTTTACTGGTGCCTGATGCCAGCATCAAACCGTTGGAATTCACCAGTAACCGGCAGGCAGCGCTGGATTACCAGCTGGGACGTTATCTGCTGGTACAAGGGAGTTATGCCAAAGCCGGCGATTATTGCCACCATGCCATGACGCTCGATCCGCAATTCGCAGCTGCTTACGCGTGTACTGCACGTTCATTGTTGGCATTGAACGATCTGTCTGTCCAGCAAGTCGAGTCTGCCAGGGGAATGATAAAAAAGGCACTGCAGCTAAATAATGATTCTTCAGAAGCGCATCTGCTGCAGGGTTTGCTGGATATGTTCTTTGACTGGAATCTGACAACTGCTGGCTCGGAAATCAGGGAAGCCTTGCGACACAATCCGGGCAATGCCTGGGCCTGGCAGGCCAAAGCCGCTTATTTTTCAGCCCTGGGGAATAACTTGCAGATGCGCCAGGCGATGCTCATGGCGCAGAGCCTGGATCCAGTCTCCATGAGAATATCTTCCAATTCCGCCGTGGTTTTTTATATTGACCGCCAATTTGATAAGGCCGAGCAATATGCCCAGACAGCTGTAAGTCTGATGCCCGGAGATGAGCTTGCCCGGCATGTGCTCATCCTGGCATTACTGGGTGAGAGCCGATATGCAGAAGCCACCCAGCAAGCCGTGGTGGAAATGCAGTACGCAGGAGCATCGCCCACCGAGATTGCATTGGTTAAAACGGGCAATCAGAAAGCACTGGTGAATTACTTCCGATGGTATGTGGCGACCTGGACAACCCACTTACCCGATAAACTGACCGCCGTGTTTCTAGCTGATGCCTATATGCATCTGGGTCAGCCGCAACAGGCGATCACGGTGCTTGACGATACGGTTAAACAGCGTGCGGTCAGTATCCTCGTGCCCTTCATCAGTGTATGGCCCAGCCTGCACCCGCTATGTGGCAATGCTGCATTCGTGACATTGACCAATCAATTGGGTCAGCCGGGCTGCATACCCAATAAATAATCAGCCCGTACTTATTGGCGTGTGTCCGACCATGGATCTGACGACAAGCTGTGACTCAGTTTCTCCGCGGATTGGATCTGTTCCGGAGTCATATCTCGAGCCATAATGGTCAGAGCAGATTGAGTATCAGCACCCAAACCGCCTTTCTGTGCAGACAGCATCCAAGCGTAGGCTTTAACTTTGTCCTGAGTAGTGCCCTCGCCATTGTAGTAATTCACCGCCAAGTTGTATTGGGCGGCCGGCAGGCCTTGGCGGGCAGCCTTCTGATACCAATATGTTTCCTTTGCCGGGTCCTTGTCTACGCCTTGGCCTGTGAAATAGGTCATGCCCAACTGAAATTGAGCATATTTATTGCCGCGACTCGCAGCTTCCTCGAACCACGGATGTGCTTTGGCGTAATCCTGTGGAAATCCCTGACCATTGAAATACAGGGTTCCCAGGTTATAAGCAGCCGTGTCCAGACCGGCGATGGCAGCCTGTTTATACCAGTACGCTGCCTTCTCATATTCACCGCGGCTGGCGTACATGACGCCGAGGTTGGATTGCGCTTCCGCATCACCAATCTTAGCCAATTGCATGGCTGATTCGATATCCTTTTGGGAGTATGGACCTGAGCCAGCAGGCTTTTCCATATAGTCGGGCGGGATACGAAAGTGAATTACCAGGATGCCAGGCGGTAGATGATCGGCCATAGCCGTACCACCAACAGCTATAAACGCCAAGCCGATAATCCAAGGAAGCATCGATCGAGTTCGATCAATCAATCGTGTCGTGAGGTTTTTCATAAATAACTCCTTAAGCTAATTACAGACCACATACCTGAAGATTTTCATCCGACGACTTGTTTTCGTCCACATGATGCATGGTATAGCCCATCTGCAGGAGTACGCCCTGGTATAACTGTGAAATAACTCCGATTCATTTCTTATTTTGCGCTATGGGTCCGCGCACCCCCACATCCCCTGGCCGCCTTCTTCGATCTGCTGTGTATAGTCTGTAGCTGTCCGTGAAGGAATCCGGCGACTTTAAGGTGCAGGGGCTCGGCGATTCCGATGGAAGCAAACCGAAATCATAATCAGTCTGCCCGGAAGATTCTTTGCAAAGCAGCGCTTAGGTCTCGTTGGAATGCGGCTGGGTCATCAATTCAGCTGTAATGACCGGCGTCCTTGAGGACGTAGACACGAACATTACCCATGCCGTGCATATCCTCAATCCACAGGGAGGCGCTCGGATCGATGTAATCATGATCGCCCTGAATAATACTGATTGGGACTGCGTGGATGCGTAGCGCGGGGGAGATATCGTAGCTATTCGGTAGAGAATCGCCAATCGCATCATCAACTTTTTGGTTGTAATACACTCCACCCCCCTGAAGTTCTCGCCAGCGATCCACATGATAGAGATCGATGCTAGCAGCCTCGATTTTGAATTTATGCATAGCTTCTTGATGCGTCAGCTTATCGCCGTTTCCCGCGGGCAATCCGGCTGCGCGTTCGACCCGGCTGACCTCCGGGCGTTTCTGCAGCTCATCCTGCCTGTGATGTACGTCACGAATGAAATGCCCGAAGCCGCCCACAGGAGTGCGCGGGGGTACAGCACCGGCCAACACCATCCCGGCGACACGCTGCGGGTATGCCTTAAAATAAAACTCTGCCAATAACGTTCCAAAGGAGTGCCCCAGCAAAATAATTTTCTCCTGGCCCAAGCTCTGGCGCAGCGTTTCTATATCATTCACCAAGTCCTGCATGGTTAGCTTGGAAACCTCGTCACAAGGCACAGGCGACAGCAGACTGCCGCGCTGATCGAACAGCTCAAAGCGGTACTGATTTGCCAAAGGTCGGAGTGCATCCATTAAGTAATGGAAATCATTCCCGGGCCCCCCATGTAGCACGATAACAGTGGGCCCATGACCGAACGAAGTAACGTAAAGTCTGGCCTGTCCATCTGCGGTGGGTAGATACCAAGCGTTTTTTTGCAAGGTGTCAAAAATATCCATGTCGTATTGTTGTGACATCGAATACGCTACAGCCGGTGTGATGCTAGCAAACAGACTAAAAGTGGCGAGCATGCCAATTAGGATTATTTTTGTTTTGACCAAATTCATGTCTTTCTCCAATTGATGTTATTGCGAAAATTTATGGATTACAAAAACCATGCGCATTTCAATAGAATCCCCAGATTAACTTCACCACCAGAGTGTTGCCGGTTATAGTCTGCTGGCCTTGGAGCAGGTTTGGGTTCAATGTCAGACCGTGATTCCAGACCACGTAAAGTATGCGAGCCGGCTGGATATTCCATTGCAGAATGGCGTTTTCCGAAACGTTGTGGCTGATGTTGTTGTACTGGGTGAGTGTCGAGAGCGTAAGATTCGGCGTAAATGAATAGCCGATATTGAGTTCTGATACACGCACGATGCCATTGCCCTGAGGCGTGTAAACCCACAGTACTCCGGACAATAGACTGGATGTGAAATGCCCGCCGGGCGCGTCCCAGGATATATTCGGGAAGAAATCATGGTAGTGCCCGTCGTAGAGATCTCCTATTTCAGCACTGAAACCGGCAACCAGCGGATTCGCGCTTGGCGAACTCATGTTGAAGTGGCTAGCGACGAAGTTGTAACTGCCCGCCGGTATGCTTACGTCCGGGACGATCTCATAGGGTGATGCGAGCACCTCATAGTTTGTACTGATCTGCGTATTCCACTGCCAGCCGTTTTGAGTAGTGAACTCGAGTGGGTTGAACGACCAATCGTCGCTCTGGACGTGATTGTTGAGATCGGTGACGTAATACCAGTTGGCATTGAAGAAGAACTGCCGCACCCATGAGAACGTACCGCCAGCCGCTGGACGCGGCTGGTAGGTGATATCCGCAGAAGTCTGTTTGGTGCCGGGGCGTTGGATGAAGCCCAAGGCCGGATCCAATGCGTCGCCATAGAAGTTGTAATTGACGTCCGCGTACCACAGGTCGTTGGGGTATTCCAAATCGAATCCATAACCGTTGGGCGTCCCATCGGGCAAGTCATTGCCATACGAGCGTGCTCCCCAGCCTGAAACATTCAGGTTCTTGTCGTCCCTAAAAGTGGAAGTGCTCCAGGTGCTGTCAAAGCTCGCCAACGTATTGTCCGTTTGCCCCAGCGGATCACCATGCGTAACGAGCGTTCCCACGCGCCACTGGCTGTTGATGTTGTAAACGGCGCGGCCTGCGAACAAGTTGGTGCCATCCGAGATATCGGTGCCAGCCATCTGTGTGTCCAGGACGCCTAAGGTCCAGCCGTCCGTATTACCCAGCAGCTTCATGCCTTCGTCCAACGGCACGCTAACCCCATTTACGAGACCGATGCTACGGGAATAAAACGGAATGAAGTTTTGGCCCAGGTTGTGGCTGAAGGTGAAGACATTGGCGCCCTCCAGAAAAAACGCCCGGGTTTCAGGGATGGATTGCGGGTATGGCGAGGCGCTGACTTGAAAGCTGTTAGCTTGGGCCTCTGAGAAATCCGTATGATAAGTAAACCGGCCCGACAGTTCGGGCGTGAAGTTATCTTTGAGATCAAAACCTGTCCAGCTGGCAGTATCGTGCTTGCTGTCGCTATATTCGGTGACTGCATAGGGGTCGAATTCCAGCCCACTGCCCTGGTTTAGCCCTTGGATACCGCTCAGAGCACCTTCCCATTGCAGATTCGTCGGCGATGCGTTGAGATTGACGCCGGACCAGACGAGGGTGAGCTGGTCGCGGGGTATATAGCGGCTGATGTTCAGTCCCCAGACGGCATTCTGGTTATTAAATTGCAGGCTTTGGGTGTCTATGCTGATCTCGGCAGTCCAGCCGGTGGTTGTGCGTTTTACTGCGACTTCCCAATAACCGTTCCAGCTGTAGTCCACAGTGGGGGTATTGCTGTTGGAATTGTGATAACCCGGCGAGATTAGGCCATCCGCCATGGCGCCACCGGCATTAACTTGAAACACATAGGCGAGTTTCTTCTGGCCGAAGGTATCAACTACGATCATCACATTATCATCGCTGGATTGATCAGCGTCGCGTTGCAAGGTGTGCACGGCGATTCTTGCCGGATTGGGGTCGGTGCAGACGATGCCAAAATAGATATGCCGCCGGCCGCGCAGGATGCGGACGGTGGTGGTGAACGGCGTGGGTCGGCCCGGGTGCGGGTTTTGCTGGGTCAGCCTTATAACGGGCGCACGACGCCAAGCAGGCTCATTAAGCTCACCATCCAGCACAATGTCGCCCGTCTTGACGGCAATGACCGTCACTGGCGCGTGTGTCGGTAAGGCAGCAGCCAACAAGGCCCCTGGCAGCAGCACGCCCATCATCACAGGCAAAGCGAGTCCCTTGAGGCTGAACATCGTGTTCCTCGGTATAGGAAATCAGATTACGTAAACAGGCCGCGGGTTTAGGTACGCGGTTGCATGAGAATGCTTAGGGCGGTGAGGTGCAGTGCGGGATAGTCAGAGACATATCAATCTCGTATAAATCTCAATTGGCCGGACATGTTGGCGACTGTATGCCAGTGGGTGCCGGACCCGAGAATTTAACTTCTTTCACGCCCTCAACATTGTGAATGACGGCGGCGTCGCTTACATAAAGCTTGCCGGGGCGCTCAAATGTGATGGCGCGATCAATGGTGACCTGTGGGCCGACGATTACCACAGGCTCGTTCAACTTGGCATATTCCTGATAATCACGGGTCGGTTTCTTCGCTGTGACATTTCCATGTACCACGCTGCCATCGGAGAGCAGGACACTGCCGTTATAGAATCTCAAATTGCCATCCAGTTGTGCACCGCATAGGATGATGCTGCCATTGACGTTGTCAACATTACCGCTGATATGCGCGCCGTGACCAACGACGATGTCGCCATTAACGCTCGCCAATTGACCGGTCAGCGTATCGTTATCCAGCTTGATTTCGCCGTTGACGGTTTGCAGATGACTGGCATGTGCGCTGTCGCCAAGCCTGATGTTGCCGTTGATCGCCATGAGATTTCCGGCCTGGGCGCCATCGGCCAGGTCGATGCGGCCGTTGATGGTGCGCAGATTGCCATCCACGATGGCATTGCTGCCGACATCGATTTCACCATTGATGGTGCTGGTGCCGCTTGACCAATGAGCATTGGCCGGCACATTGATGTTCTTATTGACATTACAACCGCACAGCAGCAATGCCAGAATTGAAAAACCAATGCTTTGGTGGCGGATGATCATGAGGGGGTCTCTGGTATTATTCATGCGATATGTTGATATCGCCGCTGCCTGTAGAAATCGTGCCTTTGCCTTCGGCTTTGCCGAAGTCCGCAACGAAACTTCCACGATGCATGGCCATATTATGCATGTCCGGCAGATTGATATTGACATCGCCGCTATCCGAGGAAGCATCCAAATGCAGCGACAGACCCGCCGTGGTCTTGAGGGCGGCATCACCGGAACCAGTATCGATGTAAAGCTTGCGCACCGCGGACAGATCACCGGCCAGGGATACATCACCGGAGCCAGTATCGGCCCATACGCTCTCGCCGCCGATGTAATTCCTGGCAATTACCTCGCCGGAACCGGTGTCGGCATGCAACGAACCGTTGGCGCCATCCAGCCGCACATCCCCGGAACCAGTGTCGAGTTGCATGTCACCTTTGACATTCGAGAACGTGACGTCGCCCGAGCCGGTATCCGCATACAAAATCTGGCTCTGTGACGCGGACACATGCACATCGCCTGACCCGGTATCAGCATGCACATTGCCGGACACATGTTCAGCGAATACGTCACCAGAGCCGGTATCAGCAGTGAGGTCGCCGGTGAGATCCGCTACATGCACGTCACCCGAACCGGTATCTGCGGAAAACTGGCCGTGCATGTCACTGACGCGCACATCGCCGCTGGAGGTTTTTACACGCAGATCGTTCCTGATACCGTTGACTTCTGTGAGACCCGCATAATTGACCAGCGCCAGCGACATGTCAGCAGGTATCTGGACGACCAGGTCCACATGTAGCGGCGTGCCGCGGTTACCGTTGCGGTAAACACGCACTTCTGTGCCCTGATAGCTCAGGTTGCTGCCGCCACCATCGACGCAGAACACGCCGATGAAGCAGTAATTGCTGTTACCGGCAGAATTGTTGCGGTTGTCGGGGTAGTTAAAGCTGGTGTACTGATCGACTGGATAATGCACATGCAGGGTGATGCCGTTGCCGGATTGGCTGGTGTCGAAACGCACGCTGTGGGCGAGTGCCTGGGCCGCGGCTTGATCCTTGCCGCCTGCCACCACGGTGGCGGTTACCAGCAAGCGGCTGCCCTGGGTTACGCGCAGGTGGCCCGCCAGGTTCTCCAGCTTGAGGCTGGCGATGCCCAGCGGCCCGGTGTAGTTCAAGATGGCTTGGGTGGTGACGGTATCGGCCTGTGCCTCGCCAGCCAGCCATAGGGCCGGGAATGCCAAGGCAACTGCCATCAACAGGTTCACCAGGGATTGGCGAGTTCGCATGCGGCACCTGTATGTAAAATGGTGATGTAACTCACTATAACACCCAATCCGGGTTTGTCAAGCCACACCGGGATGCTTATGCTGCAGCCAGCATGACGGTGAGTCTCCCGATTCAGACAACGACGTGGACGTACCAACCACCTACGTATCCCCGCAACCACGCTTGATTAGCGAGCTGACGTTCTGTGTCCGGAGCAGAAAATCATTATGAGCAACGCCTGCTGTTTGTCGTTTTTCTTGTTGTCATCCGCCGTAACAGCGTTCCATTAATGTGGATGATGTCGACCTGACACACGCTCGATAACACCGTGATCGATAACCGATATTTTGGCGTGGCAAGAGCGTCAAAAGACGGACTCGAATCACCGCTGGTGTTCCCCAGGCCTGGGGCGCATTCTAGAAATCGCCGACGTTATGAAGTATAAAGCACGCAGCCAGAATCACGATCGATGGTGTGAGTACGATACTCATCATATCTCGGTTCATGAAATGCTTTAGCAGAACTTACTCGGCAGGGATGTCTACACCTTAACGGGAGAAATTGACCATGAACATCCGATTCCTGCCTTCATTAGTGCGTATACGCATACGCCTGGCACTGATGTTGTGCTTGCTGCTATCGCTCGCAATAACAGCCTACGCCGACGCTTCACCTTCGAAGTCAGATATCACAGCGAACTTTAAATTTCGCAATATCGGCCCGGCAGTAGGTGGCGGCCGGGTGTCCGCGGTTGTCGGTATCCCCGGTGATCCCAATGTCTATTACGTTGGCGCTGCCGCCGGTGGCGTGTGGAAGAGCACTGACGGGGGTGATACCTGGAAAGCGGTATTCGCGCACGCTGACAGCGCCTCCATCGGCGCCATCGCTGTGGCAGCCTCCAACACTAACCTGGTGTGGGTGGGTACCGGCGAGGCCAATGTGCGTAACGACACCATCACCGGTGCCGGCGTGTACTACTCGCCGGATGCCGGTAAGACCTGGGAATTCAAAGGCCTCAAACAAGCCGGCCAGATCTCCGCCATCGTGATCGATCCAAAAAATCCTGACATCGTGTTCGTAGCCGCATTGGGAAATCCCTGGGGCAACAATCCAGAACGTGGCGTGTTCCGCACCACCGACGGCGGCAAGACCTGGCAGAAAGTTCTATTTGTGGACGACAGCACCGGCGCCTCCAGCATCGTCATGCAGCCGGATAACCCGCAAGTACTGTTCGCCGGCATGTGGACTGTCCGCCGTTATCCCTGGACCTTGGTCAACGGTAGCGCTACTGGCGGGGTATGGCGGTCCACCGATGGCGGTAGCAGCTGGCAAAAACTCGATAAAGGTTTGCCCACTGGGGATACCGGCCGCATCACGCTCGCCATGGCACCCAGCAATCCGGAGCACATCTACGCCCTGATTCCCACCAAACATGGCACCTTGTGGTCGTCCAGCAATCTCGGTGATGACTGGACTATGGTCAGCGACAACCATGCGCTGGCGGTACGCCAATGGTACTTCGCCGGCATGCAGGTGGCTCCGGATGATGACAACAAGGTGTATTTCACTTCCCTGGAGTTGATGGAATCGGATGACGGTGGCAAGACCGCGCATCCCATCGATAAGGGCGTGCATGTGGACCATCACGCTGTATGGATCGACCCGCAGAATCCGCAACGCATTATTCAAGGTAACGACGGCGGCGTGTATCTGAGCGTCAACGGTGGCAAGAACTGGCGATTCTTGGATACCCTGCCGATCGAGCAGGCCTACATGGTGTCGGTGGATAACCAGTCACCCTTCAATGCCTGCCTTGGACTGCAGGACAACAGCGCCTGGTGCGGGCCCAGCAGTACCCTCAACCAGAGGGGCGTGACCGGCAAGAACTGGTTCACGACGGTCGGCGGTGATGGTGAATATGCGGTCATCGCACCCAGCGACCCACACATTATCTACGCCGATCTGGAAGACGGTTATACCGATCGCTACGATGCGCGCACGCATCTCTCGAAGATGATTCGGCCCACCACCTCCTATGGACTGCAGAATACCTCGAAAACCTTGGCGGAATCCGAATACCGCTTCAATTGGACCTCGCCGATTGCCGTCTCGCCCACCGATGCCAACACCGTGTATCTCGGTGCCAATGTTTTGTTTAAATCCACCGATGGCGGGGATAACTGGCAGGTCATCAGCCCGGACCTGACACGCAACGACAAAAGCAAGCAGCAGATCCCCGGTGGTCCGGTGTATCACGATGTGAGTAGCGCCGAGAATTACGACACGTTGCTGTCCATCACACTGGCGCCCAGCGCGCCCGATCAGGTGATATGGGTGGGTACCGACGACGGCCTGGTGCAGCTTACCCGCGATGGCGGAGCGCACTGGGATAACGTCACACCAAAAGGAGCGCCCCAGTGGGCGCGTGTGTATCAGGTCGGAGTCTCACCGTTTGATGCCGGCACTGCCTATGTGAGTTTCGATGCGCATATGGTCAACGACGATCGGGCCTATGTTTACCGCACCGCGAACTTCGGGCGCAGCTGGACCCGGATAACCGATGGTCTGCCCGAGCACACACCGGTGCTGGTGGTGCGCGAAGACCCCAACCAGAAGGGCCTGCTGATCGCCGGCACTATGACCGGACTTTATTATTCAACCAACAACGGCGACCAGTGGCATGTGCTCAAGGGTGATTTCCCCACGGTTCCCGTATTTGATCTGCAGTTTGTACCCGACACCCATTCACTGGCGGTGGCTACCCATGGGCGCGGTCTGTTCGTATTGGACAACCTACGGCCGCTGGAGGAATGGAACGACTCAATCAGCAATAGTGATTTGCATCTGTTCAGCCCCCAGCCGGGCACGCTGTTTAATCATTGGTCAACCGATGAAGGTCAGCAGTGGAGTTACTCGGCTCCGAATGCGCCAGAGGGTGTGGAATTCAGCTATTACCTGAAAGCGGAGATCAAAGACAAAGATAAACACCACAAAAAGGGTCCGGTGGCGATCGTAATCACGGATGCCCAGGGACATACCGTTAATACATTGCATGCCCCTGGAAAAGCCGGCTTGAATCAGTTCGTGTGGGATATGGATTATGCTGGCCCCACGGCCATTGATTTCATCAAGGGCGCAGGCGGCGAACAGGAGCGTGGCGGGCCACAAGTTCTGCCAGGCAGTTACACGGCAACTTTAACTGCCGATGGGCACACGCAGAAACAGACTGTAGCAGTACGGCTGGATCCGAATGTAAATGTCAGTCTTACGGACTACCGTGAGCAGTTGTTGATGGCCTTGACCATGCGCAACCAAATGAGCGCCCTGAACGACATGTTGAACCGGCTCAATGCTTGGCAGAGCCAGCTCAACGGTATGGGTGAGACACTCAAACAAGCCGGCCAGGAAAAGACCGACGTGTCGATATTGGCCGCAGCCGGTAAGCTGAATGACAAGATTAGCGCCTTGAAAAATATCTTATGGGATCCGGACTTTCAGCACGATGTGGATGAGGATTTCCTCAAGGACCTGCCGCATTTCCACGGGGAGTTGCAATGGAACGAATTTTTCCTCGGCGGCTATGCTCAGGTACCGAGTGCACCTTTCAAGAGCAAGGTTGCGGAGTTACAGGCGCGACTGGAAAACTATATGGGGCAGTTCAATCAACTGCTGCATCAGGATATCCCCGCTTTCAACAAGGGCGCTTATGCGGCCGGAACTCCCACACTGCTGGTGGGTAAACCTGTGGTCTACGAATCGCCACAATTACCCCCACAATAGCGCGGTAATGATGGCGGGAAATAATCTACCCATTAGGATAGCTATGAGTTAAAGACGCCGAAAAACTGAAGTTCAAATCAATGATGAGTGCTCGCTCACAGTTTTTTTGCGCGCCGTTGATAGAAGGTCCAGATGAAATACAGTGGCAACCCGATGAGGGTGATGCCGAGACTTACGCCGGTGGACTTCGGGTTTGCGTAGAGTGAGTAGCCCACCACAAGCAGTGTGCCAAGCACGAATAACAGGGGGATCACTGGATAACCCAGCACTTTGTATGGCCGTGCAAGTTCCGGTCGACGGCGACGTAAGACAAATAGACCGATAACAGCCAGCGCCAGAAACGGCCAGATACCGAGTACGTAGGCCTCGGCCAGATCCAGGAAGTCCCGGAACATCAAAAAGACCATCGCCAAGGCCCAACTGAAGACAATGGCCACGTGAGGTGTCTGGAAGCGTGGATGGACCTTGCCCACGGATTTGAAGAACAGCCCGTCCTGCGCCATAGCGTAGAAGACCCGAGGGTCCGAGAGGATACTGCCGTTCATGGAGCCAAAGGTGGAGACCATCACCAGCACTACAATAACCACCGCTGCGCCCTGGCCGAGCACTGCGGTCACCGCATCGCTGGCCACCGCCTTTGACGACGCCAGGACGTCGAAGGGTAACGCGACTGCGAACGCCATGTTCATTACGAGATACACGGCAAGCGTCACCAAGGTACCACCGATGAGGGCTCTGGGAAGGGTGCGCTGCGGATCTTTCATCTCCCCCGAAAGTGGCGTGATGTTGACCCAGCCATCGTAGGCCCAGAGCGCAGCCACTAGTGCCACAGCCACGCCCGACCACATGATGTGACCCGAGGTCACGCCTGCAAGGCTCGCGGCAGGGTGCGGTGCGAAACTGAACAGCGCTACGGCAAGACCGATGAGCGCTAATAACTTGGCGCCGGTGGACAGGTTCTGTACCCACGCGCCCAGACTTAAGGAGCAGTAACTCACCGCCGAGAGTACCGTGATGAGCGCCGCCGCCAAGAGTTTTTTCTCGAGATGAGTGAACGCAACTGTGGAGCCGAAATAGTCGGCGAATGTGATGGCCTGGGCGGCCCAGGAATTGGGGGTGGTCAGGAGCCACATCCAGCCGAACATGAAAGCAAGAGCCGGACCGAATGCCTGGCGTAGGTAGACATAGGGCCCGCCCGCATCCGGGAACATGGCCGCGAGTTCCGCCACAGATAGCGCACCGAACAGCGATATGAGCCCACCCAGTACCCAAACCAGAGCTACCCCTGTGAGACTGCCGGTGTCGGCGGCTATGGGTGAAGGTACCTTGTAGATGCCACTGCCGATGATGACGCCGACGACAACTGCGGCACCTGTCCAGGCGCCGAGCTTGCGCGGCAATTGCCGCGGTGCGTTATTCGAGTTGTCAGTCATGATGCGCAGCCTGCCACAGCCCGTGGTTTGCGTCACCTCCCCAACCAGCTGCGGTAAGCTTTGCGACCCGGTATATTGAATCAATTACCGGTCGGTCCGGTATCCTAAGGTTTCAGGAGTATCCCATGGGCATACGGATTATTGGGATCGTAGTCGCCGCTGTAATCATGTTTGCCATCGGTGGCATCTGGTATTCGCCCATGTTGTTCGCACGGGCCTGGTCCCGCGAAACCGGCATCACGGAACACAAGCCCACAGCCAAGAGCATGCTGCGCTTTTCTATCGCGCTATTGGTACTTTTGCTGGCGTGCGCCTCGATCCTTGCCTGCATCTTGGCAAGCTGGCTTCCAGGCCATGATTGGCTCCATGGTTTGGCGGTGGGATTCCTGTGCGGCGTGCTGGCATCGGCAGTTGTTGGAATGAACACGCTTTTCGAACGCAAGAGTACCAAGCTGTTTGTTATAAACAGCGGATATTACCTCGTCGGCTTTTGCCTGATGGGCATCATCGTGGCCGTGATTTGAAATAATACATAATCAACATGACAACGCTCATAGGACGCTGTCACTGCGGCAACCTTCAAATCAGTTTTGAAACTGGTTTCACACAGGCGGACCTGCCTCTGCGTGCCTGCCGCTGCTCCTTCTGCCGCGCCCATGGGGCTGTGACCACCACGGATCCAAATGGTCGCGTGAGCATCAATACGAAAGACCCCACAAAAATACGCCATTATCGTTTCGGGCTTGGCATTACCGATTTCCTCATCTGCGCAAACTGTGGTGTATTCGTGGCCGCAGTGATGCAGATCGATGGCACACTCTACGCCAGCCTCAATTCAAATGTCTTGGGCATGCGCGCACAGTTGCAGGGACAACCACGGGCAGTGGATTACGAGGGCGAAAGCATTGACCAGCGGCGTACGCGCCGTAAGCAACAGTGGACACCTGCGGTATTCACTGGAACGTCAGCTTGAATGGCCAGACAAATTTTCCGAATTATTATCCTCGTTACTGTTTTGGCCATCTTAGCGGGCCAGCGAGTGTATGCGGATACTTGTCCGGTGCCAACGAACGCGGGTGCAGATCAATGGCGCGGCACGGCCGAGTGGGATGAGCTGGCTGCACAAGGTTACCGTATCGGAGATGTACACATCGTCGTGGATAATGTATTCGACTTGAATGATCCAGAACAGAATAGTTGGTATGCGCGCCTCGCCAACCAACTACATATTAAAACCCACCCCCGTGCAATCCGCGAGCAGTTGCTGTTCAAACCAGGAGATCCGGTAGATCCGCGTATCATCTACGAGAGCGCGCGCCGTCTGCATGCGCTGCTGTATCTGCGCGAATCCAGCATTCGTCCGGAGAGCTGTAGCGACCACCGCGTGGATGTGAACGTTCAGGTCAAGGATGCCTGGACTTTGAAGCTGGATATCGCATTCGCCCATATCGGCGGGCAGAATACCCTGCAGTTCGAGCTCACCGACGCCAATTTCCTCGGCACTGGCAAAGCCCTGAGTGTGGGACATACCAGCAATCCGCAGCGTAGCGCCAACCTGGTCAGTTACCTTGATCCGTCGTTGTTCGGCAGTTACTGGCAGCTGGCGGCCACTTACGAGAATCTGTCCGACGGTCATATCAAGTATCTGAGCATCGGCCAGCCTTTCTACGAGGACGAAACACCATGGTCGGTGCAGACGAGTTTTTACGATCAGGAGGAGAACATCAATTTCTACAACCAGGGCACGCTCGCCTGGTCAGCACCCAGTACCCTGCAACAACATTATGTGTCATGGGCGCATCTCATCGATTGGTCCAGTGATGATGGTGGCATGCGCGCCGGTGTGCTGTACAGCGACAGCGATTACGGTTATGGACCATTGCAGTTGGACAATCCTGGATTATTGCCGGAGCCAACGTTAACGTCACGCCAGCTCGCTGGCGCGGGTCTGACCTGGCAGTATTTCCAGGACCGGTATGCAAGTTTTACCAACATGCTCTACATAGATCGTGCCGAGGATTACAACCTGGGTTGGACACTGGATCTACAAGCCGGGCATTATGGTGAGAGCTTCGGTGGCAATGTATCAGCACCATTTTATGGTTTTTCAGTTTCCTGGGGTACAGAGCTGCCCGGCAACACATTATTATTGGCATCCGCATCCGCGAATGGACGTCAACAGGATGGTGTCAGCCAGAACCTGCAGAGCAATTTAACTTTGACTTCCTACAATCAGTATTTTCCTTGGCAGACACTGGTTGCGCATGTGCAGTGGGATTCCATATTACGGCCGGATCCCGAGGGTTATTTATACATCGGCGGTCTGCAGGGGCTGCGTGGTTACCCCAATTATTATGCAATCGGCGACCGCCGTTGGCAGGCCACCTTCGAAGACCGGATTGTCACGCCGGTGCAGATCCTGAATCTGTTCCAACTGGGGTTCGTGGGTTATGTGGACGTGGCACAGATCCATCAATTGTCGCCGACCACGTGGAGTCCGACCTATAGCGATGTGGGTCTGGGATTTCGCATCGGAAATATTCGCAGCGCCTTCGACAACACCTTCTATTTCACGGTCGCCTGGCCCCTAAAGAGTGCACCTGGGGTGAGCGGACATGAGATCGTGATCGGCAACATCATCAATTTCTGATCTCCAGGCTCTCTGCGCTGAGCACCGACTGCGCAAGCTCATCCATGTCCTCAGCGCGACCGATGATCTTGGCAGGCAGGGATGGCAATGCCGATACCAAAGCCAGAAGCAGCGAAGCGCAGTAGGGGGTCGATTGGATCAGCAGCACCACCACCCAGACCATCAGATCACGCATGCCGGTATTTACCTGGGTGAATACAGCGAGTGCGCTTAGCCACAGGCCCAACATGATCAGGGTTTCTTCGCGGCTTGCGGTCAGCGCGTGCACTAGCCCATGAGTGCGCACTTGCTTGGGTGTGCGGAAAAACGCCTGTTTGCGTGTCATAAATCCGCTAAGTGTTGCAAGCCCGATGGTATGTGTGAGCGCCAAGCCGGCAAGCGCGGCCGCCAGTGTCTGGCGGATATTGGCGCCCACGCGTGTTCTATACAGGTACACCAGTTTGGTGATCTTAAAAATAAACAGCGCAAGCGGTAATGTCGATACCGCCAGCATGGGTGGATCGATCTTGTGGGGAAAATTAATCATGGCCAGCGACCACAGCAAGGCGCTCAGATTGAACAGCAGATTGAGCCCATCCGCCAGCCACGGCAACCAGCCCGCCAGGAAGTGATAGCGCTGGCCTAGGGTGAGCGAGCCGTCACGCCCTATCAGAATATGCGCGTGATGGCGCAAGATCTGCATGGCGCCATAGGCCCAGCGAAAACGCTGTTTCTTGTAATCAAGGAATGTATCCGGCATGAGTCCACGACCATAACTGCGTGGAATGTAAGCGGCTTCAAGCCCGGCCGCGAACACTCGCAAACCCAATTCTGCATCTTCAGTGATGCACCATTCAGCCCAGCCATGCAGATTCTCCAGCACCCTCTTGCGTATCATGGTCATGGTGCCATGCTGGATGATGGCGTTGCGCTCGTTGCGGGTGATCATGCCGATATAGAAGAAACCCCGGTACTCGGCATAACACATGGCTTTGAATACGCTCATACCAGCGTCTCGATAATCTTGCGGTGCCTGCACTACGGCAATCTTACCGTCGGTGAACAACGGCACCAGTTCTTTGAGCCATTCACGGTCCACCTGATAATCGCTGTCGGTGACAGCGATGACCTCGGTGTCCGGTGAGGTATGTCGCAAAGCGAAATTCAGCGCCCCGGCCTTGAAGCCAGACAGCGGAGTTACGTGGAAAAATCGGAAACGTCCGCCAAGTTGCGCGCAATGAGCTTTCACCGGCTGCCATATCGCTTCATCCAAGGTGTTGTTGTCGATCACCAGCACTTCGAAGCGCGGATATTCCAATGCCGCCAGCGAATCCAGGGTTTTATTGAGCATCTCTGGCGGCTCGTTGTACGCCGCTATATGGATCGATACCAGCGGCAACGCATTGTCGGCGATGCATATCGGTTCAAACAGGCGCCGGCGCATGGTGATCCAGTGCGCTTCGGCCCACTCATGAGCCTCGGCAAGCAGCACCAGGATCACGCCAAGCATGCCCAGGAACAACAGCAGCCCGACGGCCACGCTGGCGATCGTCAGGTACTGGCGCGAGTAGTCGTAGATCACCCACACGATGGCCGTGGTCACTGTGTATACGATGATCGCTAAAAAACTCCGGCCACGTTTCTTGAGAGTGCGACTGTCCCAATAAAGCAGTGTCAAAAGTAGGGCTGCAATAATCACGGAGAGGCCCGCCAAAAATTGCCAGTGAGGAATGCTAACGATGGGTTGAGTAAAGGTGAATTTTGGCTGACGGTACACGTTATACACACCCCAATAGGCGCCCACTGCGCCTTCGGTCTGTTGCTTCCAGGGCTGATCGAAAGCTTCCATGAGGTAATAATGCGGTGGACCCCGGTGGTTGGACAGTGAATTGCCGTTCATAAGTGGATGACGGCTCCAAGGTTAAGCTGCCACGGCAAGCAGCAGCGATGTGTAATAGACATCATCCGGTGTTCTCCGGTCAAGTGACTGGTGTCTTCTCACCCGGTCATAGAACTCGAAGTAGCGTGTCAGCCCTGCACGGGCCTCGGGGATTGAGCCATAGGCTTTCAGGTAAATATCCTCGTACTTGACGCTTTTCCACAGCCGCTCGATAAACACGTTGTCCAGCCAGCGGCCGCGGCCGTCCATGCTGATGGCAATCTCATGGTCTTTGAGCACACCGGTGAAGTCCGGACAGGTGAATTGGCTGCCCTGGTCGGTGTTGAAAATCTCGGGCGTGCCATACTTTGCCAAAGCCTCTTGTAACGCCGTCACGCAGAAGTCGGCGGTGAGCGTGTTGGAAAGCTTCCACGCGAGCACCTTGCGCGAATACCAGTCCATGATCGCCACCAGATACGCGAAGCCCTGCGCCATCGGCACGTAGGTCACGTCCGCACACCACACCTGGTTGGGCCGATCAATGGCGAGTCCGCGAAGCAAGTAAGGATAGATCGCATGCCCAGGATGGGGCCGGCTGGTATTGCGCCGCCCCTGCAGCGCCTCGATACCCATGAGCCGCATCAGCCGTTGCACGCGCTTGCGATTGACAGGCTGACCGCGATCCGCCAACGCATCGACCAGCCGCCGACTACCGTAGAAGGGCAACTCCAGATGCAGCTCATCCAAGCACCGCATCAGGGCGAGATCCGCTTCCGGCACCGGCGCCGGCCGGTAATACGCCGTCGAACGTGCCATCCCCAGCAGTTCACATTGCCGCACTACCGGCAGGGCGTGGTCCCGGTCTATCCGCTCTTGGCGCTCGGTCCGCCCATTCGACCGAGCGCACGCTGTAAAAAATCCAGCTCCAGGGCCTGCTGCCCAATCTTGCGCTCCATCGCCGTCACATCCGGCCCCGTCTGCTTCTCCCCCGGTCGTTCAAAGACTTCCGTCGCACGCTCCAGCAGCTGCTGTCGCCACTGCACAATCTGGGTCGGATGCACCTCAAATCGCTGCGCGAGCTCCGCCAACGTCTGCTCGCCCTTCAGCGCTTCCAGTGCCACCTTCGCTTTGAACAGCGCCGTATGGTTCCGTCTTGACCTTTTCATGTCTCTACCTCCAAGCTATCAGGGTAGAGCCGCTAATCCACTTAAGCTACTGTCCAGTTTTTGGGGTCCACTTCATAAGTCCAATGTTGGGCCGCGGCATAGGCCAGAAAACGTCGTAGAAATGTGGCCTCATTCGAGGTCGAGGCCAAGGCTGCATGTCGCGAACGCCCATCGCTGGGCCAACCTACTTCCGCGATCACGATGGGTTTGTGTGGAAAGGTTTTTTCCAGATCACGCATACGTGCGGCGATATAGGGCACGGCCTCATTCACGCCCACGCCTTCCCAATAGGGCAGCATGTGTACTGCGATGTAATCCACGTGCGCCACCAGTTCCGGATGCTGGATCCAGGTGTACCAGGGTTCGGCGGTGCTTACCGGCTGCTGAATTTCAGCACGCGCTTCATCCAGGTAGGGAATCAATTCCTCGCTGGAAACATCACCGCGCAGCACCGCTTCGTTGCCAATAATGACGCGTACTACATTGGGATTGGTCTTGGCGATTGCGATGGCGCGAGCGACATAAGTTGCATCCATCTTCTGATCCTTGTCTATCCAGGCACCCAGGGCCACGTTGATGTGATATTTGCGCGCCAAAGCCGGGATGTCCGCCAGCGTGCCTTCAACCGAATAGGTGCGTACCGCGTAGGTCTTGCCGGCGAGTAGTTTAAGATCGGCAGCAATTTCCGTATCCGTTGGTAACTTATGCGTGACCGCGTCCTGGTCGGCACGGTACGGTGAGAATGCAACCCCCTGGATGATTGCTGGCCAGGGGGGTTCATGTGCCGGCTGGTTGAACCAAGCCCAGACGCTCACGGTAAGTGCGGCGGCTGCGATTGCGATGATGAGACTGGATCTCCCCATGCTCAGGTCTAAGGCAGATGGATGGCGAGCAGAGTCGCTGTGGGCGGGCGTATGCCACGCCACACATAGAACGATTCCGCTGCTTGTTCCACTAGCATTCCCCAGCCATCCAGCACCAGCGCCGCGCCTTCCTGCACTGCCCAGTGCATAAATACCGTGGGGCGCTCACTGTAGGCCAGGTCGTAACACGCAGCGCCGGGGTTCAGGCAGTCATGTGGCAATCGCGGCAGTTCCCCCGCAAGACTCGCGGCCGTGGCATTGATGACTACATCGAAGCTCTGCCGGCGCAGGCTGTCGAAGCCGCTGCCGCTGACGCGGCCAGCCTTGTGTTGGTTCGCTAGTTTAATAGCGCGTTCCGGCGTGCGGTTAGCGATATGCACGAATGCGGGCTTCTCGGTCAACAACGCCGGCAGCACACCACGCGCCGCACCCCCCGCACCTAACAACAGGATGCGGGCGTTTTTCAGCACTACTTGGTGGTTGTGCTTCAGATCATTCACCAGACCGACGCCATCGGTGTTATCACCCATGAGTTTGCCATCGTCACCTACTGAGATTGTATTGATGGCGCGTGTCTTCTTCGCCCTGTGCGTATGCACGTGACACAGACCGAAGGCTTCCTCCTTGAATGGCAAGGTGACGTTCACTCCCACACCACCGGAGCCCAGGAATTCCCTGAGCGCCGCGGTGAACCCCCAGGGGGCCGCATCGACACGTATGTACTGCATCGATTGGGCGGTGAGGCGCGCGAATTCCGCGTGGATCTCCGGCGAACGGCTGTGGGCTACCGGATGACCGATGATGGCATAGCGTGCGGCGGCCTGTGGCATGGAAATTTCCTGGGCGGTTGAGCGACAGCTGTTTGGACTGCGGCAGCTTGTATCGATTCCGGCATCCGTTCTAGTTGTTGCTTATTCTGTCAGCCAGCGTGCTGCACGCTTGGCGAAATAGGTGAGGATGACATCGGCGCCGGCACGTTTAATGGCCAACAGGGTTTCCAGCACGCTGCTTTTTTCATCCAGCCAGCCATTCTGGACCGCCGCCATCAGCATCGAATATTCACCGCTCACCTGATATACGCAGGTGGGCGCACCGAATTCATCTTTTACGCGCCGCACGATATCCAGATACGGCAGCCCCGGCTTCACCATCACCATGTCGGCGCCTTCCGCGAGATCCAGCGCCACCTCCCGCAGGGCTTCATCGCTGTTAGCAGGGTCCATCTGGTAGGTGTACTTGCTGCCCTTACCGAGGTTCGCGGCGGAACCCAGCGCCTCACGGAACGGCGCGTACAGACTGGAAGCATATTTCGCGGAGTAGGCCAGGATGCGAGTGTTCCTGAAGCCGTGCTTCTCCAGTTCCGCACGGATGGCAGCCACGCGCCCGTCCATCATGTCGGAAGGTGCCACCATATCGGCGCCCGCTTGTGCGTGTGCCAGCGCTTGCTTGGCCAATACTTCCAGACTTTCATCGTTCAATACGTAGCCACTGGCATCGATGATGCCGTCCTGTCCGTGGGTGGTGTAAGGGTCCAGGGCCACGTCGGTGATGACACCTAGCCCGGGAAATTTTTGCTTGAGGGCGCGCACCGCGCGTGGCACCAGGCCGTCCGGATTGTAAGCCTCGGCGGCATCCACGGATTTCTTTTCTTTCGAAATCACCGGGAACAGTGCCAGTGCCGGAATGCCGAGTTGCACCAGCTCCGCGGCTTCTTTCTGCAATTCATCAATACTGACCCTTTCAATCCCGGGCATCGAGATCACCACTTCCCGTTGTTGCTTGCCTTCACGCACAAATAGTGGATAGATGAAGTCGTCGGTGCTAAGGCGCGTCTCGCGCATCAGGCAGCGGGAAAATTCGTCGCGGCGCATGCGGCGCATGCGGGTGGCGGGGAAGCTGCCCTGGTCACGGGGATGGCGGCTCACCTGATACTCCTTGTGTGCATATTCAAAACCTCTGAATTAACACCCGGCCGCCTGATTCCTAGCAAGACTGCTTGAGGTGTGGCGGCCTAATAACAGACCCTTGATTATACTGGTACCCTTCACCTCTGCCCGCAGAACTGGCGGGACGGTAATAAAACCCCTTTAACCCGGGTCTGTGCTACATGCCGGTACGTCAGCACCGCTTCGAGATTCTGGCTCGCGCCTTGGTGCCAAGCCTGTACCGCTACGCCTACTGGCTGGCGCGCGAAAGGGCCCTGGCCGAGGATCTGGTGCAGGAAACCCTGCTACGTGCCTGGCGTTCCCTGGACCAGTTGCGCGATGAGGCCGCCACGCGCCAGTGGCTGATTACCATACTGCGGCGGGAGTTCGCTCGCGAGCTGTCCAAGCGCAAGAACACGGTGAATATCGACGGGCTGGCGCTGGTGGATACCCGCGCCAGCCTGGGTGGTGAGGATACCGATATGCACGACGTGCGCCGCGCCATGCAGAAACTGGCACCGGAATATCGCGAGCCGTTGGTATTGCAGGTGCTCATGGGATGCACGACCGAGGAGATCGCTGAACAACTTGAGCTTAGCCAAGCAGCGGTCTTGACGCGTTTGTTCCGTGCGCGCAATCAGTTACGCGAGCTGCTGGGCGGAAGTGCCGGGCGCTTGGGAGAAGAGACCGCATGAATACCAGCATCAACTGCCTCGAGGTGCGCCGCATCCTGGGCGCTGAACCTCAGCGCCGCGATCTGGGACTGCTAGAGCACTGCAGAGTCTGTGTTGCTTGCGCCGCTTTTATGAAGGAAATGCTCGGCCTGGATGCGCGTTTGTCACGTGCGCTGGCAGTGGAAGTGCCCGAAGAGTTAGAGGCGCGCATTGTGTTCCGCACCGCTTTCCGGCCAAAGCGCCGACGTACTTACTCGTGGCTTGCCGCGGCGGCGGCGGTGATGCTTGCTATCGGCCTTGGAATTGGCGCATGGCGGATGAACGTCCGTGAGAGCAATACGCTGCTTGCGGAGGTAGTAGTGCAGCACGTCATGCAGAAATCCCAGGCGCTGCTGGCTAGCACCACGCCCGTTAACGATGCCGATGTGAGTGCTGTTCTGGAACGTGTGGGCGCGAAATTGCAGGGCCACATGGGGCCGATTACCTACGCGGATACTTTTTATATGCACGGTCAGATGGGCGCACATCTGGTGATGATGACGCCGCACGGCTCTGTCACGCTGCTACTTCTGCCACATATTCATGTGGACAAACGCATGCAGATGGACATGCAGGGATTCCATTGCATGATTGATCCTATGGGCATTGGCAGTATCGCCATCGTCGCCAGCGCCAGCATGCCCATGGATGGTATGGAACAACACATCATGTCCATGGTGCAGTGGACTACCTGAAAAGCCGTAGCCGAGCGTGGCAGTTTTCGTCCGCAGCCGCATTTACTGGGGCGTTTACTGTCGTAAGGCGGGCTGACATCTATAATGATCCACCCACGCTAATTGTTGTTTGCACCGCATGAAACTTATCGACCGCAATCTTGTTACCAGCCTGCATACGGCAGCACTTGTGTCGCCACGGCTACGGACTCATTACAATCTACACACCTTCCACGATGAGACCATCCAGCGCATGTGCATGGCCATGGAGCCCGGTACCTACATACGCCCGCACCGTCACCCGGACAAATGGGAACTGTTGCTGATCATCAGCGGTGAGATGTTGGTGTTGAGTTTTGATGAGTCAGGTACGGTGTTGACCCGCGCCCAGCTGTCAACAAGCGGAGATACTTATGGACTGGAAAACTCTGCGGGTACCTGGCATTCGGTAGCCACACTCGCGCCTTCCACCGTTGTGTTGGAAGTGAAGCACGGCCCTTACCTGCCCACGCCCGAACAGGACTACGCACGCTGGGCGCCCCCGGAAGGTCATATACGTGCCGCGGAGTTCGAGCGCTGGTATAGAACTGCGCAAGCGGGCGACAGGCCGCCTGAGTTCGCTGCATGACTCGCAAAATCACACCAGTCAGGCGTTGTGCTTGGTCGCCGTTGGAAAGTGACCTATTGTATCGCGACTACCATGACCGGGAATGGGGCGTACCGGTGCATGATGAACGACGCTGGTTCGAATTCCTCATACTCGAAGGCGCCCAGGCAGGGCTCTCCTGGGCCACAATTTTGCACAAGCGCGAGAACTATCGAAAACTCTTTGCGGGATTCGATCCAAAGAAAGT
Source organism: Gammaproteobacteria bacterium (assembly GCA_049591615.1). Taxonomy (GTDB): domain Bacteria; phylum Pseudomonadota; class Gammaproteobacteria; order Natronospirales; family REEB76; genus REEB76. The sequence continues at coordinate 79,309 of JBAWFD010000048.1, read as the reverse complement.
TGCACGTTTCACGGCACGCGATGCGGCGCGGCTTTTGAAAGACCCGGGCATCGTACGCAACCGGCTCAAGATCAATTCAGCGATCATCAATGCACAGATATTCCTGGCCGTGCAAAAGGAATTCGGCAGTTTCGATGCTTATATCTGGAGATTTGTCGGCGGCAAACCTATCTGCAACCATCGAGGCAGCTTGCGGCAAATACCGGCACGCACTGCGATCTCCGACGCCATGAGTAAGGATCTCAAGCAGCGCGGCTTCAAATTTGTCGGCGGTACCATCTGTTACGCTTTTATGCAGGCCACCGGACTGGTCAACGACCATGTGGTGAGTTGTTTCCGTCATCGCGCCTGCCACTAAAACATAGATGCTGTACATCCCCGTTGTATAATCCGCAGCTCTCCAAGCACATACCTGACTGGAACACGCGCCACCCATGTCTGCCTCCCTGATGGTGATGGTCATACTTTTCGGTGGCGTCGCAGCCGGATTGGTCGGATCGCTCACCGGGCTCGGCGGCGGCATGATCATCGTGCCGTTGCTGACATTGGCATACCATTTACCGATACCCGAGGCCGTCGGCATCAGTCTGTTCGGTGTCATCGCCACCTCCACCGGTGCCGCCCCGCGCTTTGTGGGTACCGGCCTAAGCAACGTTCGCGCCGCACTGTTTCTGCAGATTGCGGCCTCAAGCGGCGCGCTGATCGGCGCACTGGTAGCGCATCATTTGCCGGCACGTCTTTTATTCGCTCTGTTCGGCATTGTGCTGGGGTATTCTGCGCTCATGTCGTTCATGCCCAAGCATAGTGACGTGGCGGGCGCGGCGGAAAGCTCACCCCTGGCGCAACGACTGCGGCTCGCCAGCCGTTATCAGCAAGCCGGCCATTGGAAGGAATACCAGGTAGTGGGCGTCATGCCGGGCTTCGGGATCATGATCGGTGCCGGTTTCCTGTCGGCGTTGTTAGGTATCGGCTCCGGGGCCTTCAAGGTGCTGGCCATGGATCGCATTATGAAACTGCCGTTCCGGGTTTCCACCGCCACCTCCAATTTCATGATTGGCATCACCGCTGCCACCAGCGCTGGCTTTTATCTCTCCCATGGGGATATCCCGCCGGTGATCGGCGGTGCCATCATCCTGGGTGTCATAGTCGGCGCCTACGCCGGTGGATATCTGGTACGGGTATTACCTGTGGCGACCCTGCGCAAACTGTTCGCCGCGGTGCTGCTGTTGGTGGCCCTGCAGATGCTGCTGAAAGGGCTGGTGAATCTATGAACGAGATCGTGCGCGAACGCCGGCTGCTGAATATCTGGATATTGCGCGTCAGCATCGCCCTGTGCGCGCTGCTCATCGCTGTGGGTCTTGCGATTTTCTTCGTGCACGGCAGCACGCATATCCTGGCGACGCCCAGCGGCTCGTTACGCGAGATGATTCATGCTTCAATTCAAGGCAGCATCGGTTTACACGCCGGCGCATTTTTGGATGCTGCAATTATCGTGCTACTGCTCACGCCTATGGCGCGGCTGGTGGCCGGCATCTACGTGAGTGCCCGGGTGCGCGACTGGCTGTACGTGGGGATCGGTGTGTTGGTGTTGGCACTGGTGATTATCGGCGTGATCGCAGGCCAGAGCGGAGTATGAGTTTTACAGTCTGAAGTTGCGGCTATCAGCTGATACCAGCAGCCAACACTTTTATCTCTTTGCAAAAATCTGTGAAGTATCTCGGAAGGACTTGAACTCAAGTGCATTGCCGCTGGGATCCTTGAGGAACATTGTCGCCTGCTCTCCCACCTGACCCTTGAAGCGGATGCCGGGTTCGATGACGAAATTCACACGCGCTTTCTTCAATTTATCAGCGAGCGTATGCCATTGATTCCATTCGAGAATCACGCCGAAATGGCGTACCGGTACATCTTCGCCATCCACTGGATTGGTGGTGATGGTGTGTTCCGCTGGTGCGAGGTGAACAACGATCTGGTGGCCGAAGAAATCGAAGTCGATCCAGCGATCTGATTCACGGCCGGTAGGGCAACCCAGGAACCCCGCATAGAAGCGCCGTGCAGCTTCCAGATCGTGTACTGGAAATGCCAAATGAAACAGCGGCAATTCTGATTTTTTACTTCTCACTTCACATCCCTCACTTTCTCAAATCCAGTCTCTGGGTTTGAGAAATTTCTCATAGAGTTCCGCTTCCGGTGAATGCTTGTCCGGTTTGAAATCGTATTCCCAACGTACTTCCGGCGGCAGCGACATGAGGATGGATTCTGTACGGCCGCCGGATTGCAGGCCGAACAGAGTGCCGCGGTCATACACCAGGTTGAACTCCACGTAGCGGCCGCGCCGGTAGAGCTGGAACTGACGCTGGCGATCTCCATAAGCGGTGGCGCGACGTTTCTCAACGATGGGCATATAGGCCGGCAGGAAATGTTCGCCGACACTGCGCACAAAATCAAAACAACATTCAAAACCCCATTGGTTCAGATCGTCAAAGAACAGACCGCCGATGCCGCGTGGTTCGTTGCGATGACGGATGAAGAAATATTCATCGCACCAACGCTTGAAACGTAGATAGACGTCCGTGCCGAAGGGCTCACAGGCAGCTTTGGCGGTGTGGTGCCAGTGGCGCGCGTCGTCTTCGAAACCGTAATATGGAGTGAGATCGAAACCTCCGCCGAACCACCAGATGCTGTTCTCGTCTTGTTTCGGCGCGGCGAAAAAGCGCACGTTCATGTGGGTGGAGGGTATATATGGATTCCAGGGGTGTAGCACCAACGACACGCCTAAAGCCTGCCAGTTGCGTCCCACCAGTTCCGGCCTGTGGGCAGTGGCAGAGGGTGGCAGAGTCTTGCCATGCACGTGGGAGAAATTGATGCCTGCCTGCTCGAATAGCTTGCCATGCCACAGCACCCGTGTTTCGCCGCCTCCACCTTCGGAGCGTGCCCATGTATCGCGCTTGAATCGCTGCGTACCGTCCAGCTTTTCCACGGCCACAGTTATTCGGTCCTGCAAAGCATGCAGAAAGGTCTCGACGCTCTGGATATCGATGTCCTGCATGCGCTAACTAGCGCGCAATATCTTGCCGCTGAGCGCATCGCGGATCTCAGTAGGTCTGCGATGCGAACCCACGTTGCCGGGCACGATGTAATCCAGCTTGTTTCTCAGCAGGCGGCGCACTGCCAGGGACGAACGTAATGGCGGGTGGCTGCTCAAATTGGCGCTGGTGGAAGTCAGTGCCAATCCGGTCGCTTGACACAAAGCCTGTGCTACCGGATGGGCAGTGATACGCACTGCCAGGGTGGCACGGCCGCCGGTGAGCCAGTCTGGAACACCCAGTGCGGCGGGTACTACCCAGGTAATGGGTCCAGGCCAAGTCTCTAGCAGCTGATCGCGCAACTTGTCGGACACATCGATGTACGGCTCAAGTTGGGTGATGTCGGCGGCGATCAGGATAAAACCTTTGGCGCCGTCGCGCTGTTTGATGGCCAGCAATTTCGCGACCGCGGTCGCGTTCAACGGATCACAGCCCAGGCCGAATACTGCTTCGGTTGGATACGCGATGACGCCGCCACTCCATACCGTTTGACGGGCAGCTCGCATCGGCCAGCGAAACGCACTCATGCGCGTGGCTCAGTTCGCCACCGCGGCTTCCGGCTCCTGTGGCGGTGGTGCCAGCTCCGGTGCGGGCTCGGCGAAACCGCATTCCTTGCGCGGACAGACGCGCTCGGTGCCCTTACGCTTGGTGGTTTTGATGGTGAGGATTGGCCAGGCGCACTTGGGGCAGGGCTGGGCCAGCGGCGGATTCCAGGTCGCGTATTTGCAATCCGGATAGCGCGAGCAGGAATAGAAGATCTTGCCATAGCGCGATTTGCGCTTGAGGAAGGTGCCTTGGTGGCACTCGGGGCACTCGACCCCCATATCCTGCGGTTTTTCCAGCGGTTCGATGTATTTGCAATTGGGATAGCCGGAACAGCCGATGAACTTGCCATAGCGGCCGCGACGGATGATGAGGTCCGAATTGCATTGTGGGCATTGCCGGCCTTCGATCTTCTCCGGCTGCGCTGCCTGTTCCGCAGTCTCATCCAGGTTGCGGGTGTAATCGCAATCCGGATAACCGGTGCAGCCGATGAAACGTCCACGCCGTCCCAGGCGGATGGAGAGCGGCTTGCCGCATTTCGGGCATTTCTCATCCATCTTCTCGGTGGTCACATCCTTGCGCGATACATTTTCTTCCTTGTGGTCCACGAGCTTCTTGAACGGGTCCCAGAACTCATGCATTACCGGGATCCATTCCTTCTCGCCGCGCGAGACCGCATCCAGCTCGTCTTCCATCTTGGCGGTGAAGTCATAGTCCACATACTGGGTGAAGTGTTCCGTCAGGAATTTGCTCACCACGCGGCCCACATCCGTGGGTTTGAAACGCTTGCGGTCCATCTCCACGTATTCGCGTTGCTGCAGTGTGGAAATGATGGTGGCGTAAGTCGATGGCCGACCGATGCCATACTCTTCCAAGGCCTTCACCAAGCTGGCTTCCGTATAACGTGGTGGCGGCTCGGTGAAATGCTGCTCACACAGGATGTCTTTGAGGGTAACAACTTCGCCTTGCTCGAGTGGCGGCAACAGCCGTTCCTCGTCGTCGCTGACACTGTCATCCTGTCCTTCCTGGTACACGGCCATGAAACCCGGCACCACCAATACCGAACCGGTGGCTCGGAAGCTGCTGTCGTGACCTGCGTCCAGATCCGCTGAGACCGTATCGAACACCGCTTGCTCCATCTGGCATGCGATGGTGCGTTTCCAGATGAGTTCGTAGAGCTTGCGCTGTTCCTCGGTGAGTTTGCCGTGGATATCTTCCGGAGCGCGCGCCGCGGAAGTCGGCCGGATGGCTTCATGGGCTTCCTGGGCATTCTTGGATTTGGTCTTATAGACGCGCGGTTCCTCCGGCAGGTGATCCTGGCCATAGCGTTTGGCGATGACCTCGCGTATTTCTGCGATGGCTTCTGCAGCCAGGTTGACCGAATCGGTGCGCATGTAGCTGATGAGGCCCACCGCGCCCTCGCCGGTCAGGTCAATGCCTTCATAGAGTTGCTGGGCGGTGCGCATGGTGCGCTGCGCGCCGAAACCCAGCTTGCGTGAGGCTTCCTGCTGCAAAGTGGAGGTGGTGAAAGGCGCTGCCGGATTGCGCTTGCGCTGCTTCTTGTCGACCGCAGCGACCGTGAGTTTGCCGTTGGCGGAATTGAGCAGGGCCGCTTCCGCGGCGCGTGTGGATTGCTCGTCGCGGAAAGTGAACTGTTCAGCCTTCTGGCCTGCGTACTGGTAAAGACGGGCGCTGAATCCCTGCCCGTCCTTGTCGGCATTGGCGGCGATACTCCAGTATTCCTCCGTCTTGAACTTCTCGATCTCATCCTCGCGCTCACAGATGAGACGTAGGGCCGGCGACTGTACGCGGCCGGCGGACAGGCCGCGGCGGATTTTCTTCCACAGTAACGGCGACAGGTTGAAACCCACCAAGTAATCCAGCGCACGGCGCGCCTGCTGGGCGTTCACCAGTTCCGTGGACAGAGGCCGAGGATTAGCCACTGCCTCGTTAACAGCCCGCTGGGTGATCTCATGGAACACCACCCGGTGTACGTCCTTGTCCTTGAGGGCGCCGCGCCCCTTGAGGATCTCGTAGAGATGCCAGGAGATGGCCTCGCCTTCCCGGTCCGGGTCGGTGGCCAGATACAGGGCCCCAGCCTTCTTCAGGGCTTTAGCGATCGCGTCCACGTGCTTTTCGTTGCGCTCGATGAGCGCGTATTTCATGGTGAACTCATTGTCCGTGTCCACAGCACCTTCCTTGGGCACCAGGTCGCGCACGTGGCCATACGAGGCCAGCACCTCGAAGCCCTTGCCGAGGTACTTCTTGATGGTTTTGGCCTTCGCGGGGGATTCAACGATGACTAGGTTTTCACTCATATATATACAGCAATACTACAAACTGTATCGCGGCGGCAAGTCCGGGGGACTTTTGCGACCATCGGCGGCGGCAAAACATGGCCGCGCCGGCCTGCTGTGACTGTTCAGTGGCGCTCAGTGCATCATGCCGAATGCGTCATCGAATACCAGATCTTCCATGCGCGAATAGGCATCTTCCTGGCCCGGATGGTTGAACAGTACCATGAGGATGATCCATTTCACCTGTTCGAGATCGATCTCGTTGCTCTCTAACGCCATGATGCGGTCGATGACTACTTCACGCTGCGCGGCTTCCAGTATGCCGATGTTTTCCAGATATTGAATGAAACCGCGGCACTCAGTGGTAAGGCGCGTAAATTCCTGTTCAGCATATACCCGGAACCCGTCGTGACGGGCAAGTGTCGGTTCAGATACCGGCGGGTTGGTCGCCAGATTTTCCAGCCAGTCGAAGGCTTTGTTGATCTCCGCTTTGGGAAAGCCGGCTTCTTCCAGCTCCACCGTCAGGGATTCGCGATCGGTTTCGGCTTCTTCCTCATCATCATCCAGATAGTTTTCGAACAGGTACATGAGCACGTCGAGCACGTTCTCTTTCATCATGAGGTCGGCCTCTTTGTTACCCGGGAATAATGTCCGCCCGGCGTCGCTTCCACCTGGCCCTGAAGTTCGAGCATCAGCAGCATGGAGGAAACCACGTCGGGCGTCAATCCAGTGCGCTCCACCAGTGAGTCGACTGAAGTGGGTGCGTGATCCATGGAATTCAAGAGCAGCCGATACTCGGGATCGTCTGCAGCGTCTGCGGACATGGGCAATGCATGGACCACGTTTGCAGGCTCGAGTTTCAATAATGGCGCCAGTTCTTCGAGAATGTCGCCAGCAGATTCCACCAGCTTGGCACCTTCGCGGATCAGACGGTGACAACCGCGTGCCAGTGGATTGTGTATGGAGCCGGGGATGGCGAAAACTTCGCGGCCCTGTTCACTGGCGAGACGTGCGGTGATCAGCGAACCGCTGGTGTGTGCCGCTTCCACCACCAGCGTGCCTACGGCCAGGCCGCTGATGATGCGGTTACGGCGTGGAAAATTGTGTGGCAGCGGCGGCGTGCCTGGTAAAAATTCTGAGACCAATAATCCCCGTTGTGCGATTTCCTCCGCCAGCTCCCGATGGCTTGGAGGATACGGTTTATCGAGGCCCGTGCCCCAGACAGCGATAGTCGTACCGTCGCCCTTGAGCGCGCCCCGGTGGCAGGCGGCATCGATACCCATGGCCATTCCGCTGACAATACCGAGGCCACAGCCCGACAAATACGCGGCAAATTCCTCGGCGTTGCGCTTGCCTTCGGTGCTGGGGTTGCGGCTGCCGACCATGGCCAGCTGCGGCTGGTTGAGCAGATTCACGTCTCCGCGCAGGAACAACACCATGGGCGGGTCCGCGATCTGTCTGAGCAGGGGCGGATAAGCTGGATCGGTGCAGGCCAAGAGGGTGGCGCCGGCTTGTTCGAGCCAGCGCTGGTCTTTTTCTATCGCCGCCCAGTCAGGGTTTTCGAGCCAAGCGCGGGTGTTTTCGGCTAGGTCTGAGAGATTACGGGAAGTGGTGGTGAAGATTCCTGTCAGCGAGCCGCAGCGAGCCAGCAGATTGGAGAAGCCAGCGGGACCAAGGCCCGGAGCACGGACCAGGGCTAGCCAATAGCTCGTTTCTTGTGCGTCTATGTCCCAAGCCCTCTTTGGGGTTAAGGATTCTTGACTGTATCCAGCAAATGGATTTCGTGAGTGGCGACCATCACCAGGCCGTAACTGACCTTTTGGTAGGTGCGGAACACCAAAAGTGTGCCTTCGCGTTCTTCGGGCAATTTCACCGAACCGCTCAGGCCATCGAATGCATAGGGATCATCGACTTTCTTGCTGCGTGAGTAGATCCCTAGCACCGTACCGTTATCCAGGCCTGCATCAGTGCCGCGATCCAGTACCACCACCTGGAATTGGCCGATTTCCAGAACGCCGCCCAGGACCGCGATGATATCGCCCTTGACCGGTTTTGCTGGGGCGTGCGGTAAGTAATTCTGGTTAAGTTCTTGCGCAACCACCGGCAGAAAACGGTCACCTGGTATGGCTTCTTGGGCGGTCGCCGTGAGAATCAGTTTTGACGGATCGCCCCAGCGCTGGACAGAGGCATCACCAATGTAAGTGGCTTGATATCCCAAGGTGTCGCCGCTGTCCGGATCCACATATTTTTCGCCCAGCCGGAAGACGTTATAGCGGCCGCCGTCGGACTTTTTGAGGCCGCGACCATAAACTTTACCGCCCAAACCGATTATCGGAGCATCGTCAACGGCGCGCAGTAGATATCCGGCGTGCTCCAACTCACTCTTGCTAACCACTCGAGTACCACTCAGGAACTGGTGAATGGCATTCAGCGGAATCGTGGGGATGGCCTGGTTGATAGGCGTGGTTCGGATTTGGGGTTCGAGTTTCTCCACCGGCAAGCTGGGCGCGGCTGCAGCAGGCGCTATCGCTTCATTTACCACCTGACCATTACGCACCACCGTTATCGTTGGACGGCCATTGATATAGCCCAGCAAGAACTGGTCGCCTGGATAGATAAGGTGTGGATTCTTGATGGCCGGATTGGCATACCAGATATCCGGCCAGCGCCAGGGATCCTGCAAGTACATGGATGCGATGCCCCAAAGGGTGTCGCCCTTCTTGACGACATAGGTCCGGGGTGCCTGCGGCAATATTTCCGGCGGTGGTGGGGCCGCAGGCTGGGTTTGCACTTGGGGTGCGGGCGGTGGCGGTGGAGGCGCGGCCGGAACTGGCTGCGGCTTTTTCGGTGCACTTGCACAGGCTGCCAGCAGAGCCGCCAGGCACAGGGCGGTTAGGCAGCGGGTCGGGTTATAATCTTTCATCGGTCAATCTCCACGACTCGCCTGACGAATCCCCACGGTTTTCAGGCCCTCCCGCGGCAGTGGCGGGCCTTCTGAATTGCGGAGCTGCCGGGCAACTTTTTAATAGCATCATAACTTTAGCAGCATTTTGTGCAAAAGTGCATGAGGATTGAACCGGCCCCCCTTGAAATCAGGGGGGTTACCCGACCCACAGAGATCGCAATATGGCCTTGATCACCATCCTGCATTACCCCGATGCCCGCCTGCGCAACCGCGCGCGGCCGGTTGCGGCTGTGTCAGCTGAGATCCGCCAGCTGGTGAGCGATCTGCTGGAAACCATGTATGCGGCTCCCGGAATCGGGCTGGCCGCTACCCAGGTGGGTGTGGATCAACGGGTCATCGTGGTGGATGTATCCGAGCATGGCGATGCACCGCAGGTCTTCATTAATCCAGAAATCCTTAGCCGCGACGGCAAGGAGAAGATGCAGGAAGGCTGTTTGTCGGTGCCGGGCGTATTCGAGGAAGTGGAGCGCGCCGAACATATCCGGGTAAGAGCCCTCGACCGCAATGGACAGTCGCTGGAATTCGACGCCGGCGGTCTGTTAGCAGTGTGTATCCAGCATGAGATCGATCATTTGGATGGCAAACTGTTTGTGGATTACCTGTCAGAACTCAAGCGCCAGCGTATCCGCAGGAAACTGGAAAAAGAACAACGCGATGACCGCGAGGGCGCGCCCGGCACCGCGCCGGCAATCTGAATACCGGCATCCCAGTTAATTACCCAGCACATGCAGGTTTTGCATGAGCGTGCGGCGGCGCGTCGCGTTTGCAGGCACACCAGAATTTGCCTTGCCGGCCCTGGACGCATTGTTGGCAGCAGACCATGAAATCGTCGGGGTATGGACCCAGCCGGACAGGCCCGCGGGACGTGGCCGCAAACTCACAGCTTCACCCTTAAAGCAGTATGCGCTAGCACACTCCCTTCCGGTATATCAGCCAGTGACGCTCAAGACTACAGCCACGCATCTGCAACTCAAAACTCTGACGCCGGATGTCATGGTGGTGGCGGCCTATGGCTTGTTATTGCCTGCTGCAGTGCTCGGAATTCCGCACTATGGCTGCATCAATATCCATGCCTCATTGTTACCGCGCTGGCGCGGGGCGGCTCCCATACAACGCGCGCTGTTGGCCGGTGACGCAGACACCGGAATCACACTCATGCAGATGAACCAGGGTCTGGATACCGGCGACATCCTGGGTATACGCAAGACTGCCATACGCAATGACGATACCGCTCGAAGCTTGCATGACAGACTGGCGAATCTCGGCGCCACGGCCATCGTTGAGCTGCTGGCGGCGCTGCCGGATGTTAAACGTCTGCCCCAGGATGAATCAGTAGCGACCTATGCAGCTAAACTCTTGCGTGCGGAAGCACGTATAGATTGGAACTCGCCGGCCACGGAAATCGCAGTCGAGGTGCGCGCCTATAACCCGTGGCCGGTGGCGCATACCCAATGGTGTGGTGAATGGTTGCGCATTTGGACTGCGCAGGCAATTTCTTCTGCAACAGCCGATAAACCTGGCACGGTCATCGATACAGGAACTGCAGGCATCGATATGGCCACTGGAAATGGCGTGTTACGCATCCAGGAACTGCAAGCAGCAGGCCGCCGCCGGATCGCGGCAGCTGATTTCGCCCGCGGCCGCGCGCTCGTGGGCGAATGTTTTATCTGATGACGGAGACATCGGTACGCGCGCTCGCAGCTAATGTACTGGTGGCCGTGCTGCGTGACGGTACCTATCTCAATAAAGCCTTGCGTCAGCTTGATCCCGACACCCGCGCCGGACGTGATGCAGCGCTTATACAGGAACTGTGTTATGGCAGCTTGCGTTTCCAACCGCGGCTGGAATTCTGGCTGTCGCGCTTGCTCCAGCAGCCGCTCAAGCAACGCGATTTCGACATCCATGTGTTGTTGTTGATGGGGCTTTATCAGCTCACGGAGATGCGCATACCCGCACATGCGGTTTTGAATGAAACTGCCGAAGCCTGCCGCACTCTGCACAAGCACTGGGCAGTAAAGCTCGTGAATGCCGTGCTACGACGTTTTTTACGTGAGCTGTCGGGTTTCCAATCCGATTTGCTCAGTAATCCGGAAGCCTCTTATGCTCATCCACAGTGGTTCATTGATCAGATGCAAGCAGACTGGCCAAAGGATTGGCAAGCAGTCCTCATCGCTGACAACCAACGGCCACCACTCACACTACGCGCCAACTGCCGTTTGACAACGCGCGATACCTTGCTGGAAGAATTTGCTGCGGCCGGTATCACAGCGCGACCCTGTAAATTTTCCGCGGACGGGTTAATACTGGCTACACCACTGCGTGTGGAAGTACTGCCAGGTTTTGCCAGCGGAAAATTCTCAGTGCAGGATGAGGCAGCACAGTTAGCGGCAGAATTGCTGGACGTGCGGCCCGGCATGCGGGCGCTGGATGCCTGTGCGGCTCCCGGCGGCAAGACCTGTCATTTGCTGGAACACTACCCTGATGCTGCCGAAGTAGTCGCTGTGGACATTGATGCGGAACGGACAGATAAAATTCATGAGAATCTGGGACGCCTGGGCTTGTCAGCCAAGGTCATTACAGCGGATTCACTACATCCCGACGACTGGTGGGATCGCCAACCCTTCCAGCGCATCCTGCTGGATGCGCCCTGCAGTGCCAGTGGCGTGATCCGTCGTCACCCCGATATAAAAGCGCGCCGCAGCCCGCGAGATATCGGCGCTGCAGTGGCGCTGCAGGCGCGATTACTGGCGGCGCTCTGGCCGCTGCTGGCTAGCGGCGGTAAGCTGCTGTATGTGGCCTGTTCGGTATTCCACATGGAAAATGCTGATCAGATACAGGCATTCCTGGCGGCACAGGTAAATGCGAAACTGCTGGAGTTCGATACCAGCTGGGGTGTGAGCGCATTTCCAGGCCGGCAAATACTCACCGGTCAGGACGGCATGGATGGATTCTTCTATGCTTGCATCCAAAAGACTGATTGAAAAATTTGACGCATGATGTACGCAACCAGCTTTACTTTTGCCCTGCGTCGCTCCGCGACCGCGGTGATGATTTGCATTCTGTTTGCAGGAAATCTAGCGGCAACGGCGCGTGCGGATGACGACCAGGGTGGATTCGTTATCCGTACCGCTTATACGGAGCTCTTGAACGGCGTCTATTACCTGAATGCCGACGTCGATCTGGATATGAGCCAGGACGCCCTTAACGCGCTCGAAAACGGCGTGCCGTTGACGGTGGAATGGCAGATTGAAGTGATCAAGCACCGCAGCTTCATGTGGAATAAGACCGTGGCGACACTCACCGAGCGCTTTCAGATCAGTTATCATCCGCTAACCCGGCGGTTCATCATCAAAAATCTTAACAGCGGCGAGCAGCAGACTTTCATCAGTTACCGAGACGCCATTACCAATCTCGGCCAGGTCAATGACCTGCCGGTAATCGACGCGAGCTTACTGGAAGCGCATACACGCTACACGATCCGCATGCGCGCGGTACTCGATATCACCGATTTCCCAGGTCCTTTGAAACTCATCGCTTCATGGTTCAGGGGCTGGGACCTGACCAGCGATTGGTATGCTTGGGTATTGGCTTCATGAAACGCTATTTAATGCCGTTGGTGATTGCCGCCGGCATGGTGGTCATGCTGGTATCGCTCATTCTGTTGAGCAAGAGCACGCAGAATTCGATGGATTTCGACCGTCTCCACGATGGCTTGCTGATACTCAACGCCATCGCCGTCGGGGTATTGCTGGTGATCATCGGCTTCAACCTGGTACGGCTGGTGTTGCAATACCGGCGCAACGTCACCGGTTCCCGGCTGACGACGCGACTGGTGGTGATGTTCGTGGCGCTGGCCATCGTGCCGGTGGTGCTGGTGTATTATTTTTCCGTGCAATTCATCAGTCGCGGTATCGATTCCTGGTTTGACGTGCGCGTGGAGCGGGCCTTGGGTGATGCCATCGAATTATCGCGTACCGCTTTGCAACTACGTGTCCGGGAACTGCTCACACGTACCCAACAAATAGGCAATACGCTGGCGATTATCAGGCCTAGCGATGTCACATTGGAGATGAATATGCTGCGGCAGCAGAACGGTGCCGCCGAACTTACCCTGCTGAGTGGCGAGGATGGGCATATCATCTCAACCAGTTCCGATTTGCCGGCACAACTGATTCCGGATTTACCAGGGCAGGTAATGCTGATGCGGGCGCGCAGCGGACATGTCTATATAGGATTGGATCCCGCAGGTGATAACGGTCTGCATATCCGTGCGCTGGTGCCAGTAATCGTCGGGGGGCAATGGTGGCGACCGGAAGTGCTGCAGGCGATTTATCCGGTGGCTGATCAGCAAAGCGATCTCGCCAACCGTGTGCAGGCCGCGTATTCCAATTACCGTGAACTCACGGTGCTGCGTCAGCCACTCAAGTATAGTTTCATGCTGACCCTGTCGCTGGTATTGTTGTTGTCGGTTCTGATGGCCGTATGGGTCGCGTTCGTGGCGGCCCGCAAGCTGGTGGAGCCCATTCAGAATCTGGTCGAGGGCACGCGTAACGTAGCGCGCGGTGATTTCAGCACCCGTTTACCGCTACCCTCACGCGACGAGGTCGGCTATCTGGTATCATCATTCAATGAGATGACTCAACGGTTGTCCCTGGCACAGGAAGCCGCACGCCGCAGCCGCACCCAAGTTGAGAACGAGCGCAGTTACCTGGGGGCGGTATTGACCCGTCTGTCCTCTGGCGTGATCTCTGTTGATGCGAATCTGTCGCTCAAGACCGCCAATCCCGCTGCTAGCGCCATTCTCGGTGTAGAACTGCTGCAGCATCTGAATAAATCCCTGACGCCCTTGAGCGGCGATAGCTCCCTGTTTGGCCAGTTCGTGAGCGCTTGCCGTACGCATCTTGAAGCCGATGAGACCGAATGGCGCGAAGAAATGCTGCTACACGGTAGCAGTGGGCGGCGCATGCTGATGGTGAGCTGCACCACTTTGCCGGGCAGCGGTGAGGCGCCCCCGGGCCACGTCATCGTATTCGACGACCTGACCGTGCTTATCGAGGCACAACGCGATGCAGCCTGGGGTGAGGTGGCCCGGCGCCTGGCGCATGAGATCAAGAATCCACTCACGCCTATACGCCTAGCAGCAGAACGCATGCGCCGGAAATACTTAGGCAAGCTCAAGGGCGAGGATGAGGATGTGTTGGATCGCGCTACACATACGATCGTGCAGCAGGTAGAGGCCATGAAGTCCATGGTCAACGCTTTCAGTGAATACGCGCGCACTCCAGCTTTGGAATTCACCCCACTGGATCTGAATGCACTGATTGGCGAAGTGGTGGAGCTCTATCGAGTACGAGAAGCAGGTATGGTTATCCAACTCAAACTGGACGAGGCTCTGCCGCTGGTGTACGCAGACGCCGGCCGCATGCGCCAGATGCTGCACAATCTGCTCAAGAACGCTCAGGAAGCGCTCGAAGGCAGCGCCGATGGCTGGGTGAAGATCACTACACATTATTATCATCGCGGCGATGAAGAGACCGCGGAGATCGTGGTGGAAGATAACGGACCCGGCTTCAGCACCGACATTCTTGGTAAGGTTTTCGAGCCCTATGTGACCAGTAAGCCTAAGGGCACTGGCCTGGGCTTGGCGATCGTCAAGAAGCTTGCCGAGGAACACGGCGGCAGTATCCGTGCCTACAACAATACTCAAGGCGGCGCACGACTCATCATCCGTCTGCCGGTCACCGAAGCGGGACGCACCAGTTCCTTGCTCGGCGGTCTGCAGCGGCACGCCGGCACCTAGGAGAACAACATGAGAGCCTCTCAAATCCTGGTAGTTGACGATGAAGCGGATATCCGCGACATGGTCCAGGAGATCCTTACCGAGGAAGGTTATGAAGTACGTGTGGCCGGTAATGCCGCGGAAGCGCGCGCCGCTCGTGCCCAGCATGATCTGGATCTGGTGCTGCTGGACATCTGGATGCCCGACACCGATGGCATCAGTCTGCTCAAGGAATGGAGTCGCGAGACCCCGCTGTCGTTTCCGGTAGTGATGATGTCTGGCCACGGGACGGTCGAGACTGCCATCGAGGCCACCAAGCTCGGCGCACTGGATTTTGTGGAAAAGCCCTTATCACTCGCCAAATTGTTGCGTACCGTGGGGCACGCTATCGAGGTAGGCCGCCAGGCGCGCGCGCAGCGTGTAGGCGGCGGATCGCAATCACCGCTGGATCCTTTGGGCAAAAGCCGGCCCATGCAGATATTGCGTGATCAATGCCGGCGGGTGGCGCCGCATGAATCCACGGTGCTGCTGGTGGGAGAGCCTGGTAGCGGCAAAGAGAGCATCGCTCGCCATATTCACGCCATCAGTCCGCGTGCTGCAGGAGCGTTCGTGAATGTGGCACTCACAGGTTTGAGTGCCGAAGAAACCGAAGAAAAATTATTGGGTCGTGAGCAGGATGGACACATTGAACCGGGATGGTTGGATGAGGCCCGCGATGGCACCTTGTTTGTGAATGATCTCACCGACATGTCGCCGGAGGCGCAGAATCTATTCTTGAAAGTATTAGAGCAAGGACGTTACACACGTGTCGGCGGACACACTTCCCAGACCCTGGATGTACGTTGGCTGTCTTCGGCGCGGCCGGAGATTGAAACGCGCGTTGCGGACGGGCGTTTTCGTACGGACTTATATGAGCGCCTGGCGGCCGTGGCGATCCGCATTCCTCCGCTGCGTGAATACCGTGAAGACGTGCCGGAATTGCTGCGCTATTACACCGATGCCCTGGCGGACAGCGATGATCTCAAGTATCGGCGTTTCAGCGTGGCAGCCCAGAACCGCCTGCGCAATTATCCCTGGCCCGGCAACCTCCAGGAACTCAGGAACCTGGTGCAGCGTTGTTTGATGCTGGGCGACGAGAGTGAGGTGTCCCTGGAGGAAGTGGAAAGTGCGCTCACGCCGTACACTGCCGATGAACCGCTGGTGAAGCAGGATCTCCTGGCCATGCCCTTGCGCGAGGCCCGCGAGCATTTCGAGCGCGCCTACCTGCAGCAGCAACTGCAGCTGTGCGGCGGCAAGGTGGGCAAGCTGGCGGAACGCGTGGGCATGGAGCGCACGCATCTGTATCGCAAGCTCAATTCACTGGGGATTGATTTCCGCAGTCTGGGCGGGGATGAGACTGAAGTTTGAGCGCCATTCCATATCAATAATGCCGTTAATTGGTTTTGATGACCAGTGGTTCAATATGATTCTGGGCCAGCTTGGCGCGCAAGGAATTAAGCTGAGAGAGGCTCTGGATGGGGCCGATGCGCACCCGGTTCCAGACACTGCCGTTGTTGACCTTGACCTGTTGGATGCTGGATTCGACACCCAGCAAAGCTAGGTTAGCCTTGAGTTTGTCGGCTTCCGCGTAGCTCTGGAACGAACCCACCTGCAGGATGTAAGTGCCGGGTTGGCTGACCGGGCCTGGAACGTCACCGGCGCGGGTTTCCTTGTCTTGGCTGGGGATCACCACCTGGAAGGACGGCAGCAGCTTGTAGAAATCAAAATGCGGTTGCGCCGGTGTGCTGCTGGCAGCAGGTGCTTTCGAGGCGCTCTGCACCGATGATTTTACCAGCTGCAGGCCATTAGGGTTGATGCGCTGCTCGACCTTTTTCCACACCATGGGCGCGCCCTTGATGATTACGGCGGCCACGATGATGCCGATGACGAACCCGCCCCAGCCCGGCACACCGGAATTTTTCTTGCGCGGCTTGTCCTTGGGTTTCGGACTGTGTTTGTAATCCTTGGCCATCACATGCGCTCCGGAGCTGATACGCCCAACAGCTTAAGGCCGTTCTGCAATACCTGACGGGTGGCAGCGATCAACGCGAGGCGCGCATCGCGCAGCGCGGCATCATCCACGATGAAGGTGTGCGCGTCGTAATAGGTATGGAAGTCGTTGGCCAGCTCACGCAGATAGGCGGCCACCAGATGCGGTTCCAGATTGCGCGCCGCCGTGTCTATGATCTCCGGTAAGCGCGACAGGCTAACGAGTAACGCCTGTTCGTGGGCCTGCGTTAATTTTGCCAAGCTGGCTTTGCCATTTTTCTCATCCCATGTGAATCCTTTTTCCGCCAACTGGCGGAACACGCTGGCGATGCGCGCATGCGCATACTGGATGTAGTACACTGGGTTCTCGTTGCTCTGGGAACGCGCCAGGTCGATATCGAAAGTCAGCTTGGAATCGGCCTTGCGTTCCACCAGGAAATAGCGGGTAGCATCGCGACCCGCTTCATCGATGAGATCGCGCAGCGTCACATAACTGCCGGCGCGCTTGGACAGCTTCACTTCCTCGCCACTCCGCATCACGGTGACCATCTGGTAGAGCACATACTCGGGATAATCCTGGGGAATACCGGCATCCAGCGCCCGCAGACCGGCGCGTACCCGCGCCAGCGAACCATGATGATCGGCACCGAGCACAGTCATGGCGCGCTGATAGCCGCGTTGCCATTTGGAAAGGTGGTAGGCAACGTCTGGCACGAAGTAGGTGTAGGTTCCGTCGGATTTGCGCATCACGCGATCCTTGTCGTCACCAAAATCGGTGGTACGCAACCATAGGGCGCCGTCTTCCTCGTAGGTGTGGCCATGTGCGATGAGTTCACGCACGGCTTCCTCGACTTTGCCGTCGGTGTAGAGCGAGGATTCCAGAAAGTACACATCAAAATGCACGCCGAAAGCTTTCAGGTCCAGATCCTGTTCGTGACGCAAAGCCGCTACCGCAAACCGACGGATGACTTGCAGATCTTCGGCGTCACCACTACCTATGACGGTATGGCCATCGGCGGTGACTGACTCGCCAGCCAGGTAAGCACGCGCCACGTCGGCGATGTAGTCGCCGCGATAACCATCAACCGGCCAGCCGGGTTGTTCCGGCGCGATGCCTTGGCAGCGGGCCTGTACCGATAGTGCCAGGTTATTTATCTGCACCCCGGCATCGTTGTAATAGAATTCACGCGTCACTTGCCAGCCGGTCACCTCCAGCAGACGTGCGAGACTGTCGCCGATCGCCGCGTTACGGCCATGCCCGACATGCAGCGGACCGGTCGGGTTGGCCGACACGAATTCAACGCCGACCCGCCGACCTTTCCCGGAATCGCTGCGGCCGTAGTTCTCACCTGCAGCGAGGATCGCTTTCACCTGCTCGTGATAGGCCGACGCACTCAGAAAGAAATTGATGAAGCCGGGGCCGGCGATCTCCACTTTGGAGACCAACTCTGATCTAGGCAGTGCCGCGATGATCGCCTGGGCCAGCTCGCGCGGTTTTCTGCCAGCCTGTTTGGCGAGTATCAGGGCCACGTTGGTGGCGAAGTCACCGTGCGCCGGATCACGCGTGCGTTCCAGCAGCGGGCCAGCTGGCAGCGTAGCTTTCGGGAAGAGATCGCCAACCAGTTTTTTGAGTGTCGTCTGCAGGAGGTTTTCAAGCGGTTGTTTCACAAAGATTCCTGCTCGAGGACGTGCGCCGACACCAGGACTGAATTCTACCGTCTGGGCTGTGCGCGTAGAAGCGCGATAAGGGTATTTCAAACCATATCAGCAGGATCCACATCCAGCGACCAGCGCACGCGACGCGCGGGCTTGAGTGTCCCCAAGCTTGGCAGCGCGGTGGCCAGAGCTTGCTGCAACAGTGCGCGCTGGCTGGCGAGCAGCAATAGTTGCGCGCGGTATCGTCCCGCGCGGCGCTCCATAGGTGCGGGCGCCGGACCCAGGATCTGCACTTGTGTACCACAGTGGGGCGCGAACGCGGATTTCGCCGTTTCCAGAAACACCTGTGGCGGAGATGCCGTGGCCGCCTCGGCACGTAGCAACGCCATGGCAGCATAAGGCGGCAATCCGGCTAGTCTCCGATCGGCCAATGCAGCGGCGGCAAAACTGGCGTAGCCCTCGCGTACCAGATGCGTGAGCAACGGATGATCCGGATGATGGGTCTGGATCAACACTTCGCCAGGTCGCTCAGCGCGGCCCGCCCGGCCCGCCACCTGCACAATGAGTTGGGCCATGCGTTCACTGGCACGGAAATCCACGCCGAACAGACCCTGATCCGCATCCAGGATGCCCACCAGCGTGACGTTGGGGAAATCGTGGCCCTTGGCGAGCATCTGGGTACCCACCAGGATGCGGGTTTCACCGCTGCGTATGGTATCCAGCAAGTTTTCCAGACTGCCCTTGCGGCGGGTGCTGTCACGGTCCATGCGTGCGATGCCGGTATCCGGAAACAAGCGCTCGAGGGCGCGTTCGATGCGCTCGGTGCCCTGGCCGAAATGACCGAGATCCGAACTGCCGCACTTTCCGCAGCGTGCGGGCAAGGGGCGTTGTGCGCCGCAGTGATGGCATTGCAAACGCCGGCCGCTGTGCAACGTCAGGCGCGCATCACAGCGCAGACATTGCAGAGTCTGGCCGCAGGCATGGCACATGACCGTGGGCGCATAACCACGGCGGTTGAGGAATAGCAGTACCTGGCCATCGGCCTCGAGATGCCGGCGCATGGCGTCCTGTAGCAGATCGGACAAGCCATCCTCCAGTGGTCGGCTGCGGATATCCAACAAACGCATGCTGGGATGCAGGGCGTTGCCGGCGCGTTCTGGCAATTCCACATGCACATAGCGCAGCTGGTTGACGTTGTGCAGGGATTCCAGTGAGGGTGTGGCGGAGCCCAGCACCACCGGGATGGACTGGCGCTGGGCGCGCACCACCGCGATGTCCCGCGCCGAATAGCGGAAACCATCCTGCTGCTTGAAGGAGCTGTCGTGTTCTTCATCCACCACGATCACCCCGGGATTTTTGAGCGGCACGAAAACCGCCGAGCGGGTGCCGATGACCACGGGTACTCGACCATCACGCGCCGCCAGCCAAGTGGCTAGTCGCTCAGCGTCGCTCAGGCCGGAATGGAACACCGCCACCGTACCGAAGCCGGTGCGGAAGCGTTCGAGCAATTGCGGTGTGAGCCCGATCTCCGGCACCAGCACCAGCGCCTGCCGACCTCGCGACAGCGTCTCCGCGATGACTTGGAGATAGACCTCGGTTTTGCCGCTGCCGGTGACTCCATCCAGGAGGAATGCTTGAAAGCTCCCCAGCGCCGCACGGATTTTTTCCGAGGCTGTTGCTTGCGCAGCATTGAGGACAACACGCTCAGTGGGTTTCCAGAAGCCGGCGTGCGCAGATGGACGCTGAATCTTTTCCACCCAGCCGCGTTTTATCAGAAGTTTCAATGGCGCTGACCAGCTCTGAATATGGTCATCCAGGCTTGCAGCATCCAGGCCTTCTGGATGCCGGACCAGCAGTTGCCACAATGCCGATTGTTTGGGGGCACGCTTGAGCGCGACGGCACCTGCTTGCCTGCCGCAAGCCGTGATCCGCCATGTGTCAAACTCCCGCAAGTCAGTGGTTTTGCCCTGGCGCAATGACACTGGCAGCAACATCTGGATCACTTCCCCGATGGGATGATGGTAGTAGTCTGCTGCCCAGCGGGCCAGCGCCAGCATGTCGGCGGGAATCAGCGGAATTTCATCCAAGACCTGGTGCACGCGCTTCAATCGGGTGGCCGGGATATCCGAGTACGCGGCGATCTCCATGAGCACGCCGACCACATGACGTTTGCCAAAGGGAACCCGCATACGCATGCCCGGAAGCAACGCGCTTATTTCACAGTCAATAGGCGGTAGATAGTCGAAATGACTGTATAACGGTGAGGGTACCGCCACGCGCAGGTAATGAGTCTGCTGGGATTTCACTGGCCTGCTTTTTTATCCACATATTCTGTGGATAAACTTGTGGATGCTTTGTCCGCAAGCAGGTTAATTCCGCAGATATGACAGCGGGGTGCCAGATTGGGTAATTTTTGTCCGCCGATAATTTTCATGGGAATCAACGCGTTGTAATTTTAATCAAACACTTGCGCGACCGGTTCGCTGATCCAGCAGTTTGTGTAGCAGATGACTGCCTGATCCACGCCTTGCGATGAGCATGATAACCTTTAGGTGCCTGTGGTACGGACCTGCCGTGTCCGAGCTTGACGATTGACAGCAAACAGTTTGAAGCCGTTTGATACGAGGATCATCTGGATACCGCAGCCCATCTGAACCAATTTTTGGCCGGCGTGGAGCGGCGTGCCTTCCGCATCGCGCAGATGGCCCTGCGCAATCCAGAGGACGCACTCGATGCCGTCCAGGATACGATGCTGCAATTGGCCAAACGCTATGCACAACGTCCCCAGGATGAATGGGCGCCGCTGTTCTACCGTATCCTGCAGAGCCGCATCCGCGACTGCCAGCGCCGCCGGGCGGTCCGCAACCGGGTCATGAGCTTCTTCGGCGGCCAGCGGGATGCGGAAGACGATCCCCTGGATCCCATCGAAGCAGCCCCCGATCCGGCGGGGCGGGACCCCTCGGAGCAGCTAGCCCAGCGCGCGGCCATGCAGGCCCTGGAAAACGCCTTGGCGGCATTGCCGGGACGTCAACGGGAAGCCTTCCTATTGCGTATATTGGAGGGACTGGACGTTGCTGAGACTGCCAAGTCCATGGGCTGCTCGCAAGGCAGCGTCAAAACCCATCTGTCGCGAGCGGTACACAGCCTGCGACAGACCTTGGGGGAACATTGGTGATTGTTATGCATGCAGATTCTGAGACAACTTTTCTCCACAAGGCTCGAATGGTCTTCATGGATAGCCTCGAGCGGCTTGATAATCGGATGCTGGCGCGTTTAGGTGAAGCCCGTATACGTGCCGTGGAATCCGTCGTACCACTTCCGCCCCTATGGCGTCGCCGCCCATGGGCTCTGCCGGTTGGCGTCATGGCGGCTGTGTTAATTGCGATCACGAGTGGCATTCTGTGGTGGAATCAGAGTCCCCAACCAGCAGTACCTTTTGCCACCGGCAGCAATAACGAAGATATGTCCATCGTGCTCGGGAATGACAATCTGGACATGTATGCCGACATGGACTTCTACCGTTGGCTGCAAACCCAGCAGCAGACTGCAGCCCAGAGTGATTCCGAAGGCAACAACAGTGGTTAAGCACTGCTGGTTGTTGATGGCAGCCTTGTTGTTTACTACCCCAGCCTTCGCGGCTGACCAAAAAACTGTCCAGCCGCCGCCTAAGGTGGACCCGGAGTTGCTGGAATATCTCGGTTCTTGGGAAGGTAGCGATGGTGCGTGGATAGACCCCATGACGTTTGCGCGCATTGATCCGAGTAAACTCACCCAGGACAAGACGCGCCAAGAGGGCAAAGCGCCAGCGCCCGCTAAGCAGCCACCACCCAATCAGGACGGCGGGGAACAGAGCCCATGAGACGCTCGTGCATAATGCTGCTGGCGACTGGTCTGTTGGTGATTGCC
The DNA here is from genome assembly GCA_049591615.1 of Gammaproteobacteria bacterium. Taxonomy (GTDB): domain Bacteria; phylum Pseudomonadota; class Gammaproteobacteria; order Natronospirales; family REEB76; genus REEB76. The sequence goes on along the minus strand of JBAWFD010000048.1, from coordinate 57,049 downwards.
AGCACCCAGGTTTTTGCCGATCCACAAGCGGGCACTGCGCCGAATGCAGTGCCCAGCGTACCGGCGTCATCGGTCCCTTGGTCCAGTCTGACGCCGCAGCAACAACAGATACTCGCGCCTCTCAAGGATCAATGGGCGACGTTGCCCGCCGAACGTCAGCAGCGCCTGCAGCGTGGGGCTGCCCGTTGGGAGCGGATGACACCCGAACAACGCGAACACGCCCGCCAGCGTCTGCAACATTGGCGTCAGCTGTCACCCGAGGAGCGCGCGCAAATCCGGCAGCGTTTCCAAGCCTTCCAGAAGTTGCCACCGGCTGAACAGCAGCAGATCCGCGAACAGTTCCAGAAGTTCCAGCGGTTATCGCCGGAACAACGCCAGGCGTTGCGCCAGCGCTGGAAGAACATGACGCCTGAGCAACGCCAGCAATTCCGTGAGCACTGGCGTGCTCAGCACTCGACTCCGCCGCGTTATTAGTTCAGCCTATTGGGCCATCGCACAAAGAAACCCCCATCTGCAGTGGGGGTTTCTTTTAATCTACAGCATTTCACCGATCATTCGATGGATTTGATATTTTGGATCAGGCGCGTCACCGCTTCCTGGCCGTCGCCATATAGCATGCGGGTGTTATCCATATAAAAGAGTGCATTCTCGATGCCTGAGAAACCGCGACCCTGGCCACGTTTGATGACGATCACGTTCTTGGCCTTATCGGCATTCAGGATTGGCATGCCATAGATGGGGCTGTCCGGTTTGTTGCGTGCATCGGGGTTCACCACGTCGTTGGCGCCAATGATGAGGGCCACGTCGGCGGTGGCGAACTCCGGGTTGATGTCTTCCAGATCCGAGATTAGGTCGTAGGGCACACCGGCTTCCGCCAGCAGCACGTTCATGTGACCCGGCATGCGGCCCGCCACCGGGTGGATGGCGAACTTCACCGTCACGCCGCGGTTCTGCAAAAGCTGTGTCAGCTCCCAGACCTTGTGCTGGGCTTGGGCTACGGCCATGCCGTAACCTGGCACGATGATGACTTTGTTGCCGTAGGCCATCATCGTGCCAGCATCCGCTGCATCAATGGGCTTCAGGCTACCGCTGATGTTTTCGGCGCTACCACTCGCGGTCTCGCCGAAATTGCTGAACAGTACGTTGGCGATGGAGCGGTTCATGGCTTTGGCCATCAACTGCGTCAGCAAAGTGCCGGCCGCGCCCACCACCATGCCGGCGATGATCATGGCGGCGTTGCCGATTACGAAACCCTCGAAGGCCACTGCCAGTCCGGTACAGGCGTTATAGAGTGAAATCACCACTGGCATGTCGGCGCCGCCAATGGGCAGCGTCACCAGGATGCCGAACAGCAAGGCCAGCGAGAAGAACGGTATGACCGCAACCATGGGCGCAGCACCGTGCAGTAGGATGATCCAGATGCCGAACGCCACGGTGATCAGCAGCACCAGTGAGTTGACGACCTGTTGGATACGGTAGCGCAGGGACTTTTTGATGAGTCCTTGGAGTTTGGCGAACGCAATCAGGCTGCCGGAGAAAGACACCGCGCCGATGATTGCGCCGATGACCGCCAGAATCACCGGCGCCAGCGTGAGCGCCTGCTCACGGATCAGTTCCTCAGCGGCGATAGCCGCGGCCGCGCCACCGCCCATGCCGTTGTAGAGTGCCACCATCTGCGGCATGGCGGTCATGGGTACGCGCTTGCCACTCCACCACGCGGCCACGCCGCCGATGAAGATGGCGACGATGATGAGGAGGTAGTTGTGCATTCCCGGCCACAGGAAGGTGATGAGGCCGGCGATGAGCATGCCGACGCCGGCCCAGATGATGCCGTTCTTGGCGCCCTTGGGCGAGCTCATGCGTTTCAAACCGATGATGAACAGGAGCGCGGCGATGAAGTACGCCGCCTGGATAAGATCGTCGGTGATTTTGGGTGACAGAAAATGATTCATGCGCGGCTTTCCGGTTTCTTTTTCTCGCTGGTCTTGAACATGGCCAGCATGCGCTCAGTGGACACGTAGCCGCCTACCACGTTACCAGCGGCCAGCAGTACGCCGATGAAACCGATGATCTGTTCCGCCAGATTTTGGGCGTTGCCCAGCGCCACCATGGCGCCCACCAGCACGATGCCGTGTACGAAATTGGAGCCCGACATGAGCGGCGTATGCAAAATCACCGGCACCCGCGAGATCACTTCGTAGCCGGTGAAGGCCGCGAGCATGAAGATGTACAAGGCAATAAATCCGTCGATCATGGCTGCTCTCGGTTAACTGGTTAGGAGTTTCAGCGTGACTTCGTGTTTGATCACGCCATCATGGGTGAGCACACTCTTGGCATATACCTCATCGTTCCAGTCAATCACAAGCTGGCCGTCCTTGATGAGCGGCGTGAAGAAATTCAGCAGATTGCGGGCATACATATCGCTGGCATGTTCCGCCAGCAAACTCGGCAAATTGGCAGGACCGCTAATAAGCACGTTACCGTGCTGGACGTCTTCACCTGGCTTCGTCAGTTCGCAGTTGCCGCCAGATTCCGCCGCCAAGTCCACGATGACGGCTCCCGGTTTCATAGCATCCACCATACTCCGGGTGATGATGCGCGGCGCAGCGCGGCCGGGAATGGCTGCGGTCGTGATGATTGCGTCAGCTTGTGCAACGTGCTTGGCGAGCACCTCTTGCTGTTTCTGTTTTTCCTCGGCGGTCAATTCGCGCGCGTAACCGCCGCTACCTTCGGCCGATACACCGGTATCCACGAACTTCGCACCCAACGATTCCACCTGTTCACGCGCTGCGGCGCGTACGTCGTAACCTTCAACCATGGCACCAAGCCTGCGGGCAGTGGCGATGGCCTGCAGGCCGGCAACGCCCGCGCCGATTACCAGCACCTTCGCCGGTCGGATGGTGCCGGCGGCGGTAGTCAGCATGGGGAAAAAACGTCCGAGCTTGCCGGCGGCTAGCAAGGCGGTTTCGTAACCGGCAGCGGCGGCCTGGGAAGACAGCGCATCCATGCTCTGGGCACGCGAGATGCGCGGCACCAGTTCCATGCAGAAGCTCGTGACCTTGCGGTCGCGCAAAGCTTTCACAGTATCGAGATTGCGATGTGGGTTCAGTAGACCGATGAGGATCGAACCCGCGCGCATATGCGCGACATTGGCGGGCAATGGAGCTTGCACCTTGAATACCACATCGGCATTGGCCGCACCTTCGGCCCCACTGACGAAGCGCGTATCCGCAAAAGTCTGGTCCGGAAAGCCCGCCGACACGCCGGCACCGCTCTCCATAAGCAGCTCTACGTTCAGGGTCTTGAGTTTGGCAGCCACTGTTGGGCAGATAGCAACCCGCCGTTCGCCGTGCGCCTGTTCTTTGGGTACGAAAAGCTTGATGGCCATATTGTTGTTGGGATGTGGTTATGGGCCGCCAGGCCGCGCCTGGCGTGGCCTGGCGGAGACCTGGGACTGCGTGCAGTTTAAGCGCGGACCCCGCTTTTTGCCACTCTTGATGAGTGTAAAACACCTAAACCAAAAGGCTTAGCGTTGCTTTTTAAGATGAATTCTGCAATAACATCCGCCCCTTAAGAGGCATTATGGCTGCTGTTGTGTACGAACTTTCCCAAGAAGTATTGCGCACCGATGCGGCGGGCATGCCGCTGGAGTGGATCGGTTACGAAGACGCCGTCAAGCTGTATTACCTCGAGCAAGTGGCTTATAGCTGCGGCACGCTTCTGTACCGCCTGCACGGCGGCATCTGCGCCAAAACCGGTCAGCAGAGCATGGTCGATGTCAATTCCATCATCGCCACCTACGGCAATAATCATGCGCTTGCCAAGGCACGTGAGCATTACGTACCGCCGCTCAACAACCATACCTTGTTCAAGCGTGACGCCAATCTGTGTATGTACTGCGGCCAGCGCTTCTCAGCGCGTGAACTATCGCGCGAACACGTGACGCCACTGAGCCGCGGCGGCACCGATACCTGGAACAACGTGGTGGCAGCCTGCAAACGTTGCAACAACCACAAGGCTGGGCGTACGCCGGAAGAATCGGGTTTGCAGCTGCTGGCGGTGCCGTTCACGCCCAACCATGCTGAATACATTTTCCTGAAAGGCCGCCGTATCCTGGCCGACCAGATGGAATTCTTGCTGGCGCATTTCCCGCGCACCAGCCCTTTGCACAAGCGCCTCTCGCAACTGCTCACCTGAGCGCGAGTCATTGCGCATCCAATGCGCGGATTTTGCTCATATTCGTTTTTTATTCAAACTTGCAGCAACAATCCCTCTTCATCCAGGAGCAGATGCTTGCATTTTTGAGCCCGATTCCGGTCAACTACGTTCATGAGCGCAAATCGCGCCACTGTCGAATTACTTATCTGCGATGCCAGCGCGGGTACCGAATGCAACTGGCAATCACTGGGTCAGGGTGTGGGCGGTTCCAGCTGGCGGGTAAGCTGCGGCGATTCCTCATGGTTCGTGAAGACCCAGGCTGATGCACTGGAATTATTCAATGCAGAGGCCGATGGCCTGAAGGCGCTGACAGATACCGACGCCATACGTGTGCCAAAAGTATTAGGAACAGCCGAGAAGGATGGTGAAGCGTATCTGGTCATGGAATGGCTAGAGCTGGATCGTAAAACCGGCCAGTCTGCTGTGCGACTGGGTGAGGCGCTGGCACACCAGCATCAATGCATGGGCACGCGTTTTGGATGGCGGCGCAACAACTTCATAGGCGCTACACCACAATTCAATGCATGTTCGGATGACTGGATAAGATTTTTCCATGACCATCGCTTGGGGTTCCAGTTACGGTTGGCGGCGGAGAATGGATACCGTGGAAAAATACAGACACAGGGCGCCCAACTTTTAGAAAAGCTGCCGGCCTTCTTTGCAGGACACGTTCCCATGCCATCTTTGCTGCATGGCGATCTCTGGAGCGGCAACTGGGGCGTATCGGAGAGCGGCGAGCCGGTGATCTTCGATCCGGCGGTCTATTACGGCGACCGTGAAGCGGATCTGGCAATGACGGAACTATTCGGTGGGTTCCCGCAGGAATTTCATTCAGCCTATAACGCCAACTGGCCTATGGATGACGGCTATCCTATGCGCCGCGATATTTACAATCTTTATCACGTGTTGAATCATCTGAACCTGTTCGGCGGACATTATTTTAACCAGGCGCAACATCTGATCGCGCGACTGCTTTCAGAACTTCACAGTTGAGACACATGCATGATCAATAAATTGCCGGGCTGGGTTTTCATCGGCAGCGTGGTGCTGGCTGCAGTAGCGGGATTTGTGAACACCGTCGGCCTGCTTGGCCTGAGCCATCCCATCTCCCATGTAACCGGCAACCTGACATTGCTGAGCGAGAGTCTCGTCCATCGTGATGCCAACGAAGCCCTGCATACCGGGATGCTGGTAGTCACGTTCTTTTTGGGCGCAGTGCTGTGCGGATTCATCGTGAAGCAAAGCACTCTGCGGCTAGGGCGGCGTTACGGTGCCGCGCTCACCATCGAAGCTGTGCTGTTGTTTGCCGCGCTCAAATATCTCGACCAAGGTGTGATCGCAGGCGGGTATCTGTTGAGCGCAGCTATGGGTCTGCAGAACGGTATGGTGAGCCTTTACAGCAGCGCAGTGGTGCGCACCACGCACATGACCGGCGTGACCACCGACCTGGGTGTTGCTCTGGGCCATGTGCTGCGTGGCATGCGGGTGGAATCACGGCGTTTTTTGTTGCTGGGTGGGTTGCTCGGCGGATTCGTGGCGGGCGGTATCATGGGCAGCCTGTGCTTTGCCAGCTGGCATTATCTGGCACTACTTGGGCCAGCCGTTGTGACGGGTGTAACTGGCATCGCATATTTCATCTACCGGCACCGGCGTGTGCATCTCGATGTGACAAGTTGATAGAGAACCTTATCAGTTTGTAGTGCATGGTTTATAAAAAAGCGGCGGCCCAAAGGCCGCCGCATAAATCAGAAAACAGTCCTGTGTTGTTATTCGTGGCCGGGTGGCGGATAGGCCGGGATTAGCGGTGGCGGTGGCGGTAGATTCAAGGGATGTGCCTTGATTTTCTGCATCAGGTAATCCACCGCAGTGTGCAGCTGGGCGTCATAGCCGCGCATGATATCCTCCGGAAGATCATCCACTTTGATGTCTGGTTCCACCCCATGGTTCTCAATGACCCACTGTGAATCCAGTCCGTAGAGCGTGCCTTCAGGTATGGTGATGTAGCCATTGTCCAGCAGTGGCCAATAACCGCGTATGCCGCGCACTCCACCCCAGGTGCGCATACCGATGAGCGGACCTAAACCATACTTTTTGAAGAAGTAGGGGAAGATGTCGCCATCCGAGGCGGAGTAGTGGTTGATGAGCGTAACCTTGTAACTATCGCTTACTTGCTGGGGTATGGGTGAAGCGATCCTTTCGCGATTGCTGTTCATACCGACAAGTATGCGCCGTAACCGCTCCAGCACGATCTGGTCAATGAAGCCGCCGCCGTTCCAACGGTCATCGATGATCAATCCCTGCATGGTTATTTGTGGATAGAACTGCCGTATGAACTGGTCCATGCCCTGGGCTTCCATGTCAGACAGATAGATATAGCCGATCTTACCGTCGGAAAGTTTGTTCACTTCCTCGCGGTTGTGATCAATCCAGGCTTTCAAGCGGATGTCGAGCTCATTGGGAATGGTCTTTACCAGCACAGTCCGCGAATTTTTGGCGGAGCTGTTATCTGCGACCGAGAGTTCAACATCCTGATCGGCGGTGTCGGTGAACAGGCTGTAGGGATTGGCAGGCGCCTTTAGTTCCCGGCCGTTTACTGACAGCAAGTAATCACCTGCTTTCACGTCCACTCCGGGTTCAGTCAGAGGGGAGCGGTAATTTTCACGAGTGTTGTCACCGGGATAAATGTTCTTGAAGTAATAACGGCCGGAATCCTTATCCAGGCCGAAATCCACACCCAGCAATCCTGTCGGCGCGCGGTGCATGTCATAAGCCATATCGCCACCGCCAACATAGGTATGTGAATTGCTGAGCTCGCCGATCATTTGTCCGATCAGGTAATTTAGATCCTCGCGTGAGCCCATGAGCGGCAAGAGTTTTTCGTACTGGGTGTGTACTGCCGCCCAGTTCACGCCGTTCATTTCACGGTTCACGAAGAAATCCCTATCCAGCCGCCAAGCCATGTTGAACATCTCGTTCCATTCCTGCTTGGAATCAACCTGCACCCACATATGCGAGGTATCCAGTGGCTTGGGTTTGGAGTCCGGAGCGGCGTCCTGTGTGAATAACTTAGCGTCCTGCGTGTCGTAGAGAATAGTGGAGCCGTCGGCGGACAGGGTCCAGCCGGCCAATCCAGTGACCAGAACTTTGTCTTCGCGTTTGGCCAGATCATAGACATGCAATTCTGGTTTTACGCCCGGTAACGGTCCGGCAATAGTCTGGTTGGGTTGCGTGGTGTAATACACATGACCTGGGGTGGCAGCCAATGAAAAGATATTCGCGGCCGATATCGGCAGCGGCACAGCGCGTGCCATCAACCCATCCAAATCTACTTTGATGGGGTTACTGTCGCCCGGCTTCCATGGCGCTTGTTTGGCATCGCTGTCCTTGGCTTTGCCCAGCGTACCCTGATCATCGCGCGGTGCAAATGGCGAGGGCTGATCCTTGGTCAGTGTGGCCACATAGACACCCAACATCTTGAGCGTCGCCACATTGAACTCGGATTGGCTGAAGGTGGGGTTCTCATGACGTGCGGATATGAAATACAGGTATTTGCCGTCGGGGTCGAACACCGGATTGAAATCATTCTCCATGGATGAGCTGACGTTGGTGGCTTTCCCATCTGCCAGGTTATAGAGATAGATCTGGCGCATCTGATTGGGCGCGGTGACGCTGTAGGTGAGCCAACGGCCGTCCGGTGACCAACTATAGTCGTGCATCTCGTTGTATTTATCTTCGGCGACCTTGATGAGCTTGCGGCTCTTCACGTCCAGATACCAGAGTTGGTGTTCGTTATCAGAGAACGCGATCTTATCGCTGCCCGGTGACCACGTCGGACCGTAGAAATAACCGGTCTTGAAGTCGGTCAGGATTTTTTCCGTCCCGGATCCGTCGGCAGGGCGAATCGCGAGCTCATCTTCACCGGTGATGTCTGTGGCATAGGCGATCCACTTGCCGTCCGGCGACCAGGCCGGGTATTCCTCTTCGGCATTGGAAGTATCCGTCAGGTCACGGCTGGGGCCGTATTCCTTCGGGAGGGACCAGATATCACCGCGTGCTTGTAACAGTGCGCGCTTGCCGTTCGGTGAGAGATCGATGTTGGTGTCGCCGGCGGTATCGGTGTTCTGGATGTATTTGGAGGCATCTACCCAGCGTAGGCCGGTGCGACTGCCGTCATCCGGGACATCGACATTCAGACGGTGCAGCTGCTCAGAGGGCAGATCCATGACATAAAGTGCACCGCCGTCCTGAAACACCAGCCCGGTGTTGCCTAGGCTTGGCCAGTCGATATCGTAATCCTTGAAATGTGTAACCTGGCGAAATTGTTTGGTGTTGAGATCATAGGCCCAGATGTTCAGGCGCTCTGCCGGACCTCGATCCGAGAGGAAATAAATTAGGTGCCCGTACCACATGGGGTCCACATCCGTACCGGGATAATCGGTGACACGCATGCTTTTCTTGGTGTCGAAGTTATACAGCCACACATCCTGAGCGAGGCCACCCTTGTAGCGTTTCCAGGTGCGGAAATTGCGGAAAATGCGGTTATAGGCGATGGAATTTCCATCCGGCGAATAGGTCAGCATGCCACCCTTGGGTAACGGCAGCCGGCTCGGCAGTCCGCCGGAAACCGGCACTTCGAACAGTTGGCCGAACCATGAATTGAAAGTCGTGCGGCGCGAAAGGAATACCACGTCTTTGCTGTCGGGAGTCCAGGTGACCACCATGTTGTCGGGTCCCCAACGTAGGGGGGCATCCCCAACCACATCCGAGTGGAAGGTGAGACGCTTAGCGTCACCACCGCTGGCAGGAATCACATATACGTCAGTGTTGCCCTGGTATTGGCCGGTGAAGGCGATCCACTGGCCATCCGGCGAGAAACGCGGCATCAGGTCGTAACCGGGGTCGGTGGTGAGCCGGCGGGCAGTGCCGCCACTACGGTTCACTTCCCACAGGTTGCCATGGGCCTCGAATACCACGGAATTTCCGTGCAGTGTGGGGAAACGCATGAGGGTGTCATTTGCACGGGCCGTGCCCGCCGCTAGGGCCAAGATGGCCAGCGCCGAGAACAGAACAGCCCGCTGGATGGATAGCCAGCACCTATTCATTAGTGAGCTCCTTAGGGATTTTTTAATGGACGAGTCCAATTATGACACTAGCGAAGCGAGCAGGTTCATCAACAGGCTTATGTTAGGCTGTATCCGCGAACTGGTTGTAAGTACATGTAATGTGCATGCATAGATGAAATTCCTAGTTAAGACAAGGAGTTATAATGACAGCTGACATCGAAGCACGCGGCGCGCGTATGGCGCAAATCTGGATTAAATTGGCGGTTCTGTATCTGCTCGCGGGCGTGGTTTTCGGTCTGGTGATGGCTGCCAATCATCATTTTGAGTTCGCTCCCGTACATGCCCACATCAACCTGCTGGGCTGGGCCACGATGGGGCTGGCGGGGGTAATCTACCACCTGTTCCCTCAGGCTGGCGGCAGCCGCCTGGGGCTGTGGCATTTCTGGTTGCATAACCTGGCCTTTCCTGTGGCCATGGCATCGCTGTTTTTGATGTTCGCAGGCCATCCACAACTCGAGAAAGTGGTGGCCGCGGCCTCGACAGTGATCGTGCTGGGTGTGTTGTTGTTCGTCATCAATCTATTCGTGAATATGCGTCCACCGAGCTGATAATTACGGGGCAGTTCGGTAGTCCGCACTGCCCCGCATGCGTTATCCTAGAAAGATTAAAGTTCCATGTAACCGCCACCCGGCGGGGTATTCTATTATTAAACTCTCAGGAGTATTTCATCATGCGTTACGGATTTTTCGTCGCTGGCCTGCTGGCGGCCGGTTTATTTGCAAGCACTGCGGCACAGGCAGCGGAAGGGCCGCGCATCGCCGTGGTCAATCTTCAGGAAGTCATCGGCAACTCTCAGGCCGGCCAGGATGCCAATAAAGATCTGGAGGGCATCACCCAAAAATTGCAGGGTGAATTAAAAGACAAGCAGCAGAAGATGCAAGTGCTGAAAGACCAGTTGGATAAGGCCGACAGCAAATCCAGCAACTACGCGAGTTTGCAGAAAAACTATCAAGACAGCCAGAGCGATGCGCAACAGTTCGTGATGATGGGCCGTCAGGACCTGGAGCAGCGCCGCCAGGAATTACTGCAACCCATCGAACAGGAACTGAGCAAAGTGATTGAAGAGTATGGCAAGGCCCATCACTACGACATCATCCTGAGCCAGGGCGCGGGTGCGGTGTTTGCAAACCCCAAATACGACGTCACCAAAGGCGTGACCGCTGCATTGGATGCGGATTGGGCGAAACAGCAAAAAGCTCAGAATACACAAAACACCCAGAACGCCCAGAAGCCCCCATCAGGCGGCGACAAGTGATCTGCCCTGATGCTGGATTCATCCCGGACGATAGGAAGTAGTAACGGTCTGCGCGGTTAGCGCAATCACCATGATCGATCTGCGCAGCGACACGGTGACCCGGCCGACAGGCGCGATGCGCGCGGTCATGGCCGCAACCGAAGTAGGTGACGATGTCTTCGGTGACGACCCCAGCGTCAATCGATTGCAGGAAAAGCTCGCAAAAATGACCGGCCAGGAGGCCGGTCTTTTCTTTCCAAGTGGCACGCAATCCAATCTCGCTGCGCTCATGGCACACTGTCAGCGCGGCGAGGAGTTCATCATCGGCAGCCTTGGACACAGCTTCAAATATGAGGCCGGTGGTGCGGCAGTGCTCGGAAGCCTGTGGCCCTGTCCCATCGAATACGAAACAAATGGCACCCTGGATCTGAAGAAGATCGCATCTGCCATCAAACCCGAGGATTCGCATTTCGCGCGGACGCGGTTGCTGGTACTGGAAAATACCCAGAACGGACGTGTGTTGCCACTTACTTACATCAAAGAGGCAGTGGAGTTTGCTCGCTCACACGCACTGAATATTCATCTGGATGGTGCGCGGGTATTCAATGCGTCAGTGAAACTGGGTGTACCGGTGCGGGAGATTACCCGGCATTTCGACAGTGTGTCCATCTGCCTGTCCAAAGGCCTCGGCTGCCCTGTCGGCACTGTGCTGGTGGGCAAGCGTGAACTCATAAATAAGGCACACCGTGAGCGTAAGATCTTGGGTGGTGGTATGCGCCAGGCGGGGATCCTTGCCGCGGCGGGATTATATGCACTGGAACATCACGTCGAACGCTTGGCTGAAGATCATGCCAATGCGGAAGCACTCGCCGCAGGACTGGCGGGCATCACGCAGATCAAGATCGATCCCACCACTGTGCAGACCAATATGGTGTTTGCCTCCATTCAACCGGAACAGGTGGATGGTCTCACCGCCCATCTTAAGAAGGCCGATATCTTAATACTTCCGAGTCCAAATCTGAGACTTGTCACGCATCTGGACATACGAAGTTTCGATATAGCCAAGGTCATAGATTCCATTGGTAGCTATTTTGGTTAAGACTACTGTTGCTAACAGGTTACTGCGAGGCGACCTGGCGCGAATGCGCCCTATATTCGGATACTAGTTCCAATCAACCGGTTGAATTAAGACGATTCCATGGCGATCACTTACCTCGAACCAAAACCCGTGCCACGACGTATCTTCTGTGTGGGTCGCAATTACGCAGAACACGCCAAAGAGATGGGCAATGCGCTGCCTGCGGGACCGGTGATCTTCATGAAGCCGGCTACCAGCCTGGTGGCCCTCGGCGAACCTTTGAAGCTGCCCAAAGGCCAAGGCAGTGTGCATCACGAGATGGAGCTGGTAGTGGTAATTGGCAAGCAGGGCGCTGACATTCCAGTGGAGGAAGCCGTCAGCTTTGTCGCTGGCATAACCTTAGGAATCGATCTCACTCTGCGGGATGTGCAAAGCAAATTAAAACAGGCGGGCGCGCCCTGGGAGTTGTCCAAGTCCTTTGACGGCAGTGCCGCCATCGGTAAATTCACAGCTTGGTCACCGCAGTCGGATATACAGAATATAGACATGCGCTGTACTGTGAATGGCGCTCTTCGTCAGCAGGGCAACACCCAGGATATGCTGTTCCAGGTAGACAAGATCATCGCGTTTTTGAGCCGTCATTGGCGACTATTGCCGGGTGACCTGATATTCACCGGCACGCCGGCAGGCGTGGGGCCGCTTAATCCGGGTGATCGAATCGAAATCGAGAGCCCGCAAATCGGTCGGTTTGGATGGGATGCTAGCTGATTGCGGTGGTTTTTGGCCTAGTGCGCTAAATTGCTCTCGGTGCGAGTGACAAGTCTCTGCTGACGTTTCTGCCAGACGTAAATCGGGATACCAGCTAGCAATAGCAGCGTGCCCCAGTACAGCGAATCCCGGCCGGTTCCGGCCGCAGCCCACAGTGCGAAGGCGAATGCGAGACTGGCAAGCACTAGATTACGTACCGGCGATTTGGCCGTGTGCTTTTGATTGCGGCTCAACACGATCTCGGCCATGGCGCACAGCATGTACGGTACCAGCACGAAGAATGTGGCCAGCAGCAGGATGATATTGAACATCTGCACCAGGCCATTACTGTAATTCATCAGGATCAGGAGGGTGGCAAGCACACTCGATACTAACAGTCCTACCGCCGGTGTGCCGCGGCGGGATTCGCGCGCGAAGAATTTCGGGAACAGGCCATCGTTAGCCACCGCCTGTGGAAACTGTCCCTGCATCAGTATCCAGCCATTGAGCGCCCCGAAACAGGAAATCATGGCAGTGGCCGCGATGATGTAACCACCCCAGCTGCCCCATATGATTTTGGCGGCGTCGGCGAAGGGCGCGTTGGAATGTGCCAGCGTGGCGCTGGGGATGATTCCCATGACCACAGTGGTGCAAACGATGTAAAAGGCCGCGGCAATAATGGTGCCCAGCATGGTTGCGCGCGGGATGGTTTTCTCTGGGTTCTTGACATGCTCCGCAGGCACCGTGGCGCATTCCAGGCCCAAAAATGCCCACATCGTGAACGCAGCCGCCGTGTTGATGGCTGAAACCGGCGAGCCACTGGGATGGCCCGAGGCGAGTACTTTCGGGTCGAAATAAAAGATGCCGAATACCGCCAGCGCCAAGAGCGGCGCGAGTTTGAGGATCACGGTGATCAATTGCAGATTGCCAGCCGCGCGCACGCCCCAGATGTTGATCCCGGTAAGCACCCAGACGGCAGCGATGGCGGCTAAACCGCCCGCCAGCGGTACCGCAGCCAGCACCGGAATGAAGGTGCTCAGATAGCTGGTGAAGGCTACCGCGATGGCGGCATTAGTGCCGAAAATACTTAGCCAATAAATCCAGGCGATGAGAAAGCCGGCGAAATCGCCGAACGCCTCCCGCGGATAGGCATAAGGGCCGCCTGCTTTCGGCAGGCGCCGCGACAAGCTGCTGAACACCCAGGCTAGTAGCAGCGCACCCACGGTACTGAACCCCCAGCCCCAGAGGCTGTAGATGCCATACAGTGCAAGGGATGCGGGCAGCAGGAAGACACCCGAGCCAACCATGTTGCCAATGACGATCGAAGTGGTGGTGGCCAGGCCAAGACTGCGCTGGGTTTGCATAAGCAGATATCCGTGTGTTATGACCCGCGGAGATTGTAGCGGAATGTACCTGACCTCTGGATAGCTATCTACCGTAGCGGCTTAGTGACCCGCTACAATCTGCCTATTGACCGACCTTGCCCACCCTGAGGATGCCCGATGCTTGACCAGCAGAACCGTTCAAATCTCAAGTACTTCAATGAAGTCGCGGCCTTCATCAAGTACCACTACCGGCATTTCAATGCAGCTGCGCTCATCGATGCAGCCGAAGCCTATAAGGCGCATATGGCTGCCGGCGGCAAGATGATGGTGACCCTGGCAGGTGCCATGAGCACCGCAGAACTGGGGCTGTCCTTGGCTGAGATGATCCGCCGCGACCAGGTGAGCATCATCACCTGCACTGGCGCGAACCTTGAGGAAGACATTTTCAATTTGGTGGCCCACGACCATTACGTGCGCGTACCGAAATACCGTGAACTGACTCCGGCAGAGGAACAGAAACTGCTGGACCGGCACCTGAACCGGGTCACCGACACCTGCATACCGGAAGGCGAGGCCATCCGCCGCATCGAGAAAGCAGTGCTGAGCGAATGGCGGGCTGCGGACAAGCAGGGCGAGTGTTTCTTTCCCCATGAATTCATGTACAAGATCATCCGCAGCGGTGCACTCAAGCAGTATCACCAGATCGACTCCAGGGATTCGTGGATGGTGGCGGCGGCGGAAAAGAACCTGCCCATCATCGTTCCCGGCTGGGAGGATTCCACCCTCGGAAATATCTACGCAGCCCATTGTCTCAAGGGCGATGTGCAGCATGTACACACGGTACGCACCGGCATCGAGTACATGATGTATCTCGCCGACTGGTACCAGAAGTACTCCGCTGGCAAAGGCGTGGGCTTCTTTCAGATCGGTGGCGGTATCGCCGGCGATTTCCCCATCTGCGTGGTACCCATGCTAGAGCAGGATATGCGGCAGGACACACCCTTATGGGCGTATTTCTGCCAGATCAGCGATTCCACCACCAGCTACGGTTCCTATTCCGGCGCGGTACCCAACGAGAAGATTACTTGGGGCAAGCTGGGCGCGGATACACCCAAGTTCATCATCGAGTCCGATGCCACCATCGTGGCGCCGCTGATGTTCGCCTATATCCTGGCCGAGTGAAGCAGGCTATGCCGTCAAGCATCCGAAATTGCATCGCCTTGCTGCTGCTGATTCCCACCTTGGCATTGGCGGATGCGCTGCCTGCGATGCCATATATTCAAGTTTCCGGTCATGGCACTCTGAGCGTGGTGCCGGACATGGCGCATATTTCGATAAGCATCGAGAAAACCGATAAGGATCTGGCTAACGCGCGCGCCGATGTCGAGCGCCGTGCTGCGCAAGTGATCGATGCTGCAAAAAAACTCGGCATCGCTGCACGCGACATCAGTGCCGGCAACATCTCCATATGGCCGGAATACCGCTGGCAGGGCAACAACCAGATATTCATGGGCCAGCACGTGAGCCGGCGTATCCAGATCACCTTGTGCGACCTGCCGCTATACGCGGATCTGGTGAGCGCTTTGGTAAAAGCGGGTGTCAATACGGTCGATAGCACCACGCTGGACCACAGCGGCATGCCGCAATTGCGCCAGCAGGCGCTGGCCAAGGCCGTGGATGATGCGCATCAGCGCGCACTGGCGCTGGCCGGGGCCGCCGGTGTTGATCTGGGTGCCGTGTATAGCATCACCGAGAATTCTGGTTTCAGTCCGCGCCCTGTGGTGATGTCGGGGCGGGCGGCGCCCACGTCTGAGGCAGCCGACTACGAACCTGGCAGCATCGATGTGACCGCGGATGTGAGCATCGTGTATCTGTTGAAACAGGCGCGTTGATATCGCGTGGCGTACAATTGAGCCTTAACCGAAATTGGAGGTGTGTTGTGAATAGTAATTCCATGAAATCACTGATTCTTTCAGCGGTGACTGCGTTGTTGATGGTGGGCTGCGCCAGCATGGGCGGCGGCGATTCCGGAGCCAATATTCTGGCCACCGGCAGTCACAGCAATATCAAGGATCAGATGTATCAAGACATCCATAACCAGGCTGATTTCGACGCCATGTGGAGCAAGGCTTTTGCAAATCAATCAGGCGCGCCGGACAAACCGGTGGTGGATTTCTCCAAGGATATGGTGCTGGCTATATTCATCGGTGAACAGCCGACCGGTGGCTTTAGAATCCGTATCAGCAAGGTCGACACTTCTGGCGCTGATATCGAAGTGACATTTGATGGCATACAACCCGGACAGAATTGCCCCCACGTACAGGTTTCCAAATCAGAACCATTCCTGATCGCTACGATTCCGGCTTCTACGAAATCAGTCAATTTCAATCCCCAATCAGAAAGAGCCCCTGCGTGCGGCGGTTGAGCAACGTTTGATATTACTAACTACGTACAGGGCGGGTCCGAACGACCCGCCTTTTTATTTGGAGTCCTAAATATCCATGTCCGAAAACGGCTAGTCAGACTGGCAGCAAGAGTATAAGGTGAGCACCGTTCTTCTGTATTGACAGGCACAAAGCGGTGCAACTGGACCAAAAGGCTTGTGAACAGGCGCGCCTCGCCCACGATGCGCGCTACGATGGCCGTTTCTTCATCGGCGTTACCACCACCGGCATTTATTGCCGCTGCGTTTGCCCTGCGCCCGGTGCTAAACGCCAGCACGTGCGTTATTTCCCTACGGCCGCGGCCGCAGCGGAAGCCGGATTCCGTCCGTGCCTGCGCTGCCGGCCGGAGACTGCGCCCGGCACCCCCGCCTGGAACGGCACTTCAGCGACCGTGAGCCGCGGATTGCGACTGATCTCAGAAGGCGCACTGGATGAGGACAGCGTGGAAAACCTGTCCACGCGCCTGGGTGTCAGTCCGCGCCATCTGGACCGGCTGTTCCTGCAGCATCTCGGAGCTTCCCCCATAGCCGTGGCCCAGACACGCAGGCTGCATTTCGCCAAACAGCTGATCAGCGATACCGATCTGCCCATGGCGCAGGTGGCGTTGGCATCGGGTTTCCAGAGCATCCGCCGTTTCAACGCTACATTTTCCAAATTGTACGGACGCACGCCGACGGAATTGCGGCATATGCACAAAGCGGCATCGTCTTCCACGGAACCCGGAGAGTACGTTTTCCGGCTGGCTTATCGGCCGCCGTATGACTGGAAATCCTTGCTGACGTTTCTGGCAGCACGCGCCACGCCAGGTGTGGAAGCGGTCGTGGACTGTACCTATCGCCGCAGCATTGCCTTCGATGGCCGGCAGGGTGTGCTTGAAGTGCAGCAGCTGAAAAGTGCCAACGCTCTGGAAGCGCACGTGGTTTTCACGGATCCGGCCAGACTGTTGCAGATCGTGACGCGCTTGCGCGCCATGTTCGATGTGTCCGCCGATCCGGCCGTCATCGCCCGGACATTTCGCCGTGACCCGTTGCTGTCGCCTCACTTAAAACGGCATGCGGGCCTGCGCGTGCCGGGGGCCTGGGATGGTTTCGAACTGGCAGTGCGCGCCATCCTCGGTCAGCAGGTGACGGTGCGCGGCGCCACAACCTTGGCAGGACGGCTGGTGCAAGACTTCGGCGAACCCTTGCAGTGTGCTAATGCACTCGGCCTCACGCATGTATTCCCCCAACCTGCGGTGTTGGCAAAAGCGAAACTCACCGGCTTGCCGCAAGCACGTGCACTTTCTATCCGCTCATTGGCGCAGGCCGCGCTCGAAGGCCAGATGACTTTTGACAACAGGCTTCCGCTCAACGAGCTGTTGACCCGATTCACCCGTATCAAGGGCATCGGTGACTGGACGGCACACTACGTGGCCATGCGCGCGCTGGGTGATCCGGATGCGTTTCCGGCCAGTGACCTGGTGCTATTGCGCGCCGCAGGTGAGGGTCAATCCCTGAAGCCAGCCGCGTTGCTGAAGCGCGCTGAAGCCTGGCGACCGTGGCGCGCCTATGCGGCCATGGTTCTGTGGCGCGCGGCTGCGGACGCGCAGATGAAACCCAAGCACTCAGTGAAATGAAGAGGTAATCGTATGCAGTACTGCATCCTATCAAGCCCGGTGGGCGAATTATTGCTGGCGGGCGATGCAACCGGATTACAGATGGTAGGTTTCCAGGATGGCAGCCATCCGACTAAACCCAAGCCGGACTGGCAGGAAGATCCGCGGCCTTTCAAAAAAGTGATTGCGCAACTGCATGAGTATTTCGCCGGCACGCGGCGCGAGTTCAACTTACCGTTGGCTCCGCAGGGCACCGAGTTTCAGCTCAAGGTATGGAGCGCACTGCGCACCATCCCCTATGGCAAGACCTGGTCCTATGGTGAGCTGGCGCGGCGCATCCGCAAGCCCAAGGCTTCGCGTGCCGTGGGTGCGGCCAACGGCCAGAACCCGATCCCCATCATCGTACCCTGTCATCGGGTGATTGGAGCGGACGGTTCGCTCACGGGTTTTGGCGGTGGTCTCAAGATTAAACGCAGACTGCTGGAGCTTGAAAGCGACGCAGGCTCACTTTTTTAGCCGTTGGCGCATCAGTTCGGCGATTTCGCGTTTTATGGAATCGTCGCTACCGCCCAATGCCCGCACCACGCCTTCCTGATCGGCAGGTGAACGGTTCTGGTTGAGCTTGAACGTGCCTTCCAGCCGCGTGATCTCAAACTCGAAGGCCACGATGTAATCCAGTTGCTGCTGCACATAGTCGTCCGCTTGCGCTGTGCTCCAGGGCGGATTCACATAGGCTTCGTGTTCGCTCACCAAGCGTTCGAGCATGGCGCGCACCCGCAGTTTATCTTCGACGATAGCCGGCCGGCCGTGTGCATGGATGGCGACGTAATTCCAGGTGGGCACCGTGATCTTGTCCGCGTACCAGGACGGCGAGATGTACGCGTGTGGCCCGGTGAATACCACCAGCGCTTCACGCCGGCCATCGAAGAGCTGCCAGTGGGGATTGGCGCGTGCCATATGCCCCAGCAGCGTGCCTTGCGGGCCGCGCTCCGCATCGATCATGAACGGTAGATGGGTCGCTTGTATACTTTCAGCATTCGTTGTCAATAACAGCGCGAAGGGATAGCGGCGCAGCATCGCGTGCAGGCGGGCCAGCTCTTCCACCTTGAAAGAATCAGGCGTGTACATGACAAGATACTTCCCGCAACGCTTTATATTGTGCCCGGCAGTTTACCTTAGCCACCCAGTCACGGGAGAATAGGCCGATGCGTGGCGTATTTCTGGATCTGGATACCGTCAGTCACCAGGGTGACGTGGAGCTGGCGCCGCTGCGCCAAGCGTTGGCGGGATTGACCTGTTTCGACGTCACTTCGACGGACCAGGTGAGTGCGCACGTGGGTGATGCCGAAGTGGTGATCACCAACAAAGTAAAACTCGCGGCGCCAGTCCTGTCGAAGTTAAAGCGCGTGCGCCTGGTGTGCGTGGCGGCCACCGGCACCAACAACGTGGATCTGGAAACGGCGCGGCAGCGCGGCATCGTCGTGTGCAATGTGCCAGCCTATTCGACCCAGTCGGTGGTGCAGCAGGTCTTCGCCTTTATCCTGAGCCTCACCCAGCATCTCAAGGAATATGAAGCGCTCTTGCAGCAGGACGCATGGCGGCGCGCCCCGCAGTTCACCTTACTGGATTACCCGATCCGCGAACTTGCCGGAAAGAAGCTCGGCATCCTGGGATACGGCGATATCGGCCAGGCGGTGGCCAAAGTGGCGGAAGCTTTTGGGATGCAGGTACTAATCGGCGCGCGCAATGCCGAGGATAAGCGCCCCGGCCGGCTACCGCTTAAAGAACTGCTGACGCAGGTGGACGCGCTCACCATCCACGTACCGCTGTTGCGGGACACGCGCGATCTCATCGGCGGGGCTGAGTTGGCGCTCATGAAGCCCGATGCACTGCTCATCAACTGCGCGCGTGGCGGCATCGTCGATGAACAGGCCTTGGCGGATGCACTCAAGGCCGGCAAGCTGGGTGGTGCGGGAATCGACGTGCTCTCCGAAGAACCGCCAGTGCACGGCAATCCTTTATTAACTCCCGGAATCCCAAATCTCATCATAACGCCACACATCGCCTGGGCTACGCGTGAAGCACGTCAGCGCGTGGTCACTGAGGTGGCATTGAATATTGAAGCTTTCAAGAAAGGCGAGAAACGCAATCGCGTCGCCTAAGGTATCTGCATAAAGTCTAAGGCTCGCAACCCACTGATAAGTAAAGCGTTATGCAGCGTGTTGTTTTAAGCCGATACTGATTTGGATTTATGGAACACTTATCAGGTCTTCCGATGCCCGTGTTATTTACTACCTATGGGGAGTGCTAAATGAATACTGAAATGCAGATGCTGTTGTTCACCGTGGTGTTGGGGTTGGTACAAATGTTATTGGCTGCGACCTTTAATACACAAAAATACGGGATGAGCTGGGCGTTTAGTAACCGCGATAAGATCATGCCACCCCTGGAAGGTCTCGGTGGGCGCACCGTTCGGGCGTTTCATAACTTCCGTGAGACATTTCCGTTCTTCGCAGCCCTGATCCTATTGGGGGCCGTCTTGAATCATCACGACAGCCTGACCCTTTGGGGTGCGCAACTGTATTTCTGGGCGAGGCTGGTTTATCTGTTCGTCTACATGGCCGGCATCATCTACCTGCGTACCCTGGCGTGGGCCGTGAGTTTGGTGGGATTGATATTGCTTCTGATCTCCCTGTTTTAGAACTTGCAACTCTGCTGGGCAGACAGATGCCCAGCAGGACTGTTTCTTTTCGTAGGCCGATAGGGGTGTTTGCGCAACCCCATAGGACGCACCCATCCAGAAGCCGGCATTCATCTTTGTCCAACAACGGGTGATTATCGCCGACAGAAGTTCCGCATTACCCCCTCCCTTAAGAGCGGATATGTGCTTTGATCACATATACAGTTACCGATCCAGGATAACGGCGTGCTAACGTGATTGCGTCGCTCGCAACTCAGTGACTTGCCGTTGGACCTGCTGCACTGGCTTTTTTAAGCAGGAATGCCAGGGGGACCAAAGCCAGCGCACAGATCGCCAAAGCTTTGAAATCGTCGAGGAATGCGAGCATGTTGGCTTGCTGGACGATCGTCTCGTAAATCGCGCCATTAGCCTTGGCCATCGCCTGTGATGCACCCTGGGATACGCTAGCGAACAGATGCGACAAGCCCTGCACCGCTTGGTGATAATTGGGATTGAAGTTGTTAACCTGCTGCACCAGGAGGCTTTGATGGTACTGGGCACGGCGCGATAGCCACGCGGTTGCGAGTGATATGCCGATACTGCTACCCAAGTTGCGTGACATATTGATCAGCGCAGAGGCATTGCTCGATTTTTCGATCGGCAGTCCTGCATAGGCCGCGACGTTGATGGGGATAAACAGAAATGCGAGCGAGATGGAGAATATCACTCGATTCCACATGATCGTGCTGTAGGCTGTGGTGGTGTCGAAATTCACCGCGTACAACATCGATAAGCCTGCGAGTAAAAACCCGAATCCAATCAGCGCACGCACGTCGATTTTTGTCACCAGCTGGCCCATGATGGGCATAAAAAGAACCAGGGCAAGCCCACCCGGCGTTAGCACCAGACCGGCATCCGTAGCGGTGTAACCCAAGAGCTCCTGCACATAGATCGGTATCAGCACAATGCTCGCGAGCAACACTGCGCCCAAGGCGAGCATCTGGAGATTGGCGATGGCAAAATTGCGATTTCGTAAGAGGTGCAAGTCCACTAACGGATCGCGTTCGTTCAGTTCCCAGATCACGAAGGCGATTAGACCGATTGCGCTCACGGAGCCCAGAATTAGGATCAGGTGGGAGGCGAACCAGTCGTCCTGTTGGCCCCGATCAAGCACGAACTGCATGCAGGCGAGTCCGATAGCCAAAAGGCTAAAGCCGATGTAATCGACCCTAAGACCTTGTCGGCGTCGCTCCGCGCGCGCCTTGACCATGTACTCGGGATCCTGCACCAGAGCTTCTACCAGAGTGAACACGATAACTCCCACCGGGATATTGATAAGAAACACCCAGCGCCATCCGATGTGATCTGTAATCCAGCCACCGAGCGTGGGACCAATGGCGGGTGCGAATACCACCGCCAGGCCGTACATAGCGAAGGCAACACCGCGTTTTGCAGGCGGGAAGGCATCTGAGAGAATCGCTTGGGACGCTGGCTGCAAACCGCCGCCGGAAATGCCTTGGAGAGCGCGGAACAGCACTAGGATCCCCAGGGTCGGCGCAAGCCCACAGAGCATGGAACTTACGGTGAATCCAGCAATACTCGCCAGGAAATAACGCTTGCGTCCCATGACGGATGAAAGCCAGCCGCTGATGGGAACCACGATCACATTGGTGACCGTATAGGAGGTGAGCACCCACGTGGATTCATCGACGGACGCGGCCAACGATCCGGCGATGTGTTGCAGCGCGACGTTGGCGATGGAGATGTCCAGCACCTCCATGAAGGCGGCCATGGCCACTACCGGGGCCACCAGCCACGGGTTAATCTGGGCGCGCGGCGCGGGTATTGCCGCTACACTGAGATTATCGGTACTCATAGGTCACGGTTGCTAGTGAGGGCGGGCTACCGAGCGGGTCCGCGCGACAGTGGATGCATTGCGGCGGATGATGGTTTGAATCAAGGCTTGTACGCCGGTGCTCTGGTTCTCATAGACGTTAGTCGTGTAATCCGGACGGGTGACCGGCGTGGGAGCCAGCAGCGGGCCACCTTGATCACGGGTGTTCACACTTACGTTCATGGTGAGTCCTAGACGCAGCGGATGTTGAACGAATTCCTTGGGATCGAGTGCAATGCGCACCGGCAATCGCTGCACCACCTTGATCCAGTTTCCGGTCGCATTTTGCGGCGGCAGGAGTGCGAAAGCATTCCCGGTTCCTGGAGCCAGTCCCACCACATGGCCGTGATATACGGCCGAGCCGCCGTACAAATCGGATTCGAGACGCACCGGCTGGCCGATGCGGACGTGGGCGAGTTCGGTTTCTTTGAAGTTGGCGTCCACCCATACTTCGTTTAACGGAATCACCGCGAGCATCGCCGTGCCGGGCGTCACCTGTTGACCCAGCTGCACCGCGCGGTTAGCCACATAGCCGGTAACCGGCGACAGCACCGTAGTCCGCTTCAGTGCAAGGTAGGCATCGCGCAATTGGGCTTCAGCGAGTTTCACCGCTGGATGGGTTTCGAGCGTTGTATTGGAAACCGCCGCCAGAGTTGCGGAGAGCTGATGTTGGGTTTGGTTCAGCGCCGATTCGGCTGATTGATAAGCGGTCTGGGCGTGCTGGAAATCTTGGGTCGAAATGCCGCGGATCTTTTTCAGATCCTCGGCACGCCGATAGTCGGCGAGTGCCTGCTGGAGCGCGATCTGGCGATCATGAACGGCGGAGTGCAGTTCACGGGCATTAGCATACAGGCTGCGTACTTGCCGCACCGCTTGACCGAGACTCGCTTCTGCTTTTTGCAGCGCGATTCTGGCATCGGTAGGATCGAGCTGGACTAGGGGATCACCCCGATTTATAAGTTGCGTGTCGTCCGCATCAATCTGTATGACGGTGCCAGCGACCTGGGGTGCCACGGTTACGATATTCCCATTTACGTACGCGTCGTCGGTGTCAGTGTGAAACCGTCCCCACACCGCCCAGTACAGCCCGTAGCTGATGATGGCCAAAAGCACGACGGCCGCGAGGATCAGCAGCGGTTTGCGCCGCCTTGCAGTGTTGTTGTTCACTGGCGCATTTGCAGATGCGTTGGTCGTGTCTTTCAGAGATTCAGACATAGAAACCTCCCGTATGCGCCGAAGATCTGCCAGCTTTGATGGCGTCAGGATTGAGGTAAGCGTGCCGCTGGCCGCGTGGAGTTCGACACTGTGGTCGCAACGTTTGCGATCGATTCCTTAGGTTTGGCATTCCACCAGCCACCGCCCAGGGTCTGGTATAACTCAGCAGTATCCACATAGCGCTCACCGAAGGCGGCGAGATAGGCAATATCCGTTTGATCGTATTGTTGTTCGGTCGTCAGAACATCGAGGTAGTTCGCGGCGCCGACGCGGTATTGGGCCTCAACCAGCTGACGGCTCGCCTGGGCGGCCACCAGTGCGTCGTGCTGTGAGCGCAGCGCGTCTGCATCGTTGTCAATGGCATTCAAAGTATTAGTGACTTGACCGAAGGCCTGCAACACCGTCGCCCGGTATTGTGCGTAGGCTGCGTCATAAGCATCGACTGCCGCATTTCGTTGCGCATGCAGGGCTTCACCATGGAACAGCGGAGCCAGCAAAGACCCGCCGATAGACCAGACCCGGGACGGCGCATCGAAAAGCGTGCCGCGGTCATTGCCCTGTACACCATAACTCGCGCTCAAGGTCAAATGAGGATAGAGGTTAGCGGTCGCAACACCCACCTCAGCGCTCGCCACATGCAAGTCACTCTCAGCTTCGAGAATGTCGGGCCGTTGGCGTACCAATTCAGACGGGACGCTGTAGGGCAGGGTGCGGGGCAAGGTGAAGTCCTTCAGACTTAATGCGGGCGGTGCGAATTCGCCTGGATCAATACCGGACAGGATCGCAAGTTGCGTGTGCTGAACAGCGAGTGCTTGCCTAAGAGGCGGCAGTGTTGCTTTGACAGTGGCAAGCTGAGCCTCGGCGCGCAGGACATCCGCATGCGAGACGGTGCCCGCCTGTTCCAGCCCCGCAATCAGTTTGAGTTGGGCTTGCTCGTTGGTAATGATGTGGCGCGTGGCGGTAATTCGGTCTTCAATATCCGCCGCGTTAAGTGCGGTCACCACCAGGTTGTCAATCAAGGTCAGGTACGTGCCGAGCAGGGCATAGTGCTGAGACTCGACCCGGGCGGATTGCGCTTCAATGCCGCGCTGATTGGCGCCGAAGAGATCCAAGTCGTAATTGAGTGACAGCCCCGCCGTGTATAGATTGAAGACATTGGCTAATTGCGGGCCCCCAAGCCCGAGGATGGCGCCGTTGTTGCGCTCCCGGGTGACGCCGATTTGGGCATCGACGCTGGGATAGCGAACCCCGTCGGCGGCTTCGAGCTCGTGGCGCGCCTGGCGGAGATGCGCCTGGGCAGCTTCGATTGAGGGGTTGTTCTCAAGCGCCTTAGCAATCAATACATCCAAGGCAGGAGACTGGAATAATCGGTACCAGTCCGCTTGAATCCGCATGCCAGGTGTGAACCACTGGGATCCACCGCCGGGCACCGGAGTCGCTTGCGTGGCCGTGCTTGCAGGTGCAGCCACGGCCGTGGCCGGCGGGGCGGCCGGTGGCTGAAAATCGGGTCCGGCCGCACAGGCTGACAACGTCAGAGTGGCCGCACAAAGGATCGTTACGGCCAGCCTGAAACGGGGATACCAGGATTGGCGCATCATAGCAGCGCTCCTTCCGAGAAGTAATTTGTATATGGTTCCTGAATAGTATAATATTCATTCGATTGATTAAGTCAACTGTTAGATTAAATTTTGATGAACCTACTTTCAAGATCATGATCCTGAAGCGCCATCGAACGAGCAAACGCCACTTTGTTCCCGAAACCACCGATGTGCGCGGCGTCGAGACACGACGCTGCCTGCTGAGCGCGGGGCTTCGGTTGTTTGGCCGCCATGGGCATGAGGGTGTATCGACTCGGGCGCTGGCTCGCGAAGCCGGCGTGAATCTGGCGGCAATCCCCTACCATTTCGGCTCGAAAGACGGGACCTACCTTGCCGTAGCACGACAAATTGTCTCGATGATCGGTGCGGAGTTTTTACAGGCTACTGAAGAAATCAATAGCCGATTTGGGCAGGTGAAATCCAATAAGCCTGAGCTTGTGGAACTATTGATTGCGCTCATGACGAGCATGATCCGTTCTGTCTGTCTGTCTCCTGATCGTGTCTCCATCGGGTTATTCATTATGCGTGAACAGATACAGCCGACTGAAGCCTTTGATATCCTGTATACGGGTTTCATGGCACCCGTGAGCGCGACGTACTCGCAATTGGTCGGAGCATTACGCGACTTGCACCCCGACGATAGTCGCGTGGGAATTGAAGTTCAGATGGTGCTTGGGCAAGTATTTATCTTCTGCACCGGACGCCATGCTTTGCTGCGGCGGCTCCGTTGGAAGGAACTCGATGAAGAGCATCTGCAAGAAATCGTTCATGTGCTCGGAGGAGTGGTACGCCGGCAGTTTGCGTAACCTATTATACGCGCTACTTCCCATTCGTTAATGCCACTTTGGCCCGTGCTGCGAGAACAACGGACCAATTGCTGGGTTCAGATGAGAGACCAGTTCCCAGCTCATGGCAATGAAATGGACACCGCAACTGCATACATCATCGATGTGTGCCAGAGTGTGGCTTGAAGGGCCGCATCAATCCGTTGAAATCGCAGTCGGAAGCGGAAATGTGGCTGTAGGTATTAACTGCGTTTCGTATCCGAATTTAAGTTGTCCGTAATGTCTCAACTGGTGGCGTGTTCAGGATGCGCCGGTTAACCAGTAATCTACTCAAACCGACGATCAAGGTTCCGGCGATAATGCCGATGAAACACACGCGCCAATCGGTGTAATAGGGCGACGAGAACACGCGGGTTGCGAGCAGCCGGGCCACCAGGGAAGCGGCCAGGGCGCCTAGCAGTCCGGCCAAACATCCCAGGGCAGCATATTCAGCAGTGGTGGCCGAACACAGCGGTCGTCGCAAGGCGCCCAATACCGCAGCCTCGAAGAACGCTCGGATTCAAAACACCGAGCGAGGTCTTTTTCGCCTCCTCCAAGTGTCGCAATTCATTGTTGAATCTGCCGTGGTATGTTTTATTTTTTCCGAATTTTCAGAATATTGCCAAAAAATAAAGCTTTGCCAGTTTTGGCTTTTATCCATAACTCTGAAAGAGTGGTGTCTAGTGGATCAAAATGGCGAAGGGCCATTCTTTCGAGCAATTTCAAGGTCAGTTTTGGAGAATAAGTATTGACGATCAAGAAGCCACTTTTGTTTAATAGTTTTGAACCTGCCTCTAGAAGTTTGGGTAATTTGTCTTCTAAAATCCATTTTTCGCCTTTCGCACCCAAGCCATAAGCAGGAGGATCCATGATGATTCCGTTGTACTGGTTGGCCCTTTTGACTTCGCGTTGCGCAAATTTTAAAGCATCTTCCAAGACCCATTTTATTCCAGATAAGTTACTGGATAACATGTTTTCTTTCGCCCAGGTGATCACTTGTTGAACAGCATCAACGTGATATACCTCGGCGCCTTGTTTATTCGCAATAATGGAGGCTGCACCTGTATAGGCAAAAAGATTAAGAAATTTATGATCGTTATTGATGTTTTCCTTTATGAATCTCCAATTGGAAGCTTGCTCAGGAAAAAGTCCAACGTGTTTGTATTTGGTCAATTTTAAATTGAAATGCAAACCTTCAAATTTAATGTCCCATTGACGCGAAGCGTTTTCATCGTTTTGAAGGTTTTTCCAAGCGCCTTTGCTTTTTGAACTTTCCACAAATTCCCAATTTGCCATTTCGTTCCACTTGGCAAGAGGCATTACGGGTTTAAAATAAGCTTGTAACTCGGGGCGAATCAATATTGTTTTGCCAAAGCGCTCGAGTTTTTTCCCACCGCCTGCATCGATCAACTCATAATCTTCCCAGAGGAAGGAGTATTGTTTTTTTTCGGTCAGCATTTTATTCGTTTCTCGGAGTCGAAAGAGCATTTAGGTTGGACTTCCCGAATGACCGCCGTAGGGTGCCGAAGCGGCCTTTGACTGTAAAGCGTGATTTCGTGACTGCTCCACGCTAAGTCTCGCGTAATGTCTCCACCGGCGGCGTATTCAGGATGCGCCGATTCGCCAATAAACCGCTCAAACCGACGATCAATGTGCCGGCGATGATGCCAGTGGCCCATACACGCCAATCCGGGTGATAGGCCAGCGAGAACACGCGGCTGGCGAGCAACCAAGCTACTAGGGAGGCGGTCAGGGCGCCCAGTAGCCCAGCCACGAACCCCAAAGCCGCATATTCGGTCGCCGTGGCGGAGCGTAGTAGACGGCGCGAGGCGCCCAAGGCGCGCAGTACGGCCGCTTCGAAGCGGCGCTCGTCGCGGGTGGCCTGCACCGCGGCCAGCAGCACCACGATCCCGGCGCCGAGGGTGAACAGGAATACGTATTCCACTGCCAGCGAAGCCTGATCCATGAGTTGCCGCACCTGCTGGAGGATGGCATCCACATCGAAGATCGTGAGGGACGGCAGTTGTCGCACCAGGTTTGCCAATATGACGGCTTTCTGCGGCGGCAGATACACGCTGGTGATCCAGGTGGCGGGATAGCCGGAGAGTGCGCCAGGGGAAAGCTCCACGAAGAAGTTCGGCTGGAATGAATCCCAGCGGACGTTGCGCAGGCTGGCGATGCTTACGACAGTGGGCGTACCGCCGATATCGAAAGTCAATCTATCGCCGACATTCAACTTGAGCTGCTTGGCGAAATCTTCTTCCAGTGAAGCGAGCGGTTGTTTTGCTTCTGTAGCATTCCACCAGTGGCCCGCGGTGATGGTGTTAGCGGCGGGCAGGTTTTCCGACCAGCTCAGATTGGCCTCACGGTTGAGCATGTGCTGGGCACGCGGATCGGCGTAATGGATCTGGCTGACATCCACGCCGTTGATGGCGGTGAGACGGGCGCGCACGATGGGATAGAGCGCGGGCGCAGGAAGCTCGTGGCTGGTGAAGAAATTCTGTACGGTACTGCGCTCATCGGGCTGGATGTTGATGATGAACTGGTTGGGTGCATCTGCCGGCAGCGAGGTGCGCCAACTCGACAGCAGGTTGCCGCGTACCAGTCCCAGCAGCAACAGCACCATGATACCGATGCCGAAGGCCACCATCTGGATGAGCGCATCGCGCCGGTGACGGTTGAGGTTGGCGAGGCCGTAACGCCAGCCGATGCCGGCCCCGTGACGCAAAGGCCGGAGCGCTGCCAGTAACAGCAGCGCGCCCAGTGCCAGCACGGCGACCGTGATGACCAGACCCAGCAGCACGTAGAGTGTCAGGCGCAGTTCTCGCACCTGCCACCAGGTCAGTGCCAGGGTGGCGAATATCGCAGCCGCATAGATCACATAGGTGCGCACTGGCGGCGGCACGAGATCACGGCGTAGCACGCGTGCCGGCGGTGTGTCTCCGAGCCGCATGAGTGGTGGCAACGCAAATCCGACCAGTAGGACGATGCCGATCCCGAATGCGGACAGGGCCGGGGTAAGCGAGGCGGTCGGTAGATCAGCCGGCAACAGACCCTTGAGTGCCGCCACCAGACCGTACTGAGCCAGGAATCCGATTAGCACGCCGATAGTACCCGCCAAAATTCCCAACCACAGAAGCTCCAGCAATAGCAGGGTCTGCACGCGTCTACGCGTAAGCCCCAAGCATTTGAGTACTGCGGCGGTATCGGTGGAGTGGGTAGCATAGCGGCGGGCCGCCAGGATCATGGCGACAGCCGATACCAGTACGCTCACCAGCGCCGCCAGCGCCAGAAACCGCTGCGCACTGTCGGTGGCCTCCACCAGCTCTCGGCGGCTGTCGCGCACATCCTGAATCTCTACGCCGATGGGCAGTTGCTTATCCAGATTTTTTTCCAGGCCGGCGATTACCTCTGGACTACCGGCCATGAGTAGGCGGTAGCGCACCCGCGAGTTGCTGTTCACCAGGCCGGTGGCCGGCAGGTCTGCATAGTTCAATAGCACCTTAGGCGCCAGGGACGAGAATCCGAACCCACCATCGGGCAGATAGGCGATCACAGCTGCGATGCGCGCCTTGAGTTTACCGATCTGCACGGTGTCGCCCACTTGAAATCCCAGAGTGGTGAGCACACGCGCTTCCACCCACACAGTGCCGCTTGCGGGAATACCATGAACGACATGTGCTGAACCGAAGGGCTGTTCGCTGACGCGCACTCGGCCGCGCAACGGGTAATCCAGACTGACAGCATGGATATCCGTGAGCACCGTGTTATTGCCGTTGAACAGCACCGTGGGGAAATCCATCACTTGCGCGGTGCGCGCGCCGGCTTTCACTGCAATCTGTGTGAAGCGCGCAGCCAGCGGTTCTCCCGAAGACAGCACCAGGTCGGCTGCCAAGCTCTCGCCGGCCTGCTCCTGCACCGCGGTATGCACACGGTCGGTGAAAAATCCCACGGCACTGACCGCTGCCAGCGCCAGTGCCAGTGCCAGGCCCATGACCTGCAGTTCACCGCTGCGCAGACCACGCTGGAACTGTCGCAGAGACAGACGCAGCAGCATCATGCGGTTGGCACCAGCCGCCCGGCATGCAGATTCAGGATGCGGTCACAGCGCGATGCCAGCTCGGTATCGTGAGTTACCAATACCAAAGTCGCGTGGTGCTCGCGGTTCAGGCGAAACAGCAGCTCGATGATGAGATGGCCGGTGGTGGCGTCCAAGTTGCCGGTGGGTTCGTCGGCGAACAGGATCTGCGGCTCGCCGGCATAGGCGCGGGCGATAGCCACGCGTTGCTGCTCGCCGCCGGAGAGTTTCTGCGGATAATAATCAGCGCGTTCCGCGAGACCCACGGCCGCCAGCACCGCGCGTGCGCTCTGCGCCGGGTGCGGTTGGGTATTCAGTTCCAGCGGCAACATCACGTTTTCCAGCGCCGTCAGTCCGGGCAGTAGATGAAACGACTGGAACACGAATCCGATCTGGCGCGCGCGCCGTGCCGCGCGGCTGTCTTCGTCCAGGGCACCAAGATTCTCGCCGTTCAGCCATACACGACCACTGCTGGGCACATCCAGTCCCGCCATCAGACCCAGCAAGGTGGATTTGCCGGAACCGGATGGGCCTACGATGGCCACCGATTCACCGTGTTGGATCAGCAGCGAGACATCCTCAAGGATGGTCAGTGCGCCATCCGGGCTGGTAACCTGTTTGCCCAGACGCTCGGTGCGCAGCAGCGCTGTATCAGGAGATTCCTTGGGCATATCGAAACGATTCCTTCTTATCGGACTGGTGTGTTGTTCTGTATCGATCGCGGCCAGAGCGGCTTCAGCACCCGTGATCCTGGTGATGGGCGACAGCTTGAGTGCTGCCTACGGTATCGAAACTTCCCAGGGCTGGGTAGCGTTGTTGGCAGAGCGCCTCAAGACACGCGCCAATGCTTACCGCGTGGTCAACGCCAGCGTCAGTGGCGACACCTCGGCCCAGGGGTTGACGCGACTGCCGGTGGAACTCGTCCGGCATAAACCCGCCATCGTGATCCTAGAGCTGGGCGCCAACGATGGCCTGCGCGGCCTGCCGGTTACCGTCTTGCAGGCAAACCTCGCGAAAATGATCGTGCTCTCGAAGCAGGCTGGCGCACGAGTATTACTGCTGGGGATATTGTTACCGCCGAATTTTGGACCGGAATACACCCAAAGTTTCGCGGCTGTGTATCCCCGGCTGGCAAAAGATTATCACGTACCACTGGTGCCGTTCCTGCTGGAGGGTGTGGCTCAGCATCGGGAGATGCTGCAGGCGGATGGCATGCATCCCCTGGCCCCCGCCGAGCACCAAGTGCTAAATAACGTTTGGGTAAAACTTGTGGCCATGTTGAAATAAGCGTTTTGGTCCCGCTACTTCAATCGCGCGTGGCGCCAGCCTTTCTCGGATGTTGTTCACTGGCAAGCGTATCCCCCCAGTCTAGGATCAGTTTGACCCTCGGGGTGACGAGCTTGAGCGCCTGCGCATAGTTTACCCAGCGGTATTCGATGTGCTCATGGACGCCGGTCTCGGGATTGGCCATCAGCGTGACTTCCTCTTCCCGGCTGGATGCCAGGTAGTAACGCGCGACCTTGCCTCGGTTGTAGGGCTCAGTTTCCCGATAGGTTTCGCCCCATTGGAATTCCAGATCGTGGAGGCCGGTTTCCTCCTGGACTTCCCGGATGGCCGCCTGCAGCGGCGTTTCGCCGGGTTCCACGGCGCCCTTGGGGAAATCCCAATAGCTGTAGGCACGCAATAGCAGGAAACGGCGGCCGTCCTGCGTATCGCGCAGTACCACTACCCCGGCGGAGAGGTGCGTGCGGGCGGCTGACATGCTAACAGTATAAGACCGCCCGTCGAACGTGTGCGCGGTCTAAGCACGCTAGGTTCTTTGCATAATCCCGGCTGCCAGATAAAGCAATCGCTGCAGCTAAAATAGGTCATATGAAATCACTGCTCGCCATCCGCCATGTGCCCTTCGAGGATCTGGGATGCCTGGAAGCGCCGCTTACTGAATCCGGGTATGCGGTCCGCTACCTGGATGCGCCCACGGCGGATTTCGTACGTATCGCTCAGGCCCAGTGGGATTTGGTGGTGGTATTGGGCGGGCCCCTCGGCGTCAATGAACAGAACGATTATCCGTTCCTCACGCATGAACTGCGCCTGCTGGAACTGCGCCTCAAACAGCAGGTCCCGACGCTGGGCATCTGCCTGGGTGCCCAACTCATGGCGCATGCGCTAGGCACACGCATCCATAAAAGTCGCAGTGTTGAGATCGGTTGGAAATCCCTGACCCTGACCAACGCCGGGCAAGATTCCTCGCTGCAGCATTTCAGCAAGCCGGTGTTTCATTGGCACGGCGAGAGCTTCGATCTGCCGGCCGGTGCCCGGCATCTGGCGTCCACCGACCTGTGTCCGAATCAGGCATTCTCCCTGGGTAGTTCACTCTTGGGTCTGCAGTTTCATCCGGAAGTGACCTCCAGAGGCCTCGAACAGTGGTATGTGGGCCACACGGGCGAGTTACGCTCGCATGGACTATCACCTGCGAAGTTGCGTGAGGATGCGGTACGTCTAGCGCCCGCACTGGCGCGTCAATCCACTGATTTCCTGCAAGCCTGGCTGACCGGTCACTAGCGTTGGCTATCTACTGCAGCCGCCATCAGGCAGGGCGGATGATGATCTCCGGGACGATCTCCATGGCAGTCTTGAGACTGTTGGCGATAAAGCAGTGTTCGTGGGCTTTATGCAGGCACTGGCGCACGCGCTCTTCATCCACCTCGCCTTTGAGAACCACCCGTGGCTTCAAAATGATGCGCGTGATGCGCACTGGTTTGTCAGCCTCGGGCATGAAAGCCTCGGCCTGATCCCGGTATTCCACCACGTCCAGACGTGAGCGCGCCGCGATGGCCAGGAACGAGAGCATTTGGCAGGACGCCGCCGCCATCAGCAGCAGTTGTTCCGGGTTGAGTAATTCCGACTTACCGCGAAAGGCCGGATCGGATGACATTTCGACAGCAGTGTGCGCCGGCGGCGCGTTTACCCGATGGCTGCGATCGTAGATTTCATAACCCGCGCCGGTGCTGCCTGTCCAGTTGCAGACCGCATGATAATGATGAACCGTAGGTTTTTCAGCCATGGTGTGATTTCTTATTGACGCCGGTAAAGGCGCGCATGATGGGAAAATACAGCGTGTAGGGAAGACAACGGAATAGTTTCAGCAGCAGCACGAAACGCCGTGGGAAGGCGATCTCGAATTTCCGTTGCATGATGCCGTGATACAACGCGTCGCAGGCGTCATCGAGATCCATCAGGAACGGCATGCTCGCGCGGTTTTCGGCGGTCATGGGGGTCTTCACGAAACCCGGGTTGCAGACCGAGATCATGATGCCTTCGCGATGCAGATCGAAATACAGTGATTCCGCAAGGTTGATAAGCGCGGCTTTGGTGGGGCCGTAAGCCGCAGTCCGCGGCAGGCCGCGATAGCCGGCGACACTCGCCACGATCACGATATGCCCGGCTTGCCGATGCCGGAAAGACGCCAGCACTGCGTCGATGCCGTTGACCACGCCCAGGTAATTGACCTGCATGTGCGCTGCGAAGGTCTCGGCGCGCAGGTTATCGAGCTTTACGAAGCGGCCGAAGCCCGCATTTAGCACCGCCAGATCGATCGGCCCCAATTCGGATTCGATGTGTGCAGCTGCTTGGCGCATGGCCGCGAGATCGCCCACATTCAGGGGATAGGTATGTATGTTGCCAGCCGCCTGTCGTGCAGTCTCCTGCAGGGCTTCCAAGCGACGGCCGGAGATGGCCACCGTCCAGCCCTCGCGAGCCAGCTTTAGGGCCAGAGCTTGCCCGATGCCGGAGCCGCCACCGGTAATCCAGGCAATACGCGTGGTACTCGTTTGCATCCGTCATCCTGCTGCAGCACGGGGGTAAATGAGATTCTACCTTGAAGCGGGTTGGCGCCTGCTTGCCGCCCCCAGATGGCTGCTATACCTTGTTACCGCAGAGTGTCCTATTCCCTAGGTCCGTGAGGGTTCCATGGATAAAATCTGGCTCAAAGAATATCCCCAAGGCGTGCCTGCCGAGATCAACCCGGATGAGTTCTCGTCCCTAAAGGCGGTGTTCGAGGACAGTTGCCGTCGATATGCGGAGCTGCCGGCCTATTCCAACCTAGGTGCGACCTTGAGCTACGCGGACTTGGAGCGCATGAGCCGTGAATTCGGCGCCTGGCTGCAGAAAGTCGCCGGTCTCAAAAAGGGCGACCGGGTCGCCATCATGATGCCCAACCTGTTGCAGTATCCAGTGGCGCTGTTCGGCATCCTGCGCTGCGGGATGGTGGCGGTGAATGTCAATCCTTTATATACCGCCCGCGAACTTGAACACCAGCTCAAGGATTCCGGCGCACATGCCATCGTGATTGTGGAGAACTTCGCTGCGACCCTGCAGGAAGCATTACCGCAGGTGGATGTGAAAACTGTTGTTACTACGCAGATCGGCGATCTGTTGCCGTTGCCGAAACGCACGCTGGTAAATTTCGTGGTGAAGCGCGTGAAGAGGATGGTGCCGGCTTGGTATATCTCAGGTGCCGTTTCATTGCGCGAAGCGCTGGCCCAGGGTGGGCGGCACACCTTGGATGAGGTGACTGTCGGCCACGAGGATATTGCTTTCCTGCAATACACCGGCGGCACCACCGGTGTCGCCAAGGGTGCAGTACTCACCCATCGCAACATGGTGGCTAATGTGCTGCAGGCCTATGCCTGGTTGAGTCCCCATCTCGAGGATGGCAGGGAAACCATCATCACCGCGCTGCCCCTGTACCACATCTTTTCGCTCACCGCCAACTGCCTGACCTTTATGAAGATCGGCGGACACAATGTGCTGATCACCAACCCGCGTGACCTGCCGGGTTTCGTGAAGGAGCTGTCCAGGGTGAAGTTCACTGGCATCACCGGCGTGAATACGCTGTTCAATGGATTGTTGCATACATCGGCTTTCGCGCAGCTGGATTTTTCCGCTCTCAAAATTTCGCTGGGCGGCGGTATGGCGGTGCAGCGGGCGGTGGCGGCTAAATGGAAGCAGGTCACCGGTGTGACTCTGGTCGAGGCCTATGGCCTGACGGAGACGGCGCCGGCGGCCTGCATCAACCCGCTGGATCTCAAGGACTACAACGGCAGCATCGGTCTGCCGATCCCGTCCACGGATATTTCCATCCGCGACGATGATGGTAACGAGCTCAAGATCGGCGAAGTCGGTGAGCTGTGTTTCAAAGGTCCACAGGTGATGCGCGGTTACTGGAACCGTCCCGACGAGACCGCCAAGGTGCTGTCGGCCGACGGCTGGCTGCGCACTGGCGATATGGGCCGCATCGATGCACGCGGCTATGTGTATATCGTCGATCGCAAGAAGGACATGATCCTGGTGTCGGGATTTAACGTGTATCCCAACGAAGTCGAAGATGTGATGATGATGCATCCGGGTGTGCGCGAAGTGGCGGCCGTGGGGGTGGAAGATGAGCATTCCGGTGAAGTGGTGAAGCTATTTGTTGTAAAGAAAGATCCGGCGCTTACCGTTGAGGCGCTCAGGGAATATGCCCATAAGGAACTTACTGGCTATAAGCGTCCAAGGTACATCGAGTTCCGCGATGAACTACCGAAATCGAATGTGGGCAAGATCCTGCGGCGTGAATTACGCGATGCGGAACGCAAGAAACAGCAACACTGATTGAGATGGACGTCCGCCCTGATAACCCTTATCCGGTCACTTGTGATAGGCCGGGCTCAGTTCATGCACCGCCGCGATCATAGTGGCGGCGTGTTCGGGTTTGACGCCGGGGGCGATGCCGTGGCCGAGGTTGAATACATGGCCGCTGCCCTTGCCGAAGCTCTGTAGCACGTTTTCGACTTCTTCACGAATGCGTTTTGGGTCTGCGTACAGTGCCGCAGGATCCATATTGCCCTGCAACGCCACTTTGTTACCTACGCGGCGTCGGGCAACGCCCAGATCCTGAGTCCAGTCGATACCGAGTGCATCCACTCCACTTTCCGTCATGGATTCCAGCCAGGCGCCGCCACCCTTGGTGAACAGGATCACCGGCACTCGCCGGCCTTCACTTTCACGCGTTAACTGGCCGATGATGCTGCTCATGTATTGCAGGGAAAATTCGATGTAGGTGGGGCCCGTCAATATGCCCCCCCAAGTGTCGAACAGCATAACCGCCTGGGCGCCGGCGGCGATCTGTGCACTGAGATATAGGGCGACGCTGCGCGCCAGCAGCGTCAGCAATTGGTGCAAACAGGCTGGTTCGGCATACAGCATGCCTTTGACACGCGCGAACTCCTTGCTGGTGCCGCCTTCTACCATATAGCAGGCGAGTGTCCAGGGACTGCCAGCGAAGCCGATGAGTGGCAAGCGTCCGGCCAGTTCCTTGCGTATCAGCCGTACAGCATCGAGTACGTAGGCCAGTTCCTGTTCTGGATCCGGTACGCCCAGTTTGCTGACAGCGGCCGCATCGCGCACCGGGTGTTCGAAGCTCGGTCCTTCGCCTTCCACGAAATGCAGACCCAGTCCCATGGCGGCGGGTATCGTGAGGATGTCGGAGAACAGGATGGCAGCATCCAGCGGAAAGCGGTTGACGGGCTGTAGCGTGATTTCACAGGCCAGTTCCGGGGTGCACATGAGGTCGATGAAGCTGCCGGCGCGCGCACGGATTTCACGGTATTCCGGCAGATAACGTCCGGCCTGACGCATGATCCACACCGGAGTGCGTGGTGTGGGTTCACGCAACAGTGCGCGTAGCAGCAGATCATTCTTCAGCAGCGTGCCGTTCACTTGGGAAATATCGAAGCGATGGTGCGTTGGATATTTTCAGCCGTGGTATGCGGATCCGGCGCGTTGCGGATGGGGCGGCCCACCACGATGTAATCGGCGCCATTGCGGAAGGCCTGCTCCACGGTCACGGCGCGTTTCTGGTCATCGTCGGGGCGGTTATCCACCGGACGGATGCCGGGGGTCACCACCAGCAAACGCTGGTCAATGAATGCGCGCAGTCGCGAAGCTTCCTTACCTGAGGAGACCACGCCGTCACAGCCCGCTTCCAGGGCGCGGCGCGCCCGTGACAGCACCAGTTGCTCTACATCACAGTGAAAACCTAGATCATCCAGGTCACCGCGATCCAGGCTGGTGAGCACGGTGACCGCAAGTATTTTGAGATCGCCCTTGGCCTGTGCCGCCGCTTCCATGATGGCCTGGTTGCCATGCACGGTGCAGAAAGTAGCGCCACGTTGAGATAAGCGGTGTACTGCAGCCTGCACGGTGGCGGGGATGTCGAAGAACTTGAGGTCCACAAACACTTTCTTGTGTTGCGAGATCAACCAATCCAGCAGCTCGAAATAGCCGCCGGCCATGAACAGTTCCAGTCCCAGCTTGTAGAATTGCACGCTGTCGCCCAGTTGTCCCACCCATTGCCGTGCGCTGCCGGCATCAGGCACATCGAGTGCGAAAATCAGCCGTTCCTGGGGTGGTATGGCGTTACTGGAGAGCATGACGGCATGCTGTTTAGCGAGGTTTGTATTGCAACGATTCTATCACGCGGAATCCATGTAACTTGCATTGCCAATGGCCTGGCCGGTGACACGTTGATATTCACGTAAGGCGTAACGATCGGTCATGCCGGCGATGTAGTCCGCGACTCTACGCGCACGTTCCAGGTCAGCATTATCCTTACCCCAAGGCTGCATATTCGCACTATTAGTTTCCGGTAATTGTTCAAGCTCATTGACGTACACATTGAACAATTCACGCACGATGCGTGCCGCTTTTCCCGCGGCGCGTTGCACCTGTGGGTGAAAATAAAGCTGTTTGCGTAGAAACTGCGCGAGCGTGCGGCTCTTGGCCCCAGCACCGGGACTGAATGTGATCAAGGGCTTGGCCAATGCGCGCACCTCCTCGATGTTGGTGGGCGCGGCGTCTGCGATATTGGCGCGGCTTTGCTCGATCAGATCGGTTATCGATCCATTGATCATACGCCGTACGGTTTCGTGTATCTGGCGACGTGCTGTAAGTCCGGGGTAACGCTGCTTTACGCTGGCATAAGGCTCACGGAACAGCTCGATACCCATGAGCTCATCTACACAGATCAGGCCGGCACGTAGGCCGTCATCTACATCATGGTTGTTATAGGCGATCTCGTCAGCGATGTTGGTAATCTGGGCCTCGAGACCGGGCTGAGTGTGCTCGACGAAACGCCGGCCCAGTTCGCCCAGCTGTTTTGCGTTGATGAGGGAACAATGTTTGAGGATGCCTTCACGGGTTTCGAAAGTGAGATTAAGCCCGGGAAATTCCGCATATTTTTCTTCCAGTAAGTCCACCACCCGCAGGGATTGCAGGTTGTGTTCGAAGCCGCCGTAATCCCGCATCACCTCATTCAGGGCATCCTGCCCGGCGTGGCCGAAGGGCGTGTGGCCGAGGTCGTGGGCCAGAGCAATAGCTTCTGTGAGCGGTTCATTGAGATTTAGTGCTAGTGCTACGCTACGGGCAATCTGTGCCACCTCCAGGGAATGAGTGAGGCGCGTGCGATACAAGTCACCTTCGTCGTAAACGAACACCTGGGTCTTGTACATGAGCCGACGGAAGGCCCCCGCATGGATGATGCGATCGCGATCGCGCTGAAATTCACTGCGATAGCGCGGCGCCGGTTCAGGATACTGCCGGCCTCGCGAGGATCCATCATGGGCAGCGTAGGCGGCGAGTCGAGGTGTTGAAACCGAATCGTTCAAATGGATTTGCCGGCCAAGGTATTGCCGAGCACCCTTGGATCGAAGTCCTCGCTGACCACTGCCTGGCCGATGCCTCTCGGCAATATCAGGCGCAGTCGGCGCTTGCGCACTTTTTTATCTTTGCGCATCTGGGTGAGGAGCTGCATGGGCTTGAGCGAGGCGGGTGCTTTGTTGGGTAATCCGGCACGTTCCAGCAGCCGGCAGATACGCCGGTATTCGGATGCCTTGAGCCAATCCATACGCACCGACATTTCCGCTGCCATGCCGATGCCGGCCGCCACGGCTTCGCCATGCAGCCATTCGCCGTAGCCCAATGCGGTCTCGATAGCGTGACCGAAAGTATGTCCAAGATTGAGCAGAGCGCGCCGGCCCTGTTCGCGTTCGTCTTCCGCAACGATCTCGGCCTTGATCTCACAAGCACGCAGGATCGCGTGCTGGCAAGCTTCTGTGTTGAGATCCAATATTTCCTGCACATGGGCTTCAAGCCACAGGAAGAAATCCTCGTCGCAGATCAAGCCGCACTTGATGACTTCCGCTAGACCGGCATGGAATTCACGGGGTGGCAGGGTTTTGAGCGTGTTGATGTCGGCAACCACTGCCAGCGGCTGGTGAAAGGCGCCGATCATGTTTTTGCCACCCTTATGGTTGATGGCGGTTTTTCCGCCTAGGGAGGAATCCACTTGCGCCAGCAGGGTGGTCGGCACTTGGATGTAATTGATGCCGCGCTGATAGCAGGCCGCAGCAAAGCCGGTCAGATCACCCACCACACCGCCACCCAAGGCAAGCAGCACCGCATCGCGCCCTAATGCGCGCTTCAGCAGGACACTGAATATGCTATCCAGGCTGTGCCAGTCCTTGTGCATTTCACCGTGGGGCAGAACCAGATGACTGGGAGCAAACTCCTTGAGAGTCCGAGCGAGCTTGCGCAGGTAAAGTGGCGCCACATTGTCATCGGTGATGATGCAAACTGCATGCTTGT
This sequence comes from Gammaproteobacteria bacterium, assembly GCA_049591615.1. Classification (GTDB taxonomy): domain Bacteria; phylum Pseudomonadota; class Gammaproteobacteria; order Natronospirales; family REEB76; genus REEB76. Next base: position 17,313 of record JBAWFD010000048.1, on the reverse strand, counting down.
GCAAGTATTCTGAAAACAGTTCAGCACGTTCGTGCAACCCCGCATTGATGTGGATGGGGTAGCTGTGGGTCCCGAGTTTCACAGTCAATGTCGCCATGAAATCCCTACCTTTGTCATTCGGCGTCCGCTAACAGGGACGTTGTGTTTCCAAGTTCCTGCTGGATATCCTGTGCCAATTTCTTTACCCGCCCGTGATCGGTGACGATGGTTAGCTGGGCGATGCTTTCATAAAGTGGTTCACGGACCGCGAATAGTTTCTGCAAGCGTTCCTCACGATCCACGGATGCGAGCAGTGGACGCCTTGGGTTACGCCCGGTGCGATCGTACTGGGCATTGACGGAGGCTTTGAGGTAAATCACGAATCCGCGGGACTGCAGACATGCGCGGTTGGCAGGATCCAGCACTGCACCCCCGCCGGTGGCCAGCACGATATTCTGCCGCTGGCTGAGTTCCGCGATGACCTGCCGTTCGCGCCGGCGGAATCCCGCCTCGCCTTCCTTCTCGAATATCAATGGGATGTCGGCGCCGGTACGGCGCTCGATTTCATGGTCGGTATCCAGAAACTCCCGCCCCAACAGACGTGCGAGCTCACGTCCGATGGCTGTTTTCCCGCCCCCCATGGGACCGATGAGGAACAGCCGGTTTACAGTGGTGCTGCGGGGGCCGTGATTCATCAAACAGCGCAATATCTCCTAGCCAAGGAGGTAATGCCACCACCGGATTTAAGGCTGTACCGCATGCGACGTGATGATAAGAACGTCTGATAGGTTAAAGACGTTAAGCATACCGCGGATGAAATCCTCGGCCAGTCTTGGCCTGTTCATAATCGGTATCACCTTTCCCGCATCATGCGACTGCCCAATGACAGGCTTACTCACCCAGCATCGCATTCTGGGTCATGAGTTTAGGGGTGACGAATATCAACAGCTCATCCTTGTTGTTGGTCACCTGGGTATTACGGAACAACCAACCGATGAGTGGGATGTCACCCAGTAACGGCACCTTATTGATGGTGGTATTTTGAGTGGTTTCGTAGATACCGCCCAGCACCACCGTATCGCCGTCATTCACCAATACCTGGGTTTTCACATTGCGGGTATTGATGCTGGGCACCGAACCGCCGTTGGCCGTAGGGACATACGTACCGACGGTGTCGTCGTGCACATCCAGGTTCATGAAGATACGTTTATCCGGCGTGATCTGCGGGGTCACGTCCAGACTGAGTACGGCATTCTTGAATGACACGGTGGTGGCGCCACTCGAAGCCGACTGGGTATAGGGGATTTCCGTACCCTGCAAGATGATGGCTTCCTGCCCGTTGGCGGTGATCACCCGCGGACTCGATACCACTTCGCCCTTGCCGGCGGCTGCCATGGCGGACAGTTCCAGGTCCACGAGGAAATTCTGGCGCAACACCGAGACCGCCAGTTGGCCGAACGGGTTGGCCGTGGGTACGTTTACGTTGAGCTGATCATTGAGCGAAGGCAGACTCAATAGCGGCGTGCCGGTTACCGGGACGCCGGGGGCCACCGGGTTGAAGGCAGTTTGCTGGGTATTGGCGGCGGTCAGATCCCCGCCCACGGTCATCAGGCCGCCGCTGGTCTGGCGGATGCCATTGGCGCCGAACTGCACGCCTAACTGGCTGTTATAGTCGTTTTGCGCGACCACCACGCGCGAATCGATCAATACCTGTTCAACGGGGATGTCCAGTTTCGCAACCATCTGGCGGATATCAGCAATGTTGTCGGCAGTGTCCTGCACCAGCAAGGTGTTGGTGCGAGCATCCACACTGAGACTTCCGCGTGAAGATAATAGCGAAGCCTTGCCCTGGCCCTTGATGAGGTCGGCCAGATCGGCGGCTTTGGCGTAATTCACCTGGATATATGCGGATTGCAGGGGCGCGCTTTGTACCAGGCTCTGGCGGGCGGCAAATTCCGCCTGTTCCTGCGCGGCGATATCCTGGGCAGTGCCGATAATCAAAGTATTGCCATAATTACGCGACGCCAGCCCCTTGGTTTTCATGATGATATCCAGGGCTTGATCCCAGGGTACGTCCTGTAACCGCAGCGTGATGTTGCCATGCACGCTGTCCGAGACCACGATATTTTTGCCGCTGGCATCCGCAAGAATCTGCAGCACTGCGCGGATGTCGATGTTCTGGAAATTCAGGCTGATTTTCTGGCCGGAGTATTGTTTCTGCTGAGCTATCTGTTCGGCCTGCGCTGATACCGGCGAGAATTCCACAGCGAACAGGTTGTCACTCTGGAAGGCGAGCTTTTCATACTGTCCGTTGGGATGGATAGTGAGGCGCGCACCCGTTGGTGTGTTTTGGGCATCAATGTACTGTACCGGCGTGGCGAAGTCAGTGACATCCATGCGCCGCACCAGATTCTTCGGCAGCTCGGTATTGGCAAAATCCACCACCACATTTTCGCCATCCATATGCACATTGCCGATGATTGATGGCGTGCTCAGACCAACGATGACCCTGCCGGTGCCATTGTTACCGCGGCGAAAATCCACATTGGTGATGCTCTGGCCCGCGGCAGGAGCATTGCTGGTAGCTGTGTTCGACGCGCCCGCTGCAGAGGCCGCGGTTGCGGCCAGCGCTGTGGTATTTGGCTCTAGACTGGCGGGATCAATCTGTGTCACAGCAGTGTCGCTGGGGTTGCCGCCCAATAGTACGTAGACGCTATCGCCCTGCGCAACCACGTTATAGGGAACCAATGAAGTGAGGTTCACGACCACGCGTGTGCGGGTACCGGCCTCGGCCGCCATCACGCTGTTGACGCTTCCCACACCGATGGTAGTCTCACGATCTTTGAGTGCCAGGCGTGTGTCATCCAGATCCAGCGCAATGCGGGCGGGTTGTCCGACAGTGAAACTGAGCGGCTTTGGCGCAGCACCGTTCAATTTGAATTGCAGTTGTACCCGGTCACCAGGAAGTTTGGTAGCTGTAATGGCCTGGAGCTGGTTGTTACCCTTGGGGGCATCTGCTGTTAGTCCGGCGCGGATGGTCAGGAGTCCCAGCAACAGCAGGCTACATACCAGTAGTGTCCGGTGAACCCAATGAGGTGAATGTGTCTGTATGCTATTCATGTTACTTGCCTCGCCTAGAAATCAGCCGCCCAGCTGGACGGTAGTATCCCGTTCTACCCAGCCACCCTGTCCGTCCGGCACGATTTCCCTTAATACCAGGCCTGCCTGTGTAACCTGGGTAATCTTGCCGAAATTTTGCCCCATGTAATTGCCCACTGTGACCTTGTGTACGACACCGTCGCCGTCACGCACCAAGGCATACATTGTTCCCTTGAGAGTGAGTGTGCCCATCATCTTGAGACTATCCAATGGAAACTGTTCCAGATATTCATGTGGCCGATTGAAGTCCGGGTGTAGCCCGGAAGAATTCAAGCCTTTCGCGTTATTCGCATAGCTTTCAAGCTGCGGTATGAAAGGCGAACGCAGGTTCATATCTTCATAAAGGTAAGTTTCAAACGGCTTGATTTGCGGGAGTGGCGCAATCTGGCCACCGCGACGCGCTTTGACCTGGGCAACATACTGCTGCAGATCTTTCATACGATTTCCGCACCCTGCCAGCATGAGCGCAATACAGGTCGCCGCGAACCATGTGTAGGCGTGACGATGTGTGTTGCTGCTCATGGCTTACCCTTCTTCTTGCCTTTAGCCGGCTTTGCAACTACTTGTTCGCTATCCTCGAGATAGCGGTAAGTCTTGGCGGTGAGGGTCATGACCAGGGTGACGCCATTACTGCTGTTACCCACGGGCTTGATGCTGATATCGTGCACCGTAACGATGCGCGGCAAGGCTGCCATATCACTGACAAATTTGCCGAATTGATGATAAGTGCCCTCAACCTGTATCTGGATAGGTTTTTCAGCGTAGAAATCCTTCTTGATCTCATTGGCTGGTTTAAACAGATCCTGTTTTAGGCCGTCAATCTGCGCGGTCTGGGAGATATCCTGCAGCAAACTTGGTATTTCGGTCTGACCGGGCAACTGCCGCAGCATGGTGCCAAAAGAGCGTTTCATCTGTTCAATCTGCTCTTTGTATATTTCAAGGTGAGCGGCCTCAGCTGCTTTCTGCTCAAACTCTGTCTTGAGGGTCGTCTCCTGTTTCTGTGCCTGGTCCAGTTGTGCGTTGTCGTCGCTCAACCAGAAGTAGTAACCAATGAGCACTACGAATGCAAAAATTACCAGATAGGCGACAACCCGGGCCGGCATCGGCCAGCCGCCTGGATTCTTGAAATCCAGATTGCGCAATTCATTAAAGTCAAAATTTTTGAGGTCAGCCAGCTTCATTACTGATTGCCTCCATTTTGTGCATCCGTGTCAGCGTCACTCTTATCAACGATTTTGGCTGTGACGTTGAACTGTTGGGCGCGTACGCCAAAATCCACCTTCGGGTCTTTTTGCACTACCTGCAGGTTGGGATCTCCCATCCAGGGTGAGGCATCTATGTTGCGCATATAAGTGGATACTCGGGCACTGGATTCCGCGACCCCTTGAATTTCCACTTGATTACCTTTCTGAGACACTTGTGTCAGGTAAACACCAGGTGGCAGAGTTTTGACCAGCTGGTCAAACAGATGTACTTCGGTTGGGCGACTCTGCTGCAGCTGCTCGATGATTTGCATGCGCGCCAACAGACGAGCTTTGGTTTGCTGTAAATCCTTGATTTCTGCAATCTGCTGATCCATTTGTGCGATCTGTGCCTTCAGATAGGCGTTGCGCGCATCTTGATTGGATATGGATGCACTCAAACCAAGCCATATAAGCAGCAACACCACGATACCGACGATGGCCGACAGCACCAAACGCAGATTAAATGTCTGTTGACGTGCCTTGCGCCGTTCCTCGCGCCAGGGTAGAAGATTAATGCTTGGCATATTTGTCGAAGCTCCGTAGGGCTAGGCCGCAGGCAACCAGAAGTGAAGCGGCCTCATTTTCAACAAATTGTGACTTCGCCCGCGATGACAGCTTCATTTTGCCGAAGGGGTTGCTGACGATGGTGGGCGTATTTAATTTGCCAGTGATGCGTTCAGCAGCGCCCGGAATGGCTGCGCAGCCTCCACAAAGAAGTATCTGATCGAGATGTTGATGTTCACTCGTGGATGATTGATAGAATTGCAACGAGCGATTCACGGCTTGGGCCATGTCGTCCACGAAGGGGTCCAAGATTTCGATTTTGTAATTATTGGGCAAGCCACCTTCTTTTTTGGCCTTGCCGGCTTCCTCATAGGTAAGACCATAGTGCCGCATGATTTCTTCGGTTAACTGTTTGCCGCCGAAATCGGTGTTATAGCTATAAATGATGCGGCGGTCATGCAGCACGGTGAAAGTGGTGGTGGCGGCGCCAAAGTCCACTAGGCCGATGGTGCGATCGATGCCCTCGTCTGTCATTTGATGGGCTATCAATTTGCTGGCATTCTCGACTGCGTAGACTTCTACGTCGATGACGGAAGCGTCCATGCCGGCGATTTCGAGCACTGCTTGTAATTTTTCGATGTTATCCCGACGTGCGGCCACCAACCGCACATCCATAAGGTCCGGGTCGGCTTTGGAGACCCCGAGAATCTCGTAATCAAAAGACACCTCATCCAGTGGCTGGGAAATATACTGGTCAGCCTGCAGTTCGATTTGCTCACCCAACTCTTTGTCCGTCAGGGTCGCTGGCATTTGGATGGTCTTGGTCATAACCTGGCCACCGACTGCCACGGCCGCATGCTTGGTACGCGGGCTGGCCCGCTTGACCACCTTGCGTACCGCATTGCCCACCGAATCAAGGTCCATAATGACCTTGTCAGTGATAGCATTGAACGGCATGGCTTCGGCAGCGAAGCTTTCAACCTTATAGGTATTGCCACTCTTGGAAAGCTCAATCAGCTTCACTGAGGAAGTACTGATATCGATCCCCACGAGAGGTTTTGACGCACGCTTAAACAGCCCGTCTAGCACGTTCTCAAATCCTTCCGTTAACCTTTGGTTTCCGACCTATAAAGCCGGCCCCGTGTCTTAATCTACAGCTTCAATATATATCAACAAATGATTAAATCAAATATAGTTTTTACAGTTATGCACAGGCAGGTTTGAGGCATATATGGCAGTTCCACCCGAGCATTTAGACGAGAAACGCGTGCGTCGCTCACTCAAAACACTATATGTTGTGCTTGGCGGTCTGGCTGGACTCTTTGGCTTGGGTGTTTTGAGTGCGGTGATTGCCTATCTAGTGGTGGCTCCAAGCCTGCCTTCGGTAGCCCTGCTCAAGGATATCCACCTGCAAGTACCCCTTAGGGTCTATAGCCGCGATGGCCAATTGCTGGCGGCTTTCGGTGAAAAACGACGAATCCCGCTAACTTATGACCAGATACCCAAGCTGGTTGTGAACGCCTTCGTGGCTGCGGAGGACGAACATTATTGGGATCACCCCGGTGTGAGCTTGCGCGGTCTTTTGCGTGCCGCCATCCATCTGGTCCTTACCGGTCAGAAATCCGAGGGTGGCGGCACCATCACTATGCAGGTGGCACGTAATTTCTTCCTTTCCCGGGAAAAAACCTATACACGCAAACTGAAAGAGGTATTCCTGGCTCTCAAGATTGAACGTGAACTCAGCAAGGAAGATATTCTCGATTTATATCTGAACAAGATCTATCTTGGCAATCGCGCTTATGGTGTCGGAGCTGCTGCGGAGGTTTATTACGGCACCGATGTCAGTCATCTGAGCTTGCCGCAACTCGCCATGATCGCGGGCTTGCCCAAGGCGCCATCCACCGATAACCCGCTAATCAATCAACAACGGGCGCTGGTGCGTCGTGGCTATGTGCTCGGGCGCATGTTGGACGATGGTTACATCACCAAGGATGAGTACCAGCAGGCCATGACCGCACCCATGACGGCTTCATATCACGAGCCCGCGGCGCAAGTGAATGCTCCCTATCTCGCGGAGATGGTGCGTGATTACATGACTGCAAAATATGGCGATGATGCCTACACCGCCGGTTACTCAGTAGTCACCACCATCGACAGCCGCCTGCAACCGCTAGCTGTGCAAGCAGTACGCGCAGGCTTGCTGGATTATGACCAGCGGCACGGTTGGCGCGGGCCGGTCGCGCACGTAAATGTGACCGTAGACGGCACTCAGGCAGATTGGGCGCAACTGTTATCGAATCGTGATCATATAGGCGGCCTATTTCCGGCCCTAACGATCAAGGTTGAAAACCGAAGTGCACAGTTTTATGTGGATGGTGCCGGTTTGGTGTCGGTCGACTGGAACGGACTGGAATGGGCGCGGCGTTACCTCAGCGTCAATGCTATGGCTGCAGCACCCAAGATCGCCGCCGACATCCTCAAGCGCGGCGACGTCGTTTACCTGGATCATGCCAGTGATGGCAGTTGGTCCTTGTCGCAAGTCCCGACTGCCCAGGGCGCGCTGGTATGCATGGATCCATTCGACGGCGCCATTGCCGCCTTGGTGGGCGGTTTTGACTTCGATGCGAGCAAGTTCAATCGCGCTGTCCAGGCACACCGTCAGCCCGGTTCTTCATTCAAGCCATTCTATTATTCAGCTGCCCTGGAAGATGGGTTTACGCCGGCGAGCGTCATAAGCGATGCCCCAGTCGTGGTTCAGGATCCAGCATTCGCCAATGTTTGGCGACCCAACAATTATGAACAGGATTTTAGCGGCCCGACACGCTTGCGGCTGGCGCTGGCACACTCCCTTAACCTGGCATCAATCCGTGTCTTGCAAAGCATTGGCGTGGGTTATGCCATCAACTATGCTCAGAAATTCGGCTTTGATGCATCCGAATTACCCAACAATCTGACACTAGCGCTCGGCAGTGCCGATCTCACCCCATTGGAGATGGCGCGCGGTTATGCTGTGTTTGCCAACCATGGGTTCCGCGTCACGCCCTATTTCATCCAGCGCATCATCGATGGTTCCGGCCAGGTTCTGTATGCGGCTAATCCTGAAGTGGCCTGCGATAGCTGCAATCTGGATGCCAGCAAAAACATTTCTACACCGACCACGGTCCCGACCGCCATAACATCCGCTGCAGCGGGCATGCCCGTGCCGCCTCCAATGCCGCGATACGCCCCACAGGCAATCACTCCACAGAACGCTTGGCTCATAACCAGCATGCTGCAGGATGTGATCAAGTACGGCACCGGCGCCTCCGCCCAGGCGCTGGACCGTTCTGATCTGGCCGGCAAGACTGGGACCACCAATGATTGGTCAAATGCCTGGTTCGATGGCTATAACAATGACATTGTTACGGTGGCATGGGTCGGCAACGATCAGCCATCCCAATCGTTGGGCGATGGTGAACAAGGCGCCAAAGCAGCATTACCAGTATGGATGGATTTCATGGGGCCGGCGCTGCAAGGTGTACCCCAGGTTCCTTTCGTGGAACCGCCCGGCATCGTACAAGCGCGTATCGATCCCAAAACTGGTTTATTAGTCAGCGCCAGCGACCCTGGCTCCATATTTGAGTTTTTCATGGCCGGCCATTTGCCGCCAAAAGCGCCGGCCAAAAAGCCGGCGAACGGTACCGATATCTTCTGAGGTTTATGCTAATCTTTTTTAATAAGCATTCATCCTAAAAAACGTATGACCCGTCGTGTATTTCCGCATACGGATGATTTGCGGCATTTGCTTGCACAGGAGACCGCTCGCATCCTGGCAGAGGAGGGGGTACGCGATTTCCGTTTCGCCAAACGCAAGGCCGCGGAACGCTTGGGCTTCGATACACGCAGTCTGCACCTGCCCACCAATCTCGAAGTGGAACAAGCGCTGGCTGCGCACCAACGCCTGTTCCGAGCCGATTCACAGCCCCTGCATGTACGCCAGCTTCGCGAGACCGCACGTGAAGCCATGCGCATGCTCAATGGCTTCGATGCCCGCTTGGTGGGGCCGGTACTCGCTGGCACTGCTTCCGACCACGCGATCATTTATCTACATGTATTCAGCGATGTGCCTGAGCATGTAGCTATTTTTCTCATGGAGAAAAACATTCCCTATGAAGTCTCTGCGCGCAAATTGAAGTCGGGCGCTGGCGTGCAGCACGAGTACCCGGTGTATCGTTTTGTGGCTGGAAACACACCCATCGAACTCACGGTGTTTCGTGTGGATGGCATCCGGGAAGCACCTGCGAGTCCGTTGGATGGTAAGCCCATGCGGCGCGCATCGTTACGCGAAATCGATATTTTGTTGGCTAGCGACGATTAATTTTCACTGCGAAAATAAAAAGCGGCTGTTAAAGCCGCTTAATTCAGCGCACTGTCAAATTCTTCGTTTTACTTGCGTTTGCCGATATCTGTATAGTCGCGTTTGACGGCGCCCGTATAAAGTTGCCGCGGTCGTCCGATCTTCATATGCGGATCCGAGATCATCTCCTGCCAGTGAGCTACCCAGCCGACGGTGCGGGCGATGGCGAACATTACTGTCATCATGTGCACCGGGATCCCGAGCGCGCGATAGATGATGCCAGAATAGAAATCCACATTTGGATAGAGCTTCTTTTCGATAAAATAATCATCCTTCAAAGCTATATCTTCAAGGCGCATAGCGAGCTCCAATGTTGGGTCGTCATCGCGGCCGAGTTTTTCCAGCACTTCATGACACGTAGCGCGGATGATTTTGGCGCGCGGGTCGTAGTTCTTGTAGACGCGATGACCAAAACCCATAAGGCGGAATCCGGAATTTTTATCCTTGGCGCGGGCAATGGCTTTGTCGATGTTTTTCACATCGCCAATCTCCTTCAGCATATTGAGCACGGCTTCGTTGGCGCCACCATGGGCAGGCCCCCACAGGCAGGCGATGCCGGCAGCGATGGCGGCATACGGATTGGTATTGGAACTGCCGGCCAGACGTACCGTTGAAGTGGATGCGTTCTGTTCATGGTCGGCATGCAGGATAAACAGCAGATCCAGTGCTTTCGCGGCGACTGGATCGATCTTATAGGGCTCAGCCGGCACTGAGAACAACATGTTGAGAAAATTTGAACAGTAGTCCAGATCGTTTCTCGGATAGACGAACGGCTGTCCGGTGCCATGTTTGTATACTGCAGCGGCCAAGGTCGGCATCTTGGCGATAATACGATGCGCGAATACCTCCCGATGTCTCGGGTTATGGATATCGGTGGAGTCGTGATAAAAAGCCGATAGGGAACCCACCACAGCAGTCAGCATTGCCATGGGGTGGGCGTCGTAATGGAAGCCGCTGAAAAACTGGAGTACAGCCTCGTTGACCATGGAATGTCGACGCAGTGAATTCCGGAAAGTTTCCAGTTGCGTCTTGCTGGGCAGTTCGCCATACAGCAGCAAGTAAGACACTTCAATGAAGTTGCTGTTCTCCGCCAGTTGTTCTACCGGGTATCCACGATACAGCAGTACGCCCTTCTCACCGTCAATAAAGGTGATCTTGCTCTCGCAACTCGCAGTGGCCATGAAGCCCGGATCAAAGGTGAAAACGTCCAGATCCTTATGCAGGGTACTGATATCCAATGTACCGGGTCCGAGGTTGCCTTCGCGCAGGGGCAGATCACTGGTTTTACCATTGGGGCCGGTGAGTTTGTAGACGTTGTTGTTCATGTTAGGTATCCATTATCAGCTGCCGGATAGGTGCTCGAGGCGCAACTGGAGCTGGGCGTAGAACCCCGTGTAGATAGCCGTGCGAATCCGGCAGGAACGGGGCTGTGTCGTTTGGCTGGCTTCGAGTAAGCCGGGATGGCACCGCGTGATGGATTATATCATCGCGGCCCACATAACTTACCTAACAAAAATCAGGATAATGACTGGATTCAGTACATACATGAAATGTATGCCGAGCAGTTTCATGCGCTCACGGCCGATCAAGAAACCGAACAATTATGCAGACTTGCGCGCGTATTTCTTGCGGAATTTATCCACGCGACCGGCGGTATCCACGATTTTCTGTTTACCGGTGAAAAACGGATGGCAACTGGAGCAGACTTCCACGTGCAGATCCCGGCCCAAGGTGGAGCGCGTGACGAAGCTGTTGCCACAGCTGCAAGTCACGGTGATTTCCTTATATTCGGGGTGGATACCGGATTTCATGCAAGCCTCGATTCTAGAAATTCAGACATTTTGAAGGGCGCGCATGATAACGCGCACCCGAGTGAGCAGCAAGTCTCGCAGGCTGCTAATGTCAGGTATCTGCACTCCAGCAAGGGCTTAGTGTGGATTTGTCACCTAGCATGACATTGATAGCCTTTAACTATCTGACAATATTGGTTAAACCGGGTTGTTAACAAAAGCAGTGGATAAGTCTGTGGATTAAACTTGCTGCACCGAATGCAATGCCCACGTGGATTCAGGATGCTTTAAATTGGCGAATTCTTATCCAGATACTAAAATACTTAATAAACAATGAGTTATAAAAAATACGCGCTTTGTAACCCAGGAGCACTCCCAAGAGTTCCACGGCTCATATTGCGGCCAAGCAGATGTGCATAACCTCTTGTTCGTGGGTATAAATCCAATCCGTTGGCGGACATGGAATCGATGGCTAGAATGCTTGCCGAACAATCCTACCGCAGCCAGCGTATTTGCCCTGGGCGCTGCAAGCCACAACGAATTCCACCCCGCGTCTAATCAAGCCTTCCGGGATCAGAGTTTTCAAATAGGCCACGCCACCTAGGTCCCGCCAGCGCACCCGTGGCGGGGCATGGTGCAGAATGGCACCTCAATACTGACTATTTGAATTGCACAGGCCATCGGTCGGTCCTGTCATATTGCGGTTTAGTGATGCAGCGTTCACCTTGCTGAGTGAAGGCCAGGCATAGGCTTATGCCCTTACAGTTGGGCGTAGTCTTGGGGTGGCAGGTGTAGACACCTCGGGTAAAAATCGTGCCTGTAAGTCGTTCAGGTATGCATATCCGGTCGGAGTGGGCTGCCATCGGCCCCTGGTCTTTTGCACGAGGTTTAAGGCTTGAGCTTGCTCCAGAGCAGTGTGTATCCGGGCGTAGGGTAAGCACGTGGCCAACTCGAAGTCAGCAGGGCTGAAACCCTCATACAACCGCAAACGGTTCAGCATGAATTCAAAGATTCGGTCTGCCTCTGCCACATCCGTGATGGCGCCGATACCCTGGGCGGTTCCTGCGGTTCGCAAGTAGGCCGAGGGTTGCTTTACCTTCCACAGCCGCAGGATGCGGCCTTGCTGCAGATCGCTTAATTTACTGTGGGCGCCAGCACCGATGCCCAGATAATCACCATACCGCCAATAGTTCAGGTTGTGGCCGCACTGCCGGCCGTTGCGTGCATAGGCGGAGATCTCATATTGGTTGAAGCCTTGCTTACAGAGCACCGCCTGGCATGCCAGCTGCATCTGCCAGGTTACCTCGTCGTCAGGAAGCGCAGGCGGATGCGCATGAAAAAGCGTATTGGGTTCGAGCGTGAGCTGGTAGTGGGAAAGATGTGCAGGCGCAAGCGCGATCGCACTTCTTATATCCATGAGTGCCTGTTCCAGGGTCTGTTGTGGTAATCCATACATGAGATCCAGATTAAAATTATCCAGACCGGCGGCATGGGCCTCTTCAGCGGCGTTGATTGCTTCTTGGGCACTATGAATGCGCCCCAGTATCTGCAAATGCAGTGTGTTGAAGCTCTGCACTCCGATGGACAGGCGGGTCACGCCTGCAGCCCGGTATTCTGCAAAGCGTCCGCGTTCGATGGTGCCAGGATTGGCCTCCAATGTGATTTCAGCGCCGTCGATCAGTGGCAGGCATTGCCGGGCTTCATCCAGGATGAGCGCGATGGTTTCCGGTCTGAACAAGCTGGGCGTACCGCCGCCCAAAAACACGGACTGCAGGTGTCGGCCCCGGACGCGCGGCAGATCCTGTTGCAGATCACGCAGCAACGCAGCCGCGTACTCTGCTTCCGGAAGGCCACCCTTGATAGCATGGGAATTGAAATCGCAATACGGGCACTTGTGCACGCACCAGGGCAGGTGCACGTAAAGCGAGAGGGGCGGGTCGGCAAGCATGCGTGTCGGCAGCATCAAGGATCCAGGGTGGCGAGCTGTTGCACTAGCTTGCGTAAAGCCTGGCCACGATGACTCAAGCGATTTTTTTCTACGGAAGTGAGTTCGGCTGCGGATTTATTTTCTCCAGGCACCAGGAACACCGGATCATAACCAAAGCCGTTGCTGCCGCGAGGTTTTTCAAGAATACAGCCCTCCCAGATGCCTTCACAAGCCACAGGCATCGGATCATCCGTATGACGTACATACACAACGATGCAGCGGAAGCGCGCCGTGCGATTGTTTGTAGGCACCTGGCGCAATTCCTTTAGGAGTTTTTCCAGCTTATCCGCATCGCTGGCCTCGGCGCCGGCATAACGTGCAGAATACACTCCGGGCGCGCCCCCAAGTGCATCCACTTCCAGACCTGAATCATCGGCAATCGCCGGCAAGCCAGTCTGGCGGGCGGCATTACGCGCTTTCAGCAGGGCGTTTCCCAGGAAACTCGCTCCGTTTTCCTCAATTGCATGTACGCCCAACGCGCGTTGCGGCAGTACTTCGATGCCACTGTCCGTGAGCATCGCCTGCAGTTCGTGCAGCTTGCCAGTATTGCCAGTGGCTAGTACCACCTTCATCATTGCCCCAGCGCTTTGGATTGCGCAGCAATGAGTGTGCGAATGCCATCGCTGGCGAGCGCCAGCAACTGATCCAGCTGGTCGCGTTGGAATGCACGGGTTTCCGCAGTACCTTGGATTTCCACAAACGCATCGGCATCGTTCATGACCACATTCATGTCGGTTTCTGCCTGGGAATCTTCTGCATAGTCCAGATCCAGCAACGGCTCACCCTTGACGATGCCCGCGGATACCGCTGCCACCGCACCGCGCAGTGGATCTTTTTTGACCAATCCCTGTTTGTGAAGCACACGTACAGCATCCACCAGGGCTACATAGCTGCCGGTGATGGCAGCGGTACGCGTGCCGCCATCCGCCTGCAGTACATCACAGTCAAGAATCAGGGTACGTTCGCCGAGGGCTTGCAGGTCCACAACGGCGCGCAATGCACGCCCGATGAGGCGTTGGATTTCCAGGGTGCGCCCCGCCTGCTTGCCGCGGGCCGCCTCGCGTTCCGTGCGCATATGCGTAGCGCGCGGCAGCATGCTGTACTCAGCCGTCAACCAGCCCTTTCCGGCGCCCTTCAGAAATGCAGGCACCCGCTCTTCCACGCTCACGGTGCACAGTACCCGGGTATCACCGAAGCTGGTTAGCACGGATCCTTCTGCGTGGCGGGTGTAGTTACGGGTGAATGTGACCGGGCGTAGTTGGTTATTGGCTCGAGCGTGACTGCGCATACAGGAACTCCAAAACATAATCGGTGATAATGATTATTTATCCGCATGCAAGACGCACTCTGCGTCATGCACACCAAAAAGCACTTCACTAGAAGTGAATCAACCGGGCCAGCGGAGCGCCGCAGCGGTGATGTTGTCGCTCGCGGGCGTGGTACGCAGTTCCGCTTCCATGGCCAACGCCTCCAGACTGGCCTGCAGTTCCAGTTGTTCACCCAATGCCCGCGCCAGCTGTACATCGGTAAGCGGCGCCCAGAAGCCATCGGTACATAACACCACCACATCACCCGCCAGCAGCGGATGCGGATCTGATATATCGATTGTTGGCAATTCCGAATCTCCGCCAAGGCACTGGTCCACGAAATTACGTAGCGGATGCATGGACAGATCGGTATCCTCAAGCAAACCCTGTTGCGCAAGAATTTCTACCGCACTGTGATCTCGGGTGCGCGCCAGCACGTGCCGATCACGGATGAAATACACACGGCTATCGCCCACATGTGCCCAGCGAACCATGCCGGCGGTGATCAAGCAGGTAGTGATGGTGGTGCGTGGACGCAGATCCGGATCGAGTTCCGCACCCAAGGCAACCACCGCCCGATGTGCGGCGACGATACTGCTGCGCAGAAATTCAGTCGGTTCGAAGATCGCGTCTGTCTCTTGAAACGCTTTCATCACTGTTTCGACGGCGGTTTCTGCGGCCAGATCACCGCCGATATGACCACCCATACCATCCGCTACTATGAGTAAGGTGTGTTTACCGGACGCCGCAATTCGGGCGCGGTCCTGATTCTCGCTGCGATTACCTAGGCGGGAGACCTGGGCGGTTTCAATTTTCACTGTAGGGCCCTGCTGGGTGGGCTGGGTATCGGCTGGCTATGCATTTAGCTTACCATTTTGCTTTGCCGTCACGGTGTCCCATGGGGAAGGTTCTTCATATGATCTGCAGCATGACGGGATTTTCGCGCGGCGAGACTCGTGGCCACTCGGGCAGCCTCACCTGGGAATTGCGCACAGTCAACCACCGTTATCTGGATATCAGCCTGCGTCTGCCGGAGGACCTGCGCGCGCTCGAGCCTGAATGTCGCGAGCGCGTTGCTGCAGTATTGCGGCGTGGCAGAGTGGACGGCCAGTTGCGGTTTGAGGCGGCGGTTGGGGTCGGGACGGTGCTGGAAGTGGATGAACATCACGCCCGAACGGTGGCCGAGGCTGCGGAGCGCATGAATGGAATGCTGAGCCGTTCATCTCCCATCAACGGCCTGGACTTGCTGCGTTGGCCGGGGGTGGTCAGGGAACCGCGACACGACGTACAGCAAGTGAGTGCTGATGCATTGAAACTGCTTGACCAGGTCCTGGCTACGTTGACCGGCATGCGCGTGAATGAAGGCGAGCGCATCGCCAACCTGTTACGCGAACGTGCGCGACAGATCGGCGCGATCGTAGCCGAGATACGTAAACATACCGGCCAAGTCCGCGAACAGTTACATCACAAGTTGCGGGCGCGTTTCGATGAATTAAAGCTCAGTGTCGATGAGAGCCGTCTTGAGCAGGAATTGGTGCTGTTGTTGCAGCGGCTGGATATTTCCGAGGAACTGGACCGCCTCGATAGCCATCTGGCCGAGTTTACGAGCAGCCTGAAGGGCGGTGATGCCATGGGACGGCGGCTGGACTTTCTCATGCAGGAATTCAACCGCGAGGCCAATACACTGGGCTCCAAGTGCCAGGATTCTGCGGTCACCAAGCGCGTAGTGGAATTGAAGGTGCTGATCGAACAGATGCGCGAGCAGGTGCAGAACTTGGAATAGCGTTTTGTGGGGTCCAGCACTGTCCAGCATAAAGACCACTTTCCTGATAAAACAGTAAGTTAGCCTCTGGTATCCTCTTGTAACGTCAAGCACCAGCGCCTAGAGTATGTGTAGCTAGATGTGTAGCTACGGGTTTCGGAACGTGGAATTGCCATTTTTTCTCCTCCGTAGCTACACACACGCTGAGGGAAAACATGGCGAAACTAACAGATATTCAGGTGCGGAATTGGATTACTGCCGGCGATCCTATTGCAGGTAAAAGTGACGGCAACGGACTTACCCTCACCATTTCAAAGCGTGGACATGCGAGCTGGACATTTCGTTATCGCATCGGTGGACGTGCGCGTGAACTGACCCTCGGACATTACCCGAACCTCACACTTGCACACGCCCGAAAACTTGCCCGCGCAGCCCGTTCACGAGTTGATGGTGGCCATGATCCCGCACTTGAAAAACGCGCCCGCATCGAGGAAGCGCTGAAGGCTGAACGGCGCAGCACCATGACAGCCCTAGCCTCTGAATGGTATACGCGCATCATCGTCCCGAAGTGGAAATATCACGTCAAGGTTAAACAGGTATTGGACAAGCATGTGCTACCAATCATCGGCAGACTACCAGCCGAGGATGTTAAACCTGCCGATATTGACCGCGTCCTGGATGGCATACTGAGAAAGCATGCACCTACCGTCGCTAATGACGCGCTGACGTACCTCAAGGGTATGTTTGCCTATGGCCGCAAGCGCCGGATTCTAGACTACAATCCTGCGGCTGATTTCGATATGGCTGATGCCGGCGGTAAGGAAACCCCACGTTCCCGCGCTCTGAACCGCGATGAACTTAAAAAACTATTTGAGGCCATGCAGAAAACGCCGAACCTGGGCCGCGAGAACTTCCTGACCTTCCTGCTTTTGCTGGCTCTTTGTGTACGGAAGGGGGAGTTGGTGGCCGCTCAATGGGCTGAATTTGAGCTGGATAATGGTATATGGCACCTGCCAGCCGAACGCACCAAAACCAAGGCGGCGCTGGATATTCCGCTGGCCGCCCCCGTGGTGCAATGGCTTAGGGAATTGAAGGTCTTTGCCGCTGGCTCCGGGTATGTGCTGCCAGCCCGGACGCGATCCAAGCGTTACCCGCATGTGTCACCAGACACCCTCAATGCTGCGC
>JBAWFD010000047.1:0-4372 GCA_049591615.1 Gammaproteobacteria bacterium | reverse complement strand
GGCTTTGACGTTGTTCATATCCAGTTTTACCAGACTCCAGATCGTACCGTTATTGGGATCCCGCCAATGTGCCACAATCTGCGCACCACTGACGTTCTGGTTGGTGATGCTCTCGATCTGCCGCGACACGGATTGTTCGTTCTGATTATCCTGCCCCATACCGGCGGAGGCACCGTAATCCTGTGAAACCACACGCATAAATGTGGACAGCACGCGTGCCACTTCAGCACGCGCACGCTCGTCGGCGGTGGAAGTCTGCAAAGAAAGATCATTCATGGTGGGCGCGGAACCGATGCCGTAGATATATCGGTTACCATCATTCTTGAGAGCCTGGCTGCCCTGGTTCACCCAATCAGGAGCTCCCTTGATGCCCATGTTGCTTTCTGGCTTGCTGGCACAGGCGGCCAAGAACAAGGCTGTTACCAGGATAAAAAAAACGCTACGAATCGGTTTGATAAAGATCATGGATGTCTCCGGTTCCTCTGCTAATGTCTGCCGACGGCAGCCGGCACACTGATTAGTGTATATATTACCTTGGCGGTTCCTGGGTTGCCCAATCCATGGCTGACAAGTTAAAAATGTTTCCGGATGTTTCTATGCTGGACATGTTCAACACGCAGCAACCGGGTTAATCTTAGTGTCATGAAATCGAAACTACTGGTAGTGGCAGTAATAATGCTGGGGGGCTGTGCGCACCTGGCCGGTGATGAGCACGCGCATACGTTAAAACTGGCGGTACAGGACGACCAGGCTTGCCAATCCCAGGGCTGGACTTATCCCGATCCCCGCTATATCACCTGCCGCCTGCAAATAGCCGACCAGCGCCAGTACAAGTACTGGAGGAGCCTGCAGGAGATGCACCAGACCTACTACCAGAACCTCTCGGCGCCACCCCCCTATCCCTACCGGGATGTCTATCGGCCCCTAGACCCGGATCATTTCCAATGCCAATACGTCAGCGAAAATGGCCAGGATTACGTTCTCTGCAGCGAACAGACCAAAACCTGATCAACCTGCGGAAGACCTTTGGAAGACCCAACAAAGGGGGCCCCTGTATGCACGCATCTATGCCGTGGTGCGCCGCATCCCCCGCGGCCGGATAAGTACTTACGGAGGTATAGCCCTGACAGTGGGCGGATGCAGCGCCCGTCAAGTCGGGTACGCCATGGCGGCCTTGCCTGCGGGCAGCCAGGTACCCTGGCATCGTGTCATCAATTTCAAAGGCGAAATCAGCCGCCGCAAGCACGGCAGCGGCTCGGATAACCAACGCCGACGCCTATTGAAGGAAGGCATACATTTCGATCTAAAGGGCCGTATTGATCTACAACGATACGGCTGGCCACGTCATTGATTTACAGATATTTTTTTATGGTGAGAGGTTTATACTTGACTATTACTAAGTTAGTAATATAGATTGTTTAACAGTATAGCCCACTTAAAAAGGATGGTATGGGCGAGGCAGAAAGCCATTTACGTAAATTCCAGAAGGAGCTCAATGCCGGCATCGTGGCGCTGGTGTTGCTTGCCACACTGGCTGAGGCACGTGAACCCCAATACGGCTATCAGATCGCCAAACAACTGGAACGGGACAATGAAGAAAACACCGTCATGAAACAGGGCACCCTCTACCCGGTATTGCGCTCCCTGTCCGCCGCCGGTCTGCTGGACAGCTACGTCGAACCCTCAGTCAGCGGTCCGCCGCGACGCTATTACACCATCACCAATGCCGGCCGCACAGTGCTCGAGCAATGGAAGGACGCCTGGGTCAGTACCCGGGATTTTGTGAACACCATTATGAAGGACGACCGCCATGAATAAACCCGTACCCCGCAACATCCAGGAATATCTGGACCAATTGCGCGAGCAGTTGGCGGGTGCCGACCCGGCACTCATCCAGGATGCGCTCTACGACGCCGAGGAATACCTACGTGGCGAACTGCACCAGCATCCGGATAAGACCGAGGAACAGATCCTGGCTGCCATCGCCACTACCTACGGGGCGCCCGATGAAGTGGCCGAGGCCTACCGCGATACTGAAGTCAAGGTACAGGCGGCATTGCGCACACCACGCCCGATTAAACGACCTTCTCTGCTGGGTAAATTTTTCGGTGTATTGGCGGATCCACGTGCCTATACCAGTTTGTTCTACATGCTGCTGGCATTATTTACCGGCATCTTCTATTTCACCTGGGTGGTAACAGGCACAGCACTCTCATTCGGACTGCTGCCACTGATTATCGGAATTCCATTTTTCCTGTTATTTCTAGGCAGTGTGCGCCTGCTGTCTTTGGTCGAAGGCCGCATTGTCGAGACTTTCCTTGGTGTACGCATGCCACGCCGCCCGCCCTATCCAGGCGGATCTATACCATTGTTTACACATATAAAGGAACTGCTCTCGGATGGACGCACCTGGTCAACACTGTTTTATATGGTCCTGCAGCTGCCTCTTGGCATCCTGTATTTTACGTTAGTAATCACCTGGCTCGCGGTTTCGCTGGTGTTGATTCTTTCCCCGTTATCGCACATCTGGGGTGATTTCATCTATATCAACGGTCCAGTTGTTGTTTCATGGTTATTCACGCCACTATTGATAATTCTCGGTATCCTATTATTGATAGGTCTTATGCACTTCGCACGCGCTATTGCATCTTTACACGGCCAAATGGCTAAAGCTCTCTTGGTGAGGCTTGCGGATTGAAATATCAGGTACACACATGGCGTATATAAAACATATGAATATATTGCAGATTAAGCATATATTTTTTTAGCCATGTCCGATCCCCTTAGGTCCGCCGGGAAGTTTGGCACTCAATGTACGTAATTGTGCTTCAAGTTCTTGCACACGCTCAATTAGCGTCATCGCCAAAGCTACCCCGCGCGCGTCCAGCTCGAAATCATTGCGTAAACGGTGAGCGGTTTTCGCAGTAATCACGTAATGGGCTTGAAAAGTCGCCTGCGCCCCATCCTCATCGAGCGAGGTTATAACACCATAATCGATCAGCTCGTTGATGTCGTCCGCTGGCATGCCAGACAGCTCAGCAAGCTCGGACAGTGTGATCGTAGTGTGCTCATCCAACCATAGCATTTCAGTGAGTATGGCTTTCATTTCAAACCTCCTGATTGAAATGACCGCGCGGATTGAACCTGGAATCCGCGGCCAGCTGCTTGAAAAGCGTACGTTCCTGCTCTGTTGGTTCACTGGGCACCACGATCTGCACGATGGCGTATAGATCGCCAGCGCCGGAATGCGGTTTGGGCAATCCGCGCTTGGGGAGACGCAGTTGCTGACCGGCGCGGGTGCCTGCGGGCACCTTCAGCCGCACCGGACCGGCGGGAGTCGGTACTTCGATGCTGGTTCCAAGTACCGCTTCCCAGGGCGCCAGCGGCAGGTCCAGAAAAAGATCATGGCCGCTGACACGGAATAGCGGATGCGGATACAGGGCGATGGTGAGATACAGATCGCCGGCACGGCCACCGTTGATCCCAGACCCACCCTTGCCCGCTACCCGCATACGCTGGCCATCGGTGACGCCCTTGGGGATACGCGCGTTGAACACCTGCGGGACCCGGTGCATGACGCCCTGGTCATCGTATTCGGGCATGCTCAGATCCACATTTACCTGCGTGCCATGGAAGGCCTGCTCGAGCGTCAGGTGTACCACGGCTTCATAGTCCTGCCCGGCCATGGGTGCACGGGCTCTATGTGCCCCACCACCCCGCAAGCCGGCGAATAGATCCGCCAGATCGATGTCATCGAATGAAAACTGGGATTCGCTGTAGCGCTGCTGCCAATCGGGCGGCGGTTTGAACTCCTCGCCGGGTTGCTGCTTGCCCAATTGATCATAAGCTGCGCGCTTTTCCGGATCCTTGAGTGTCTGATAGGCCTCGGCGATGTCCTTGAAACGCTCTTCGGCATCGCGCTCCTTGGAAACGTCCGGATGATACTTGCGCGCCAGTTTGCGATAGGCGTTCTTGATATCAGTCTCGCTGGCGGCGCGCGCGACGCCTAAGACGCTGTAATAGTCTTTGTACTTCATGAGTGATTCATTCGCCGGCGTTTCTGGATGCTAAATAGCTGCATGTGGCTTTTTATATTGTAGATAAAATCAAAAAACCTACTGCAGCAGTTTAGCTGCTGCAGTAGGTCTATTATATGAACAACGAGCTTCTATATACCAAAAAATACTGAATCCGATATTTAGCGTTTGGTGAGACTCCGCAGCATGGATTACTGGACCTTGCTCATGGTTTGGAGGATGCGACCCTGGTTCATGAGCTGCTGCTTCTCCATCGCCGCTGCTTTCTTAACTGCTTCGGCTTTGTTTACCGCAGCACCCACCTGGATCACGCCCACCATGCCAAAAAGGTTATG
>JBAWFD010000046.1:0-33581 GCA_049591615.1 Gammaproteobacteria bacterium | reverse complement strand
GGTCTGGGCATTGCCTGCTCCCAGCAGGGCGGTCGCCAGCCACCGTGCACAGGCAGTATTCGATGCGGCCGCGCAGCGGCAACTGCATCTGGCCCTGTTGCGCGTTCCGGATCATCTGGCCACTGCCTGGTGGCCGGGACTGAAAAACGATGCGGACACGGTCACCGCGTTGCGTTCCTGCCTCATGAAGCCGGAACACGAAGAGTGGCTGCCGCGCATCATCGCCCTGCTGGATACTGCCGTACACGAGTCGCCGAGTGCATAATATGAAGTATCGTTACGCATTTACCCAGAATTCATTCATTCCAAACACGGGAAACCCATGAGCGACAAAAACTTCATCGTGCGGATTTTTGGCGGCACCTGGCACCTGTGGGATTTTCTGTGCCGGATAGTTATAAACCTGCTTATCACTGTCATAGTTGTCGGCATACTGGTGGCAGTTTTCGGTTCCCACCATCTCGAGGTGCCTTCATCAGCGGCCTTGGTGGTGGACCCGCAGGGCGATCTGGTGGAGCAGTTTTCCGGCGACCCGGTGCAACGCGCTCTCAGCAGGATAATGGGGCAGAAGCAGCGGTCGCAGACGCGACTGCGAGATGTGGTGGCAGCCATCGAGCATGCCAAGGATGATCATCGCATCAAGGCACTGGTGTTGGAAACCGACGAGATGGGCGGCGGCGGTTTACTCGGCGGCGCCGCTCTGAGTGATCTGCAGGATATTGGCCGAGCCATCCAGGCATTCAAGAAAACCGGCAAACCGGTATTCGCCGTCGGCGATTCCTATACCCAGAGCCAGTATTACTTGGCGTCCATGGCCAATACGGTGTTCATCCATCCCCAGGGCATGGTGTTCCTGCATGGCTATGGCCTCTATCAGCCGTATTTTAAGGACGCGCTCGATAAGTTGGGCGTAGATGTGAACATTTTCCGCGTGGGCAAATACAAGTCAGCGGTGGAGCCGCTGATGCTGAACGGCATGTCAGCGGATGCGCGTACTGATTGGAACGGGGTGGTGAACGTGCTATGGAGTGCCTACCAGCAAGATGTCACCAAGGCGCGCGATCTCAAGCCGGATGCGCTCAGTAACTATATAAACAACGCGGACACAGGACTCGCGGCCGTAGGTGGTGATAGCGCCAAGCTGGCACTCAAAACCGGTCTGGTGGACAAGATCGCGACCGAAGATCAGATGGCGGATGCGGTCACCAAGGTGGTGGGTGAAGCCGATCACAGTTTCCGCCAGATCGATTTCCGTGATTACCTGCAGACTTCAGGCTTTGATGGGATTCACCGTACGGATGGCGATGCGGTGGGCATCATCGTGGCTGCTGGCGACATTCAGCCGGGTGATCAGCCCTCGGGTAGCATAGGTGGTGATTCCACTTCCGACCTGATCCGCAAGGCGCGCTACGACGATTCCATCAAAGCCGTGGTACTGCGTGTGGACAGCCCCGGCGGCAGCGCCTTCGCTTCCGACCTGATCCTGCGCCAGATTGAACTCACCAAAGAGGCTGGCAAGCCGGTGATTGTCTCTATGGGCTCGGTGGCTGCATCCGGTGGCTACTGGATTTCCATGGCGGGCGACGAGATCTTCGCCAGTCCCACCACCCTGACCGGCTCCATCGGGATCTTCGGGCTGTTCCCAACCTTCCAGAAGACCCTCGCGAAGATTGGAGTGCATACCGATGGTGTCGGTACCACACCTCTGAGCGATGCCTTCGACGTGACCCGGCCCATGTCACCGCTCATGCAGAAGGTCTTCCAGCTGGACATCGATAACGGCTATCAAGAATTCATCACCAAGGTGGCGCACAACCGCCACATGAGTGTTGCAGAGGTAAACGCCATCGCGCAGGGCCGGGTATGGAGCGGACAGGAAGCCAAGCGCCTCGGTTTAGTGGACAGGTTTGGTAACCTTCAGGATGCGGTGGCGGCTGCTGCCAAGCTTGCCAAGCTCGGGCCGCACTACGCGGTGCGCTACATCGAGCCGCCCCTGAGCCTCACAGACCGGCTGATCATCGCCATGGCCAATGACAGTGATTCCAGTCTTAACTCAAATCTGGCTTCCAGTCTGTTGCCGTCCACGGACTTTAGTGGCTCGCCCTGGTATGCGGAGATGCTGCGTCTGGCCAACAGCTTCAAGGCATTCACCGATCCGCGCGGTATCTATGCCTACTGCTTTTGCAATATCCAATAAGCGAAATCACCCGGTAGCGTTGCATGTTTCACCTGAATCCAGTCCGTGCTGAGAGCAAAGGCGCGTTTTATAAGGAGCTGGGTGATCAGGTCCGCGGACTGCTGCACGCTGAACGCGACTTGATCGCCAACGCCGCTAATCTCTGTGCCTTGCTGTATCACGCCCTACCGGACGTGAACTGGGTCGGTTTCTACTTCCTCAAGGAAGGCGAACTGGTGGTAGGTCCGTTCCAGGGCAAGCCTGCGTGCGTGCGTATCGCCTTGGGTAAGGGTGTGTGCGGTACCGCGGCGGTCAAACGCGAGTCTATCCTGGTACCGGATGTGAACCAGTTTCCTGGACATATCTTCTGCGATGGTGATTCAAGGTCTGAAATAGTGCTGCCATTGATACAGCGTGGCGAATTGCTGGGTGTGCTGGATATCGACAGCCCCAGACCTGCACGCTTTGATGAGGAAGATCGAATTAATCTGGAAAAATTATCAAGCGTTTTCTTGGATGCGTTAGGCTGAGTTATACCATCTCGCCAATAACTTGCCCCATACGCACAATCGAACCGTCCACCAATGTAGATTTCCAATTAATCCGTTTCTGACTGAATAGCAGGATCACTGTGGAACCCATATTGAAGCGTCCCAGCTCCGCACCTTTTCCCAACCGAACTTCGTCGTCTCGATATTCCCAGCTGCGTACTGCGGTGCCGTGCGGTGGAGTGATTTCCCCAGCCCATACGGTTTCAATACTACCAACGTTCAGCGCGCCGACCATGACTACGCCCATGGGGCCGGCGCCGGATTCGAAGATCATGGCAACTCGTTCGTTGCGGGCGAATAGATTGGGTACAGCACGTGTAGTGGGCGGATTCACGCTGAACAGACGGCCAGGCACATACAGCATGTGACCCAGATGGCCATCCAGCGGCATGTGGATGCGGTGGTAGTCCCTGGGAGACAGATATAAAGTCACGAACTCTCCATTCGTGAAAGCATGGGCAACTGCAGTGTTGCCTGCCAGTAATTCCAGTACGCTGAACGTGCGTCCCTTGGCCTGAAGGATGTGAGCTTGGTTGATAGTGCCAATCTGGCTGACACGTCCATCCACTGGGCTCACGATTGTTTTAATACCATCTGCTATCGGACGAGTTTCAGCGCGCAGCGTGCGCGTGAAGAATGCATTGAAACATGGATAGGCAGTACCATCCGGCTCCACGGCCTCGCTCATGTCCACATCGAAACGCTGGATGAAGCGGCGGATCAGCGAATTCTTGACGGCGGGCACTTCTATTCGCGCGAGCCAGTGAATCAGGCGCGAGATTGCATGCTGCGGTAAAAGGTATTGCAACCCAGCCTTTATCCGATCCGGGAAAGAGACTTCGGTTTCGTGCATGCCGCTTTGCTTGTTTAGTTTTCAGGTCGATCATTGCGCACGGGCGCCATGATGGTGAGCGAGGAATGGTCTGAGAACGTCAACGTCAACGTCACCAGGTCGCCGTCGTATAGTTTCTTCACGGGTTTTATGAGTACCAGATAATAGCCATCGGGTGCGAAGCTGAGACTCTCGCGGGCAGGAATGCTTAGATTCGATATAGGTTGCTGAGCGGCTTTATCATCATCCGGGGTGCCGCGGCGGATCACGATCGAATCGAAATCCGGACTGGAGGCTGTCGCCAGTGTCAGCGTCTGGTTGGAAAGATTCTTCAGAACCATATAACCGGTCATGGCATCGGTATCGGATGTTGCCGGGAGGATCCAGACATGTGTGGCGGATACACCCGGACCCTCCGCCCAGGTAGCGACCGGCAGCATTCCGATGGCTATGACAAGCAGCACAACAAACTTACGTAGCATCAGTGGTCTCCAGAAAGCTGCACGATAGAGCATGGAAATTTATGAGCAAACATCCGGGTGTGAATGGGGAAGAAGGCAGGGACCTGTGGTTCCAGCCGTCCGTCAAGCGACGCCCGCTGCGGCCTTCCAGTCGCATGCATCTGTGCAAAGTATGCCATGCTGGGATGGCGCACGCGTATTTCGTTTATCATACGGGCGCAGTTTCAGGATATTGCATGGAAAGTTACCAAGAAGTCAGTCCACAATTGCACACCCTGGCGGATTTTGTGCGCTGGGGCGCGAGCCTTTTCAGCCGTTCCGGTCTGCACTTCGGTCATGGCACCACCAATGCGATAGATGAAGCACTGAATCTGGTGTTGCATGGCGCTGGGCTCGACCACGAGGTTCCGCCCTGGGTGCTGGAAACCCGCCTCACAGCCGTGGAAAAGCATGCGGTCTATGAATTGCTGCGCCGGCGGGTGGAGGAACGCAAGCCCTACGCCTATATAACCAGGCACGCACGCTTCGCCGGCCTGGATTTCTATGTGGACGAGCGCGTGCTGGTGCCGCGTTCGCCGATCGCCGAATTGATCGAGAAGAATTTCAAACCCTGGATCGACCCGCAGCGGGTGACCCGGGTACTGGATCTGTGTACCGGCAGCGGCTGTATCGCTATCGCATGTGCCTATGCGTTCCCGGATGCGCATGTGGATGCCACAGATATCTCCGAGGAAGCGCTGCAGGTCGCCCGTATCAATGTGGATCGCCTGAGCGTGAAAGAGCGGGTGACACTGAAGAAACTCGATGTGTTCGATGGTTTGCCCGCAGCGCACTATGACATCATCGTCAGCAATCCACCCTATGTAGATGCGCAAGATATGCGGGATCTGCCTGAAGAGCACCAGCAGGAGCCCATATTGGGCTTGGCGGCTGGCGATGATGGGCTGCAAATCGTACGGCGCATCCTGGCTGGTGCGCCGGATTACCTGACAGCCGATGGTATCTTGGTGGTGGAGGTTGGCAACAGCCGCTGGGCACTGGAGCAGGAATTTCCTCAAGCACCATTCACGTGGCTGGAATTCGAGCGTGGTCAGGCCGAAGTGTTGCTGTTGACAGCGGAGCAGGCTGCGGCCATGCAGAAGCACGACAAGCGGGCGCAGCGTGTCCGGTAATACCTTTGGCAAACTGTTTACCGTCACTAGCTATGGCGAAAGTCATGGGCCGGCATTGGGTTGTATCGTGGACGGATGCCCCCCCGGCCTGTCGCTATGCGAGGCTGACATCCAGCGCTATGTGGACCGGCGCCGCTCCGGCACCACGCGGTATACAGCGCAACGCCATGAAGCGGATCAGGTAAAAATTCTCTCGGGGGTGTTCGAAGGCAAAACGACCGGCACGCCTATCGGACTTACTATAGAAAATACCAATCAGCGTCCACAGGACTACGAAGCTATCCAGGACAAGTTCCGGCCGGGGCATGCAGATTACACTTACCTGATGAAATACGGACAACGCGATCATCGCGGCGGTGGGCGTGCCTCGGCACGCGAAACCGTGATGCGCGTGGCGGCTGGCGCTATTGCCCGTAAATACCTGAATGAACGTTATGGAGTAGTTATTCGTGGCTGGCTGGCACAGTTGGGACCGCTGGAGTTGGCGGCAAAGGATTTGGATGCTATCGATGAAAACCCATTTTTCTGTCCCGATCCCGCACGCGTCCCGGAACTGGAAAGCTATATGGATGCATTACGCAAGTCCGGCGACTCCATCGGCGCACGCATCACAGTGATGGCGCGAGGTGTGCCACCAGGCTGGGGCGAACCGGTATTCGACAAACTGGACGCCGACATCGCTTCCGCCATGATGGGCATCAACGCCGTGAAAGGTGTGGAGATTGGTGCGGGGTTTGCCGCCGTTACCCAGAAAGGCAGTCAACACCGGGATGAGATGAAGCCACAGGGATTCCTGTCCAATAATGCTGGCGGCATCCTCGGCGGCATCTCCACCGGCCAGGAGATCATCGTGAACATTGCCATGAAACCCGCGTCCAGCATCCGGCTCAAAGGCCAAACCATCGATGCGAATGGTCAAGCCACGGAGATCTGCGTGCACGGACGGCATGATCCTTGTGTCGGTATCCGTGCCACACCAATCGCCGAAGCCATGCTGGCGCTCACGCTCATGGACCATGCCTTGCGTCAGCGTGGGCAGAATGCGGATGTTGCGCCGGCACTCAAACCGATTCCGGCAAAGTCGTCTTAAAATATGGTTCTGAGTTGATCTACCTGATCATTTTGCGGAGTATCTGTGGATACATTTGATGTGGCAGTAGTCGGGTCAACCGGAACCGTCGGCAGCAGCATGCTGGCGATTCTGGAAGAACGGGAATTCCCTGTAGGCAAGGTCTATGCGCTCGCCAGTGAACGTTCAGTTGCCAAGCATACAGTTTTCAATGACATCCAATTGAAAGTCGAGGAACTGGCAAAGTTCGACTTCACCAAAGTGCGAATTGCACTATTCTCTGCCGGTGCCGCGATCTCGGCTGAATATGCTCCCAAGGCCGCGATTGCCGGTTGCGTGGTGATAGACAATACCTCGCAGTTTCGCTATGAGCCGGACATCCCGCTGGTGGTGCCGGAAGTGAATCCACTGGCCGTGGCGCGATACAAGAATCGTGGCATCATCGCCAACCCCAACTGCTCCACCATCCAGATGATGGTGGCACTTAAGCCCATCTATGATGCCGTCGGTATCGAACGAATCAATGTGGCGACCTATCAGTCGGTTTCCGGTGCCGGTGCCGGCGCCATAGACGAGCTGGCGAGTCAGACCGCGCTGTTACTGAATGGCAAGCCGGCAGGTAAGGGCAATCGATTTGCCAAGCAGATCGCCTTCAATGTGCTGCCGCAGATAGATGAGTTTCAGGACAATGGCTATACCCGCGAGGAAATGAAAATGCTGTGGGAGACCCGCAAGATCCTGGATGATGAGTCCATCCAGGTGAATGCCACGGCTGTCAGGGTGCCGGTTTTCTATGGCCATTCAGAAGCGTTGCACATTGAGACCCGGGAGAAGCTCAGCGCAGCCCAGGCCCGGACTCTACTGCGCCAGGCGCCGGGGCTGGTGGTGCTGGACGAGCACCGGCCCGGTGGCTATCCCACAGCAGTTACCGAGGCTGCTCACAAGGATGCGGTATTCGTGGGCCGCATCCGGGAAGATCACTCTCACCCCCGGGGATTGGACTTGTGGGTGGTGGCTGACAACGTCCGCAAAGGTGCGGCTCTCAACAGCATACAGGTGGCGGAGTTGTTGGTGAAAAGCTATTTATAAGCTATAGTTAGCCCAGTTTTATAAAGAGCATTCTGAGCTATAAGTAGCATGCCGTTGCCCAAACGCACCTCATCCGGGTCGCGAAAGGGGGCGGGTAGGATGGGGAGAGATCATGAGCAAGACGCTTAAGTTTGTCCTGGCCTGCGTGATTGCGGTGTTGCCTTTAGCGGCAAACGCGCTGGGCCTCGGCGAGATCAAGCTCAATTCCGCGCTCAATCAACCATTGGATGCGGATATTCCAATCGTGGGTGCAGCTGCTGATGAGATCAACAGCCTGCAAATCAAAATCGCGAGCCCTGCTCAGTTCAAGCAGGCGGGCCTGCCGATGGCTGAAGTGCTTAGCCAGCTAAAATTCCAAATCGTACCCGGTCCAAACGGCACCGCCAGTGTGCATGTCACCACCAGCGCACCGATGCGCGAACCTTTCGTGGATTTCCTTGCAGATGCTACCTGGGATAACGGCGAACTCATCCGTGAGTACACGGTATTCCTGAATCCGCCAAATTTTGAGACCACAACCCAGGCGGCTCCGGCTGCTGCAAGCGCAGCTGCCCAACCTGCGGCGACCGCGCCGGTGGGTACGACCGCAGCGCCAGTTTCTGCCGCGACTCCAGTTCCAGCGCCCACACCGGCGGTGGCACCGGTGCCCGTGGCACCGCAACCAGCTGCGACCGCTGCGGCAGTAACACCGACAGTAACCACTGGCAATTCATCGTTGGGCGGGAATTACGGCCCCATTCACCGGGGTGAAACGCTTTCCCAGATCGCCCTGAACATGCGACCCCAGGGCGTGACTCTCAATCAGATGATGATAGCGATTTACCGCGCTAACCCCGAAGTATTCATGCATAACATCAATCTCATGAAGGCGGGGTATGTGCTGCGGGTTCCGACCCTGGAAGACATTCAGGCGGTGAGGGTGGCAGAGGCCAACACGGAAGTCCGCACGCAGATTGCTGATTGGCGTGCCAGCCGCGGACTTGCTGGTGCGCATAAGCCAGCTGGGAATACCGAACAACCCTCGTTGCAACTTGTGGCACCATCATCTGCTGCGCAGACTACCGAGAACCAGGTTCCGGGCGCGGGCAAGAGCGCGAGTGGCACCGCGGAGGAAACTAATACCGCCGGCACTGCAGCTGCAGCTAAATCAACCGGCGCCGGTGTGGCGTCCACCACCTCCAATGCACCGATTGCAGTTGCAAGTAACAGCATGGCGGCAGTGCAAGAACAAGCCAGCAAGCAGAACCAGCAGGCGGCAGCAACCAAGACCACGCCCCTGAATCCCGAGAAGCCGGCAGTCATAAAACCCCTGCCGAAACACAAAATTACGCCGGTTCAATCCACAGCTGCTGCCTCTGGAGGGCTGCTGGATTCGCTGCTCAACCCTTATGTGATTATCGCCATCATCGTGATACTACTGGTGCTTCTCATCGGCATCTATATCAAGAAGCGGCGCGCCTCAGACGAGGGCGTTAGCAAACCCGTCAAGATCAGGAAAGCACCCACGACAGATGCGGACTGGGGCAAAGAAGAGAAGGCTGGCTTGAAAGATGTAACCAACCTCGATTCGGTTGATGGACCAGGTGCTGGTGGTTCAACCAGTGACGCCGCGATGGCTGCGACTGCATCCCATATGACCACCACGAATCTCAAGCTGGATGAATCCGATCCCATGGCGGAAGCGGATTTCCACATGGCCTACGGACTCTATGATCAGGCGGCGGATGTGCTTAATAAAGCCTTGCGTCAGGATCCGAGCCGGCGCGATCTCAAGATGAAACTGCTGGAGGTGTATTTCACCGCCGGTGACCGGGCTAACTTTGTGGAAACTGCGCGCGGCCTGCGCCAGGAAATGGGTGCGTTACCTGACAAGGATTGGGAGAACATCGCCATCATGGGCCGGCAAGTAGCGCCTGAGGAAACACTGTTCTCGGGAGAGGGCGCTGCCGCGGGTGCAAGGGTGGACATCCCCCTGGACAGCGGTGGTACGGGTACTGCCGTGCATACAGATCTGGATCCTTTGGCAGGCGCATTTGAAGGCATGCGCCCCGTGACTATGCCGGCCGCTGCTACAAAGCCTGCTACCACCGAACAGCAGGTTGTGGATTTTTCACTGCCGGATATCGAGCCGGTAACTAAGAGCAAAAAGGCTGCGCCCGTGGCCAGCGCAACGCTTGCCGATGCGGCCAGCAGGGACAAAATACCCGCACCAACATCGGGTAAGAAGACCAGTGAACCTACCGTGACCGCGGATTTCGGTACCGATTCCCAGGTGGAGTTCGATAAGGCTCTTAAGGAGCTATCGGACTTCGTCAATACCAACGTGCCGCCTCAGGAAGAAGGTACACGGAGTGGTGCCGGTAGCGGCCAATCCATGTCTTTGGCTGCGGATGCGGAAGTTCCTGCTGCGCATAGCGGAACCAGCACCGGTACCGGTGAGGAAACCACCGGACTCAATGAGATCGGTACCAAACTGGATCTGGCGCGCGCCTATATTGATATGGGTGATGCGGATGGCGCCAAGAACATCCTCCAGGAAGTGTTGGAAGAGGGCGATAGCCAGCAGCAGCAGGAAGCCAGGAAACTGCTACAGACCCTTACCTGAGCCGGCCACGCTGTACATCGTGAAGGCGGAATGTTTTCGCCAGCGGCTTGTTCCCCTAGCAGTTTCGTCGGTAGTTAGCCGTGAGGCTGATCGTGATTAGTCCCGTTTTAAGCTTCAATGCCCATCTTGGTGGAATCTGATGGCGCGCATGGCATTGGGCCTTGAATACGACGGCACTGCATTCATGGGATGGCAACGGCAATCGCATGCAGGGCGCACTGTACAAGACGCCCTGGAGGCTGCGATCGCTAAAGTCGCTGATCATCCTGTGGATGTGGTGTGTGCCGGACGCACGGATGCGGGTGTGCACGCTCTCTGTCAAGTCACGCACTTCGATGTCGAGGCGCGGCGTGACCTGCGTGGCTGGCTGCTAGGCATCAATTCTAATCTGCCTGCAGATGTGGCGGCGAATTGGATTAAGGATGTACCGCGTGAATTTCATGCACGCTACCAGGCACGCGCGCGACAATACCGATACAGCATCGTCAATCGTCCAACGCGTCCTGCGGTCATGCGGTCACAGACGACGTGGGTACGTCATGCACTGGATGACGAGCGTATGTGTGCGGCTGCGAAGTTTTTGCTGGGAGAGCATGATTTTTCCGCATTCCGATCGGTGGAATGCCAGGCGCGTTCGCCCGTGCGCCGCGTCATGCATCTTGATGTACGCCGTGTTGGCGAGATTGTACGCATTGATGTGGTGGCCGATGGGTTTCTGCATCACATGGTGCGCAACATCGTCGGCGTGCTGATCGATGTGGGCACCGGTAAGCAGTCTCCGGAGTGGGCACAGAGAGTGTTGCAGGGTCGCGACCGCACACGGGGCGGCGTCACTGCACCACCACAGGGGTTGTGTTTCATGGCCGTGCTGTATCCCATAGCTTATGACTTACCTGTACCGGAGGGCAGCCTGTTCGATGGGCTCTCTCCGGATATCAAACTTGTTTCCAACCGATAGGCAGCAGTATGCATTCGTATACCTTACGGGACGCGAACCATGCGGCCATACGCGACCGGATCGCTGGCAGGATTGCTCAAGACCAAGGTATTCAAGCAGGTTTTCCATGTTCACCCGCCGGTAACGGCCCGGGCATCCATAGTCTGGGGATTCGTTTATCATAGGCTCTCATTAGTCATGATTCGGAGAGCGGCATTAAGCAACAGGTAGCGCTGATATATTCCACAGTCAAAATCATCCACTACTGGATTCGGTAAAGCATGAACTGGTTCAAGAAAATCGTTCCCTCACGTATCAATACCGATGACTCTCGTCCGGCGCGTCGCGGAATCCCAGAGGGGCTGTGGAGCAAGTGCGAGGAGTGCAATTCGGTACTGTATCGCGCCGAGTTGGAGCGCAATTTGTATGTCTGCCCCAAGTGCGGCCATCATATGCGGCTTACAGCCCGCCAGCGTCTGGAGATGTTCCTGGATCCTGGCACGGGCACTGAAATCGGCGCCAGCATAGAACCGGTAGACATCCTGCGTTTCCGCGATAGCAAGAAATACAAAGACCGCTTGATGCTGGCCCAGAAAGCCACCAGTGAAAAGGATGCGTTGGTGACCATGAAGGGGCGTCTCAAGGGCATGCGCATCGTCGTGTGTGCCTTCGAGTTCAAGTTCATGGGTGGCTCCATGGGCTCGGTGGTGGGAGAGCGTTTCGTGCGTGGAGTCGAAACGGCCATGGAGGAAAATGCGCCACTGGTATGTTTCTCTGCGAGCGGCGGCGCCCGCATGCAGGAAGCGTTGATATCACTCATGCAGATGGCCAAGACCAGCGCCGCTTTGGCGAAACTCTCGCGACGGGGCATCCCATTCATCTCCGTCATGACCGACCCTACGACTGGAGGTGTGTCTGCTTCGCTGGCCATGCTGGGGGACGTGAACGTGGCCGAGCCCAAGGCGCTCATCGGTTTTGCGGGTCCACGGGTGATCGAGCAGACAGTACGCGAGACCCTGCCGGAAGGTTTCCAGCGCAGCGAGTTTCTGTTGGAGCATGGGGCCGTTGACATGATCCTGGATCGTCGCGAGATGCGCGACCGTCTTGCCTCACTGCTCGCGATGCTCACACGCCAGCCACCGCTCAAAGAGAATGAGGAAGTGAAGAACGATGCATAAAACACATACATAACTCAGAGTTTCGAATAGTTCTACCCGGCCCCAGCTTTTTCGGCTCTCACCGTGATCTGTGAATCCGATTATCCAATATTGGTTTTAATCCATGCGCTTTACCTCGCTCGATGATTGGCTGCGCTGGCAGGAGCGGTTGCATCCGAATGCTATCGATCTAGGGCTGGAGCGAGTCAGGCAGGTTCTTGAGTGCATGCGCTTGTTGCATCCGCCATTCCAGGTGCTGACCGTCGGCGGCACAAACGGCAAGGGCTCGTGCGTGGCGTTTCTGGATGCCATGCTGCGCGCCCAAGGATACAGGGTGGGTGCCTACACCTCGCCGCATTTATTGCGCTACAACGAACGTATATGCATCCAAGGGGTGGAGGCAGCGGATTCCGAATTAGTTGAAGCGTTTGCCAGTGTGGACCAGGCCCGCGGGGATGTAAGTCTCACCTATTTTGAATTCGGTACTTTGGCAGCATTCGAGATTTTCCGCCGACAGCGTATTGATGTGGCAGTCCTGGAAGTGGGCATGGGCGGCAGGTTGGATGCAGTCAACGCGGTCGACCCATTGGGCGCGCTGGTGGCATCCATAGGGCTGGACCATCAGGAATGGCTAGGCACGGATCGGGACAGCATCGGCTACGAGAAAGCCGGCATCTATCGCAGCCAGCGACCGGCCATCTGTGGTGATCGGGAACCGCCGTCACGTTTCCTGGATACTGCCAAACAATTGGGTGCTGACTTGCAGGTGTTGGGTCGGAAATTTGACTGGCAAGCATCCGGCCATAGCTGGAAATGGCAGGGGCAGAATGGCTGCTTGCAGAATCTGCAGCAGCCGGCATTGGCAGGCTTCATCCAGTTGGATAATGCCGCCAGTTGCATTGCACTGTTGCAGGCAGTGACGGCCTGGCTGCCGGTTGATGAAAACGCGATCCGAGCTGGGCTGGAAACCGCACACATTCGTGCGCGCTTCGAGCAATGGCCGGGCGATGTGTCCTGGGTTCTGGACGTTGCTCACAACCCTGCAGCGGCCGGGGTACTCGCCAGGAATCTGGCCGCGAATCCGGTAACAGGCAAAACCCTGGCGGTGGTGGGCATGCTGCGCGACAAATCCGTTGAGGAGGTGTCGCGTATGCTGTCACCACAGATCGATGTATGGTTTGTTGGCGGTTTGAGTGGGACCCGCGGCCAGGATGCCCCGGAACAGGCCCGGCGAATTCACTCGGCGATACCGAGCGCCAGGCTTAGCGAATGCCCAACGGTGGTCGAAGCTTGCCAAGCGGCACGATCGCAGGCTAAATCAGGCGACCGCATCCTGGTATTCGGTTCATTCCAGACAGTGAGCGCCATATTGCGTCTAAAGCAGGAATCCGGTACCAATAACATCTGAGGGCGCGCGTGCGCCGGCTGGAGATCGGGAAATGGAAATTGGACTCAAAGAACGCCTGATCGGCGCGGTGGTGCTGGTGATCCTGGCCGTGATCATCATTCCTTGGGTACTCAAGGGCAGTTCTGCACCCGATACGACGGTCACGAAATCCTTGACACTGCCGCCAGCCGCCGTCAGCAGCGGGCAGTCCGCCTACCACTTAGACCTTAACAATCCGGCTGTTACCGGCAATGCCTCAATGCCCGCAGTCACCACGACCCATGGGGCGCAGCCTGGCATCGCACCGGTTGCTAAACCTGCGATGCGGCCGGCCCCGGCGCCTACTGCGCATACAGCGACTTCTACGGGCGGGTGGGTGGTGCAGGCTGGTAGTTATAGCAATGAAGCCAATGCGCGCAGTGTGCAAAGCAAAATCGCCAAACAGGGGTATCACAGCTATATCAGCCGCTTTCACAAGGGCAACCGTACGTTTTATCGCGTGCGTGTAGGACCTTACACAGATCGAGCCTCAGCGGAGCGCGTTGTTTCCGGTGTAGGGCATGCTTACGGCGGACGGGCCGTGGTGGTACCGAATTCCTGAGCTTGAACAAGCGACGGTTTGCGAGGTCCGCGTCTGTTAAAATAGCGCTTCGTTTTCTAGACAGCACACCACGGCGGTCAGGGCGCGCATGAATTGGGTTGATTATCTAATCCTCGTCATCATCATCATTTCGACCCTCATCAGTTTGCTGCGGGGCTTTCTGCGCGAGATTGTGTCGCTGGTCACGTGGGTGGTCGGTTTCTGGGTCGCTCTGCGCTTCGCCCGGCAAGTGGGCGATGTTTTCAGCGTAATCCACAACCCATCAGTACGTGTCATCATCGGTTTCGCGATCCTATTCGTGGTGATCCTCATCATTGGCGCGGCTATTAATTTCCTGATCGGCAAGATCATGGAAAAGACCGGCGCCGGCGCTGCTGACCGGATATTGGGGCTGATATTCGGTCTAGTGCGCGGCGTGGTCGTTGTAGCGGTATTGGTGATCGTGGCCGGGCTCACCACTTTGCCCCAGAATAGCTGGTGGCATACATCGCGGCTGATACCCTATGCTGAATCAGTCGCCGGCTGGATGCGCGCGGTTTTGCCGACGCAGGTCGCTGACGAGATGATGCGTGGCGAACGCAAGGTGACGGATCTGGACCATAAGTGAACTAGCGAGGGGCGTACATGTGCGGGATTGTCGGAGTTGTCGGTCACGCTAACGTTAACCAGATTCTGTATGACGCCCTGACTGTCCTGCAGCATCGCGGCCAGGACGCTGCCGGCATCATGACCTGCGATCAGGATCACCTGTATCTGCGCAAGAGCAACGGACTGGTGCGGGACGTATTCCAGCAGCGGCATATGCTAAGACTGCGCGGTGGTGTCGGCATCGGCCATGTGCGTTATCCCACTGCCGGGTGTGCGCATTCAGCCGAAGCCCAACCGTTTTATACCAACTCGCCTTATGGAATCGGACTGGGGCACAACGGCAACCTCACCAATGCCCGTGCGCTCAAGGATTTGCTGTTCCGTGAAGACCGGCGTCACCTCAATACTGAATCTGATTCCGAAATCTTGTTGAATATATTCGCCCATGAACTGCAGCGCACCGGCAGTTTGGAAGTCGATGAGCGCGATATTTTCAAGGCGGTAAGTGCCGTGCACCGGCGTTGTCGCGGTGGTTACGCCAACATCGCCATGATTGCCGGCTACGGTATCGTGGGCTTCCGCGACCCCTTCGGCATACGCCCGCTGGTGTTCGGCCGGCGCATCACCGATGCCGGTACCGAATACATGATCGCCTCGGAAAGCGTGGCCCTGGATGTATGCGGATTCGAACTGGTGCGCGACGTGGTCCCGGGCGAAGCCGTGGTCATCGATCGTCACGGCGGCTTGCATACCCAGCAGTGCGCCGAGAAACCGCTGTATTCGCCCTGCATATTCGAATATGTGTATTTCGCGCGCCCGGACTCCATCATGGATGACATCTCGGTCTACAAGGCGCGCATGCGCATGGGCGACAAACTGGCGGAGCAGATCCAGCGCGACTGGGCGAGCCACGATATCGACGTGGTCATCCCGATCCCGGACACCAGCCGCACCAGCGCCCTACAGCTCGCCAACGTGCTGGGGGTGAAATACCGCGAAGGCTTTATCAAGAACCGCTACATCGGCCGCACCTTCATCATGCCGGGGCAGAAGCAGCGCAACCATTCGGTGCACCAGAAACTCAATGCCATTGACCTGGAATTCAGCGGCAAGAACGTGCTGCTGGTGGACGACTCCATCGTACGCGGTACCACCTCGCAGCAGATCATCCAGATGGCCCGGGATGCCGGCGCTCATAAAGTATATTTCGCCTCAGCCGCGCCGCCGGTGCGTTTCCCAAATGTATACGGCATCGACATGCCCACTTCCCGCGAACTCATCGCCTATGACCGCAGCGAACAACAGGTGGAAGAATTCATCGGCGCAGACAAACTGATATACCAGAACCTGGATGACTTGATCGATGCAGTGCGCCGCGGCAATCCCAAGATCCAGCGCTTCGATACCTCGGTGTTTTCCGGCGAGTACATCACCGGCGATGTCACCAACGATTATCTGGCGGTGCTCGCCCGGGAACGTTCCGACGAAGCCAAACAGCATCGCCTGCGTGATGACCGGCAGGTCATCGAAATGTACAACGTTTTTTGAACGGTTTGTTG
Source organism: Gammaproteobacteria bacterium (assembly GCA_049591615.1). Lineage (GTDB taxonomy): Bacteria > Pseudomonadota > Gammaproteobacteria > Natronospirales > REEB76 > REEB76. Next base: position 17,397 of record JBAWFD010000046.1, on the reverse strand, counting down.
AAACACGCAGCACTCTCGGAACCACGTGAATCACTGTTGAATTTCTTTCAGCAGGCTTTGGCGGCGGTGAATGGCCGCAGTCGTGTACAAGCAACGCTGCAGCAGCAGACTTTACCGGACAAGCTGTTTCTGGTGGCAATCGGCAAGGCAGCCGATGCCATGACCGCCGGCGCCATGGATGCCATCGGGAGCCGATTGAGTTCCGGCCTGGTGATCACGCGACATGGACATCAGGACTCATCCGTATACCGGGATACGCGCATCGTGTCACTGGAAGCCGGGCATCCTTTGCCGGACGAACAAAGCCTGGCGGCCGGCAATGCCCTGTGTCTGTTCATGGCGAATACACCGGCGGACGCGCAGTTCCTGTTCCTGATTTCCGGCGGGGCCTCGAGTCTGGTGGAAGTGCCGGTCGAAGGTGTATCGCTCGCCGATTTGCGGTCACTTACCCGCTGGCTGCTGGCGAGCGGCTTACCGATCGACGCGGTGAACCGTGTGCGCACGGCCTTCTCGCAGATCAAGGGCGGGCGACTGCTGCGCGATCTCGCCGGTCGCAAAGCGGAACTGCTGGTGATCTCCGACGTGCCGGGTGACGTGCCGGCTTACATCGGCTCCGGATTGCTGACATCGTCTGTCCAGGGTCCGTTACCGGAACTGCCGGCACAGTTCGCTGACTTACCCCACTCAGAACCGCCGAACATTGACTCAGGCAATGTGCGCACACACATCGTCGCCACCAATCATCTGGCCATGCAGGCGGTCAAGGCCGCTGCCGCGAGCATCGGTCATCAGGCCTACATGCATGATTCGCTGCCTGCTCCCGATGCTGTCGCCTGCGGCGAAAAGATAGGAGACTTTCTGATGGATGCGCCGCCGGGCATGCATGTGTGGGGCGGCGAGACCACGGTGAAGCTGCCGGCGAATCCGGGTCGTGGCGGCCGAAACCAGATGCTGGCATTGGCGGCCGCGCGGTGCGTGGCGAATACACATGGAATGTATTTACTGGCGGCCGGTACGGATGGTACCGATGGTAATTCCAGTGACGCAGGTGCCTTGGTGGATAGCAGCAGTATTTCCCGTGGCGAAGATGGAGGTTTCGATGCCTCCGATAGTCTGGCACGGGCGGATGCCGGTACGTTTCTAGAAGCCAGCGGTGATCTGATATACACAGGACCCACCGGTACTAACGTCATGGATTTGGTCATCGCATTGAAGGAATGATGAATGATCATTTTATGAGTACTTCGAGTACACCTGAGAGCGCCTGATGGAAGCAGCATCTAATATTCACGACCTATTGACCTGTGCGACACCGCGGACGTGGCTGACGGCAGCTCTGGAAAACCTGGATATCCTGCTGCTGGATCATGCCAATTGCGAGAAGAAAGCTGCGGCCACGGCCCTGAGTCTCATGTTCGAATATGGAGACCGCCATCCGCAGATGCAGGAGACCCTCTCGCGTCTGGCGCGCGAAGAGCTGCGGCACTTCGAGCAAGTGAGCCACCTGCTGCAGCGCCGCGGTATCCGTTTCAGGCCGCTGAGCGCCGCGCGTTACGCCGGCAGCTTGCGCAAGCATGTACGCAAGCACGAACCGGAAAGGCTGGTGGATCTGCTGCTGATCGGGGCCTTCATCGAGGCCCGCTCCTGCGAGCGCTTCCAGGCACTGACCACGATACTGGATGCCGAACTGGCAGACTTCTACCGCGGACTGGAAGCTGCCGAAACCCGCCACCTGAATGTCTATCTGAAACTGGCACATCACATCGGCGGTGGTGACATCGTGGACAGGCGCAAGCTATTCGCGGATATAGAGGCCAGTCTCATCATTGAGACCGACAGTGAATTCCGTTTCCACAGCGGACCTCTGCACTGAGAATGACTAGAGTAATCGTGTTCCCATGTATTACTGGGCGAGGAGCAGAGTCGCAAGCATCGGCTCTGTGCCGTCGACCCGCAGGATGCTGCCTTGGTGATACCAGTCCCCGAGTACGAACCGGGTTTTGGATTTTCCGTCTGACTGGAATTTGTGCACCGCAGGCCGGTGCGTGTGGCCGTGGATCAGGCGGTTTACACCATGCTGCTGCATGACCGTCTCCACCGTCTGCTGGTTCACATCCATGATGCTTTCCGATTTCTGGGCGGTGCTCAAACCGCTGGCGGCGCGTGCATGGGTGACGAACGCCTGGCGTTCTGCCAGCGATGAAGCCAGGAAGGCTTTTTGGCGCGCCGGATCGCGCACCAGCTTGCGGAACGCCTGGTATTCCACATCATCGGTGCATAATGTGTCGCCATGCATAAGCAGGGTGGAGATGCCGAAAAGCTCCACCACTTTAGGATCCGGGAGCAACTGTACACCGGTGCGCTGGGCGAAATCCGCGCCGATGAGGAAATCCCGGTTGCCGTGCATAAAATACACCGGCACGCCGCTATCGGTGAGTTCGCGCACACTGTCCATGATCTGGACATGGTGCGGGTCCGGGTCGTCATCACCAAGCCACACCTCGAAGAAATCCCCCAGGATGTACAAAGCATCCGCGTTGCGCGGCTCTTGCTTCAGAAAATCCAGAAACAGTTGCGTGATGCGCGGACGAGAGGCGTGCAGATGCAGGTCAGAGATAAAAAGTGTCGTCATGCTGGGTTCAGTCGAGTGACTGTTTGAGTACCATGGCTTTTAGTATGACAACCGGCGTCAAGGGTGCATCCTTATCGAAGGGGCCGGCCTTGCCGATGGGTGCTGCGGCGATCTTGTCCACCACGTCCATGCCCTGGACCACTTGCCCGAATACCGCATAACCCCAGCGATCCGGGCGCGGATCCAGTTTGCGGTTATCCACCAGATTGATATAGAACTGCGCTGTGGCTGAGTGCGGATCATCCTCCCGCGCCATGGCGATAGTGGCGCGCGCGTTGGACAAGCCATTGCCGGACTCATTGGGGATGGGTGCATCGGTCTTCTTCTCCACATAAGCGCTGGTGTATCCGCCGCCCTGAATCACGAAGCCCGGCACCACGCGATGGAACAGCGTGCCGTCATAAAAACCGGTATTCACATAGTGCAGGAAATTGCTCACGGTGAGCGGCGCACGCGCACGGTCCAGCTGCACCACGAATGTTCCAAGGCTGGTCTCGAACGCCACCTCCGGGAAAGGATTGGGTGGCATGACCGGTTGGGTAGGTTGCATAGATTGGATGGGCTGCACCGGCGCATGACTGCATGCAGCCAGCAGCATGCACGTGAAAAGACCTGTCAGCAGTTTCTTCATGATAACTCCTGGGTTCCGACCACCATCATAATAAACGCTGATCCGGAAAATTAGCAGCACACGGGCGCAAGCTGTATTTTGCCTGATAAGATGATGCGCCATGAGTGTGCGCACCCGTTTCGCCCCCAGTCCCAGCGGCCAGTTGCATGTGGGCAATGCCCGTACTGCCCTGTTCAGCGCCCTGCTGGCGAAGCATAGCGGCGGAGAGTTCATATTGCGCATCGAGGATACGGATGCTGAGCGCTCGCAGACCGAGATGGAGACCGCGCTTACTGAGGATCTGCGCTGGCTCGGCCTGAACTGGCAGGAAGGCCCGGATATGGGCGGCAAGCATGGACCGTACCGCCAGTCCGAGCGCGGCCATCTTTACAAGACCTATATAGACAAGCTGACAAAGCAGGGTCTGACCTATCCGTGTTTCTGCACACCCGCGGCCTTGTCCATGTCCCGCAAGACCCAGCTGGCCGCCGGCAAGCCGCCGCGGTACGCCGGTACCTGCGCGCATCTGTCCAAGTCCGAGATCAAGACGCGCTTCGCCTCAGGACTCAAACCGGCCCTGCGCTTCCGGGTGCCGGAACAGGGCGAGACGGCCTTCGACGATCTGGTGCGCGGCCGCCAGGTGTTCGCACACAACGACATCGGCGATTTCGTGATCCTGCGCGGTGATGGCAGCCCGGCGTTTTTCTTCAGCAACGCCGTGGATGATGCGCTCATGGGCATCACCCATGTATTGCGCGGCGAAGACCATCTGGCCAACACACCGCGGCAGCTGCTGATTCTAAAAGCGCTAGACCTATCAGCACCGCACTATGGACATCTCTCCATGGTGGTCGGCAGCGACGGTCAGCCGCTTTCCAAGCGCCACGGCAGTGCCAGCGTGCGCGACCTGATCACCCAGAATTACATGCCCTCGGCGGTCATGAACTACATGGCACGGCTGGGGCATGCCTATATCGATATGGATAACAAACTCATGTCGTTGGCGGAACTGGCGTCACAGTTCGATATGGCCAGGATCAGCCACAGCCCGGCGCACTTCGATGAGAATCATCTGCGCCACTGGCAGAAGCTCGCGATCGCTAATACCTCTGATGATGAATTATGGGACTGGATGAAACACGGCGCGGATTCCGCTGGTGTAGAAACGCTGGAAAGTACCGTGCCGAAGGATAAACGTCAGCTTTTCGTGCAGACAGTGCGACCCAATGTGCTACTGAGTACAGAACTAAAGTCTGACTACAAACCACAGTTTGACGCACTGCACTGGGCGCGTACGTTGTTCGGAAATCATGATTTCATGATAAAGGATGGTCTTGCAGCCGTGAGTGATGCAGGTGCTGAGTATTTCAAAAAGGCACTGGCCAGTTTGGCCGACAAACCTGAATACAAGCCGTTTGTCGAGGCATTAGCGAGCAGTACCCAGCGACGTGGGCCGGATCTCTATAAACCCCTGCGCGCCGCCCTCACCGGAGATACCCATGGCCCGGAGTTGAAGCTGATCTGGGAACTGCTGGGACAGGAACGTATCCGGCAGCGCTTGGTGAATGCTGCTGAGATCGCCAAGGACTAAGCTGATGCTGACCATATACAATTCACTGACGCGCAAGAAAGAGAGCTTCAAGCCCATCAAGCCGCCGCAGGTCCGGATGTACGTGTGCGGCCTGACGGTGTATGACCACATGCACCTGGGCCATGCGCGCATGCTGGTGGTGTTCGATATGGTAGCCCGCTGGCTACGGGCCAACGGCTATCAACTGACCTACGTGCGCAATATCACCGATATCGACGACAAGATCATCAAGCGCGCCGCCGAGAACAAGGAAACCATTGAAGCGCTGACGAAGCGGTTCATCGCTGCGAACCATGAGGATGAAGTGGCCTTGGGCGTGCTGCCGCCCGATCTGGAACCGCGTGCCACCCAATCCACCGAAGCCATCGTGAAGATGATCTCAACACTCCTGAAGCAGGGATTCGCCTACCAGGGAACGAACGGCGATGTGTATTACGCCGTCAGTAAATTCAAAAAGTACGGCCAACTGTCCGGCAAGCGCCTGGAAGACCTGCGCGCCGGTGAGCGGGTGGAGGTGGATGAAGCCAAGCATGATCCGCTGGATTTTGTGCTGTGGAAGCCTGCCAGACCGGGTGAGCCCAGTTGGCCATCGCCCTGGGGGCCAGGGCGCCCAGGCTGGCATATCGAATGCTCGGCCATGTCCACCGCGGCATTGGGCAATCATTTCGATATCCACGGCGGTGGCATGGATCTGCAGTTTCCCCACCACGAGAATGAGATCGCCCAGTCGGAAGCCGCCACCGGCGAGCATTTCGCCAACGTCTGGATGCACAACGGTTTCGTGAATGTGGATGACGAGAAGATGTCCAAATCCCTGGGTAACTTCTTCACAGTGCGCGAGATACTGAAGAAATATCGTCCCGAGGTAGTGCGGTATTTCATCCTCAACAGCCATTACCGCAGTCCGCTGAATTACTCGGACCAATCGTTGGATGTAGCGGCAGCCGGGCTAAATCGCTTTTATATTGCTCTCCGTGGCGTCACGCCAAGTAAAGCCCCGGTTAGCAGTCCTTACCGCATACGCTTTGCCGAAGCTATGAACGACGATTTCAATACACCCGTCGCTATCAGCGTATTGTTTGATCTGGCGCGTGAGATCAATACCTTAAAAGAGACAAAGTTTGAGGAAGCCGCCGAACTTGTCGCCTTGCTCAGAGAGTTGAGTGGGCTATTAGGATTGCTTCAGACTGATCCGGAGACTTATTTCAAAGTATCGGCAGTAATAAATGTTACTGAAAGGCATGATGAAATAAGGTTTTTAGGATCAGTTCAGTATGACGAACTGAAAATCGAGCAGTTAATTAATCAACGAAATGAGGCGCGAAAAACAAAAAACTGGAAAGAAGCTGACCGAATCCGCGCCGAGCTTACGTCTGCTGGTGTGATTCTGGAAGATTCAGATGGGAAGACTACTTGGAGATGCGAGTAGCATATGCAGATACTTTCTAATAAACGGCTGCATCCAGCCAAGAACAGACATTGAGATAAGCTGCGGAAGGACTGAAATCTGAAAACCGCTTAGTTCGGAGCAACATTCACAATGCTGAGAATTCAATATCACGAAGATTTTAAAAGTGCGTCTACCTTGTTGTTAGCCAGATCGCAATCGGACATTAGAGGACTGCTAGAGTTTTTCCGAAGCCGGGATGAGAAGCGAGTACATCTTTCTGGGGCTATGGTGTGCGGAGAAGTCGAGTATGTAACTGGTATAAAAAGCCCAATTCTAGAGCTAGGAGAAAGAGGTGATTGAAGTTCCGCGCGTATTAATGGCGATCAAGGCTTATGGCAGATCACGAAATTAGGGCGTGACCAAATTATTGGATTGCTCGAGGGGCTTCTCGAATCAAAAGGTCCTGGGCATCAGTATTTGGAACATGGATACAAGTCAGTTCAAATTATCTGCTCTTTAGATGAATATTAGGTACGGGTGTGATTTGGAACGCCAATTGACCTTGTTTAGTCAGACATATGTACTCGGAAAAACTGTATGTCTACTTTATGTCTATTTTGGGTCAGAAGCCGCCTTCGAAGCAATCGAGATCTCAAATACACACTTGAGTATTGGATACGCGCTGTCTTGCTATTGGTGACGCTCAGCTGCCGTTACGGTATTGCTGAGCAGCATGGTTACGGTCATAGGGCCGACCCCGCCAGGGACGGGTGTAATTAATGCAGCGCGGTCGCGGGCTTTTTCGAACTCTACATCACCCACCAGCTTGCCGTTGGCCAGGCGGTTCATGCCCACGTCAATGACAGTCGCGCCGGTTTTGATCCATGTACCGGGGATGAGATTCGGCTTACCGACAGCCACTACAAGAATATCGGCGACGCGTACCAGTTGTTCGAGTTGTTCCTGGCTTGTGAAACGATGACAAACGCTCACCGTGACGCCCTTGAGCAGCAATTCCAGGACCATGGGTCGGCCGACGATATTAGATGCGCCCACGACTACTGCATGTCGGCCTTCGAATGTCTCACCGTAGTTTTCCAGCAGCTTGATGATGCCGTAGGGTGTACAAGGTCGTAGCAATGGAATCCGCTGCGCCAGACGCCCTACGTTATAAGGATGAAAGCCGTCCACATCCTTGTCCGGCTGGATGCGCTCGATGACAGTTTCCGAATTGATATGCTTTGGCAATGGCAGTTGTACGAGAATCCCGTCGATGGCGGCATCCCCGTTGAGATCGTCGATGAGCTTCAGCAGCTTGGCTTCAGTGGTATCCGCAGGCAGGTCGAACGCGCGCGACACGAAACCCACCTGCTTGCAGGCTTCGCGTTTGTTGCGTACGTAGATTTGAGAGGCGGAATCATTCCCAACCAGAACTACAGCCAGACCCGGCGCACGCCGCTTATCCCGGATACGGGCAGCAACACTTCGAGCGATATCCTCTCGGATCCCACTGGCCAAGGCTTTACCGTCGATGATCCGGGCTGACATGTTGATAATTCGTTGGGTGTGCAGCGGTGGTGCGGATTGTCGCATGCACGCGCCTCGGCGCCAAAAACTGGCCTTAAATTGACTGGGGTGGAGTGGCACCGTATCATTTCCGCCCTTGCGCGGACCGCTTTGAGGCGCCTCGCCGACCGCGTCGGGCGGGGCATAGCGCAGTCTGGTAGCGCACCTGCTTTGGGGTGAGCCCGGGCAGGGCGAACGCCGGGTACAGGAGGTACACGGCCGGGTTGCTAAGTGAGGCGGATACCGAGCCAGCAACAGACTGCGAGCAAAGCAGGTGGCCTTGAGCGAATGATTTTGAAGTCGGGGCATAGCGCAGTCTGGTAGCGCACCTGCTTTGGGAGCAGGGGGTCGGGGGTTCAAATCCCTCTGCCCCGACCAAATTTGAAATGAATTTGCGCCTGTAGCTCAGATGGATGAGACCGGTGCCTTAATCGAAATGCCAGTGGCATTTCGATCCGGTCGAACGCCCAACCATGGAGGGTTGGGCTGGCGGGAGTACCATGGATGGTTGAGACCGCCGATGGTTAGTAGTGAATTTGCGCCTGTAGCTCAGATGGATAGAGCACCGACCTTCTAAGTCGGCGGTCGCAGGTTCGAGTCCTGCCAGGCGCGCCAATGCGGTGAAGCCGGCAGAGGTAGAGATTTACCCAGCCGGTTATGGTGGGCGTAGCTCAGTTGGTAGAGCCCCGGATTGTGATTCCGGTTGTCGTGGGTTCGAGTCCCATCGTCCACCCCAGTTTGATTGTTCAGGCTCCCTTGCCGGGCCGTTAGCTCAGTTGGTAGAGCTGCTGACTCTTAATCAGTAGGTCGCAGGTTCGAATCCTGCACGGCCCACCAAAGGAGCTTGGACAAATCAATAGGTTACGTTTGTTTTGAATTAGGTTCCTGCTAATTCTTTTCTACAATTCAGCTTTTTCTGCAAAGCGGGGTAATGGTTTCCCTTAAGAAGACACCGATTCGCTTGTTAGTGCCAGATACCTAGTAGTTGATTTGGCAACGTTATTACGGGAGTCGATCCAACAATGCAGCTGCAGTCGCTGACACAACGCTCAGCGTGGAAAGCGCTCGAAGCGCACTATCAAAAAGTGTGCAAGTTGCACCTTCGCCAACTGTTCGCAGATGATCCCAAGCGTGGTGAACGCTTGACAGCCGAAGCCGCCGGCCTATATCTCGATTACTCCAAGAATCGCATCACCGATGAGACCCTGCGATTGCTGCTGGCGCTGGCAGAAGACTGCAAGCTGCGCGCATACATTGAGGCCATGTTCAGCGGTGAAAAGATCAATGTAACCGAGCAGCGTCCGGTGTTGCACTTAGCCTTGCGCGCACCCAAGGGCGAAAGGATTCTTGTGGATGGCGTCGATGTAGTCCCGCAGGTGCATGCAGTCCTGGATCGGATGGTGGCTTTTTCTGAAAAGATCCGCAGTGGCCAGTGGCTAGGTCATACCGGAAAACGCATCCGTAACGTCATCAACGTGGGGGTCGGCGGCTCGGACCTTGGACCGGTGATGGCCTATGAAGCCCTACGTCATTACAGCCAACGGGATTTGCTGTTCCGTTTCGTTTCCAATGTAGACGGCACGGATTTCAGGGAAGCCACCCGCGACCTGGATCCGACCGAAACCCTGTTCATCATCAGCTCCAAGACATTCACTACCCAGGAGACCATGGCCAACGCGCATGCGGCCCGAGAGTGGTGTCTGCGCAAGCTCGGGACCGAACAGGCGCTATCCCAGCACTTTGTAGCGGTCTCCAGCAATATTGCACAAGCCACAAAGTTCGGTGTCGATGCAGAAAATATCTTCGGATTCTGGGACTGGGTCGGCGGGCGGTACTCCATGACTTCTGCCATCGGCCTTTCCACTCTGATCGCCATCGGCCCAGAAAATTTCCGCGCCATGCTCGGTGGTTTTCACGTCATGGACCAGCATTTCTATAGCGCCCCGTTTGCCCGGAATTTGCCGGTGCTCATGGGGCTGTTAGCCGTCTGGAATAACAATTTCTTTGGTGCCCACACTCAGGCGGTGCTGCCCTACGACCAATACCTGAGATATTTCCCTACTTATATCCAACAATTGGGCATGGAAAGCAACGGCAAACATACCGATCAGGAGGGGCAGCAGGTTTCCTATCAAACGGCGCCCATCTACTGGGGTGAGCGTGGTACCAATGGACAACATTCGTTTTACCAGCTCATCCATCAGGGCACCCGCCTGGTGCCCTGTGATTTCATCGGTTTTTGCCAGAGTCTGAATCCGCTTGATCAGCAGCACGCCATGTTGATGGCTAACCTGGTTGCCCAGTCCCAGGCGCTGGCTTTCGGGAAGACTGCAGAAGAAATCCGGGCCGAGGGCATTCCCGAAAGACTGGTTTCCTATCGAGATTTTGAGGGCAATCGCCCCAGCAATACCCTGCTGGCTGAGCGGCTGACGCCCGGGGCCTTAGGCGCTCTGGTAGCGCTCTATGAACACAGCGTTTTCACCCAGGGGCTAATCTGGAACATCGACTCCTTTGACCAATGGGGTGTGGAACTGGGCAAGAAATTAACCCAGGTTTTACTGCCTGAGCTGGAAGCTAGCGGTGAGCCGGTGCTCAAACATGACAGCTCCACCAATGCACTCATCCGGCGTTTCCGCCAGTGGCAGAAGTCGTGAGCATAGTGATCAGACTTTGCTGATTGGAATAGCCCCAGTTTGCAGTACGAACTACTCACGCCCAATCCCAGAGTTTGTATAATGGCCGCCTAAATCCAGTCCGGCGCTGCACAAAGCCGAACAGATTGACCCAAGTCTTTGATATAATTTGAAAAATAGTTAGCTGGGTGTGGTTCGCGTTGCGAAAGTGGCGGAACTGGTAGACGCGCTGGATTTAGGTTCCAGTGGGGTAACCCGTGAGAGTTCGAGTCTCTCCTTTCGCACCATTCGCAATGGAAGCACGCTGATAGCAAGCGGCGTTCAGTCAACAGCAGGTTTTCAGAGGTAAGCAGTCAATGCAGGTTTCAATCGAGACAACCACAGGTCTGGAACGTCGTATGAAGGTGCAGGTGCCGGCTGAACGCGTGGAGCGCGAGGTGGAACAGCGGCTTAAATCCCTGGGTAAGAAAGCCAAACTCAACGGCTTCCGCCCCGGTAAGATTCCGTATGACGTGGTCAAGAAACGTTTTGGCACTGAAGTCCGCCAAGAAGTGCTGGGCGACATTTTGCGCGATACCTGTAACGAAGCTTTCCTGCAAGAGAAGGTGAATCCGGCCGGTGGCCCTCGCATCGACAGCGTTAACAACCACCCCGGTGCGGACCTAGAGTTCACCGCCACCTTCGAGGTGTATCCCGACATCAAGCTGAGTGGTGCTGAAGGTATCAAAGTCGAACGTCCGGTAGCCGAGATCACGGAAGCCGATATCGATGCCATGGTGGAGAATCTTCGGCAGCAACGCGCAACCTGGCAAACTGTGCAGCACGACGCACGCAAAGGTGACCGGGTACAGGTTGATTTCAACGGTAGCGTCGATGGTGAAAGCTTTCCCGGCGGCCAGGCTGAAAAAGTTTTCGTGGTCCTGGGAGAGAACGGCATGTTAGCGGACTTTGAGAAGGGCCTCGATGGCATCAAGGCTGATGAACAACGTGAGTTCGACGTGCATTTTCCGGATGATTACCATGTCAAGGAAGCCGCTGGGAAAACCGCACACTTCAAAGTACGCGCACATCGTGTGGACAGCCAGAAACTGCCGGACCTGGATGAAGCCTTCTGCAAGAGTTTCGGTGTCACTGACGGCGGAATCACAAAATTACGCACTGAAGTATCCGAAAACATGCGCCGGGAGATGGCGGATACGATACGCAAGCGCATGAAGGATCAAATACTGGATGCCTTGTTAAGTGCAAATCCGCTGCAATTACCCAAGGCCCTGTTGGATGACGAGATCGAAAACCTGCGCCGTGATGCATTGGAGCGCATGGGCGTTAAAGACAGCAAGAAGAGTGTGGAATTGCCGCGTGAACTGTTCGAGGAGCAAGCCAAGCGACGCGTGAGCCTGGGACTCATCGTCGGCGAAATCATCAGCCAGCAACAAGTACATGTGGATGCAAAACGCGTGCAAGAACGCCTCGAACGCATGGCAAGTGATTACAGCAATCCCGCGGAAGCCGTGCGCAGCATGCGCTCGAATCCAGCGGTCATGCGCCAGATCGAATCCCTGGTGCTGGAAGATCAAGCTGTGAATAACTTGATAGACAAGGCTGTGATCACGGATAAAGACGCAAGTTTCCAGGAATTGATGCACTTCCACGAACATCCGCATGCACATGCTCATGATTGAGCAGCCCACAAGGCCGAGGAAATAATGAAGAAAACCAGTGAAGTTCAGGGTCTAAATTTGGTCCCGATCGTGGTGGAGCAAACCGCCCGGGGGGAACGTTCCTACGACATCTATTCACGCCTGCTCAAGGAGCGGGTGGTGTTCATCGTGGGGGCTATCGACGATTACGTGGCCAACCTGGTGGTGGCGCAGCTGTTGTTCCTGGAATCGGATAACCCGGATAAGGACATCAGTCTGTATATCAATTCGCCGGGCGGTTCGGTCACGGCTGGGCTGTCCATCTATGACACCATGCAGTTCGTGAAACCCGACGTGTCGACCATTTGCGTGGGCCAGGCTGCGAGCATGGGCGCCTGGCTGCTGGCGGGTGGCGCCAAGGGCAAACGTTACTGCCTACCCCATTCCCGCATCATGATTCACCAGCCTTTGGGCGGGGTGCAGGGACAGGCCACTGATATCGATATCCACGCTCGGGAGATTCTGTATCTGCGGGAGCGGCTGAATGACATCATGGCCAAGCATACTGGCCAAACAATTGAACGAATTCAACAAGATACAGAGCGTGACCGCTTCATGAGCGGGGAAGAGGCGGTCAAATACGGGTTGGTGGATTCGGTACTGGCACAGCGCACGGTCAAGGCTTGAGGGAACGCGGTACGGCTGGGAGACTCCAACTTATTGGGCCAAGCTATTGAAGCGGTAGCCAAAAATCCCCATAGTGTTTATACGTGGGCTGGGTTCCCGGCCTTTTCAGAGGTGACCGAGAGATGGCGGACGAAACACGCGGCAAAGGTGAGGACGGCGGCAAGCTGTTGTATTGCTCTTTCTGCGGCAAGAGCCAGCATGAGGTCCGCAAGCTGATCGCCGGCCCTTCGGTATATGTCTGCGATGAATGCGTCGAACTCTGCAATGACATCATCCGCGAGGAGATGCAGGAGCAGGCGCAGACTACGCATAACAAGCTGCCGCGTCCCCAAGAGATCAAAGCGGTCCTCGATCAATACGTCATCGGACAGGAACGCGCCAAAAAGATACTGTCTGTGGCCGTCTACAACCATTACAAGCGCCTGGACGTACGCAGCACGCATAATAAGGATGACATCGAGCTGGCCAAGAGCAATATCCTGCTCATCGGCCCCACCGGCTCCGGCAAGACCCTGCTGGCCGAGACCCTCGCGCGCTTGCTGAATGTACCCTTCACGATTGCCGATGCCACCACACTGACGGAAGCGGGCTACGTGGGCGAGGATGTGGAGAACATCATCCAGAAACTACTGCAGAAATGTGATTACGACGTGGAGAAGGCCCAGACCGGCATCGTCTATATCGATGAGATCGACAAGATCTCACGCAAATCGGACAACCCATCCATCACCCGCGATGTGTCAGGCGAGGGCGTGCAGCAGGCGCTGCTGAAACTCATCGAGGGCACTATTGCGTCGGTGCCGCCTCAGGGTGGCCGCAAGCATCCGCAGCAGGAATTCCTACAGGTGGATACCAGCAATATTCTGTTCCTGTGCGGCGGAGCCTTCGCTGGGCTGGAGAAAATCATCCGCAATCGTACTGAAAAAAGCGGCATCGGTTTTATGGCCGAGATTAGAGGCAAAGCCGACGTCAAGAACGTCGGTGAAGTACTGCATGATGTGGAGCCGGAAGACTTGATACGTTTCGGCTTGATCCCGGAATTCGTGGGACGCCTACCAGTGGTGGCGACTTTGGATGAGCTGGATGAAGCGGCGCTGGTGCGTATCCTGACCGAACCCAAGAATGCGATCACCAAGCAATACCAGAAACTCTTCGATATGGAAGGCTGTGAACTGGAACTGCGTGAGGATGCGCTGCGCAGCACCGCACGTCGCGCCATGCAACGCAAAACCGGTGCCCGCGGCCTGCGTACCATTCTGGAGCACGTATTGCTGGACATCATGTATGAATTGCCCTCCATGGAACATGTCTCAAAAGTGGTGATCGACGAAGCGGTCATCAGCGGAGAGAACCGGCCTTACATCGTCTATGAGCGCGGCAAAAGGCAGTTGGCGGCAGCAGATGGCTGAAGCCCACCAGCTGACCGCTTGAAAAAATGAAATTTGCCCACATGCCATTAGCTTGCATGCTCTTGATGATTCCCAACCATTACCGAGCCCAGAAATACTGTAAGGACAAAGAGTGACCAGCGAAACCCGCCAAACCGACCTGCTTGAAGGCCAACCCATCCTGGTTCCAGTGTTGCCGCTGCGCGATGTGGTGGTGTATCCGCACATGGTCATTCCGTTGTTCGTCGGCAGGGATAAGTCCATCAAGGCGCTGGAGCACGGCATGCAGGCTGGCAAGCAGATCCTGTTGCTGGCACAAAAAAGCCCGGAAGTGGACGACCCCAAGGAAAGCGATGTTTACCGCGTTGGTGCCCTGGCCACAATCCTGCAACTGGTGAAGCTCCCCGATGGCACCGTCAAAGTGTTGGTGGAGGGTGGCGACCGCGCACGTATTCTGCAGATCAACGACGGCGACTATTTCTCTGCGTTGGTGACTGCCATCCGCACTCAGGGACAATATGACGAACGCGAGATGGATGTGTTGATGCGTTCGGCTCTGTCGCTGTTCGATCAATACGTCAAGCTCAACAAGAAGATACCTCCTGAGTTGCTGACTTCATTGGCTGGCATCGATTCACCGGGCCGTCTCGCGGATACCATTGCCGCGCATATGCAGTTAAAGCTGGACGAGAAACAGAAGATCCTCGAACTTGAGGATACGCGCGCGCGCCTGGAACACGTGATGGCGCTGATCGAGGGCGAAATCGACATCCTGCAAATCGAAAGGCGTATCCGTGGGCGTGTCAAACAGCAGATGGAAAAGAGCCAGCGTGAGTATTATCTGAATGAGCAGATGAAAGCCATCCAGAAAGAGCTCGGCGAATTGGAAGATGCGCCTAACGAGCTTGAGGAGCTGGAAAAGAAGATACACAAAGCCGGTATGTCCAAGGAAGCGCGCGATAAGGCCATGGCGGAATTCAACAAGCTCAAGCTCATGTCCCCCATGTCTGCTGAAGCCACCGTGGTGCGCAACTATATTGATTGGCTGGTGAATGTTCCCTGGAAAAAGCGCACGCGTGTGCGCCATGATCTTGAGAGCGCGGAAAAGATACTGGCTGAAGATCATTATGGCCTCGATAAGGTGAAGGAGCGCATCCTCGAATACCTGGCGGTGCAGCTGCGCGTGAACAAGCTCAAGGGGCCGATACTATGCCTGGTCGGGCCGCCCGGAGTCGGCAAGACCTCCCTTGGACAGAGCATCGCGCGCGCCACCAACCGCAAGTTTTCACGCATGTCGCTGGGCGGGGTGCGCGATGAGGCGGAAATCCGCGGTCATCGTCGCACCTATATAGGCTCCATGCCGGGCAAGATCCTGCAGAACATGGCCAAGGTAGGCGTGCGTAATCCGCTGTTCCTGCTGGATGAGGTAGACAAGATGTCCATGGATTTCCGCGGCGATCCATCCTCGGCCCTACTCGAAGTGCTGGACCCGGAACAGAACAACACCTTCAACGATCATTATCTGGAAGTAGATTTCGATCTTTCCGAGGTGTTATTCGTGGCCACCGCCAACACTATGAATATCCCGGCGCCGTTGCTGGACCGTATGGAAGTCATACGTCTCCCGGGTTATACCGAGGACGAGAAGATCAACATCGCCATGCGCTACCTGATTCCCAAGCAGATGCGCAACAATGGATTGAAAGCGTCTGAACTCACCATTAGCGAAAGCGCCATCACGGACATCATCCGTCATTACACGCGTGAAGCGGGCGTGCGCAACCTGGAGCGCGAAATATCCAAGATATGCCGCAAAGTGGTGAAGGGCTTGTTGCTCAAGCCACGCGACAAACAGGTGCATGTAATGCCCCGCAATCTGGATGATTATCTGGGAGTACGCCGTTTCCGTTATGGACGCGCGGAAGATCATTCACAGGTAGGCCAGGTGACCGGACTTGCCTGGACTGAGATGGGCGGCGAGTTACTGACCATCGAAGCTACGGTGGTGCCTGGCAAAGGCAAGCTTATACACACCGGCCAACTGGGCGGCGTCATGCAGGAGTCGATCCAGGCAGCCATGACAGTAGTGCGCAGTCGCGCAGTCTTGCTGGGAATCGAAGCGGATTTTCATCAGAAATATGATGTGCATATCCACGTACCGGAAGGCGCTACTCCCAAGGATGGACCCAGCGCGGGTGTCGGCATGTGCACCGCGTTGGTCTCGGCGCTTACCAAGATTCCGGTACGCGCGGATGTGGCCATGACAGGTGAAATCACCCTGCGCGGTGAAGTGCTGCCCATCGGTGGACTCAAGGAAAAACTCTTGGCGGCACATCGGGGTGGTCTCAGTACCGTGCTGGTGCCACAGGAGAACGCCAAGGACCTCGTGGAGATACCCAAGAACATAAAAGGCGCACTCGACATCCAACCGGTGCGCTGGATAGACGATATCTTCAAGGTGGCACTGGAGCGTATACCGGAACCCAAACCGGCTGAAGTGGCCGGTGGATCGGAACCGCAGGTAGAAGTGCCGGCTGCGAAAACTGGACCGGAAGGCGTGCGGCCTCATTAGGGTTTGAGAGAATCTTGAGTGGACTTTCATGCATGAAATATTGATATGAAATGCCTAAAACAAGTCGCAGCTTTTCTAAATTTATCAATCGCTTAGATGATTGAAAAAAGACATTACCTGCATGCACAGCGCGAGTAGCTCTACTCAACATGAAGTTTCGTCAAGTTGACAAGTATTAATGGCCACCTGTATAAAATTGCGCACCAGCGTCGGTCACGAAATGCAAGAACCGTACGTGCCTGACGATGTAGAGCGTACAGGAAGGATGTGTTTTTCAAGCCCGGGCAGGGGAACTGTCCATCATCAACACTCAGGCAATCAGGGGACACAACGTCATGAACAAAGCTGAATTAATCAACTCTGTGGCGGAAGCCACGAAACTCTCTCACGCAGATGCGGATCGCGCTGTACAGGCGGTACTGCATTCCATCAGCGGCGCACTGGGCAGAGGTGATCAGGTCGTGCTGGTGGGGTTTGGTACGTTTACTGTCAAGCAACGTGCTGCTCGCACCGGACGTAATCCGCAGACAGGTCAGACAATTCAGATTGCGGCGAGCAGAGTTCCGGGATTCAAAGCTGGCAAAGCCCTGAAGGATGCCGTAAACTGATTAGCTCTTGGGGTGCTTAGCTCAGCTGGGAGAGCATCGCCTTTACACGGCGAGGGTCGGGGGTTCGATCCCCTCAGCAC
>JBAWFD010000045.1:0-1665 GCA_049591615.1 Gammaproteobacteria bacterium | reverse complement strand
GTCGAGACGTCGGACGCGTGGATCACCGAGCGCACGGGCATCAAGGAACGGCACATCGCGCCCGACGGCGTCGTCACGAGCGACATGGCCACCGCGGCCGCCCGGAACGCGCTCGACATGGCGGGTCTGCCCGCGACGGCCCTCGACATGATCATCGTCGGTACGGTCACCCCCGACATGCCCATGCCTGCGACGGCGGTCTTCGTGCAGCAGAAGCTCGGCGCGGGAGTCTGTCCGGCGTTCGACCTGAGCGCGGCCTGCGCGGGCTTCGTGTTCGGCCTGAGCATCGCCGACAAGTTCATCGCCACGGGGCAGATGAAGCACGTCTTGGTCGTCGGGGTCGAGCTGCTGTCACGCGTCGTCGATTGGACGGACCGCACGACGTGCATCCTCTTCGGCGACGGCGCGGGCGCCGCGGTTCTCGGCCCGGGTGACGCGACGACCGCGGACGGCAAGTCTCGTGGGGTCCTCTCGACCTCCATCTTGACCGACGGATCGCTCGCGATGTCGCTCAACATCCCGGGCGGCGGGAGCGTGAGCCCGACCACGCACGACACCGTCGAGCGCAAGCTCCAGTACGTGCACATGAGGGGCCAGGACATCTTCAAGGTCGCCGTGAAGAACCTGATGAGCGCGAGCAAGAACGCCCTCGAGCTCGCGCACATGACCAAGGACGACATCGACTGGCTCTGCCCCCACCAGGCGAACCGCCGCATCATCGATCAGGTCATGCAGCGCGTGGGCGTTCCCCAAGAGAAGGTCCTTCTCAACATCGACCGCGTCGGCAACACCTCGAGCGCCTCGATCCCCATCCTGCTCGACGAGAACCGCCGCGCCGGGAAGGTTAAGGACGGCGACACGGTCCTCATGTGCGCGCTCGGCGCGGGCATCTCGTGGGGCAGCGCGATCGTCCGGCTGTGACGGCGCCATATCGCGAGCCGGCTCATTTCGAGCGGGCGTCGGGCATGGAGTCCCGTTACGCTCCCATCTCGCGCCGTCGCGAACGAACCGTCCGCTGGTTGCGGTCGGTGCCCGTCCTCGTGCTGGCGTGTGGGGGCCTCGCGCTCGGGCGGCCCTGGCTGTTCGGCGCGGCCATGATGTGGGGCATCGCGAGCGTCGTCCTGCATCGGCTGCATGCCCGATCCCTCAACACGCGCCTCAAGGCGCTGGCGGCCATGCTCGCGCGGGACGGTGACCCGAGCGTCGCGGTGCGTAGCCTCGAGTCCATCGTCGCGGACGCCCGTGCGCTCCCCGGCTTCCATTCGATCGCCCTGCTCTTCCTCGGCATCGCGCGCGCTCGCACGGGGGACGTCGACGGCGCGCTCGACCTGCTGTACGTGGTGCACCGCGCCGGATGGCTGGACCGCCGCGACGTGTGGCAGGCGTGGCTCCTTCCGTGGCTATCGCACCTCCACGGCGCCCGCGGGGATCTGGACCTCGCCGAGCAGTGGCTCGATGCGGCACGAGCACGCCTCGGCGGGGGGCAGCCCGACCGCACGGATCGTCTGGCGAGCCTGGTCGCCCCCGCGACCTTGCTCGCCCTGCGGCGGGGTGACTACGACGGCGCCGTGGCTCGCCTCGACGAGGCGGCGGGAGCGGCCGGAGAGACCGACCCCCAGCGCGAGCAACGCGCCGTCCTGCGTGCCTTCGCTCTGGAGCAGGCGG
>JBAWFD010000044.1:0-127709 GCA_049591615.1 Gammaproteobacteria bacterium | reverse complement strand
TATGTGTGTTATATCTTTACGCGAAGGGCTGTACCGACTGCGGTTTGCAGCCTTTCACCATGGGCTTTTTCTTTCAGTAATTTCGCTAATCCACGCATCAAACTAGAATCTCGTAGTCACGAATCGCTCAAATCGCCGCACTGTGTCCTTCACAGCTGTTTCGAATAGACGAAGCGTTGGAATGATCCTGTGAAATTTGAACTGCCCCACATCACCGAAAAATATATCAAAGGTAGGTTTTGCGCCTTTATCGATCTCAACAGTCTTGCTGGCGCCCAGATTGATCAAACGGGTGCGCCCGTCGATTTCCATCGAGCATTCCATACTTGCTGCTGTCGAAGCCGGGCTACCGTCCGAATTAAGAACCTTGATGGGACCGATCTTGGCAACACCGACAACAGGGGTTAATACTGTTCGCTTGCCAGCGGCATCGAGCTGATCCAGCGCGCACAGCACTTTTCCCGCCCCGTCTGGGTACACAGCCAGATTCATGAAGAAGGCCTTGGTGTCGTCACGTCGTGTCTTGATATCTCGACAACGCGCCACGTATTCCGCTTGTTTCGTGGCTGTAGGGAAGGTCATCTTGATATCTTCTGTTTTAGTGTCGATGCCGATCAGTTCGCTGGCGGCATGGTCCAGCACTGACCTAAGATTAGTAATCACTTCTCCAAGCAGCAGAGTCAGGTCCAGGGGAATCTGTCCGGAGCTATGCGCTGCGAAAGACAGGATGCCATGGTCAGGATCGATGCTGGATTCCCATGTACATGGGTTGGTCTGAAAAAACGCTACGATTCCCGTCTCCAGCTCCAAGAGCTGGTGTTCGGTTAAATCGACTTTTCTCTTGGTGGCCTCAAATATAGGCATCGGTGGTAGCCTTTGACGTCGGGTGCACGCTGTTTTACAACTAAATCCTCCACCTTCAAGCAGCCATTGTCGAGTAGTCTGGTTACAGACTGAAGCTGAAAACCGGTTATTCTGCTTGCGTGTTCTTCGTATCCGGCGATGATTCAGTCTGGATGATCTGCAGACGCTGCATGATCTTCTGACACAGCACGCGGGTACCCTCGCCGGATAGACCGGATATCTCGAACACAGGACCCTTCCATCGCAGGCTTTTGACGATGGCTGCGCAGTGTTGCTTGCGGTCAGACGCCGGCAGCAAATCGATCTTGTTCAGAACCAGCCAGCGCTCGCGCTTCGCCATTTCCAGGCTGAATTTCTTCAACTCGCTGACGATGGCGCGCGCGTCGCGCACCGGATCGCTGCCGTCCGCCGGCAGCACGTCCACCAGATGTAGCAGGATGCGCGTGCGCTGCAGATGCCTGAGGAAGCGGATGCCCAAACCGGCGCCCTCGGCCGCGCCTTCAATCAGCCCAGGGATGTCCGCCATCACGAAGCTGCGGTGCTCGCCGACCGCGACCACACCCAGGTTTGGATACAACGTGGTGAACGGATAGTCGGCCACTTTGGGACGCGCCGCCGAGACTGCGCGGATAAGCGTGGACTTGCCGGAATTCGGTAATCCCAGTAGCCCCACATCCGCCAGCACCTTGAGTTCCAGGCGCAGAGTGCGGCGTTCGCCGGTAGAACCGGGTGTGGATTGGCGAGGTGTACGGTTCACGCTGCTCTTGAAACGCGTGTTGCCGAGACCGTGGAAGCCGCCTTGCGCGACGCGCAGGCGTTCACCGGCTTTCACCAGATCGCCCAGCAGTTCCTGCGTGCCCACGTCGTACACCAGCGTGCCGACTGGCACTGGCACCACCAAGTCGGTACCACTGCGGCCGGTCATGTCGCGGCCCAGTCCCTTGCCGCCGGCATCGGCTTCGTAGCTGCGGGTGTTGCGAAAATCCGCTAGGGTGTTGAGGCCGGTGCGCGCTTCCAGAAAAATGCTGCCACCATCGCCGCCATCCCCGCCGTCCGGCCCGCCGAAGGGGATGAATTTCTCGCGGCGGAAGCTCACGGCGCCTTTGCCGCCGTCGCCGGCGATGACCTTAATGGTGGCTTCGTCTACGAATTTCATGTTTGCATCTTGAAATGAGAAGGATAAAACAACCGGGTGAGGCAGGAAACAATACCTCAGCGTTTAATTTTTATACCTCGCACTTCACCCCTCACGAGCCTTTATCGCCACAGACGAAAAGCCCCGGACGGGCCGGGGCTTGGGATGGTGCGGCTACGGGTCGGTTATTCAGTCACCACACTCACGACGCGGCGCTGCGGCCGGCCTTTGAGAGCAAACTTGATCTTGCCGTCGGCCTTGGCGAACAGCGTGTGGTCGCGGCCCATGCCCACGTTCACCCCCGCATGATACTGGGTGCCGCGCTGGCGGATGATGATGTTACCTGCGATTACAGCCTGGCCACCGTAGAGCTTGACGCCCAGGCGTTTGGATTCGGAGTCGCGGCCGTTGCGGGTGCTGCCACCTGCTTTTTTATGTGCCATGTTCGCTTAACCTCTAAAACTTCAGCCGGCCTGGATGCCGGTGATCTGGACATCGGTATAGGACTGCCGGTGACCGGCACGGCGGCGGTAGTTCTTGCGCCGGCGCATCTTGAAAATGAAGATCTTGTCGTGGCGGCCCAATCCCTTGACCGTGCCGGTGACCTTGCCGCCCTTCAGAAAGGGTGTCCCCAGCACCGGCGCGCCATCGTCCTTGGCCACCAGCAATACGTGGTCGAATTCTACTGCCGCGCCCGCTTCCGCCTCGAGTTTCTCGATGCGCACAACGTCGCCCTCACTCACCCGGTACTGCTTGCCACCGGTCTCAATCACCGCGTACATTGGGAATCTCCGGAAAATCTGTAATAAATGCCTTCGAAGGGCGCGAATTCTAAGGCTTGCGGGCCTGCGGGTCAAACCGGCTACCTGCGCCTTGACACGCCCAAAGGCCGCCCCTAGCATCGCCCTTCCGTAATCGTCGATATAATTCCGGCTAAAGCATGCCCTCAGCCTCCGTCCCCCTCAAGTCTGCCGCCGCTGCACCCGATTTGGGCAAACTGCGCACCCTGGTCGCGGAGGATTTTCGTGCCACCGACCGGCTGATTCGCGAGGAACTGCGCTCGGACGTGGCACTCATCAACCAGCTGAGCGATTACATCATCAGTGGCGGCGGCAAGCGCCTGCGACCCATGCTGGTGTTGCTGGCGGCGCGCGCCTGCGGGGTCGATGACGAGCGCCACATCCAGCTCGCAGCCATCATCGAATTTATCCATACCGCCACCCTGCTCCACGACGATGTGGTAGATGCCTCCAGCCTGCGCCGCGGCCGCGAGACTGCCAACACCATCTGGGGTAACGAGGCCAGCGTGCTGGTGGGCGATTTTCTATATTCGCGTGCCTTTCAGATGATGGTGGCGGTCAACGACATGCAGGTCATGCGCATCATGGCGGATGCCACCAACCTCATCGCCGAGGGCGAGGTCCTGCAACTGCTCAATTGCAACGATCCCGACACCACCGAAGCCCGCTACCTGGAAGTCATCCGCCGCAAGACCGCGACTCTATTCCAGGCGGGTGCACAGCTCGGCGCGGTCATCGCCCAGCGTCCGGCTGCCGAGCAGGAGGCACTCGCCAATTATGGCCTGCATCTGGGTAACGCGTTTCAGCTAGTGGATGATATGCTGGATTACAGCGCCTCCACCAAGGAACTGGGCAAGAATGTGGGCGATGACCTCGCCGAGGGTAACCCGACACTGCCACTGATCCATGCCATGGGCAAGGCTGCGCCGCAGCAGCGTGAGATTATCCGAAAGGCGATTGCGGAAGGTGGACGAGAACAGATCGAACAAATTTTCACCATTATCCATAAGACCGGTGCCTTGGACTACACCAATCGCTACGCACAACAGCAAGCCCGAATGGCTATTGACGCCCTGAAGGTGTTACCGGATTCAATTTATAAAGCCTCGCTGGCTGAATTGGTCGAGTTTTCGGTGGAACGTCACGCGTAGACCACGGTGCAAGTATCTAAATTTAACGGGTCCTGAATCCAGAGGGTGCTGACGTAAAGTTGGGTATCCCCCCGACTCCCGGCTGATGGATGAAATTGCGCTCCCCGCTACCTTCACCTATAGTATGCGACCTTTCGGGGTGTAGCTCAGCCTGGTAGAGCACTACGTTCGGGACGTAGGGGTCGCAGGTTCAAATCCTGTCACCCCGACCAATCAAATCACCAATCCACAGATTCAGTTAATTCAAATAGAACCTGCGACGACCATTTAATCTTTGGTCGCAGATTCATTTTAAGGTTTGGCTCTCCCTGCCAAACCTTAAAACCCAGGGTGTGCTATCCATGCACGCGTACTCGCCATAGCGCGACGAGCCCTGTCACCCCGGCCAATCACACATACAGTCTCATGCACTGTGCCATCCCTGGCGGGCTAATCGGCCATGCCATCCATGGCGTGTCGTTCGCCAGCAACTGACTGCCGCAGGCAGTCAGTTAAGACGCCTGCCTCACCCGGACGTGGAGTTCTGCGGGAACAGACTGCCCCGGTAGCCTATTCAACCACCCGCCGCCATCTACCACAGTTTTGGATCCTTCATGATTCAGGCGGCGCGCTGTAGTCCGGTGTCGTTCCAGACTGTGCGCTTATATTTACTTCTTGTTAGCGATGCTTGGCCTCGAAGCCTGCGACCAGATTGCCAAGGTAAAAGCCACAGCCATGTTCATGAACCTGGTTGATCGCATCATCCGAGAGGTCGGCATCATGACCAAGAGGCTCAAGTACGAGTCGTTTAGTAGTCAACCAGACAAGGTCGATGGTGACGAGTTTTTCCAAACCCGCAATCGCTTGCATTGGGCAATTAAATACCTCGTGTTTACAGATAGTTGCATCAAGATGAGTAGGCCCATAACCGCCTATCGTCATACGACCACCGTTTGTCATAATCTTCTAGACTAAGGCGCATGGCATCGGCTATAAGCTTATGTAAAGTGGCAATGCCGCCATTGGGGATATGAATATGGCTACCAGCACCCCTTTATATCGAAGCCATCAGCAAGCGCTTACAACCGGGTTCAGCCTGCTGGAAGTGCTGATTGCGCTCGTAATCCTGTCCGTGGGGCTACTCGGCATTGCTGGTCTCATGGCCACCACCCTGAAGAGCAATGACAGCGCCTACATGCGCACCCAGGCAACCACCCTCGCCTACAACATGCTTGATCGTATGCGCACCAATCTGGCGGCCACCAACACACTCACCTACAACGTCACCATGCCAGCCAGCGCCACCACCAGCAATTCAGAGGCATGCACGACTGGAAGTTGCAGCTACACCGATCTCGCAGCCTATGACATGGGCCAATGGGAATACGACCTTGGCCAGACGCTTCCCCAGGGGCGCGGTTCAATTACTTCGGTTGCTGCCGGCGGTCCTGTATCAGTCACCATCACGGTTTTATGGAACGACAGCCGAGCACAAGCCAGTCTTCAGAAGACCGGAGCACCTGTAGCTACAACCTTCAGTCTCAGCGTCACCTCGATGCTGCAGTAACGGAAACGCGCATGTACACGACACCAACAAAATCCAGAATGCAACAAGCCGGGATGTCGCTCATCGAACTCATGATCGCCATGGTGGTCGGGCTCATCCTGATGGCCGGAGTCCTATCGATATTCATTTCCAGTCGCCAGAGTTATGGCGTCAATAGCGGCGTCGCGCAAGTGCAAGAGAACGGCCGCTTCGCATTGTATTTCATTAAACATACCGCACGCATGGCGGGCTATATTGCGTGTGGTGGCAGCAGCACGATTGGCAATCACCTCAACACCCCCACCGCCACGACTTTGCCATTCGACCTTGCGACGCCGATCACAGGTTTCGAATATTCCGGTACCGCGCCAACCAATACCTACAACATTACAGCGGAGACTCCAGCACCTGTGGGTGTAGCCAACTGGTCGCCGACGCTGGTAAGCAATTTCCCCACCAGCGGTCAGGGTTACCCAATACCGGGATCGGACGTCTTGGTGGTACGTTACACCCCACCCACTACCACCGCCGCGTACGTGGATCCCGCTAATCCGCCGACAGGCTCGACTTTCAATCTCACCACCAACCCCGGCATCCAGGCCGGGAGCATCCTGGCCATCACCGACTGTGTGAACACCTACATCGTCCAAGCGGATGCTGTCAGCGGCACCAATAATGATGTCGTCGAGATCGACAATAGCAGCGCAGAAGCCCCAGGCAACGATGTGACCGGAATACCCAGCAGCTTTATCGGCGCCCAAGTCGCAGCCGCCACCACGGCAGCTTTTTACATTGGTGAAGGCAGCGATGGTTCACCCGCGCTGTTCGAAGCCATCACGGACCCGAGTGCCGCCAATGGCTTCGACTTCAATGAACTGGTGACGGGCGTGGAAAACATGCAGGTCCTGTATGGCATCGACACCAGCGGCGATCTGACACCCAGCCAGTATGTCACCGCGGACAACGTCGCCGACTGGACCACCGTGGTCAGCGCACGCGTCGCCTTGCTGCTGCGCAGCAACACCGCCGCAGTGCCGCTGCCAACAAGCGCACAGAAATACACGCTGCTGGACAGCATCATCGAGGTACCGCTCGATACGCGCCTGCGCAAAGTGTTCACCACCACCATCGCATTGCGCGATCGCTAACGTCATCAGGACGAATTATGAACACACCACACACGATGAATCATCTTCCTCACTCCAACCAGACGGGCTTCGTGCTGATCGTAGCGCTACTTCTGTTGTTGGTCTTGACCATCCTCGGCCTGGCCGCAGCCCAGAGCACCTCGCTGCAGGAGCGCATGGCGGGGAATAACCGCGATCTCGACCTAGCATTCCAATCAGCAGAAGCAGGCCTGCAGGCGGCTGAAAACTGCCTGAATGCGAATCCTGGTGTCTGCAATGCATTCACCGCTGACACCAACGGCCGCTACTTGTTCTCGCCCGGCGCCCCGCCGGCACCATCCACAGCCAGCACGCCTCTATGGGAAGTCAGTGGGTTCTGGGACAACGCCAGCAACTACCTGGCGTATTCGACGGTCAGCAGTACGCCGATACCAACCGTGGCCACGCAACCGAAGATCATCATCGAGCAGATGCCGCCGGTGGCCATGGCCGGCGGAAATCTCGGGGCACAATCCTATGGTGGCGGTTCGCCTTCGATTCAGTATTACCGCATCACGGTGCTCGGCACGGGTGGGTCGAGCTCTGCAACCGCCATACTGCAGAGCATGTATCAACCGAACTGAGAGCAAATGGCCATGAATATTAAAAAGCTACATAGAAATTTACTCATGATGGTTACGACGAGCGTAACCGCGGGCTTTTTATTGGCCGACGTCAGTGGTATTGCCATCGCCGCGAGTCCGCCACCGCAAGTGTCGATTTCCAGCACGCCGCTGACAGTAATCATCCCGTCGCATCCGCAGGTGCTGATTGCGCTCACCAATTCAAATTCCATGGATAGCAGCGACAATGTCTCCGATGACGGCAATGCCGCGCTCACCAGCAACGCGCCGCAGAGCGCCATCATGACCTGGTCCGGCAATGTCGGATTTGGCAAGTTGCATACCACCACCTCGCCGGTCAATTACACCGTCCCGAGCTTATTCACGCCGCCGATCCAATCGGGCTCCAGCAAAGAGCCCTATACCGCGGTGGTTGATACGTATACCGTTACAGGCACGAATCCCGGCGGTAATAACTGGACCTGCCAACACAACGGCCCGGCCGATACACCTGTACCTGCACCGTATGCGAGTGGCAACGGGGCTCTGCTCAAACCTAGCGGTACCCCGCCGTCCACTTCGCAAGATCCCTGGCCTTCGACACTCACCTGGGATGACACCCAGGTCTGGTATTACAACGGCATCAACGTGGGCGGCAATAACGGTTTTTATGAATACACCGATCCGGCAACCTACCTCACGCAACTCTATTCACCCTCCAACGCGCGCCTCGCCAGTCGCGCCGCCATCCCGTACGGTATCTCGGCGGTGAGCCCCGGTGCCATGCTGACGGGTTTGAGCAACCTGGATTATCTCGTGAGCAACGACACCGGCAGTGGCGCCATCCCGAATTCCACCGGTGGTGGTGGCTCGGGACCACCACCCTGCGGCACCGGCACGGGTGACTCCGGGGTGCCCTGCCCACCGATAACAAATTATTATTGCAACGAATGGAAATGGAACCCACCCACTACCGTTCCCTATTCAACTACGTATACCTATTACGGCGACAATTCGCCCAGCCGGCTCAATATCGCCAAGGAATCCATCGCTTCGGTGCTGAACGCCTACGCGGGCTCGACGGATTTCGGTCTGATGGATTATTCGGTCCCCAGCGCCAGTGGCAACTATACCTGGGCTTATTATATGAGCCTTCCCGGTGGGTTCACGTTCAGTAATACGTACTCAGCCCCCACGTACGACACCAACACTCCGCCGGATCTGCTCAGTGAATATGTATTGAATCCCTGCTACAACGTGGGTAGCTCAGGCGGGGCAACCACGGTGTACGGCACCTGCAACACGTTATCCAGCGAGGTGGGGCTTAGCATGAGTGCGCTGGATAGCTACCAGTTCATGCTGGTGGCCAACCGCAGTGATGACCCGTCCATCGACGATGTGTTTTTGGCCAACAGCGGCACCTTCAACTCGTATGGCACATTCCTGGAAGACGGCACCATCACGCCGGCCTCGCCGTACACCGGTTATAACCTGAGCAATTACAACAACGGCAGCGTGCAGATGGAGTACAGCAATCTGCTGCCCTCGGGCTATGCTCCTCCGTACAACATCATGTATACCTATCCGACGAATGCCGGCTATGTGGCCTACACACCGCAGGTGATGTATGGCATCCGTGGTTATCTATGGTCGGGCGCGCCGAGCGCCAATTCTGGAAAGATGCTGTATCCCAGCTCCGGCGCCGTCGGTACGGCGGGGACCAACCCGACCTCGGCAGAAATCTCAGCCTTCGTGGCCAACTTCACCCCGTTCCTGGAGCCGGAGAACAACGTCCCGTCCACCGATACCCACAACAATGCCTACAGCACCTATGGAAGTGCCATCTTCGCCAACGCCAACCAGTCACCCATCGCCGGCATGTTGAAAACCGCCTACAACCAGTACGGCCCCGCGCCCAGTGGTGATTGCCCGCCGCCGCGCTACGTGATCTTGATGACCGATGGTTTACCGACCAAAGATCTGGCCGGCAAGAACTGGCCGCCGATCGGCAGTGCCGCTGCCAACGGCTACGGCGTCACCGCCACTTTTAATACCGACGGTTCGCTGGCGAGTACCAACGACACCGCCGTGAGTGACACCATCAGCGAATTGACGGCCCTGCAGGCGAATGGCGTCAAGACCTTCGTAATCGGCATGGGACCGGGCGTCGATCCCACACTCAATCCCGTAGCGGCGCAGGTACTCACCTCCATGGCGGTCGCCGGCGGTACTGGCAATGCCAGCTCCACCGGCTATTTCCCCGGCACCAATCCGGCCACTGTGGTCGCAGACCTGCAGGCTATCCTGAATATCATCAGTGTCAGCAATGTGTCTTCAGTATCGGCCGCAGCCAACAGCAGCTCCTTGGAAACCGGCACGACCTTGTATCAAGCCGCGTACAATGGGTACAGCGGTGCCTATCATGACTGGACCGGCGACCTGAAGGCCCTGCCGGTCAATCCCACCAACGGTGTGGTCAGCACCACAGCCAACTGGTCGGCCTCGTGCGAGCTGGATGCCATGGCCACCGGCGCGACTTGCCTCGACAACACTGATATTGGCACCCAGATGGGTAGCGGCTGGAACAACACCCGGCTGATTGCATTCTGGAATCCATCCAAGAACAAAGCTAAACCGTTCACTTGGGGTAACTTAAGCAGTGCCCAGCAAACCGCACTGCAGCCCACGGATACGCTCGGCCAGGATCGTCTCAACTATTTGCGAGGCGATACCGTGGAAGAGATCCACAATGGCGGCGCCGATGGCTTCCGCGACCGCACCCATCTGCTGGGTGACATTGTGGATAGCGCTCCTATATATATCGGTCAGGCGGGCGGCCCTTACACGGCTGATTCAACCTACCAAACCTTCATCACCAACACCGCGAGCCGTGCCACCATCTATTTTGGCGCCAATGACGGCATGCTGCATGCCATCAATGCCGCAACCGGTGAAGAACAATATGCGTTCATCCCCAACGGGGTATTCAGCAATCTCATCAACCTGACCTCGACCACGTATAACCAGGCGCATCAGTTCTTTGTGGACGGCTCGCCGTCGGCGAACGATGTGAAATTTGCCGCCGACAACGCCTGGCACACGGTGTTGGTGGGTGGGCTGAATGATGGCGGTCAGAGTATTTACGCGCTGGATGTCACCAACCCATCATCGCTCACAACTCAGGCCGAGGTGGCTTCGAGTGTCTTGTGGGAGTTTACTGATTCTACGCTCGGACTGACTTACAGCAAGCCAGTGATCGCCTTAACCAACGTTAAGAGTGTCACCAATGCCAACCCTTATGGCTTCCTGGTGTTCTTCGGCTCGGGCTACAACAACTCCGACGGTAATGACTATTTGTACGCGGTCAATCCGGAGACCGGGAACCAAGTGGCCAAAGTGAATCTGTGTGTGGCGGTTCCTGGAGCCTGCAGCACCACCTTACCGAACGGACTTTCGAGTCCAGTCGTGATTAACAGCGGCGGTGCCGTCGGCCTGCCGGATGACACTGTGTACGCAGGCGACCTGCAGGGTAACTTGTGGAAAATCAATATTGCTAATCCCAATCCCGCCAACTGGGTGGTGACGCTGCTGTTCACGGCCTGCACTGCGGCGTGCACCAGTACCAATCACCAGCCGATCGCGGTGACGCCGGCGGTCTCCCTAGTACCGTCATTCCCCGGTCTCACCGGAACGGTGGTGTATTTTGGCACCGGCCAATATCTGGGGGTGCCGGATCAAACCACGACCCAGACGCAATCGTTTTACGCAATCCTGGATAATGGTACCGGTAGCACCGTCACGCGCAGCGCGCTCCAACAGCAGGTGCTCACGGATGTAGCCGCGGGCGCCGCGACCGCGTCCAACCCGCCAGGCACCACCACCGTCGAGACCCGCACGGTCACCAATAACCCGGTCAATTGGGGTACCCAGGAAGGCTGGTATATGAATCTGCCGGATACCGGCGAGCGCGCCA
Source organism: Gammaproteobacteria bacterium (assembly GCA_049591615.1). Classification (GTDB taxonomy): domain Bacteria; phylum Pseudomonadota; class Gammaproteobacteria; order Natronospirales; family REEB76; genus REEB76. The sequence goes on along the minus strand of JBAWFD010000044.1, from coordinate 116,532 downwards.
TCACCGACCCGCGGCTGTTCGATGGCGAGGTGGTGTTCACCACCTATGTGCCTTCCCCGGGCAGCACCTGCATCGGCGGCGGCGCCGCCTTCCTGATGGCCTTGAACTATTCGAACGGTGGCAGCTTCCCGCAGCCGCAACTGGATATCGATGGCAGCGGCAGCCTGAATGCCAACGATGAGCTGGCGAACGGCGATAATCCGGTGGGCATTGGCTTGGGCCAGGTGTATGCCTCGGCGCCGGACATCCTCACCACCAGCATCACCGGCTTGCCGGTTATGAAACTGACCACGCTCTCGACCGGCACGGTTGCGAACATCGGCGAGCGTGGCGGAGAACCCGGTCAGCTGTCATGGTCGCAAATTAAGTGAGGTAGTAACTATGTTCGCTAAAACCACATCAGAACTGACTGTATTGATTGCCGCACTTATCGCAGTTTTTATGTTATGTGCGCCGGTCATGGGCATGGGCGGGTACGGTGCTGCCCAGCTCGTGAAGGGTGAAATACAGAGCATCGATTACTCGCAGCATGCCATTACCGTGAACGGCCAGATCTATATGGTTTCACCACAAGCTAAATTCAATGGCATCGGGGCATTCTCAGTGCTACATGTCGGCATGCCAGTACAACTGCTGCTTGCAAGCAACAACGGTTCGACATCGATGGTGACTGCATCTGCAACAAATAATCCTGCGAATACAGGCCCGCCTTTGGTTGTTCAGGTAACCTGGCTGCCAGGTGGAACATAAAAGCAGCTACCTGCACTGAGTATCGCGCATTAAATTCTGTCACCTCGACTGATCATTGCATCTTCTCGTTGACAGATGCATCGCCGGTAGGTGTCCGCCCTCGCGCTTTTCACGGCTACACGTTTTGCTCCGCCCGAAAGTCACGAGCAGCTTCACCTAGTTGCCAATTCGCCGGCGCGAAACAATCCTTCGCGTTTTATTTGGCTTACTTCTGTGCGGCCGCTCGCCACGGCCCGTGACCCCTGTCACCCCGATTATCAGTTGAGTTTCGCGTCTTCCCGCCACCAAACCAGCCAAATCCATATGACATCGGCCGCTGTCCAGGATTCGATTGTTACACGCACGCGTTCATAGACTCCTGTTTATGTAATTCATTTTATATATAGTAGCCAACTAATCATGACCCGTATACATCCGGTTTACATACGGCTCTAATAACCTCAATTGTCACATGCATCGAGCATCCGTGCGGTAATCTGATTGGCTGATCATTTATTAGATACACAAATGATCAACATACTCACGAACTTAACGACATCATGTCGTTGATCTGAATAAATATCCTTACGGCGTATAATAGTTCCATCACTATTTCCTGACAACTGATTCAGGATGGAGTTAGACACATGCAACTTGGAATGATTGGTCTCGGGCGCATGGGCGCCAGCATGGTGCGTCGACTTATGAAGGACGGCCATGATTGCGTGGTCTATGACGTTCATCCGGAGGCTGTAAAGCAATTACAGAAGGACGGTGCTGCCGCCACCTCATCCCTCCAGGATTTTGTCAGCCAACTTGCGCAACCGCGGCCCATCTGGATGATGGTGCCGGCAGCGGTGGTGGAAGATACCATCAAGAAACTGACGGGCGGTCTGTTGTCGTCCGGGGATATCCTCATCGATGGCGGCAATTCCCACTATCGTGATGACCTCACCCGTTCAAAGCACTTGACCGCTATGGGGATCCATTATGTGGATGTGGGAACTAGCGGCGGAGTCTGGGGCCTAAAGGAAGGCTATTGCCTGATGATTGGCGGCGAAGAAAAAGTAGTTCAGCACCTGGATCCGATTTTCAAATCTTTGGCGCCTGGCATCGATGCGGCCCCGCGGACGCCCGGCCGTAACAAGCAATCAGGCACCGCGGAGAACGGCTATCTGTATTGTGGCACCAGCGGCGCTGGACATTTCGTGAAAATGGTCCACAACGGTATCGAGTACGGCATTATGGAAGCCTACGCCGAAGGCCTAAATATCCTGCAGCATGCAAACGCAGGTAAACGGAAACGGGTCATCAACGCAGAGACGGCGCCATTGGCGAATCCAGAAAACTATCAGTATGACTTCAATTTGGCGGACGTAGCCGAGGTCTGGCGCCGTGGCAGTGTAATCCGTTCATGGCTGCTGGATCTGAGCGCGCATGCGTTGCTCTCAGATCCCCAACTTGCGACTTTCCGTCACCAAGTTTCTGATTCTGGCGAGGGACGCTGGACCCTGCAAGCTGCCATCGATACCTCGGTGCCTGCGCCGGTGCTGAGTGCGGCCCTGTATGGGCGATTCAGCTCCCGCGGTGAGAACGATTTTGCCGACCAGCTGCTGTCGGCCATGCGCAGTGAATTCGGTGGACATGATGAAAAGAAAGGCAGCCGCTGAAATGGAAAATAAACGAAGAGATTCGGAACCGTCCGATGCCCTGGCACTGTTCGGTGTGACTGGTGATCTGGCCCACAAGATGATCTTTCCGGCTCTTTATGCCATGGCTAAAAAGGGGGGTTTAGATGTCCCGGTGATCGGCGTGGCCTCCTCGAAAATCAGCCTGGCGGAACTGCGCCAGCGCGCCAAAGACAGCATCCGGGAATACGGAAAAATAGACGACCCGCGTGCACTCGATCATCTGCTCTCCGTGCTCCGCTATATCGACGGTGATTACAACGCTCCCGGAACTTTCACGGCACTCAAGCAGGCACTGGGTAATGCACGGCATCCAGCGCACTATCTCGCCATACCACCCACACTGTTTTCCACGGTCATTAAGGGGCTCGGCGCTGCTGGTCTAGCTGACGGCGCACGTGTAATCGTCGAAAAACCATTCGGTCGCGATCTGGCTTCGGCGCAAAAACTCAACCGTGTCGCGCATTCGGTATTCCCGGAAGACTCGATTTTCCGCATCGATCACTACCTCGCCAAGGAAGCGATCATGAATATCCTGTATTTTCGTTTTGCCAACTCTTTCCTCGAACCGATATGGAACCGCAACTACGTCGCTAGCGTGCAGATCACCCTGTCCGAGAACTTTGGCGTCGGCAAGCGCGGCGCTTTCTACGAAAGCGCCGGTTGTCTACGCGATGTTGTCCAGAACCATCTGTTCCAGATCGTGGCACTGCTGGCCATGGAGCCGCCGACCTATCGTGGTTTCGGAGCTGTGCACGGAGAAACCGCGGATGTCTTTCAGGCGATGCGTCCGCTCAAACCCAGGGACCTGGTGCGTGGCCAATACGCCGGTTATAAAAAAGAACCGGGCGTGGCTAAAGATTCCGACGTCGAGACCTTCTGCGCCCTGCGGCTATTCATCGATTCCTGGCGCTGGCAGGGAGTGCCGTGGTATCTGCGTTCCGGCAAATATCTGGCAGAAAATGTGGCTGAGGTGATCGTGAACCTGAAACCACCGCCACAGCGGCTGTTTGCTGATTCAACACCCACCGACGGACGGGCCAATTATTTTCGTTTCCGCCTTTCACCCAATTCGGCCATCGCGCTGGCGGCGCGTGTCAAGCGCGCTGGTAAAGAGTTCGTTGGAGATCAACAGGAACTTTACCTGCTCGATGAGCAGCCGGGAGAAGAGAGCCCCTATGAACGTCTCCTGAGCGACGCCATGGCCGGCAATGGTGCGCTCTTTACCCGCGAAGATGCGGTCGAAGCCGCCTGGACGGTGGTCGATCCTGTCCTGAAGAAACATCACCCGGCGTTCGTCTACAAGCGCGGCAGTTGGGGGCCCAGTGAAGCGCAAGCGCTCATCGCCGCTGATGGCGGTTGGTACAACCCCGGGATTGGTGATGGCACTGCCGATTGAAGACTATGCACTGATTGGCGATTGCCATACTGCCGCCTTGGTGGGCTGCGACGGTTCCATCGATTGGCTGTGTTTCCCGCGCTTCGATTCCGGCGCATGTTTCGCGGCGCTCTTGGGCGAACCCTCCCACGGACGCTGGTTGATCGCCCCGAAAGCCGAAATACGCAGCACACAACGCCGCTACCGTGATGGCACGTTGGTGCTGGAAACAGAATTCGAGACACGGACAGGGGCAGTGCGCATCATCGACTGCATGCCGCTCTCTGATGAGCGCTGGGATGTGGTGCGTATCATCGAAGGTCTGCGTGGGCGGGTAATGATGCGAATGGAACTCGTCATTCGCTTTGACTACGGTCACATCGTGCCATGGGTACGGCGATCGGATGACGTGCTGTTGGCAACAGCAGGGCCAGATACGCTGGAGTTGCGCACCGCTGTTGGGGTGCGTGGTGAAAATATGAAGACCATAGCGGAATTCCATGTGGATAAAGGTCAGCGCACAGCATTTACGCTCAATTATCGCCCCTCACATGAGGGGATACTGCAAGCCGTAGATCCTGAGCAGGCATTAACCGCGACTGAAAAAAACTGGCGTACATGGTCCGGGCGCTGCACCTATCATGGGCACTGGCGCGATGCGGTGGTGCGTTCACTGAACACGCTAAGAGCCCTGATATATGCGCCTACCGGAGGCATCGTTGCCGCCCCCACGACGTCTTTGCCGGAGCGGCCGGGTGGTGCCCGTAACTGGGACTACCGCTATTGCTGGCTGCGCGATGCTGCTTTCACGCTTAACGTGCTGCTGCTCACGGGCTACCACGAAGAAGCCGTCGCGTGGCGTGAATGGCTATTGCGGGCTGCTGCCGGCAGCCCGGAAGACTTGCAAATCCTCTACAGCATTACCGGCAAACGCCGTCTCGAGGAGTACGAAATTGACTGGCTGCCCGGTTACGGCGGCGCAAAGCCCGTGCGCGTCGGCAATGCGGCATCCAAACAGTTCCAGCTCGATGTCTATGGGGAAGTCATGGATACCCTGCATCTGGCGCGGGTCGCCGGCATGGAACCTGAGTCCGAGGCCTGGGAAGTGCAACTTGTGTTGCTCCAGTTTTTGGAAAACAACTGGGGGCAGCCGGATGACGGCATCTGGGAAATACGCGGGCCGCGCCGTCATTTCACCCACTCCAAAGTGATGGCATGGGTGGCTTTCGACCGGGCGATCAAGGATGCGGAGAGCTTCGGTTTCGATGGCCCGATAAAGCGCTGGCGGAAAATACGCGAAGCGATTCACGCGCAGGTGTGCTCTGATGGCTACGATGCGAAACGTAATACATTCGTGCAGTCTTACGGCTCACCGTATCTGGATGCGAGCCTTCTCTTGATCCCCCTGGTCGGATTTCTGCCTCCCGATGATCCACGGGTGCGTGGAACCGTCGAAGCGATCGAGCGCGAGCTCACGGTCGATGGTCTGGTGCAACGTTATTCGACCACAAATCACACCGATGCGTTGCCGCCTGGTGAAGGCACATTCCTACCCTGTTCATTTTGGTTTGCCGACTGCCTGATTTTATGCGGACGGCGCACGCAAGGTGAGGCTTTGTTCGAACGCTTGCTTGCTTTGAGCAACGATGTGGGCCTGCTGGCGGAAGAATATGATTCGCGTACACATCGCATGCTCGGAAATTTCCCTCAGGCCCTGACACACATGGCACTGATCAACACCGCCCATCTACTGTCAATGTCCGAATATGAAGTCAAGCGCGCCAGCGAGAAAGGCGAGCGCCCTGCCACACTGGCCCACGTCGCATGAAAACTGACGTGGATAAATCCAGGGAAATACTCGTCATCGATGTCGGTGGAACGCATGTCAAGTGCGTCGCCAACGGGCATGACAACCCGATCAAATTCAAATCGGGTGCGAAACTGACACCAAGCCAGATGGTGAAGAGCGTCCTGAAACTCACCAGTCGATGGCGATACCACGCAGTTTCGATTGGTTATCCCGGCGTGGTGCACTGCGGTAGGATTATGCACGAGCCCCACAACCTAGGCAGTGGCTGGGTAGGTTTTGACTTTGAGACCGCCTTCGGGTGTCCCGTCAAAATTATCAACGATGCTGCCATGCAAGCGTTGGGGGGTTACAAAGGCGGAAAGATGCTGTTCCTGGGTCTGGGAACCGGTTTGGGATCGGCGCTCATCGACGACGGTGTGATAGTTACAATGGAATTGGGGCATCTGCATTATGCGGACAAAGAAACCTATGAAGACTATCTTGGCGAGAACGGGCGCAAGCGCCTCGGGAACAAGCAATGGCGCGCTATCGTAAAGAAGGTGGTCAAAGGTTTCCGCAACGCACTATTGCCCGATTACATCATGCTGGGCGGGGGTAACGTTAAACATATCAAACGACTGCCACCGCAAACACGGCGCGGCGATAATGCCTATGCATTCGTTGGCGGTTTCCGCCTGTGGCAGCAGCGACATACATATCTCAACGGATCATTGAGACATAGCGCCTTGTCAAAAGAAAACGCTTCGCAGAGACGGAAATAGTCACCTGGTTGTCTGATGCCATAACACCTCCCCAAAGTGCGTGAAGATCCTAGCGTGAAACTCAAACCTCATGTCTTTGCAGACGCAGATGCTACTGCCCAGAAGGCTGCGGACTTCATTACCAGACTCGCCCATCAGTGCGTTGCTGAGCGCGGCCGGTTTCTGTTGGCTGTGAGTGGCGGTAAAACGCCTGCAAAAATGTTCGAGATACTGGCGGCATTAAACCTGCCATGGTCCCGAATGCATATCATCCAGGTGGACGAGCGCATCGCGCCACTGGGCGATATGGACCGGAATCTCACATCGCTGCAGCAACATCTGCTCGCACACGTGCCGCTGACTACACAACAAGTCTATCCAATGCCGGTCGAAGTGCGGGATCTGCCTGCAGCAGCACAAGAATATACGGGAGTCTTGCAGCGTCTGGGTGGGTCGCCGCCGGTCTTCGATCTAGTGCATCTGGGTCTGGGCGCTGACGGCCATACCGCCTCCCTGGTGCCGGGAGACCCGGTACTGGAAGTGCGGGATACGGACGTAGCCATCACCGGTGTCTACCAGCGCCATCGCCGCATGACCCTGACCTATCCGTTCATCAACCGTTCACGCCAAATCCTATGGTTGGTTACCGGAGCCGCTAAGGCACAGGTGCTTGCTCATCTCTGTGACAACGACGCTGACATGCCGGCCTGCCACATCGAACGCCAATGCGCGGTGGTGTTTGCCGATCGAGCTGCAGCAACACATGTCACATAAGCCGACGGAGTAGCGCTGCGGATCAAATCAATTCATTTCAGCGGTGTGATGATCTGATCCAGATAGTCCGTCTGCGACCGCACTTTTTCCAGGTGCGGATACATCAGGCCTCCGTGGTAATCCACCGCGTAGGTTGTGTAATAATCCAAGTTCTTCGCCAGGATCTGGATCGGCGCTGTTGAGTCCTTGGCCTGGCGTATAGCCTCACGGAATAGTTCTGGTGTGAAGGCGCGGCCATTCACCGCGATGATGGTCATGCCCGGTGCCAAGCCAGCTTTGTAGGCGGGACCATCCCATAGAACATCCTGGATCGCACCTTTGGATTTATCGCCGGTGCTCACCTGCAGACCGATCGAGTACATGGCATACAGCTGTTTGCGCACCTTCTCGCTGGCCTTCTCGAAGCTCGAAGGTTCGCCCGTGTACACCAGCTGGTAGCCGCCGCGTGTAAGACCGTCGAGTGGCGCATGGTATTGCTTGGTATCGAGGATTTTCTTGAGGAACGCTGCCCAGTCGTAGGGCTGTACTTTATCGAGGGCAGCGACGATGTCGTTGAAATCGTACGTCATGGTGACATAGCTGCCGTTGTTGATGCCGAAGAATTCCCGCGCGAAGTCGTTGAGTGAACGGCTACCATGGCTCAACTCACGGATCTTGGTGTCCACATCCAGCCACAGGAGCACGCCTTCATCATAAAAATCCGTGCCACGGCGCCAATTGGCCCAATCGCCGGGGACGTAATAGAGGATCGAAGCTTCGTCGGCAGTATCCTGCAAGGGACGCCACGTGCGCCCCGGTCGGTGATCCAGGGTAGCGGCACTAAGCGCCAGAGCCTCTCGGTACTGGTCCTGGCTCCATAATCCACTGCGCGCAGTCAGCACTTCACCGTAATACTGTGTCAACCCTTCATAGACCCACAGCAGGTCGTCCTTTTCCGGCATGGAGTTGAAGTCTGGTGTCCAAAGATCATAGGGACGGCGGAACTTGCCGTTCCAGGAGTGCGTGTATTCGTGCGGCAACAGTGAGGAACCGACCAGCTCTGTGTCGGTATTCGTGAAGTAATCCGCCCAGGTGCGGTCGTCGCTGGATTGATGATGTTCGAGACCGAAATGGCCGGTGTTATCCGATAGCGTAAACAGGAAATGGTAGGAGTCGTAATGATGTGAGCCGAAAGTCCTGTAGGCCTGCTGCACCAGATTGCGGTAATGCTGTATCTGTAGCGGTGTGATTACCAGATTCTCGGGACCGTCCGCCACCAGATCCATATACACCGGCACCTTGGCGCCTGGATCCAGATCCACCTGACGGAAATATTCGCCAGCGATCAGCGGTGAATCCACCAGGTTGTTGAGGCTCACGGATTTGAATTTGACATCGTCGCTGCCGCCCGTGTGGGGTTCCAGCGCCGTGGCATATTGCCAACCCGAAGGAAGTCTCACACTGGCATCGAACATGATGTTCTGTGACGCATACCCCGATGGGTACAACAACACTTGGTTCCATTCCAGATCCACGATGACTGGCGTAGCTGAAACGCTGCCACCGAAACTGCCGCCGCTGGTGGGCGACAGGAAATCGAATGCCACTTCCAGTGTATGCGCATCCTGGGGCACTGTCAGATGGATGGCGTACATATCCACCAGATCCCGGCGCCAAGATATCGACTTGCCGTCGGCGGTGATCATCAGTCCGGCGACGTTCTGCAGCGGGCCGCTGGGCGAGTGTTCACCCGGTATCCACTTGGGGTAATACAGCGTTAGCGGACCCGGAGAGACCGGGACCACCTCGTGTACATGAAAAACCTTGCGGGGCGCATCCCTCAAATCCACATTCAGGGTGAGCGTGCCTGGGTAGGCAGCGGTGACGTCTGCAGCAGCCACAGGGCTGATCACAGTTGCCAACGTCATGGACAGCAAGAAGGCCAGATAGACGATTGCGATTTTCATGAGGCGACACCTCTATATATTGTTTAATCCGGTATGAGCACAAGCTTTGCGTGCCCGATGCCTACATATTCCAAGCATTCACGCAAAGTCACAAGCCTACGCATGCCGCTCTAGAATTCCCGCGCCTATGTTACTATTCATCTCACGCGCGACAAAACGTACCCGCCAATGTAGCCCATCACGTCGCTCGTGCCCATTAAGATATCCCGAAAAACACTTATTCTATGAGCTCCAGATTTATACAACACCCATGCACCTGAATGGAAGTTTTATGCGATTGATCCACACACTTCTCATAATTCTGCTCTGCAGCATGCCAGTGGACGCATTCGCCACAGGCGAACCCCCAACATCCGGTGCTATCGTAACTGACGCGTACGGCTTGAACCTTGATTGGCTCGACCGCGGCATTAATCCGGCGCAGAATTTTTTCGGATATGCCAATGGTGGCTGGCGGAAAGCCAACCCGATCCCTGCCGCCTATTCCACTTGGGGGACGTTCGATATCCTGCAGAATGAGAACGCGGACACCATTCATCAGATACTGGAGTCTGCCACCAAGGATAGCCAGGCGCAGCCCGGGAGCAACACCCAGAAGATAGGCGATTTCTACTATAGCGGCATGGATGAGACTGCCATCAACCAGGCAGGCAGCAAGCCCCTGGAGCCCGAACTTGACCGTATCAACAACATTTCTAACCTGAAGCAATTGCAGACAGAGATTGCGCATCTGCAGATGATCGGTGTCAACGCCCTCTTTGATATGGATCAGATGCAAGACTTCAAGGATTCAACCAAAGTCATTGGTGTAGTAAGCCAGGGCGGCTTGGGTTTGCCCGACAGAGATTACTATCTCAAGAAAGATCCAAAATTCACCAAAATCCGCGAGCAATATGTACAACACATCGCCCGAAGCCTCGAATTGCTCGGTGACACCAAGGACAACGCCGCGCGCGATGCCGGTATCGTCATGGATATCGAGACCAATCTTGCCAAAGCTTCCATGTCGCAGATCGAGCAGCGTGATCCACACGCTATATATAACGTCATGAACCTGGTGCAACTGGACAAGACCACACCTAACTTCTCCTGGCAAGATTATTTCGCCAATGTGGGACATCCGGAACTCAAGAGCATCAACATAGCTATGCCCAAGTTCTTCAAAGCCATGGACATGCAACTGGCCAGTGTGCCTCTGAGCAACTGGAAGACTTATCTGCGCTGGCAGCTGGTCGATGCATTCGCTCCGTATCTGTCACAGCCATTCGTGGAGGAAAATTTCAAGATGCGATCGGCACTCACCGGCGCCAAAGTGCTGCTGCCCCGCTGGAAACGTGTCATCAGAGCCGAGAACTACGCCTTGGGGTTCGCCGTCGGTAAAGCTTATGTGGAAAATAAATTCCCGCCATCATCCAAAGCCTCGGTGCTGGACATCCTGCATGGCATCTGAGCGGCGCTGAACAGCGATCTGGAAACCATCAAATGGATGAGCCTCGACACTCGCAAATCCGCCATTAAGAAACTCGACCTGATGGGCGAGCGCATTGGTTATCCGGATAAATGGCGCGATTATTCCGCCCTCAGCATCGACCGGGGACCATATGTACTGAACGTTATGCGTGCCAACGAGTTCGAAAACAATCGCGAACTCAACAAGATTGGCAAACCCGTGGACAGGAACGAATGGGCGATGACGCCGCAGACGGTGAACGCCTACTACGATCCGTCCATGAACAATATCAACTTCCCGGCTGGCATCCTGCAGCCGCCATTCTTCGATCCCAAGGCGCCCATGGCGGTGAACTATGGCGCCATCGGTTTCGTCATGGGCCATGAGACTACCCATGGTTTCGATGATCAGGGCAGCCAATTCGACGGATATGGCAATCTGAAAAACTGGTGGACCAAGGCCGACAAACGAAAGTTTGAGAAAAATGTGAAATGCATCGCCAAGCAGTTCTCAAGTTATACCGTAGATGGTGATGTGCATGTACAGGGCAAGCTCGTGACCGGGGAAGCTATCGCGGACCTGGGTGGCTTGAAGCTGGCATGGCGTGCCTTCCACGCCTCGCCATATTACAAAGACGCCAAGACCATCGATGGCTTCACGCCCGACCAGCAGTTCTTCTTGGGTGCAGCACATGTCTGGGCGGAGAACATCCGCCCCGAAGAAGCGCGACGCCTGGTGACTATCGATCCGCACCCACCGGCCAAGTATCGAGTGAATGGCACCATGGCAAATTTGCCGCAGTTCCAGCAGGCCTACCATGTGCCGCAGAACAGCCCCATGGTGAACAAGCATATTTGTGTGATCTGGTAACTTTCATAACCAAGCTGTGAGCACAAAACGGCGGGCACTGGCTCGCCGTTTCTTTGACCGGCGTCACACATCTGATTCATTTGTTAATTAGATCATGCCATTACAGTCATCTTCAGCGGACATGCTATAAATGATATGCATGACTTATGCATGCGATTTCCGGACAACGATGAAGATGCTGCGCAGCAGACACTTTTTTATCGCTATACTGGCCGCTGTATCGATGGCCGGCTGCGGCGGTGGTTCCAGTACCTCCTCGTCCTCAGTCACGCCACCTCCTCCGACTCTGCCACCGCCGGGCGCACCACTGGTGCGCGTATCCGGCGCATCGCCTTACGCTGCCAATTGTGGCGGCGCCATGGCAGGCAGCGTGAATTATGAAGACGCCGAAGTGGAACCGTACGTGGCGGTCAATCCCACCAATCCTTCCAATCTCATCGGTATCTGGCAGCAGGACCGCTGGTCCGATGGTGGCGCCCATGGACTGGTGATCGCGCGCAGCCTGGATAGCGGCAAGGTCTGGAGCCAGCAGCCCATTAATCTGTCCATCTGCGGCGGCGGCAGCAACCTCAACGGTGGTGACTATGATCGCGCCTCAGATCCGTGGGTAACGTTCTCACCCAACGGCGTGGCCTATGTGATCTCCATCTCCTTCACCGGAGACATCTTAGCGCCAGGTTCGCTCAGCAGCGTGCTGGTCAGCCGTTCAGCCGATGCCGGGGTCAGCTGGAGTAATACGGCCACCCTTATCCTCGACGGCGCTAATGCCTTCAACGACAAGGAGACCATCACCGCCGACCCCAACGACCCAAACTATGTATATGCAGTTTGGGACCGTCTTGATAACAGCGGTCACGGTCCGGCGTATTTCGCATACACCGCAAATGGCGGTGTATCCTGGCAAACGGCTGCAGCCATTTATGATCCGGGCGTCAACAATCAGACCCTCGGCAATGAAATTGTTGGGTTGGCGGACGGCACCATCGTGGATGTGTTCGAGGAGATCGATGGAACCAATACTAACAATGCCATAGCGACCATCGAGGTGATCACGTCCACTGATCACGGGACCACCTGGTCAGCGCCGCTTGACGTAGCGCAAGACTTATCCGTGGGAACCCGCGACCCCAATACCGGCAACCTGGTGCGCGATGGCGGCAGCTTGCCGCAGATGGTGGCCGGGCCCGGCAATAAACTGGTGGTGGTATGGCAGGACGCGCGCTTCAGCAACGGCAATCACGATGGCATTGCCCTGTCTCAATCAGCAGACGATGGCCAGACATGGTCTGCGCCGGTGGAAATCAACTCGGTGCCGTCAGTGCCGGCATTCACACCCAGCGTTGCCATTATGCCCGACGGTACTATCGGCGTGAGTTATTTCGACTTCAGAAACAACACCAGCGATCCGAGTCAGCTGATCACTGATTACTGGTTCACTTCATCCACTGATAGCATACACTGGAGTGAGCAGCATATCTCCGGCCCCTTCGACCTGGATCTGGCGCCCGATTCGGAAGGTTTATTCCTGGGTGACTACCAATCGCTGACTGTCATCGGCCAGGCGTTCGTGCCGTTTTTCGTGCAGACCAATAACCAGGGCACCGCCAACCGCACCGACGACTATGTACTGCCGCCGCAGCCAGTACCACTGACATTGACCCGGCACGTAACCAACATCGCTCTGCTGGGACCAACTTTGAATCCAGATGCCGGGTTCCGCCGCCTTATACACAGCAATCTCATGCACCTGCTGCGCTCGGAAAATCCGGGCTGGGATCGGTTTCAGGCACAGCGCCGGAAAATAAGCCCGCCTTGAGACGGCGAACTCCCCGTTGCTTCAACTGTTCTCAAACGCCGGCAGCGTCCAGAAATCATCCGCCAGATTGGCGTCGTCTGCGTAGTCGTATGGCATGGTGAAATAACCCTGCATGCCCCAGTGTGCACCCCAGGAGTTGCGCACCAGCAGGCGTTTCTCCCGGTCGTCATAGCCGACGGCGCACACCGCGTGGCCGCCCATGTTCTTTTCGCCGCGCTTCGGCAAACTCAAGCGACCGGTCCTGGCCACCGCAACGGATTCGAAAGCGGTATAGACCGAGAAGCCGAACACGAAGGGATAGCCTTCCGCCAGACACTGGCGCATCAGCTACAGCCCGACGATGCGGTTATAGGAAGTCACCTGGTGGTTCTTGGTCTGCCGGTAGCAGGCCGAGGACTGTTTATCGGTGAAATCAGAAATCTTGTAGGGCCAAATTTTTTCCGCGCATACGCCCTGTTTGACAAGCAGTTTAACGCCATCGCGAATCAACGCACCCGCATCCTCATTCACGGTGCCTTCCATGGCGCATTCATTGTAGTAAACGAACAGGCGGCTCAGGTCGGTGACCGTGCGCCGGGTTTTCTTTTCAAGGAATTCCAGGTTGCCCATCAGCGCGTTGGGCGTGCAGCTACCGAGCTGTCCCTGATTCTCCAGCGGCGGACAACCCGGTCTCAGATCCACCTTGCGTAGCAACTTCTTAGGCGGTTCCGCGATGCTGGTATAAAGTTTGTCACGGTAATCGGGCCGGTCGGGTACCCACCCATACGAGGCGTTCTGTTTGGACTTGGACATAATGATCTCCATTTGCCGTCTGTTTGAACTACATCACCATGATCCATGGCTAGTGCCGGTGGTCAGCGCCACAACGGCACATGCAAAAGAAGTACTGGGCAATTAAAATGAAAGGGGGGACGAGATGAATGCACTACAACACTTCCGTGTGCCTTGAGAAACGCGACTATTCTATCCCAAATCCTTGCTACAGCTCCGTTACCCAGCGCAGTTTACGGGATGAGCCGGCACTCAGGACTTGGCGTCCGCACTGGGCGCCTGCTGCACATTCAGGACACCGGAACGGATATGCAGATCGCGCTGCGGGAATGGTATCTCCAACCCGCTCTTCCGCAAGGCCGTTTCCAGCTCCCACAGATAGATCGCTTGAGTGCGCGCGGGCGCGATCGCCATCTCCTGCCCGACCCATACCACGAGTTCGAAATTGAGGCTGCTGTCACCAAATCCCACCAGCCAGACTTCCGGTGCGCGTCCAGGCTCCATAATGGTGTCCTTTACCGCCCTGGCAGCACTCAGACCCGCCTCTCGCACCATGTTCTTGTCTGAGCCATAGGCCACGCCAAAAGGTACATGCACGCGCCGGTAGGTTTCTTTCAACGTCCAGTTGGTCAACTTACCATTGATGAATTCGGAATTGGGCACCACGATATCCACGGAATCGTTGGTAGTGATACGGGTATAGCGCACATTGATTTCCGACACACGCCCGGTCACACCGGACTGTAACTCAACAAAATCGCCGACCTTAAGGGTCTTCTCCAGTAGGATGATGATGCCGGAGACAAAGTTGCTGAAGATGCTCTGCAGGCCCAGGCCGATACCGATTCCAACGGCACCGCCGAACAACGCCAGGCTGGCCATATCGATACCTAGTACTTGGATAGCAAGCACCGCGCCCACTACATATACCGTGTAGCGCAGGATGCGTGACAGAGCGTAGGTACCGGATGCGCTGAGCGTGGTGTGCCCAGAACGGCTGAGACCAGTAATCAAACGCTCGATCAGACGTGCTGCCCAGAAGGCAATCAGCAGGATAAGTATTGCCAGCAGCAACTTAGCTGGCGTCAGCGAGACATGGCCGAAATTGATTAACGGCGTCTCCAGCACGCTGCGGCTAAACTTCAGCCAAGCTTCAATCATTTGCATGGCAATGAGGTTCCAGAGGAATAAGTGAACGCAACATCTCACTTATAGGTAGGTTAGCATTATTTATGCTAATACGGATTAATAATAAATAGTTACTATCGAACACATATCTCTAAGAGATAACTATCAATAGATTCAACATCAAGCAGAACTCAGCGCCACACCGAAAAGATGTCCGACTAAGAAGGTAGCACCAGCGGCGAGCACACCAATCAACACTATGCGCAGCGCGCTCCACATCAGGCCGCGGCCGGTGAACAGGCTAACAGTGGCGCCAGTGGCGAATAGGGCTACTGCTGTCAGGCCGATGGACCAGTAGATGCCGTGTTGCGGCTGTGGCCAGAAAAACGGGATCAACGGGATCAAAGCACCCAGCGCGAACGCGATGAATGACGAGATTGCCGCACCCCAGGCCGAGCCCAGTTCCTGTGGATTGAGACCCAATTCTTCCCGCGCCAGCGTGTCGAGGGCGCGTGCTGGATCGTGGGTGATGGTGTCGGCGAGCCGGCGGGCCTCGGCAGACGCAACCCCACGCGCTTCATATATAAGCGCCAGTTCCTCAGCCTCCTCTTCCGGATAGGCCGCCAGTTCATCGCGCTCCAGTCCGATCTGGTATTCGAACATCTCCCGCTGGGAACGCATGGAGACATATTCGCCCGCAGCCATGGAAGCCGCGCCCGCCAGCAAGCCGGCGATGCCGGCCAGCAGGATCACGTGGCTGTCGAAGGCCGCGCCCGCCACACCCAGCATCAGGCTGGCATTCGACACCAGCCCGTCGTTCACGCCGAACACCGAAGCACGGAAACTTCCGCCGCCCGCCAGATGCCGGTGGCGTGTTTCCTGGCGGCCGGCCACCGGTGCGTCGTGGCCACTCGCCGTGGTGCCCGTGTACACCGATAGTCCGCGTACTTTCATGGCCGCCAGGATCGGCAGCAAACGCCGCGGTCCCATCAGTCTCACCAGCCGCGCCACCAGGCGCGCGCGTACCGCGGGATGAAAATGTTCTGGCAGCCTCACACCCTTGTCGGTCAAGAGCTTCTGCCAATGAAGCGCCTGCCCCTCAGCTGCATCCGCCAGTTTCACGAACAGGGTGCGCAGTTCAGGCGCAGGCTCGCGGCCCGCAATTACCCGGTACAGAAATGCCGATTGCTGTTCTTCCTGCCAACTGTCAAGATCATTACTCATTAAGCAGTCTTCTATTTACTTTTTAGATTGGTGACACCATGGGGCACGTGGCCAGTGGCCACATAGCCAGCGGCCGCTTCCACATGACCTTTCTGGTCATCGAAGAAGATATCCGCACCGAAGGTCTTGAGGAATGCTCCTTTGGGCAAACCGCCGAGAAACAGGGCTTCGTCGATACGGATATTCCAGGCGCGCAAGGTACGTATCACACGTTCGTGGGCGGGCGCCGAGCGCGCGGTCACCAGCGCGGTGCGAATTGGTGATTGGTCCATGAGATAGTCTGCCTGGATGCGATGCAGCGCCGCCAGAAAATTCTTGAAGGGGCCGCCGCTCAACGGGGCGCGTGCCTGGGCTTTCTCGCTCTCGACAAAAGCCGCCAGACCCTGTTCTTGATAGACCCGTTCGGCTTCGTCAGAAAACAGAACGGCGTCGCCATCGAATGCGATGCGCAACTGTTCGGAAGCCGTGGTTTCTGTGCGTGACGGTACGATAGCTGCCGCAGCCCTTCCCGCGTCTAGTGCCGCCACCACATCTTTTGGCTCCGCCGACAGGAACAAGTCGGCGCTGAAAGGTTCCACGTAACGCCAGGGAGCGACGCCGTTGGTGAAAGCGGCGCGCGTGATGTCCAGTTGGTAATGCTGGATGGAGTTGAAGATGCGCAGGCCGGTATCGGCACTGTTGTGCGACAGTAAGATCACTTCCACGCGCTTGTCCTGGCCCGGGCTGTTCAGACGCAGCAGTTTCTTCACCAGCGTGAAGGCCACACCCGGCTCCAGCAAGTCGTCTTCATGCTCGATCTGGTAGCGGGAATAGGCCTCCAATCCCTGCTGGGTGAAGAGGTGGTGGCTTTCCTCCAGATCGAACAGCGCCCGTGAGGAAATCGCCACTACCAGAGAATGTGCCAGAGTCTCAGCCATCGGCGGGTTCCCAGTCCACGAAGCGCCGCAACAGCGGGAAGTACAGACCTACTTTAACACGCCTCTGTTCCAGCCCGCGCATCAGCTGCGCATAGCTCTCCAGTTGTTGGCGGTAGCGCTCACGTTCACGCGCCAGGAACACTTCCACATCGCCCCCGTGATGCCGGCCGGTTTTGTAATCCACGATCCAGCGAGTGCCATCCGCATCCACAAAAGTCCGGTCGATGATGTTCGTGGCAAGGCGCAGTCCGTCGAAATGACTCAAGGCGTACTCGGTGCGCGCTTGCGCATGCGAGTTATCGAGTATCCAGCGGCCACGCGCATCCGCGAGGGTTGCTGTCAACGCCTGCGACACATCATCGACAGCGTCATCCAGTTCCGCCTGTGTGACGCCCAATTCCAGCAACCAATGAACAATGAGTGGTTTCAAGGCGTGTACGCGCGCATCATCCCACTGCATCTGCCCATCTTCAGCGATGCGCTGCAGCAGGCGGTGCACCGCGGTTCCCACATGTCGCAAGGTATCCCCTACCCACTCGAACTCCAGCATATCTTCCTCAGCCGCCAGCGTCTGTGCGGCCCCCGGCCAGGACAAGGCAATGTCCGGCGCCGGAATCTCCCAGTCCGGGCGCAGCCGCCGCAGTGACATGCCGACAGTGGGTTGTTCCGCTGCCACTGGTGCCAGTGTGGCTTGCTGGTGCAGGGCTGCTTCGAAATCTTTCCGCACCACCGGCCACAGCAATCCCAGCAACGAGTCCTTGCGTGGCTCTGCGAGACTGCGCTCGCCACCCTTCTCCCGCACCGTGGTGTGGCCGAACAGATGCAGTCTCTGCCGCGCGCGTGTGGCCGCCACGTACAGCAGGCGCGTCATCTCCAGGCGTTCCTGCTCGTGCTTAAGAGTGAGGATGAACTGATAGATAGGATCCTGCTCGCCGCCCTTGGGTTCCAGCGGCGACAGCAGCAGGTCGTTGCGACCTTCAGGTCGCGGGCGTTCCAGCCAAGTGAGCAGCGGCTTTTCGCGCCGCCCCGGGCCGGCGCCCAGGCCGGGTACGATCACCACATCGAACTCCAGGCCCTTGGCCTTGTGCATGGTCATGAGCTGCAGCGATTCATCTGCGCGCGGATCCGGCCGCGCGAACAATTGCGTGAGTGCGGTGTCCAATTCCGCGCCATCCCGCAGCTCGCCACCGTCATCCAAAGTTTCCAGCAATTCCAGATAGGCTTCCGCATCCGCCAGGTCCTCGACCGACCTGAGGGTAGCCGGCGCTGCCAGTTGCAGCCATACGCGTTCCACTTGTTCCCGCAGACTGCCGCGGCGTCGTTCAGAAAGCGCTTCCAGCAAAATCCTGCGCACTGATGCAAAACGCGTGCCGGCTACCTGCGACTTGAGACGGGTCATGAGAGTTTCGTCGCGCAAACGTTCCGGAATCGTCACGCACTCATCTGTACCTGCCATTGCCTGCAGTGCCGCAAGACTCAACCCACACCAGGGTGCACGCACTATCGCCAGCCATGCAGTGCGGTTCGCCGGATGCAGCAGCGCCCGGGTCAATGCCAGCAGATCCTGCACTACCGGCCGCTCACCCAGGTTCTCCAGTTCCACCGCGCGGAATGGGATATCCAGCGCGCGCAGGCGGCGCACGCTGGCTGCGAGATGTTTGCGGGCACGCGCCAGCACCGCGATGCGCACATCTCCATGCTGTCTACGCGCTTCTGCGATGATGGATGTGATTTGTATAGCTTCAGCTGCGGGGTCTTTCTGCAGCTGCGTATGCAGGCTGACGGCTGCGTCCTCCAGTGTTGCGTGTTGTGCGGTGGTTTCCGCATAGGGGACAGCGCCGCTGGCGATGTCTTCCTGATGTGGGAACAGTTGTGGGAAGGTGGCATTGAACCACTGCACCAGCCCCGCCTGGGAACGGAAATTCGCACTCAGCGTGAGCGGCGTGAGTCGCAGTCCGGCAATACCTTGCTGGCGTGTGCGCAGGAACAGGCCCACTTCCGCCTCGCGGAAACGGTAGATGGACTGCATGGGATCGCCCACCAGAAACAGGGTGCGACCGTCATCAGCCTGCCAGCCGGCGGTGAGCTTCGAAAGCAACTCGGTCTGGTTCACCGAGGTGTCCTGGAATTCATCCACCAGGATGTGCTGCAGGCGCTGGTCCAGGGTCAGGGTCAGGTCCGTGGGTTCGTCGTCAGTACCCAACGCCCGCAAGGCGCCCAGCGAAACTTCAGCATAGTCCACTTCGCCGTGCTCCATAAACACCAGTTGCAGCTGCGCCACCGCCTGCGGCAGCAGGCTCAACAACGCATCCAGTACCTGCCATTGATGCTCCTCATAACCTGATTGCGGCAACCTGCGTACACGTGCCAGCAGTCGATGCAGGTCTTCCTCTAAGCTGAAACGCCGCAACAGTTCCAGCACGCGGGTCTTGTCGTCACGGTTCTCCGGCGGGAAGCCCTGGCTGGCATTGATCTGACGCCGCCATTCGTCCTGTTTGGTGAGAAACAGTTCCACGATGCCACGCCAGGCCGGCAGGTCCTCCGGGCCTGTGCCGGGCAGTGATTCGAGCTCCGCGCAGGCGACGATATCCGATGCTATGGACTTAACACGCAGGTTTACGGCCGCTGTGCCCGCCAGTTCCGCCAGCGGTCGGCGGCAATCGACGGGTATGGTTTCCAACAAATCCGCCAATACCACACGCACTTCTTCGCGCAGGGCCTGTTCCAGGTCATCACGCCTGGAAGTCTCGGACCGTACCTGCGTGTGCTGCAGCCATTGGTCACGGCGCGGCAGCATGTCGGCCGCGAGCTGCATCACCTGTGGCAGGTTGTTATCCAGATGCACCAGCAAGGTGCTTGCGGCCTGGGCCTGCTGCGGCTCACCCTCTTCCAGCAGCGCCAGCGTGCGGCGCGCGGCTTCCAGATACAGCGGCCCCGGACGCTCGGCGATTCCCGGCTGCGTGCCGAACTTCGACAGCAGCGGCATGCGCCGGGTGAGTTCAGCGTTCAGGGAATCGATGGTCTGGATGCGCAGTCGCGCCGGGTGACGTGCAATGTTCCAGCCGCGCTGCTGGTCGCGGGCACGTGCGCGACGCGCCAGTTCCCAGGTATGCCGCTTGTGCGCTTCCGCCGGCGCCTGGGCGTCATCCAGTTCCAGAGCGCGTGCCACGCGCATACGCATCTCGCCGGCGGCTTTCTTGGTGAAGGTGATGGCCAGGATCTCTTCTGGCTCATCCACGACCGCGAGCAGCGTCAGGAACCGCTGAGTCAGAAGTTCGGTCTTGCCGGACCCGGCCGGTGCCTGCACGATGAATGACCGGCGCGCATCCAGGGCACGGGCGCGCATGCCGGCATCCGCCGGTGGATGCTCACTCTTGCGCATCATCGTCCTCCATGCTCAAGCTAGCACGCTCATGGATGCGGCACAGAGCTTGAAGGTGGCAGTAGCGGCAGGTATCAGCGGCGTGTTTTGGATCCACGCGTGCCTCGCCTTTGGCGAATTCATCCGCCAGCGCAGTCACTGCAGCACGCCAGTGGGCCAGCAACGCAGGCCAATCCTGCGGTTCGTTGGGCTGCTTGCGCACCGAGCTGTAGGCTGCGATATCCGGAACCAGGCCATGGTGTTCGGCGACTCCGCGATAACGCAGATCACCGGTGCTGAGCTGTGCGAACAGCACCGCCGTAAATGCTCGCGGGTCCGAGACCGCGTAGATGGGCAGTTGTGGTTCATCGGGCCGCGTGCCCAACCACTTGCGTGGATCGGCCGTGCCACTCTTGTAGTCGATGAGCACACGACCGCCATCCGGCAGCCGGTCGATACGGTCCACGCGGGTCTTGAGCAACAGCCGTCCGAGCGGCACGTTGCGCTCCTGCTCAGGCGTTTCGACACTGAACGGTGCACGCGCGGCTTCGATATCAAGCCACGCGACAATCAATCGCGTCAGACGCTCCTGTTCAAGCCGCTTGAAGTTCGGTGTGAAGACCTCGGGATCACGCGCTGCGAAGCGGTCCAGCACCTGGGCGACGCTGTCTTCAACCCGTTGTACCCGCTCGCCGGCTTGTAAGTTCAGGAGGGTGGCGTGATCACCGAGCCGCTCCCACAGCATTGCCATGATGTCGTGTAACACGATGCCGCGCTCCTTAGGGCTGAGTCCCGGCGACGGCGTCGGCAGTTCCCGGGCGCCCAATCTATATATAGAGAAGGAACGGAACGGACAGGCCGCCTGCGCCTGCAGCAGTTGGGTGCCGCCGGCGACGATGCCGGCCTCAGTCAGCGGCGGACCGTGGTCGTCGGTGAATTCCGTCAGGGCAATGGCCGCGTCCTGCTGCAGGCGCGCGCGCCAGTCCTGCACTGGTGACATCGCAACGTCCGCCTTCGCGGCCAGCTCGATTTCTGCCAGCAGCGGGCTGGGACGCAATTCCGTATCCGCATCGCGCTCGGGTGTGCTTACCATCACCTCAGGCGCACTGGCCAGGAGCCGGGCGGTGACCTGGCTGGCGTATTCCAGTTCACGCGCGGCGCTGGCATGCGGCAGCCGGTGACGCCGTTGGATGGTCCAGGGGATGAAGGGATCGGGGCGCGGGCTCGGCGGCCACACCGCATCGGTCAGACCCATGATCCACAGGTGGTCGAACTGCAGACCGGCGGTCTCCGGCATGCCCAGCACCTGCAGCGGCACATCCGCGCTGGCCGGCTGGAACTCGCGCCGCGCGACCAGCCGCGTGAAACGCGTGAGCGCATCCCCCGCATCGATCGCAGGCAGTGCCGCATCCAGTTGTGCGAACTCACTCAGTGCTTCACGCAAAACATTCACCGCCTGGTATTCGTTACTGTCGGGGTTGCGTTCCCCCGGCCAGCCAAAAGTCTTGAGTAGCGCAGCGAAGGTCTTCGACCATGCACTCGGAAGTTGCCGTTCAGGCGTAACCCGCTGGAGTTTCATTACAGCTTCCAGCATTGCGTGAAATGTGCTGGTCTCTCCGCTTTTCTGGGCCAATGCCAGTAACCGGTTTAGGCCCACCTGATCCTGGTTGACATCTCGCACTCTGATCTCGAGGCGTGCGCGCGCCGCGGATTCACTGTCAGCAGCAGCGAGGAACGGTGAGCGCAGCAGGCGGCTGGCCTGTGCGAAGGGCAGGCGCCAACGCAGGTATTGCAGCACGATCAATGCATCACTCACCACCGGGCAATCCGTAAGTCCCTGGCCGAGTGACAGGTTATAGGGCCGCGCGGTGTGATCCGCCGGTGCACCTGGACACAGGATGCGGTCAAGCGTGTGGGTGATGACCTGCCGCTGTTCGCTCAGATCCCGCACGACGATAGCGATGCGCAGGGTTGGCGTGGCTTCCAGCAGTGAGCGCGCCCAGCGCGCGGCGGCCTCGATCTCCGCCTGCGCATCGGAACACACGATGCGTCGACGACTGCTGTCCCGCTCGCCGGCGATTGACGTGTGTTCCACGCGGCTGCCGTTGGCGCGGACCGCATCCAGCATGCGCTGCTGTTGTGGGGTGAATTCCTGGAAACCGATGCACAGGCAATGCTGCGGAGCCGTGACCTCTCCAGCCGTGAATTTATCCACCAGGAAGTCCGGCAGCCGCGCCGGATCGAGTAATCCCTGCGACTCGCAGTGTTGCACGTACGCACGCGCCCACAGCACGAACTGGCGCGCGTCATCGCCGGCGGCTTCCTGGGTCAGTTCCGCAAGTGAAATATCATAGGCATGGCATGCAGCCCAGGCAGCACGGGCGGCACGTGCGGTGGCCGCCGGTTGCAGCAGCGCAGACTCATCATGCGCATCGCGGATCAGGCTTTCCCACAGGGTCTCCGCCTGATGTGTTGCCAGCAGCCGTGGGCCAGCCTGCAATGTACGTACTTCACAGCGCGCATATTGATCGTGGAGGAATGCCATCCAGGTGAGCACTGCTGGGCGCTCCCAAACCCGGGCACCTCGCGCGCGCGCCGCATCCGCATGTGCCAGACGCAGGCTGCGCGCCAGTCGCTCGCTGGCCGCCACCACCGTGGCGCCCGCCCCCAGCGCCTCCAGGATCTGGTCTTCATGCCACAGGCGTTGCGTCACTCGGGAACATCCCCATATATAATGTGTCTCACAGTTTACCCCGGCGCCGCCCCTGGACTTACGGCTACGGTGTCCGCGAGCGGTCCAATCACCAGTTCCAAGCAAATTAAAGGTAAATCAACATGCCCATGAATCTTCCCCAGAAGACCGGCAATCCAGCCCTGAGGACCAAGGCCTTCGTAAACCCCGGTGTCATCACCGGCGAGCGCATGACGCTCAATGGCACCATCGGCAAGAGCCTAATCATGCTGGTGCTGCTGATGATCACCGCGTCCTGGTGCTGGTCGCAGGCATTCACAGGCTATGTGCCCGCGACCGCCACTACACCGGCAATATTCAACACAGCGGCGGTGATGCCCTATGTGATCGGCGGCGTCATCGGTGGTCTGGTGTTTGGTCTGGCGACAGCGTTTAAGCCCACCTGGGCACCGATCACAGCACCGCTGTATGCGATCGCCGAAGGTTTCGCTGTGGGCGGAATCTCTGCGATTTTCAATGCCCAATACCCCGGGATCGTAATCCAGGCGGTGGGACTGACCATGGCGGTAGCCCTAGGGATGCTGATCCTGTACCGCACCGGCGTCATTAAGGCCACACCCTGGCTCTACAAGATGGTGGGAGCCGCCACCCTCGGTATCCTGATCTTCTATGCCCTCACCTGGATCGCGGGAATGTTCCATGTAGACACGACCATGCTGTTTGGCCATAGCGGCCTGTCCATCGGCATCAGCCTGTTCATCGTGGCCATCGCCGCCTTCAACCTGATACTGGATTTCGACATGATCTCCAAGCAGGCCACAGCCGGCGCACCGCGCTACATGGAATGGTATGGGGCCTTCGCGCTGATGGTGACCCTGGTATGGCTGTACCTGGAGATCCTGCGGCTGCTGGGCAATACTCGGCGCTGAAGTTAAGACAAAATTAGACGGCCCCGCATGCGGGGCCGTTTTATTTATCCACAAGAGACCACCCGGCAACGATCATTCCTGGATAGTCTGTTTTTAATGAGGCATAACACGGTGATGGAACTTACTGCACGCCATCGGTGACTAATAAGTCGCTGACATCATCGCAGCACCAAAATAACGACATCAATCTCTTGGATTTATCATTGGTGCCATTTTTGATCGCTGTCTGTTTCTGATAAACATATTACATAGATCACTGTGCTCAGACCCCGCCTACCAAAGCATTAACTTCTCAGAGAAATCCACCATAATTACCTATCCTAAGTTACAGATATAATCCGGTGTGCGGTATCTCGCGAAGATGCATCGTATAACAAAATTATCATCGGTGGTGTTCCCATGAATAGTTCCACCGCAGACACGCAGCAATGGGGCATCAATGTACGCATCGTGCATTTAATCTTGGCTTGCACTGTGACGTTTCAGCTGTTCAGCAGCTTATGCATGGCGGATCCAGGTATCCAGTTCCTGTTTCCCATCCATGAATTTATCGGTCTCGTCACAGCTGGATGTGTCTTGGCGTTCTGGTGGCTCAGCATCGCGAACCATGACTTGAGAATCCTGCTGCCTTGGAATCGCGCGGGTGTCAGCGCTATCCTTCATGATATAGGTGGGCTATTGCATGGACGTCTGCCGGTGACCGGAAAACAGCTTGGCTTATCAGGTTTCGTCCACGGTCTTGGCCTATTGGCACTGACAGGAAGCAGCATCACCGGTTTCATCATATATTTCTATGTGCCGATGGCTGGCCATGTCAATCCGGCTGACTCCGCAAGTTTTACCCGCTGGTCCCTGGACCACAAATTCTTCGGTGAACTGCTGTGGATCTACTGGTTTGGCCACGTGGGTTTTGCAATCTTGCACCAGATCTTGGGTAAAAATATTATTCAGGGTATCTTCAACCTGAACACACCCGCAGACACAAGCGATCATCCCCATAAGTCCAAACGGTGATCGCGAGCTGCGCAGCAAGAAACTAAAGTAGCGTGGATTAGCTCGAATGTGCCACCTGTCTGCCAGGCATGTAGCGGACTATGTAGTTCCCTGGTCGCCGGCTGGCAATGGCAGGGAAGCCACCGCAGCCGGCTGGGCACGTTTCTCTTTCACTGTCGCCAGATAGGTGTATATCACGGGTACTACATACAGTGAAAACAGCGCGCCGATGGCAAGGCCGGTGGCAATCACCAGTCCCATATCGAAACGGCTCACGGCGCCGGGGCCGGTCGCCAGCAGCAGCGGTACCACGCCGAACACCATGGCACCGGTAGTCATCAATATCGGTCGCAGGCGGATACTGGAGGCTTTTTCCACGGCCGCGCGCCGGTCCAGGCCTTCCTCTTCCTGCATGACGTTGGCAAATTGCACGATCAGGATGCCCTGCTTGGTAATCAGGCCGATGAGCGTGATGAGCCCTACCTCAGTATAGATGTTGAGAGTGGCAGCACCGAGATATAAAAAAATCAGCGAGCCGCACACTGACATAGGCACGGTGATAAGCACGATGAGCGGATCCCGAAAGCTTTCGAACTGGCCCGCCAGCAGCAAATACACCAGCAGAATGGACAGCACGAAGGTGATGATGGCGGTGTTGCCCTGCTGGATGAACTGGCGCGACTGGCTGGCGTAATCGTAACTGTAACCCGTCGGCAGCGTGTTGACGGCGAGGTTCTTCAGATAATCGAGAGCTTGGCCCAGCGGCACGCCCGGCGCCATGGTGCCCTGCACGGTGACCGAGTTCTGCTGCTGGAACTGCGGCAGGTATTCCGGTACCACCGTTTGTTTGACTTTCACGACTGTCGAAAGCGGCACCAGACCGCCCGCGGCGGTACGTATATAGTAGCCACCGAGCGCATCGGCGGTAGCGCGCAGCGCGTCCGGTACCTGTGGGATGATCTGGTAGCTGTGACCGGACATGTCGAAGCGCCCCACATAGTTCTCGCTCAAGAGTGGCGCCAAGTCATTGCCGATATCCGACATGCTGATGCCAAGATTGGCGGCCGTATTGCGATCCACATCCAGCACGATCTCCGGATTGTCGTAGCGCAGATCCTTGGTGAGGAACGCGAACTGACCGCTGTGCATGGCGCGGCCGATAAAAGCGTCGGCTACGCTGCTCATCTGGGCGTAGTCCTGGCTGGAGGTGAGCACGAACTGGACCGGCAGGCCGCCTGCAGAACCGGGCAACGACGGCTTAGCGAAGGCCACCGCCTGCAGTCCGGCCACGGAACCTAGTTTCTGCTGCACCAGCGGCATGATCTGCATCTGGGTGCGTTTGCGATCGCTCCAGTCTTTCATCTTGAGGCCGGCGATTTCCGCGTTATAGCCGGCTCCACCGGGCGGCGCGATGCCATTGATCTGGAAGACGTTGCCGGTTTCGGGAAAACTATCGAATATCTTGCGTATCTGCACTGCGTAACTATCTAAGTAATGCAGGGTGGCAGTGGCTGGGCCGATGCCTTCCACCAGCACCAAGCCCTGATCTTCGTCGGGAGCTAGTTCACTGCGGGTGCCGAGGAATAAGAATGGGATGCTGATGAACACCACCGCTGCCACCAACAGCACCATTGGACGCACGCCCAGCACCCTATGCAGAGTACGGTCGTACACCCGTCGCAGATGCTCGAAATTCTGATCCAGGAAATGGGTCAGGCCCTTGGGCGGCGTGTGACGCAGCACCTTGGAACTCAGCATGGGTGTGAGCGTCAGCGCCACCACCATAGATACCGCCACCGTGAACACCAGCGTGAAGGCGAACTCCGTGAACAAGCTGCCGGTGAGTCCACCCAGAAAACCGATGGGCGCGAATACCGCCACCAGCGTGGTGGCCATGACGATGATGGGACTTGCCAGCTCGCGGGCGCCAAGAATGGCAGCGTCGAAGGGTCGCATGCCGGCCTCGATGTGGCGGTGAATGTTCTCCACCACGATGATGGCATCGTCCACCACCAGGCCGATGGCCAGCACCACCGCCAGCAGCGTCAACAAATTGATGGTGAAGCCCGCCGCCAGCATGAACACCCCGGCACCGATGATGGACAGTGGTATGGCCACCGCCGGCAGCAGCAATGAACGCAGTGAACCCAGGAACAGGAAAATCACCACCACCACCACCGCCAGGGTGATAAAGATGGTAATTAATACCTCGCGAATGGAACGCGTGATATAGGTACTGGCGTCATAGGCGATGATGGCATGCATACCCGGTGGCAAACCAGATTGCAGCTGACTGAAAGCCTGGTGCACGCCCGCCGCCACATCCAGATCATTGGCATCCGGCGTGGGTTGCACACCGATGAACACCGCAGGAACGCCGTTGAAATACACCGCTTGGTTATAATTCTCGGCGCCGAGCTTTACGTCCGACACATCCTTGAGCCGGATCACCGTGTTGCCGACGTTCTTGACCACCAGATTCTGGAACTGGGCGAGATCGTTGAGCGAGGTGGTAGCGGTGATGGTCACCTGCTTTTGGGCATTGCGCGTGCTACCCACCGCCGAGATGTAATTGTTAGACTGCAGCGCAGTCGAAACATCCGCCGGTGTGATACCAAGTGCCGCCATGCTGGTGGGATTCAGCCAGGCGCGCAGCGCGAAAGCGTTGCCGCTTGGATCCGTGCCGGCAGGCACGATCTGCGCCTGGCTCACGCCGTTCACGCCCTGGATCTTGGGCTGCGCCACTCGCAGCACGTAGTCATTCACCTGCTGCTGACTCATATCCTTGCTGGAGAACGCCAGGTAGATGAGCGCAGTGGCATCACCCACGGTCTCGTTAATGACCGGCACCTGACTTTGGGGCGGTAACTGGTTGCTGACCTGATCCACCTTGGAGAGGATCTGCGACACTGCGGCATTCGGATCGTAGTTAAGCTGCATATACACCGTGATGGTGGAGGTGCTCTCAGCGCTGGTGCCGGTCATGTAATCGATACCTGGAGCACTGGCGATGGCCTGTTGCAGCGGACCGGTGATGAAGGCACGCACGGTCTCGGGGTCGGCACCTGGATAGGCAGTGGTAACCGTGACCACGGTGGTGGTGACCGTTGGATATTCGCGCACAGTCATCCCGAACCAGGCGCGCAAGCCCACCAACAGGATGATCAGACTGACCGCGCTCGCCAGTACCGGGCGTTTGACGAAAATATCCGTGAATTTCATACGCCTGTTCTCGGGTTATGGCTGCACACTGTTGTTCACCACCACGACGGCGCCGTCGCGCAGGCTGCTCTGGCCAGCGGTGACCACTGTCTCACCTGCCTGCACGCCGCCAGCGAGTAACGCCTCGGAACCGCGTTCGTCGCTG
Organism: Gammaproteobacteria bacterium; assembly: GCA_049591615.1. GTDB lineage: Bacteria > Pseudomonadota > Gammaproteobacteria > Natronospirales > REEB76 > REEB76. Next base: position 87,949 of record JBAWFD010000044.1, on the reverse strand, counting down.
ACCTGTACCACACGCTGGTGGACCACCAACTCGTGCTTTCCGTTTCCCTCAAGCGGCGTAACCACATAGATATAGTCGCCGAAGGTGTTGTAGCTGATGGCGGTATTCGGCACCACCACGCCATGACGCTCACGGCCGATGCTGATCTGCACATCGCCATACATGCCGGGGCGTAGCTGGCCGCCTGCGTTATCGAGTCGCGCCTGCAAAGCGATGTTGCGGGTGGCCGGGTCCACCTCGGAGCCGATGGCTGTTATACGGCCGTTAAATTTTTTCCCAGGATAGGCGTCGACTGTGAATTGCACGCTTTTGCCAGCAGCTATTTCACTCACTGCGCTTTGCGGCAAGCTGAAATCCAGCAACATGGGGTCATAGGTCTGCAAATTGACAACCGAGGTGCCGGGCGATACATACTGGCCAAGACTCACCTCGCGGATACCAACAGTACCGCTGAATGGCGCGCTGATGGCGAGCTTCGCAAGCGTCGCGCGGTCACCCTCCACAACCGCCTGTGCTCCGGAAAAATCTGCCTGTGCGGTCTGCAAGTCCGATTGGCTCGCGGCATGCGCCACATACAGCTTGCGGGTACGTACCAGGGTGGTATCTGCGAGCTGCAGCTTGGCTTGGTCGGCATGCAATTGGGCTAATTGTGTGGAATTATCCAATTGCACAAGCAGCTCACCCTTGTAGACACGCTGCCCTGAACGGAATGCGATCTGAGTGACGTTGCCGGCGATCTGGGCGGTGATCTCGGTGCCGCTCACTGCTTCCAGACTACCCACAGCGTGGGCATAGGGACTCCAGGGTTGATCCGCTGCGGTCGCCGTGGACACGGTCACCGGCGGTATTCCGCGGTGCGCCGCTGCCACCGCCGCTCGGTGACTGACATATATCTTGCCGCCGAAAATACCTCCAAACACCACGACCAATACCAGGATAACCGGCAACCAGGTTTTCTTGTTCACTGTTTATCACTCCACTGCTCGCACGCGGCATATACCGCATGCGGATGTTTCAATTCTGTGTATTGGAGTCCGTGTGCGGTGCTACAGTGCTGTCGGACTTCGCGCTGGCATGATTATCGTTTCCATCTCCGGCCCACTCACCGCCACCGAGTGCTATGTACAAGGCCGTAGTATCGGCATAGCGTTGTGCTTCTGCTTGCACAAAGGCTATGCGCGCATTCTCATACAGGGTCTCGCTGACAAGTACGTTCAAGTAGTTGACCGCACCTGATTGATATTGAACGCGCACCAGTTCGAAACCCTGCTGGGCAGCCTGCAAGGCACGCGCCTGGGCATCAAGGACAGTGGAGTCATGCTGCAACGCGCGCAAGGTATCGGCTACATTCAAAAATGCATCCAACACCGTACTGCGATAATTAGCAAACACCGCTTGGTAAGCGGATTCCGTCGCGTGTTTTTGCGCTTCCAGCGCGCCACCTTCGAACAGCGGTAACACGATACTGGCGGCCAGATCCCAGATACGGCTGGCCGGATTGAACAACTGGCCACCGTTGTTGCTTTGGTCACCAAAATCGCCGGTCAATTCCAGGCTCGGATACATGCGTGCTACCGCTTCGCCGACTTGTGCATTGGCGGCACGCAATTGCGCCTCCGCGGCCAGGATGTCCGGCCGTTCGCGCACCAGCGTGGATGGCAGACTCACGGGCAGAGTACCTGGCAAGCGCATGCCTGATAGCGCCGGTGTGGTCAAACCACCGGCTTCGGAAGGAAACTTGCCAAGATAGGTGGCCAGCAGATGGCGCAAGGCATCGCGTGATTGTTCCAATACGGGCAAACGTGCTTCGGTACTGGCTAGCTGGGACTCCTGGGTTAATACGTCTATCTGCGAATCCGCGCCTAGCTGATAAAGAGTGGTGGTGAGCCTGAGTATCTCCCGTTGGTCGCTGATGGTTTGCCGGGTCACAGCCACTTCCTCTTCCACGGCCGCGAGGTTCAAGGCAGTATTCACAACGTTACCTTCGAGGGTCAAACGCGCGGCTTGCAACTGATCCCGGGCAATATCCACTTGTGCCTGTTCATTACTAGACACCAGACGGCTGAGCCCAAATACATCGGGGTAATAACTCACGGACACTTGGCCAGTGTAGAGATTGTAGAGCTGTGGCCCGGTCTGGCCGCCGCTGGACGCGCCCGAGATGCGGCTGCGTTCTGCTCCCAGACCCAAGGAGACCTGCGGGTAGAAAATGCCATTCGCGGCTTTCAGGTTGAACTGTGCTTCATGCAGCGTGGCCAAAGCGGCCTCGAGATCAGGATTATGCTGCAGCGCCTGTGCCACCAACGCATCAAGTTTCGATGAGCCAAATTCCTTCCACCACTCGGCATTTACCTTGGCACCGATCTGCAAGACCTGTGCGGAGGCTGCCGGCCCGGAGGCAGACACCACAGCTGGGATGGATGTGGATAATGGTGCGCTGGTATAGCTGCGCACTGTGGGAGCCGCAGGCTTTTGATAAGTCGGACCGACCACACAGGCCGCCAGCGCTACTGACACCAATATTGTCAGCAGGACCCGCAAATACTTGCTGATGGAGTGTTTATTCATTTGCCTGTAGGCGGTGCGGGTTGGTCGCCGGCTTTCGCGAGTATCGAGAGTTCACGGCCGGCAGGCGCGCATCAGCAGGCTAACAGCACTGTCTATGTATCGCTGCTTGACTTCTTCGGATGGCATCGATTCCACCCCCAGATCCACACGCAGGCGGCAACATGTGACCATGCTGATGAATTGTTCGGCGACAAACTGCGGGTTGTCCACCTTGAGCGTACCGCGCTTGTTCTGCTCCAAAAAATAATCCGCAAGGAATTTGCGGATGATGGCCGGGCCGGACTGGTAATACACGCGGCCGAGATCAGGGAAACGCGGAACTTCCGCCATCAGGATGCGATGCATGGCAAGTTTCTCTGGTAAAAATACCACATCCATAAAATGCCTGGCCATGGTGCGCAGGGCTTTCTCGGGATTACTGTCTTTGATGGCTTCTGCGAATGCGAGCGTTATATTATCGCAGCTGCTACGCACCATGGCTGCGAACAGCTCTTCCTTGGAGCCGAAATGGTTATACACAGTCTGTTTCGAGACCTGGGCGGCATTGGCGATGTTGTCCATGCTGGCAGCGCCAAAACCTACTTCGAGAAACACCTTGTTGGCGGCCTCAAGGATGGCGTCACGTTTTCCAACACCGCCGGTACTATCGGTTGCTGCTACATTCATATGTGTTCTCCAAGCACCACGCGCCTCAGTTCTCCATAACCGGCTGGTTTACCGGAGTCTGCTGCTGTAGCCGCAAGCTATCCGCCGTAAGTTGGCCAGTAGCCGCCTTGAGTGCATAGGCCGCTACCAATAGATCGCGTTGTGCACGGATCAGATTCACGCGCGCATTCAGAAGCTCCTGGTCGGCGTTCAGTACATCCAGCGTCGTGCGCTCACCCACTGCAGCTTCATCTCTCACGCCACTGGCTGCGATTTGCTCGGCTTCAATCTGGCTGTTGATTGCATCCAGCTTAGCCTTCGCGGTCTGATAAGCCTGCCAGGCATTGACCGCATCCAGTTGTGCCTGACGCTGGGCATCGAGTAAATCATCATGGCTCGCGACCGCGCGCTGCTCGGCGGCATGCTGTTCTGCATCCAGGGCTCCACCCGAGTATAGCGGCATGGAAATGGTCAACATGATGGAACGCGTATCGATACGACTGAAGGCAATTTCCGGATCTTGAGCTTCGAGCAACTGGCCGGTAAGGGCCACACTGGGTTCTTGTTTACCGGCAACTGCTTCGGCCTGCTGTTGGGCTGCGTTTTCCGTGTAGCGCGCAGCTAAAACTGTATAATTTTTCTGCGCGAGCTGTACCGTCTCCACCTCGGTGGCTGGCAACGATGCCGGCAGCGCCGGCTGTTGCAATTTACCGGGCTCGGCGCCTACCACGCGCGCATAATCGGCGCGTGATGCAGCCAGCGCTCCCTGAGCCTGGATCAGAGACGCCTGGGCACCGGCCAACCGCGCCTGTGCCTGCGCCACATCGGTGTGGGTCACTTCGCCGTTCTCGAATTCTGCCCGGGTGGCGCCGAGCTGCTTGTTGAGCACATCCACATTGTTCTGTTCCAGATTCTGCACAGCCTGGTCACGCACCACATCGTTATAGGCAACGGCCACATCCAGAAAAATCTGCTCCTCGGCGGCATTCAGATTCGCGAGCTGCGCCGCCTGGCTGCTCTCAGCGGCATTGACACTGGAAGATACCTGCCCGCCGGTGTACAGGGGCTGGGTGATCGTCAAGCCAGCGGTCTTGGTATTTAGTGGATAGGTACTGATTGGGAATAACGGGGAAGACAAGTCGTTATGTGCGGTGCCGATGCCGGCATCAAAACTGATTTGCGGCTTATAACCCGCCTGGGCTTTTTGCACGTCATAACCCGAGGCACGCAGTTGCGCTTGTTGCGCCTGGATTGCCGCATTGCTGCCATAGGCTTGAGCAAACGCCTGCTCCAAGGTATCAGCGTGCAGCGAAGGTGCACCTAACAGAAGTGTGCCGGTTAGAACCAAGGCAATCACACGGCGGAAGGATCCTTGCGAATTCCCAGCTTTGGTTTGTAAGGCCTTAATTGACATGGGGTATCCGTCAAATTAGACTAGACCGTCTAGTCCATTCTGCCAGCTCCCTTGTTGGATGTCAAAAACATGAACCCTTTGCAACGTCTATTCCAAAACCCGCGTGCGCGGCGACTCACCTTGATGGTCGCCGGTCCACTGTTGCTCATCATCCTAGGACTTTGGTATTGGGTGCATAGCGAGCGCTACCAGAGCACCGACAACGCCTATGTGGTCGCCGATCAGGTGGATGTGGCGACGCAGATCGCTGGGCGCGTCACCGCCGTGCCGGTCACCCAGAACCAGGCGGTGGCGCCTGGTCAAGTGCTGTTGGAGATCGACCCCACACCTTTTCAGTTGGCACTTGATCAGGCCAATGCCAATCTCAAGAACGTGGCCGATAAGTTACGCGCGCAGCTGCAATCGCTGCGCGCAGCCCAAGCGGAGCTGGCTGGCGCCCAGGCCAACGTGGCCTATCTAACGCGTGATGTGCAGCGCAAGACCAATCTTGCGAATCGCGATGTGGTGGCCGCCGCGCGCCTCGATGATCTCAAGACCAACCTCACCATGGCGCAACAGAAAGCCGTGGCATTGGAGGCGCAGATCGCACAGATCAAAGCGAGTCTCGGCGGTAATCCTGATATGCCAATCACTCAGCAAGCCGCTTATCAACAAGCTGAAGCTCAGCGTGACCAGGCGACACTGGAACTTACCTATACCACCATCAAAGCACCCGCAGCGGGTGTAGTCACGGAAGTGGACATCAAACCCGGTGACGTAGTAGCGGCCGGTCGGCCGGTATTCGTGTTGGTAATGAGCGGCAAGCGCTGGATTGATGCCAATTTCAAGGAGACCCAGCTCACGCATGTGCATATAGGTGAGAAAGTCGAAATCAGCGTAGATACCTATCCCAGTCATCGCTGGCAGGGCACGGTGGAGAGCATCGCGCCCGGCACCGGATCAGTATTTTCAGTGCTGCCGGCACAGAACGCCACCGGCAATTGGGTGAAAGTGGTGCAGCGCATCCCGGTGCGCATCGCCATCGATACCACAGCAGACGGTCCCGATCTGCGCGCCGGCATGAGTGCGGAAGTGAGTATCGATACCCATTACAACCCGTTGTTTGGCTCCAGTGAAACCCAGCCCGCCAATCACTGATAGCAGCGAGCATGAATTATTTCCCCAAACCGGCTGACCAAAAACAGCATACGGCGCTCATCACCATCGCCGTGATGCTGGGCACGCTCATGCAGGTGCTGGACACGACTATTGCCAATGTGGCATTGCCCAACATGCAGGGCACGCTCTCGGCCACACAGGACCAGATATCCTGGGTACTCACGTCTTACATCGTGGGCGCCGCCATCATGACACCGCCCACGGGTTGGCTGGCGGGTCGTTTCGGCAGGAAGCGCATCTATCTCATCAGCATGGTGGGTTTCGTGATCGCCTCCTTCCTGTGCGGCACTGCCACTTCGCTTACGGAGATGGTACTGCTACGCGTGCTGCAGGGCCTGTTCGGTGCCTCCATGGTACCGATATCACAGGCCATCCTGCTGGACAGTTATCCACGCGAGAAACATGGCATGGCCATGGCAATTTTCGGCGTCGGCATCATGCTTGGACCGATCCTCGGGCCCACAGTCGGCGGATACCTCACCGAATACTATTCCTGGCGCTGGGTGTTTTTCATCAATATACCGGTCGGTATCATGGCTGTGCTCATGACGCTTGCCTATGTGCATGAGACGGCCATCAACAAAGTGCGCACGTTTGACGGCTGGGGGTTCCTGTTCATGAGCCTCGCTATCGGCGCCCTGCAAATGATGCTAGACCGCGGCGAACGCCAGGACTGGTTCAACTCGGCCGAGATCATCATCGAATTCGGGCTGGTGCTGATCGGCCTATGGCTGTTCTTCATCCATATGAGCGCTGAAGAGCATCCCTACATCGAGCCGAAATTGTTCAAGGACCGGAACTTCGTACTCGGCAACATCATCGCTTTTGTGGTGTTCATCAGCCTATTTTCCATCATGTCGCTGATCCCGCCATTCATGCAGAATCTTCTGGATTATCCGGTGATCATCACCGGCTTGGTACTCATGCCCCGGGGTATCGGCACGATGCTTGCGATGATGATCGTGGGGCGTCTGTCCAACCGCATCGATCCGCGCATCAACATGAGCATGGGTCTCGCTATCATGGCCTTGTCCATGTACTACATGAGTCATTTCGATACTGGTATCGATACCTGGGCGATTACCTGGACGGGTTTTGTCCAGGGCCTGGGCATGGGCCAGACGATGGTGCCGCTCATGACCATGGCGTTCTCTACCCTGCCCGCAGAGATGCGTACCGAAGGTACCGGCGTCTATAACCTGATACGCAACGTTGGCGGTAGCGTTGGCATCTCCGTGGCCTTCACACTCCTGAGCCGCAATACCCAGATCAACCACCAGGTACTGGGCGCGCATATCAATGTCTATAACAACGCCATGCAATTGTCAGCCGCGACCTCACAACTGAACCTACACAGTTCTCATGATCTGGCCATCATCAACGCCATGGTGACTAAACAGGCAGCCATGATCAGCTTCAACAATGACTTCAAGTTGATGATGATATTAAGCCTGTTGGCGATCCCACTGGTATTTCTTATGCGCCGTCCAAAATATGGCCCACAGCCTGGCAAAGCGCAGCCTGCCTTGGCCATGGAATAAACGCTCAGCAGATTTCGGATAACGATTACATAGTAAAGACGGTGGGACCGTGAGCACCATATATGACTGACCCGATATTACCCAGCCTGTTCTTATCCCACGGCTCACCCATGCTGGCATTGGACGCAGATAATCCGGCGCACGCCTTCCTTAAGAATCTAGGTGACTCGCTGCCACGACCTCAGGCCATCCTGGTGGTATCTGCACACTGGGATACCGCCACACCGTGCACCACGGGTGCTGAGCATCTCGAAACTATCCATGATTTTTATGGTTTCCCAGAACCGCTCTATGAGTTGCGCTATCCGGCATCCGGAAATCAGCAGCTCGCGCAGCAGGCAGCAATGTTGATAGGTCAGGCAGCCAGCGTGGATCAATTTCGCGGCCTGGATCACGGTGCCTGGGTGCCGCTGTTGCTCATGTATCCGCAGGCCGATATCCCGACCGTGCAATTGTCACTACAGACGCCGCTTGGTCCTGCACACCATCTGAAAATCGGTAAGGCCCTGGCGTCATTGCGCGCACAGGGTGTGCTCATTATCGGCAGCGGCGGAGCTACCCATAATCTGCGTGAGTATTTCCATCCGACCAGTGATCATCAACCGTATGAGGAATTCTCCGTCTGGCTATACGACGCTCTGATGCACGGAAACCAGGAAGCACTGCTGGATTATCGCCAGCGTGCACCCCAGGCTGAACGCAATCACCCGACAGCAGAACATTTCCTACCGCTGTTCGCCGCCATGGGCGCTGGCGGTCCGCATACGGCACGCTTGCATCACAGTTTCGACCGCACACTCTGCATGGACGCCTACGAGTTCAGCGATTGAGCTTTTTGTCTGCGGAAGATTGCATTACACGATTCCGTATGGGACTCGCCGACGCACTCTGGCCGAGCGGTTTAAGTCCAAACAGGTCCTCGATGGTGCGCAGCACGCCGTAATGGTCGATGTATTGATGATTGCGCCCTGGCTTGATTCCCGCGCCTGTGATGATCAACGGTATCTGGTTGCTAGCACTGTAGGCATCGCTTTCATCCCAGGTGATGATCAGCAGACTGTTGTGGCTCTTGGCCCATTCTGTGTACCGGCTTAAATGTGCTTTCAACCAGGCATCACCCTGGGCGATGGTACCGTCGTGCATATCGTTTAGCATGTTGGGCACCACGAACGCCACGCTCGGCAGCTTGGAGTAATCCTGCGGGAAATCGCTGAATGGACGGTTGAGTGATGCCGGCAGACCGGCGGACTGCCAGTTAACTACCGGGTTGTGCTTGCGTCGATAGAGCCCGCCACTGCCACTGCAGCCGCTGAAACCGGTCTCCGGCAAATCTTCCGAATAGATGGCGAAACTCAGTTTCCTGGCAATCAATTCACTGGCGAGGTTGGGGCCGCTGAAATCGTGGGGACAGGAATCGTCGGTCAGGCCATAGGTGGACCCGGAGAACAGTGCCACGTAATTCGGCAGACTGGGGTGCATCACCGCATGCGCATCAGTGAATAACATGCCTTCCTTTGCCAGCCCATTGATATACGGCGCGTCCCGATTGCCGATAATTGTCGAGTACGACTTATTCTCCTCGATCACCAAGACCAAATGGCCTGGATGAGTCCAGGACTGCGTACGCCCCACAGCCTGATTATCTGTGGATTTTATCGGCGCCGATATGGCGCAGAATGCCGTCATTACGGCACATATCCCGGTTAGAGCCCTAGAGAAGCACAATATCTTATTAGGAGTCATAACTACCCGATTGCTTGCTGTTGGTAAGCTTTATCATTACGTATCTCCATCACCCGCTCCGGCCGTACTAAAGGCTGGAACCCGAACTGACGATAAAAGTCATGAGCATTGCGGGTCGCCAGTGAGAATCGACGCAGATTCTGCAACTGAGGATGCATCATGACACCACCAATAAGCCATCTTCCCATCCCCTTGCCACGATGTGCTTCCAACACATACACATCGCAAAGATAGGCAAACGTCGCGTAATCGCTGATGGCTCTGGCCAAACCTATCTGAGTATCCCGATGATATAAGCCAAAACATAATGAATTATACAAAGCACGTTGAACTATTTCTAGAGAAATACCTTGTGCCCAATAAGAACGGCTGAGATATGCCTGGATTGCGACTGGATCAAGTCTGGCTGGGTCGGTGGATATACGGTACTCACCTCGATCGATTTCGAAAATGGTATTCATGCTATCTCCGGCAACAGAATGTCCATGGGATTCTGAATTATTAGCCAATGGATTAGATCTAGGCAATCGTCTAATAACTGGCCAGTAACCCCAAGGGAGGGTAGAATGCCGCCCTTATTTTTATGACGCCGGATATTTTCATGCATATCACCAAAGACGCCGTAGTTTCCATTGATTACACCCTCACCGATAATGACGGCGCTGTCCTGGATAGTTCCAAAGGCCAGAAGCCCCTGGATTACTTGCACGGTGCAGGGAACATCATTCCCGGGTTGGAGGAAGCACTCGAGGGCAAGCGCACAGGTGATTCGCTCAAGGTCAGCGTGCCGCCCGAGAAAGGCTACGGCACGCACAACCAAGCTTTGAGCCAGAAAGTATCTCGCAAGATGTTCGATTCAAAACATGAGATCAAGCCCGGCATGCGCTTCCATGCGGAAGCCGAGCACGGCGAACACACTGTGACAGTGACGGCGGTGGATGCGGACAACGTTACGGTGGATGCCAACCACCCGTTGGCAGGTAAGACACTGAACTTCGATGTGAAAATAGTCGGAGTACGGGCCGCTACAAACGAAGAGCTGGCGCACGGCCACGTGCATGGCGCAGGCGGTCATCACCATTAATCAGCACGCTGCTGATAAAGAAATAGCCTGGTAACTCCATGCTATTTTTTTGGCTTGCGGCCACGCGCTATGCGCCGCTGGCGCCGCGCCACCATGACTTTCTTGGGTGTGAGTTTCTTGCGGCGTTCCGCATATGGATTCTTGCCGGTGCGGAATTCGATGCGTACCGGTGTGCCATACAGATCAAAGGTTTTGCGGAATGTGCCTTCCAGATATCGGCGATAGGTATCCGGGACTTCTTCGGTCTGGTTGCCGTGAATCACGATCACCGGTGGATTGCGCCCGCCCTGATGGGCGTAGCGCAGGCGTATACGCCGGCCGCGTACTATTGGTGGCTGGTGTTGCGCGACGGCGGTCTCCAGCACACGCGTGAGTTCCGGGGTGGACATTTCCCGGTTCGCGGCCGCGTGCGCCCGGTTCACTGAATCCATCACTTCGCCGACACCACTGCCGTGTAGTGCCGAGATGAAATGCACACGTGCGAAATCCAGGAACTGCAGTTTCAGATCCATGAGCCGGCGTACATTGTTGCGTTGATCTCTGTCTAGACCATCCCATTTATTGACCGCGAGCACCAAGGCCCGGCCGCGGTCCAGGGCCAATCCCAGCAATGAGGCGTCCTGTTCGGTGATGCCTTCGCTGGCATCTAACAGGACGATGACCACCTGAGCACGATCGATGGCTTGCAAGGTCTTGACGATGCTGAATTTCTCCAGCTTGTCACTGATGCGTGCGCGCCGGCGTACACCAGCGGTATCAATGAGTGTGTAAGCACGACTGTCACGCTCAAAAGGCACGAAGATGCTGTCGCGGGTGGTGCCGGGTTGATCGAAGGTGACCAGCCGTTCCTCTCCCAACAAGCGATTGATGAGTGTGGATTTGCCGACGTTCGGCCGGCCGATGACCGCCACATGGATGCGCTGGTCGTCCTCCGGTTGCTGGTCGGAGTCCGCAGGCATCTTTTCCAGTACCGTCTCTATCAGTGTTTCGACGCCGCTGCCGTGAGCAGCGGCAATGGCATATGGCTGACCGAGGCCCAGCGATTGAAATTCACCGGTGACCACATCAACCGGCATGCCCTCAGTTTTGTTGACGGCGACATACAGTGGTTTACCGGCACGCCGCAGTTGCTGGACGATAACTTGATCAGCGGCATTCAGCCCCACACGGCCATCCACCAGCAGGATGACCGCATGCGATTCCGCGAACGCCTTCAGGGTCTGCTTCGCCATCTGCCCCATAAGGCCCACATCGGTGCCGTCCAGGCCGCCGGTATCCACTACCACGTACGGCCGCGGTCCCAGTTTCCCGAAACCATACTGGCGGTCACGGGTGAGCCCGGGGACATCAGCCACCAGCGCATCACGGGAGCGCGTCAGCAAATTGAAGAGAGTGGATTTGCCCACATTGGGGCGACCGACGAGCGCGATGACAGGCAACATGATGGAGTCCATACCCGCGGTGGCGTTACGCAAGTCAAGTAACAGGTTAACAACAATTATCGCGTTTGCTAATCACTGAGTGGCTGAACCTTGTAAGCCGCCAGGCTGCCTCCGGTGGTCAGAACTACCAGCAGACTATTCACTACGATTGGTGGTGCTAGGATCGGCACACTACCCAGACGCACACGTGCCACTATGCTACCGTCCTTCTTGGACAGGAAATGCAAATAGCCTTTAAGATCGCCGGCCACGACAGTATCTGCATACGGCACTGGTACAGTAAGATCACGCTCACGCATGGCGGGCTGCGTCCATACCGGTATCCCGGTGTTCTTATCCAATGCCCAGACAGCGCTATGTATGTCAGTCGCATAGATATGCGCATCATCTTCACTCACACCGGTGTAACTGGACATTGACCGCGACCACAGAATCTGGCCACTATCCCTGGCTACATCCACTATCCGCCCCTGGTAATTCACGGCGTAAATATTGTCACTATCCACCGCCAGAACACCATCCAGGTCCACCAGCCGGGAAAGATCGTTGTTGCCAGTGGGCGTGGAGATGGTAGCAATCCAACGTTGGCTACCGTCAGCCAGGTTAAGTGCCAGCAGCTGGCCGGTATCCAATCCCTGCAGCACCAGACCACCGGATATTACCGGCGGTGACGCGCCACGCAGTGTCAGATTCGGTACATCGTGGGACACACTCCAGAGTTGCTGTCCGGTAACAGGCGACACCGCAATGATATGACCATCGGTTGTATAGGCAATGACAGCAGATTGGCTTACCGCTGGGCTAGCAAGAATATTGCCGTTGGTATTGGTCTTCCATAACTGCTTACCGTTCATGGAATTGAGCGCCAGTAACGTGCCGTCACTGGCGCCCACCACCACCATACCCTGTCCAACACCCGGCCCTGCGGATATAGGCAGTTTTGTTTTGACTCTCCAGAGTCTGCGGCCATCTTGCAGCGCAAATGCATAGACAAAGCCACTGTGTGATGCAGCATAGATGTTGGTACCGTCACTGGCGGGCACGATCCCGAGCCGCAGGATGGCATCGGCGGACCCTATGGATCTGCTCCAAACCCGTTCCACCTTCAGTTTGGGCGTGAATTTAACCAGGGGCGCCGGCGGTTCCACGTTACTGCTGGCACAGGCCGCCAGTACCAGGGCAGCACATGCATACCCAATCAGTTGCTTCAAGGTTTGCTTGCTCCTGATTGTTTGCCCGCGACCGGTGGTTTGATGGCAGTGGTCACTGGTGTTTGAGCGATGTTATCCAGCTTCATCTGCACCAGGGATTTATCGCCCATACCCAAAGTCCAATGGTTCAAGGCCTGCTGGTAAGCAGCACGGGCTTTATCGGCCTGGCCGAGCTTCAGATAGGCATCGCCGCGCAGCTCGTCATAGAGCGCCGCAAAGCCACCCGGTGGCATGCGCGCAAGCACCTCCAAGGCCGCCTGCGGATCGCCAATCATCAATTTGACCCGTGCCAGCCGCAGATTTGCCAGTAACTTGAGCCCATCATCCTTGGTGTTATTGATGACCCAAGTGAACATCTGCATGGCGTCATCAGGTTTTTCCGCGCCGATATCATGCTGGGCCATGGCCAGGGCTGCCTGAACCGCATAGGGAGTATCGCTGTAGCTGTTGATCAACTCGTTGGCAATTTTCAATGCCGGCGGCCCATTATTGGCGGCCAGCAGCGAACCCATCTGGTTATACATGATTGAAGCGGTGAGGCTGCGTACCTGGGTGCGATGCTGCCACCAGCGCCATCCGAAAATGATGACTGCGGCGATGACGACGCCAGCCAGGATGGATTTGTAGTTTTCCAGCCACCATTTTTTCAGGCGCTCAGCCTGCTCTTTATCCGAAAGAAACTCGTCCACACTGCACTCCTGAGTCATGAAACGCGCCAGTGCGCGTATTGATAATGATCATTCCAGCCAAGGGGCAAGACGCGCAGCGACTGCATCCCAGGCCACATTCACCTGCTCGGTTGAGTTCCGCAGGGATTTGAATCCCACTTGTTTGGCCCTGGCTTCGTCTTCACCCAATACCAAGGCCACGCGCGCACCACTTTTATCAGCACGCTTCAGCTGGTTTGCAAAGCCGCCGCCGCTGCAGTCCATGATCAAACGCAGCCGTGGCAGGGCTTCCCGCAATTGTTCTGCCAGTTGCAGTCCCGCGGTTTGTGCCTGGGCGCCGACCCTCACCATATAGGCGTGCGGCGAGCTGTCCGGTATGGGGATGCCTGCCCCTTCCATGAGCGCCACCAGCCGTTCCATACCCATGGCAAAACCGATGGCGGGCGTGGACTTGCCGCCCAGTTGCGCCACCAACCGGTCGTAGCGCCCGCCCGCACAGACCGCATCCTGGGCACCTAAGCGTGTCGTCACCCACTCGAACACGGTGCGCGAATAGTAATCCAATCCACGCACCAGACGTGGGTTGACCGCATATTTTATATCGACAGCATCCAGTAGATGCCTGAGCTGCGTGAAATGTGCACGCGATTCTTCATCCAGATGATCCAGCAAGTTGGGTGCGTGCTCCACCACTTTACGCGTACCGGGTTCCTTACTGTCCAGTACCCGCAAAGGGTTGGTATCAAGCCGGCGGCGACTATCGTCATCAAGTTCATGCTGGCGGGCACGCAGATATTCCAACAACTTCTCACGATATAACACACGCGCATCGGGAGTTCCCAGGGAATTGATCTGTAACTCAAGATGGTTGATTCCGAGGCATTTCCATAGCCGTGCCAGCATGACGATCAACTCGGCATCGATATCCGGTCCAGGCAGTCCGTAGGCTTCTGCATCGATCTGGTAAAACTGGCGGTAACGGCCTTTTTGAGGCCGTTCGTACCGGAACATCGGACCTGAAGACCACAGGCGCTGTACCTGATTATATAAGAGCCCATTGGTAATGCCTGCACGTACCATACCGGCGGTGGCCTCGGGACGCAATGTCAGACTTTCGCCATTGCGGTCTTCAAAAGTGTACATCTCCTTTTCAACGATATCCGTGACTTCGCCGATAGAGCGCGCAAACAGCTCGGTCCTCTCGACGACCGGTACGCGTATTTCCCGATAGCCATAGGCCGCGAGCACTGAGCGCGTCACACTTTCCAAGTATTGCCAGCGCGGAGTCGCCTCTGGCAACAGGTCATTCATGCCTCTAACGGGCTCAATCTGTTTCGTCAAGCAGGTACTCCGAAAGGATCAGTGATGGCCGGCCTATCAACCGGCTGGCCCGCTGTTGCCTGCGGTTTCTCCCAGGCGGAAACGCGCGGTATTGTCTGGATGCGTGAATGGCACCAGATTGAAGGGCGCACCATTCATTTCAATACTCACGCCCGGTGCATTACCGAGGAAAACCTGCAGTGGACCTACACCCGATACGTTGAGTGTGTCCCCAGCCGGGGCCAGGTCGTAATACAGCCGCTTGCCGGTCACGTCATACACCTCCACCCAGGAAGGCTGAGTCAGGGTGAACTGCGCATGGGTCAGCAGTGTTGGCGGTACGCCGGTTGTTGTAGCAGATGATATTTGTACATGATTGGTGCGCGCTGCTGGTATTGTCGTAGATTTTACCCCGGTGTTTTGCTTGAGCACCGCCATCGGAGCAGAGATCAGTTCACGCTGCTGCCTTTGCTTGGATTTCTCTGCTGGTATTTCGAGCCTGGACACATCTGTACTTCCAGGGGTTATTGAATGTATCGAAGTTGCTTGTGGCGCTGTTACTACAGGCTTGGTTGCGGAATTCACCACAGGTTCTGCCTGCACCATCTCAGTTTGCTCTGAGGGGCGGTGTTGCCACCAAACCACGCCCAACACCAGCAACAGAGCGATGACTATCAGTGAGAATACCGGCATGGCGAAACGCCGTCCAAACCCATGGGCGCCACCCGGCTGTAATGGGATCAACGGAGGCGCTGTCAGTTTATCGGCTGTATGTTCAGCAGCCAAGATTTGATCCTCTGGCAG
The DNA here is from genome assembly GCA_049591615.1 of Gammaproteobacteria bacterium. GTDB lineage: Bacteria > Pseudomonadota > Gammaproteobacteria > Natronospirales > REEB76 > REEB76. Next base: position 72,351 of record JBAWFD010000044.1, on the reverse strand, counting down.
ACCCAGGAGCCGCGCATAATTCCGCAAATGACCGCGCACGAAGATTGGAGCACCCAAACTGGCGAAATCTTCATGTTCCAGAGCTTCGATGATGTCGTCGCTAACGTGCATGTCCAGTGCAGCTTTATGTACAGACAGGCCGCGCGCTTCACGCGCGCTGCGCAAGGCCGCTCCAAGACCGTCACTTACGCTGTTCGGCGGGCTATATGCCGGGGTTTCCTGCATTGTTATAGCTCTGGTTCAACTGCTGTGTTTCGGGCGAATCTGGAAACAGGATGCGTAATTTCTTCGCGTAGCCTTCCGCACCCTGCTTGTCACCAAGAGCATTTTCTGTGCGCACGCCCAATAGCAAGACTTCTGGCCGTGGTGTGGGCGAGGCCGATTCGAAGCGCTGTATAAATATCAGTGCATCGCGATACTGTTTCTGGTCGTAACTTATGCGCGCCATCTGATAAAGTGACAGAGGATAATTCGGATTGATCGCCAGTGACTTGCGGAAGTACTGCTCCGCCGTCACTTTGTCGGGTATAAGCTTGGCGCATACGCCGGCGTTGGCATAAGCCGCTTCAGGCGTCGGATACAATGGGTTTTGTGCCGCCTCAATGAAGTACTTTTCCGATTCTTTTGGCTTGCCCTGCTGACATAGGAATACTGCATAGTTGTTCTGGATCTGCGGGTCATCTGGCGCCTTGTCCAAGGCTTCACGATAATTCTTATCGGCGCGCTCGATGTCACCGCTGCTGTTGTATAGCAGCCCGAGTGCCGAATAAGCATTGGCATTGTCGGGATCCTGCTGTAATGCCAGCTGCAGTTTCTGCATCGCTAGATCGCGGCGCCCCTGCTGCAAATAGGCAACCCCCAACGACACGTTGTCCTGTGATGCCTGTTTGAGTGAAACCTTATTGTCCGGTGTCGAGGAAGTACTCACACAGCCCGCGAGCATGAGTACCGCGGCCAATATCCAAAAAACCTTGGCATCCAGTATCTTCATAACCGTACCTCCAATTGCTCGCGCACACGTTGTTCGCGCCGGATCCGGTCTTGAACCTTGCCTGCCAGCTGGCCGCAAGCCGCATCGATATCATCGCCGCGGGTACGACGCGTGATGGTCACTATACCTTTATTCCAGAGGTACTCACCGAAACGCTCGATCACCTCATCGGATGAGCGCTGATAGCCGGTGCCCGGGAAAGTATTGAAAGGAATTAAATTGATTTTGCAGGGGATGTCCCTGACCAGCTCCGCGAGTTCCCGCGCCCGATCCAGGTCGTCGTTGACGCCCGCGAGCATCACGTACTCGAAAGTGATATGCACATGACTGCGATCCTGATTGCGCACATAGTCACGACAGGCAGCCATGAGTTCGGCGATCGGATGGACTTTGTTGATGGGCACCAGCACGTCGCGGAGTGCATCGTTGGGCGCATGCAGCGAGATCGCCAGCGCCACGTCGCATTCCCCGGCAAGCTTGTTGAGATTCGGCACCAGTCCCGAGGTACTCACAGTCACCCGCCGTTTTGACAAGCCATAGCCGAAATCATCCAGGAATATATGCAACGCGATCAGCACATGCTTGTAATTGGCCAGAGGCTCGCCCATACCCATGAACACGATATTGGTGATGGCACGTTCTACACCATGGATAGCGCCCAGGCGCTGATTCGCCACCCATACCTGGGCGACGATCTCGGCAGCAGTAAGATTGCGGTTGAAGCCCTGTTTGCCGGTGGCGCAGAAACTGCAATCCATGGCGCAGCCTACCTGCGAGGAGATACACAAGGTGCCGCGTTCCTGGTCCGGTATGAATACTGTTTCGATACTGTTGGCGGCATCCATGCGCAACAGCCATTTGCGTGTACCATCGTTTGAAAACTGTTCGTCCACGACTTCCGGCAGGCGAATCTCAGCGCAGTCCTTGAGCCTGGCGCGCAGTGCCTTGCCGAGATCGGTCATGGCGTCGAAATCTATGACGCTGCGGTGATACATCCATTGCATCAATTGGCGTGCACGGAAAGGCTTCTCGCCAAGTGCCGCGAAAAATATTTCCAGCGCTTGCCGATCCATACCCAGCAAATTCACCTTGGCTTTAATCTCAATCATGGGTGCTCAACGGGTTCGCGGACAGAGGTCATTCTGCCCAAAGAAAAAAGCAATCTCATCACGCGCTGTCTCTAGCGCATCCGAACCATGCACCACATTCTCATCCACGGTCTTGGCGAAATCCGCACGGATGGTCCCAAGCTTGGCATCCTTGGGATTGGTGGCGCCCATCACTTCGCGATTGCGGGCGATAGCGTTCTCGCCCTCCAGTACCTGCACCATCACCGGTCCTGAAATCATGAAATCCACCAGCGGCCTGAAGAAGGGCCGCTCACGATGCACGCTGTAGAACGCTTCTGCCTGGGGACGAGTTAAGTGCAACATGCGCGCTGCCACGATCTTGAGCCCGGCTTTCTCGAAGCGCGCATAGACTTCACCAATGATATTTTTAGCTACGCCATCGGGCTTGACGATGGACAGGGTGCGCTCAATTGCCACGAATGCATCTCCGATGCGTTAACGACAGTGGGTGCCGGAAGCTCGTATTGCCGGGCAGTCAGCAGTATGAAACCACAGGTTTTCAGCGAATTCTAAAGGATTAAGTGTACCGGCAGAGGGCTATGGCAGGCAATTAAAATCAGGTGGAAGCCCCGGAAATTCAAGGATATTTACACGTTGAAACTTTCTCCACAGCCACATTCGTCCTTCACGTTCGGATTATGGAACTGGAATGACTCATTCAAGCCCTGGCGCACAAAATCCACCTGGGTCCCATCCAGTAATGGCAGATTGTCACGGCTCACCAGCACCTTGACGCCGCGCTGTTCGAAGATCACGTCTTCCGGCTGGGCTGCATCCGCATAATCGACCACATAGGCAAATCCGGAACAACCGGTCTTCTTCACGCCCAGGCGCAAACCCAGGCCACCGCGTTTCGCGAGAAAGCTGCTGACCCGCCGTGCCGCGGCATCTGTCAAGGTGATGGCCATCGATTTCAAAGCTCCTGGGTAATTTCCCTGGACGTCTGCATCGAACGCAGGTGGCTATTGTACATCCCGGCAGCACTGCGGATGGCATCCTCTATAGTGATCGCTGCCGCACGCTTCTCGGCCGGCAGACCCAGTTGTTCCGCCAGCGCCACCACGCTGTAGACCGCAGCGGCGGCCAGTGGTCCACCCTTGAGTATTTCACTGGTCATGGAACACAGAGCGATGGTCGCCGGACAACCGTAGACACGGTAACGGCAATCTGCCACCTGGCCGGCGGCGCCCATCTGCAGCTGGAATTCCACGACACGGCCGTTTTTACGCGCACCCGCTGTGCCGTTGAGCACCCCGGGCGTGCCCGTCATGAATACACCCACATTTTTAGGCGCACGGAAATGGCTCCAGACTGTGGCGCTGTAATCGAGATCGGAGTGCATGCTGCCGTTCAGCCTGCTGGTGCCAGATCCAGCAGCCGGTGATATTCCTCACCCACGATGCGTGCTGCCGCCTCCACTTCCGCGGCGGTGGTGAAGCGCCCGACACTGAAACGGATACTGCTACCGGCCAGTTGGTCGTCCCGTCCCAGAGCCCGCAATACAAATGATGGCTGCCGGTCCGCTGAGGTACAGGCGGAGCCGCTGGAGACCGCGAGTTCGCCGCAGGCAAACAGCAGACTCTCGCCCTCGATTCCGGGAAATGCCACGTTGAGAATTCCGCACACGCGTTGGTTTGGGTGGCCGTTCAACAGCGCCTGGGGTATGGTCGCATGTAGCGTTTGCCATAACTTCTCGCGCAGGGCGCGCAGCTGTGGAGCTTCTTTTTTAAGCTCCTGACGTGCCAGATCAAATGCTTCTCCCATGCCGACGATCTGGTGGGTGGCGAGGGTGCCGGAACGCAAGCCATGCTCATGGCCACCACCGTGCATCAGGGGATCGAGTTGCACGCGGGGTTCACGGCGCACATACAGCGCGCCGATGCCCTTGGGTCCGTAGAGTTTGTGACCTGAAAAGGACATCAGATCCACCTGCATATCTTTCAGATTAATGGGCAGCTTGCCGGCGCTTTGAGCTGCGTCCACATGGAAATACACCCCGTGCTCGCGGGCGATGCGGCCGATGGCGGCGATGTCGTTGATGGTGCCGATCTCGTTGTTCACATGCATGATGGAGACCAGCACCGTATCCGGACGCAGGGCCTGTTCGACTATGGACGGCTGGATCAACCCGTCCGCATCCGGCTTCAACCAGGTTACCTGGAAACCATCGCGTTCCAACTGTTTGCAGGTATCCAGGACTGCTTTGTGTTCGATACGGGAGGTGATGAGGTGCCGGCCCTTCTGCTGGTAGAAATGCGCCGCGCCCTTGATGGCCAGGTTGTCGGATTCGGTGGCGCCGGATGTGAAGATGATCTCGCCGGGCTCGGCGCCTACCAGTTCTGCTACCTGGCTGCGGGCGCGTTCCACCGCACCACGCGCTGCGCGTCCCGGCGCATGCGCGGAAGCCGGATTCGCAAACATACCTTCGCAGGTCAGACATCCGGCCATTTTTTCCGCCACCCGTGGATCCACTGGGGTGGTGGCGGCGTAATCCAGATAGATAGTCTTAGTCTTCATGAGTACTCACTCAATGATCATGCCAGCGCCAGCGCGCCGCTGCGTTTCGAGGCGAGCGTGGCGAGCGACGCCAGCAGTGTGTGAACATCGTCCACGGTGTTGTGCATGCCAAAACTGATACGCACCGCACTGCGCGCCTGCACTTCGTCTACACCCATGGCCAAAAGCACATGGCTGGGTTTACCGCTGCCGCTATGGCAAGCGGATCCGCTGGAAACCGCGATGCCGCGCTTGTCCAGCTCCATCACCACCATCTCTCCATCGTAACCTGCGACACCAAGCTGTACCGTGTTGGGCAGACGTTCTGCGTGTCCTGCGAAAATGGCGATGCCATGCATCGCCCGAATGCCCGCCTCCAGTGCATCACGCAGCGTTTGTAGATGCCGGCGACGCATATCCAGTTCCAGATACGCCAGTTCCGCAGCTTTGCCAAAACCGATGATGCCCGCAAGATTCTCCGTACCGCCACGCTGTCCATGCTCCTGACCGCCGCCAGTTATCTGCGGCACCAAGTCCACGCGTCGATCCACGATGAGTGCGCCTACACCACGTGGACCGCCGAACTTGTGGCCCGAGAGACTCATGAGGTCGACGCCCAAGGCGGCGAAATCCACCGGTAACTTGCCGGCCGCCTGGATGGCGTCGGTATGCATCAGTGCGCCGTGACGGTGAGCGGCCGCTGCGGTGGCTCTCACATCCTGAACGGCTCCGGTCTCGTTATTCGCCAGCATCACCGATACCAGACACACGTCATGGTCCAGGATTTTTTTTAGCGCATTCAATTCGAGACGGCAAGCAGGATCCACAGGGATACGCTGCACCTGCCAACCCTGACGCATGAGATCCTCGGCCGGTGCCTGCACGGCTGCGTGTTCGATGGCGCTGATCAGCACACGCCCCCTGGATTTTCCACTGCAGGCGCCCTTGAGCGCCAGGTTGTCTGCTTCTGTACCGCCGCTGGTGAACACTACCTGCGCTGGCTGAGCGTTCACCAGCGCTGCTACTTGTGCGCGCGCTTTATCGAGAGCCGCACGCGCCGCGCGCCCCGGACGGTGGATGCTGGAAGGATTACCGTGCATGCCTTGCATCCATGGCAGCATGGCATCCAGAACCCGCGCATCCAGCGGCGTGGTGGCGTTGTTATCCAAGTAAATGGCCATATTCAAAAAGCCAGCATGGCAATAATCAGTGCAACATTATAGCAAGTCGAGAAATCAGTCTTTTCCCCGGTCGTGCCTGTGCCTTGTTTGCCGCAACGCATTTAGCAAGCCGCGCAGGATATTGACCTCACTTTGGTCAGGCTGGGCCCGGTTAAACAGATTGCGCAGACGCCGCATGAGATGCTTGGGATTGGCGGGGTCCAGAAATCCACTGTCACGCGCGGCTGTCTCCAGATGTGCATACAAGCCCTCCATCTCCTCGGAGGTGGCGAACGGCAGCTCATCCGCCGATGGTATTTGTGAGGACCGTTTTGCCAGCATCAACTCATAGGCGATCACCTGCACGGCGGCGGCGAGATTGAGCGAAGCGTAATCCGGATTCGCAGGGATATGGATGAGGTAATGGCAACGGTCGGTCTCCTCATTGGTGAGACCGATACGCTCGCGACCGAACACCACTGCCACATCCTGCTCTGGCGATACTGCCATCAACTTGCTTACGCATGCCTGTGGTGTCAGCGCAGACGGGCCGAGGGTGCGTTGACGTGCGCTGGTGCCGGCCACCAACGCACAACCAGCGAGCGCTTCATCCAGGCTCGTGGCCACCTGCGCCTGTTCCAATATATCGGTGGCGCCGGAAGCGCGCGCACTGGCATCGGTATGCGGAAATTCCAGCGGATTCACCAGCACCAATCGATCCAGGCACATGGTCTTCATAGCCCGGGCAGCGGCGCCGATGTTACCGGGATGGCTGGTTTCCACCAGCACGATGCGGATATGACGTGGCATTTGATTGGAGGCGGTTTTCAGCTTCTGCTATTCTACGCGCCCTCCCGCGCTGTCCGACACGCGCGGCCCGCTCTTTAACCTGAATCCACACTTACCTGCGTCTGAGGCATCATGAATCCGTTATTGAACATTGCGATCAGTGCCGCACGCCGCGCCGGTGACATCATCATCAGGCATGTGGGCCGGATTGACCGCCTCACCATCAAGGTCAAAGAACATAACGACTTCGTCAGCCAGGTCGATCGGCTGGCCGAAGAAGATATCATCAACACCATCCACAAGGCGCATCCGGACCACGCCATCCTCGGTGAGGAAAGCGGCGCACTCGGCAACAATGAAGAATTCCAGTGGATCATCGACCCGCTGGACGGAACCACCAATTTCCTGCACGGCTTCCCGGTTTTCTGTGTCTCCATCGCTCTCAAACATCGCAGCCGTCTGGAACATGGCGTCATCTACGACCCCATGCGCCAGGAACTGTTTACTTCCAGTCGTGGCGAAGGCGCACAAGTGGACGGCAGGCGCATGCGTGTCACTTCAATAAAAACTCTCGATGGTGCGCTCATCGGCACCGGCTTTCCATTTCGCGAGAAACACAACCTCGATCTCTATATGCAAATGTTCGAAGCGGTGGTGCGCAAGGCTGCGGGTGTGCGCCGTCCGGGTTCCGCCGCACTGGACCTGGCCTACGTGGCCGCGGGTCGCATGGATGGCTTCTGGGAGATGGGCTTGAAGCCTTGGGACATGGCCGCCGGTGTGCTCATGATCCAGGAATGCGGTGGCCTCGTCGGCCATTTCGATGGTTCACCGGGATTCCCCGAGGACGGCAACATCCTTGCCGGCGGCGAGAAGATCTACCAAGCGTTGGCGGAAGAATTCAAACCGATGCTTAGCAGAACAACTTAATTACAAATTCGGTACATAGTACAACGTTTCAGAATGTGCATACGTAATATTCAGCCCCAATTTATTTGACTGGCAGGGCTGGAAAGACGCAATGAAAAACGCTGACCAATGGTGCGCAAAGAATTCAAAATATCTACACAGGTCTCAAGACGCTCTTATCGCCATTACTTTGGTCACTTTCTTTGTGGCGAGACAAATAAAGTGACCTGCGCTGCGGGAGTGAAACCCCGCTGTCTTAATTGGGTTGCGGCGAAGCCGCGCCTTACATTCTCCCTCATGCTACCTTTTCCCGCAAAGGGGAGAAGTTACAATGAGTTCACAGCCCTGTTTAGGGCATGTCATCCACTTTCCGGTCTTCCTTGACCACCACCATCAGATCCTTCTTGCTGACGCCCAACATAAGAGCGGTGGCGCTGGCGATATATATGGATGAGTAAGTACCGACGATGATGCCCACGAACAAGGCCACGGAGAATCCGTGCAGCACTGGGCCGCCGAGGATCAACAGCGCGATCACCACCAGCAGCGTCACGCCGGAGGTGATGATGGTACGCGACAGGGTCTGATTCACCGCCAAATTGATGATCTCGAAAGGCGTGCCCTTGCGAGTGATGCGAAAATCCTCGCGGATACGGTCGAACACCACCACCGTGTCGTTCACCGAATAACCCATGACCGCCAACACCGCTGCCAGCACGTTGAGATCGAATTCCAAATGGAAGATGGAGAAGAAGCCCACCGTGAACACCACGTCATGCAAGGTCGCGGCCACGCCGCCCAGGGCCAGCCGCCACTCGAAACGGAACCAGATATACAGCAGGATGCCGGTGAGCGTCAGGAAGAATGCCAGCGCACCCTTGGTGGCCAGATCCTTGCCCACTTCCGGACCGACGAAATTCACCTGTTCCAGTTTCACTTCCGGCGAAGCTTTCTGCAGCGCCGTCATCACTGCGCTGCCGGTATCCTTACCGGAAACACCTTTCTTAGGCTGCAGGCGTATCAACACCTCTTGCGGCGTACCGAAATTCTGCACGATGGCGTCATTGTAACCGGCGGCTCCCAGGGTCTCGCGAATCTGGCGCAGGTCGGCCGGCTTCGGATAGGAGACCTGCACGGTGACACCACCGGTGAAGTCCACGCCGAAATTGAGGCCATGGATTGAGAGGGAGACCACAGCGATGATCAGCACCACCACCGACATACCCATGGCCAACTTGCGGGCTGCCAGGAAATTGATGTGCGGGACTTTGTGAAAAAATTCCATGATGGCTTCCCCTTACACCGGCAGTTTCTTGAGGTTACGCCCGCCGTAGAGCCAATTGACCAGGGAGCGCGTACCCATGATGGCGGTGAATAGTGATGTGAGGATGCCGAGTGACAGGGTTACGGCGAAACCTTTCACCGGACCGGCGCCGAACAGGAACAGCATGATGGCTGCAGTCAGCGTGGTCACGTGGGCGTCCACGATGGTGGCGAATGCGCGGCGATAGCCGGCATGGATGCTGGCCTGCGGCGAATTGCCGGCGCGCACTTCTTCACGGATGTGCTCGTTGATCAGCACGTTGGCGTCCACGCCCATGCCCAATGTCAGCACGATGCCGGCGATGCCCGGCAGGGTCAGAGTCGCCTGGATCAATGACAGTAAGGCCACCGTCAGCACCAGATTCATGAACACCGCCAGGTCGGCGATCACACCGAAGACTTTGTAGTACATGGCGATGAATAACACCACCAGGATGAAGCCTAGGACCGCGGCATAGAAACCCTGTTTGATATTCTCTTGTCCGAGGCTCGGGCCCACGGTGCGTTCTTCGACGATGTCCATCGGTGCCGCCAGCGAGCCAGCGCGTAGCAGCAAGGCGAGGTTCTGGGCTTCTTCCTGTTGCAGCCCGGTGATCTGAAAACGCTTGCTAAAGATGCCGCGGATGGTGGCCACATTGATGACGGTATATACCTTTTTGTGCACCGGCACGACCTGACCGTTGACCGTGGTGTTCTCGGTCTTGGTCTCGATATACAGCACTGCCATGGGCTTGCTGAGATTCTCGCGGGTCACTTCACCCATCTTGGTAGCGCCGGCGGAATCCAGCGTCACGTTCACATCCGGTGTGCCGCTTTCCTGGTCATAACCCGAGACCGCGTCCACCAACTGGTCGCCGCTGACGATGACGTCACGTTTGAGCAGAACCGGATTGCCGGCCTTGTCCGGAAACAACTGGTCATCCAGGGGTATATGGCCGGTCTGCTTAGCGAGTGCGGCATTGGCGCCGTAATCCACCAAGCGGAATTCCAGGGTGGCGGTCGCTCCAAGGATCTCTCTGGCGCGCGCCGTATCCTGCACACCCGGTAATTCCACCACGATACTGTTACCGCCCTGTTGCTGCACCACCGGCTCGGCTACGCCCAGCTGGTTCACGCGGTTACGCAGGGTAGTGATGTTCTGTTCCACCGCAGTCTGCCGCAGCTGCTGGATATCCTTGGGACTCATGCGTGCCGCCAGCGTGTTGGGCTGGGGACCGGTGGTCACGGTCAATTCCGGATATTCAGTGCTGATGAATGCCTTGGCCTTGGCAGTATCATCCGGCGTACGCAAGGTTATATTGACGGCATCGCCGGATAACGACACATCCTCATAGCGAATCAGTTTCTCGCGCATGCTGCCGCGGATATCAGTGGCATCACGCTGCAGCTTGTTCTGCACCGCGGCATCAAGATCAACGAGCAGCTGGAAATGCACCCCGCCCTGCAGGTCCAGTCCCTTGGCCATGGGTTTCAGCCCGATGTCCCGCATCCACATGGGTGTGCGCGGCGCCAGATTCAAAGCCACTGAGTAGTCAGCGCCCAGCGCTTTCCTGACCACGTCCAGAGCCCGCAACTGCGTATCGGTGTCGTTGAAACGCACCAACAGGCGGTTGTCGCTGAGCGCCACAGATTTATAGGGAAGTTTGGCGGTATCCAATGCCTGTTCCACCTGTGTGGTGTTGGCATCAGTAAGCGTGGCGTTGTTCTCGGAGATCTGCACCGCCGGATCATCGCCATACAGATTCGGCACCGCAAACAAGATGCCCAGCACCGTCACCAGGATGACGGTAATATTTTTCCAGGCCGGATAGCGGTTCAGCATGCGTAAAGATCCGGAATGACTATTTCAAGTGATTCTTGAGGGTGCCCTTGGGCATGACCGCGCTGATGGCCTGGCGCTGCACGCGGTGGTCAACACCAGGGGCGACTTCCAAGGTGATGAACTGCTCATCCAAATCCTTGATGCGCCCCAGCACACCGCCATTGGTCACCACTTCGTCGCCCTTGCTGATGGCCGCGAGCATCTTCTGATGCTCTTTCTGGCGCTTCTGCTGCGGACGGATGAGAAAGAACCAGAAAAACCCGATCAGTACCACGAATATAATGATGGTGATGAACTGGCTGCCCCCCTGGGGGGCCGTTTCGCCGGCGGCGTAGGCATCTTGGATAAAAAAGTTCATGGATAATCCCAGTCTGAATGTAAGTTGAATAATGACACAAGGCCCGCAGCCCTGGAGCGCGAGCGCGGATTTTACATGGTCCGGCACAGCTTTAGACTGCAAAGGCGGCGCATTATCGCACAGGCGCTGAGATTTTCCGTTGTCGGGCGTGGAAATCGGCCCGGAACACCTGGAACCGATCAGTCTCCACCGCACTCCGAATCTCAGCCATCAGCGACTGGTAATAATAAAGATTGTGGTAGGTCATGAGCCGCGGCGCTAGGATCTCGCCACACTTGTCCAGGTGCCGCAGATACGCGCGGGTGTAATTACGGCAGGTATAACAGCCGCAATCCGGATCGATCGGACCGGTGTCCGCCTGGTATCGGCTGTTGCGGATACGCACTACGCCCTGTGAAGTGAACAGATGGCCGTTACGGGCGTTGCGCGTGGGCAGCGCGCAATCGAACATGTCCATGCCGCGATGCACCGCCTCCACCATATCCGCGGGCGTGCCTACGCCCATGAGGTAACGGGGCTTATCCGAAGGCAGGTGTGGGGCCACTGTATCCAATACCTGCAGGCGTTCCTCCTCGCGCTCGCCCACCGACAGGCCTCCCAAGGCATAGCCATCGAAGCCGATGCCCTTGAGTCCGACGATCGAGGCCACGCGCAGGTGTGGATACATACCGCCCTGTATGATGCCGAAGAGCGCCGCGGAGTTGCCGGCGTGAGCCTGTTTGCAGCGCTCTGCCCAGCGCAATGACAATTCCATGGAGTCCCGCGCCGTGGTCTCGTCCGCTGGATAGGGCGTGCATTCATCGAACACCATGATGATGTCGGCATCCAATATGTGCTGCACGCGGATGGAATCCTCCGGCGTCAGCACCACCGGATCACCGTCTACCGGTGACTGGAAGGTCACGCCCTCCTCGGTAATTTTCCTGAGCTCCGCCAGACTGAAGACCTGGAAGCCACCGGAATCCGTGAGTATCGGGCCGTCCCAATGCATGAAGCGATGCAGCCCCCCATGAGCGCGGATGATCTCGGTACCGGGGCGCAACATGAGATGAAAGGTGTTGCCGAGAATAACCTGCGCACCTACTTCGCGCAGTTCCTCCGGCGTCATGGACTTGACAGTGCCGTAAGTGCCCACTGGCATGAAGGCCGGCGTCTCCACTATGCCGCGTTCGAAATTGAGCCGGCCACGGCGCGCCTTGCCGGAAGTCGAAAGCAGTTCGAATCTCATGCGCGCATTCTCGCATCCGGTGATGCGGTAATGAACATGGCATCGCCATAACTGAAGAAACGGTAGCGCTGGTCCACAGCATGACGATAGGCAGACAGGATGTTGTCACGACCGACGAAGGCCGCCACCAGCATCAGCAGCGTAGACTCCGGCAGGTGGAAATTGGTGAGCATGGCATCCACCACCCGGAATCGATAGCCGGGATATATAAAGAGTGTGGTCTCACCTGAAAACGGCCGGAGGTTGCCATCCATCGAAGCCGCCGCTTCGAGGCTGCGCACGGCCGTGGTTCCGACCGCCACTACCCGCCCGCCACGCCTACGGGTATCGGCCACCGCATCACAGACTTCCTGGGATACGAATACCTGCTCACTGTGCATGCGGTGTTCGAGGATATCGTCCTCGCGCACCGGCCGGAATGTGCCCGCGCCCACATGCAAAGTTATATAGGTCTGTGCGATATCCGAGCATTTCAATTCCTCAAGCATGGTGTTATCGAAATGTAAACCGGCAGTTGGCGCAGCCACCGCCCCCGGCACTTTCGCATACACCGTCTGATAGCGCTCCCGGTCTTCAGGACTGTCCACATGCTGCACGTACGGCGGCAACGGCACATGTCCGTGTGCATACAGAAAATCCGGTAGGACGGCATCCGTAAATTCCACCTGGATGAATTCACCTGCGTGGTCCAGCACCGTGACGTCCGCCGCATCCGTGACCCGTATGTGCATACCGGGGCGCAGTGGTTTGCTGGCGCGCGCCAGCACCAGCGCATGCTTCTCATCCAGGATGCGTTCCACCAGCAGCTCCACTACCCCGCCGCTGTCCTTGCGGCCGAAGAGCCGTGCCGGGATCACGCGGGTGTCGTTGAACACCAGCAGATCACCGGGATAAAGCAGTGAGGGCAGCTCGCGAAACTGCCGGTCCACGAGCGCACCGCTCGCACCCTCCAGGCACAGCAGTCGGCTGGCGGTACGCTGCGGCAATGGATGCTGGGCGATCAGCTCACTCGGCAGTTGGTAATGGAAATCCTGGCGGCGCATGCTGTGCGTGGTTACGAGCCAGCCGTCAAGAACGAATCAGGATGATTATGCGCCGCAATTCAGGCACCCGCCCAGTTAAGTTCCAGCGCCTGCGCACGGGCTTTGGCTGTGTCTAAATCGAGCTGTCCGCGCGCCACGGTGCGCACAAACTCCTCATTCTCGCGGGCCCTGAGGATACGCCAGGCCGCGCCTACATCCCGCGCTACGTGCGTGAGCAGTTTCTTATCGTCGGCGGCATAACGTTCCCCCGGACGGTTGGCACACACCAGCACACCGCGCAGCACTCCCAACACCATCATGGGAAACACACAGCCATCAGCCCCGAGAGCGCTCTCCATATCATCCAGGTCGATGGCCTGGCGCTCAGCGCGGGTCGCCACCAGGGCGGGATCATCCGCCTGGATTTTCTCGGGATAGTGCGCATCCAGCGACTGGCTCATGCGGGTATATCCCGCATCACTTACCGCATACAAGGCAACCCGGGGGCTGCCAGTGTGCTTCTGGATCTCCTTGACCGCTGCTTCCAGAAGATGCGGGACATTCTGCATGTGCCCGCAGCGTCGCGCGAAGGTCCGGAGCGCCTTGTCAGCGAGATATTTTTTGCGGAACAGCACTTTTTCTACAAGCTTATCCATATAAGCATGTACCTTACCGAGCACGATGCCCAGGGCCAGTGGCACCACCACCTGCAGCAGCAGGCTGGTCCCCGCACCCAGGGTCGCCCGCAACGCCAGACTGTTCACGGCTGCAATAATACCCACCACCAGCATGGTCACACCGCCATACACCAGGGCGCGATCCACCACCACATTCAGGTCTACCACCCGGTGCCGCAACAGCGCATACATGAAGCCGCAACTGCCGAATGTGAAAGAGATATAAGAAATGGCTGCGGCAACCACGAAACCTACGGGTATGGCGTTATTGATGGTAACCGAGATCAGTATGCCGACTGCACTCCACATCACCCAGCGCAGGCGCATGCGCTGACGGAAGTCCACCAAACGGGTACCGACCACCAGCATCACGATTGGAACTATATAGACCCATGAAAACAAAAGTGAGTATTTCGGCAGTATGATCCCGGCCCAGCCTGTGAGCGCCAACACTGCGGTCCCGACCAAAAGCTGGGCAGCGCCCACAGCAAGAAACACAATGAATGCTGTGCGGAAGAATATTCGCGTGCGGACGGAGAAGCTCGGGCCCACCAAAGCATCCGCCATCAGGTAGAAACCGATCCGGGCCAGCACAAAGAACAAATCAGACATCAGCAGAAATACCACGCCCAGAGTCCCGTCCACCGGCATGCTGTTGCACATGATGCCGACCACATACCCAACACTCCATAAGGTCATGCCTCGCGCAGCCCGGTCGCGCCCAAACCAGAGCAACAGCAGCGCCATTACCCCGATCAGCAGTGACACGAATACAGACGTGCCCTCGAGCCAGCGCCATTGCGTCGAGGGTGGCACTTTGATGCTGGTGACCGGAACAGTAAGTAACTCACCATTTCGGCGCACCTTAAACTCATAAGTATGTCCCAGAGGAAAGGTCCTGCCATTGAGAGCGATATTCACACCAGCACGCGCCGATGCATCCAGTTGGTCCAGCTCGATGCGGTCACCGGCCACAAGCGGTGCTGGCAAGGGCGTGCCCGCCAGCGGAGTAATCTCCGCGATGTGCCCGTCCACCAGTGCGATGTTCATGGGCAGTCGCGCGGCGAAGAAGAAGGCGCCACCGTTGTATAGAACACAGGCAATCAGGAAAGCAGACAGGGGTATCAACAACCCGTAACGACGACGCATGTGGATCTCCCATACAGAGCAAATCAGGGGTATTACAAAATAGCTGACTGCTCAAGTTTCAACAGTCGGCGGCGTCAAAGCATACAGGAGCTCACAATCCACTCAAGCTCACCTTGGGAACTGTGGCTGGTGGCGTAAGGTCCGTGAGGCCATTAAAGAAAGGGAGGTATGTAGGCCAATGGCTGGCAGCAATGCTCAAAGACTTCATGGCGGCTGTGCCTGATATAATTTGCGCCTTTCGTAGGCACACCCCCTGCCCGGATGGCGGAACTGGTAGACGCGCGGGACTCAAAAAGTATGAAATCCACATGTCCATGCATCGTCATGCGCGTAAGTGCATGATCTCCAAAATCTTCTTGTTGCACCAAGATGCGCCAACGTGCGTTGAGTTGCACCGGCACTATGGCGTAGCTATGGCACGGATAACGGCCGGTCTTCTGTCTAAACACTTGACTCGAGTCGTATCTGACTTTTGTGATCATCCTTAACTATGTATCCCATCGCCCGGTAACCGCGTTGGCGCCTAACCCACATTCTTTCGAGCGGCAGCTGCCCATCATCTACGTAGTCATAAATACGCACGTCTGATTTTGATGCATGGTCTCGGTGCAATCTTCCTGCATATTGCTGCAGCGTGCCCTTCCAGGAAATTGGCATGGCAAGAACCAAAGTATCCAAAGGCGCATGATCAAAGCCCTCACCTAGTAATTTTCCCGTCGCCAGGAGTACACGCGGCGCAGTTCCAGGCAGTCCTTCAAGACCTTCGAGTATAGCTGTACGCTGCTTTTTAGAAAGTCGCCCATGAAGCACAAAGAGATTTCCAATAGTTACGGCTAACGCCGTGCGAAGCTCCTCTAAATGCCTAGTGCGTTCCGTGAGGACAATCAATTTGCGGCCTTCTTCGTAGAGACTGATAATATCCTGTACCAACTTATCGTTTCGAAGTGGATTTTCTGTCAGTTGTCTAAATATATCCTGAATACCCATATTTTCTGATGTTGCAATACTAGACGTAATGTGGCGCGGGCAAACCTCCAACAAAGTCGGCGCGTTCGAAGACCGGGACGCCACATGTCGGATAGGGCCACATTGCATAAATATAATCGGATGTTGGCCATCCCTGCGATAAGGGGTCGCAGTCAAACCAAGCAAATATCGTGCTTTGGTATGCTTCAAAATGGACTCGAACGAAAATGCAGACAGATGGTGGCATTCATCCACTATGATTTGTCCATAATCATTTACATAAGATACGGCCTTATCCTTCCTGACCAGTGACTGCATAACAGCGATGTCAATCGTCCCTGTTAGCTTATGCCTGCCACCACCCATATTTCCAATTGAATCCTCCGGTAGCTTTAGAAATGTGCTGAGACGTTCATACCATTGTTTCAGCAGTTCTACACGATGTACTAATATCAGCGTATTGACGCGACGCTTCGCAATTATTGCCGCTGCCGTCACCGTCTTGCCAAAAGCTGTCGGGGCGCTCAGCACCCCCGTATCATGCTTGATTATCGCGGACAACGCGGTCTCTTGGTCTTTCCGCAGAGTGCCAAGAAACATAGCGGTAATTTTTCGCCCTGAGTTACGCTCATCATGGATATCCAGTGTGATTCTATTCCCGCGACAAAGCGTTACCACGGTATCCAGACATCCGCGGGGTAGTGCAATATGTTTGGGAAAATTTTCAGCGCAGCTGATAATCCTGGGTTTATTCCAGACCGAAAAGCGCATGGCTTGGGCTTGATAGAACTCAGGATTCTGGAATGCGGCTAATCGAATCAGCCTATTGGCGAGCGGTTGAGGAAGTGCTGCTTTTTCGAAATATAGCTGATCAGCAAACGTCATAGTCAAGCGCTTTGGTAATGGTCCGCGAATGTTGGACTGTGTATCGGCCAACCGAGTCCACGGCTTTTCCTGCTCTTCTTCTGTCAGGAAAGCAACATCCAATGGATGCCCATTCCCAGTAGCTTTGTGGATTGCCTCACCGACGTCCTCTAACGACATTACTTTCAGAGATGACAAAAACGCCCATTGATCAGAATGAGGAAGAAACTTTCCATCCACAAAAAGACTGAATCCACTGTCGCGGGGTATCCTTTGGAGTGGCAAAGCAATCAAATTACCGAATCCGCCCCGCGGAAGGGTATCTTGGTTCGGAAATAACCGATCATACGATGAAAGTTTAAGCTGCCTTAATTGGCTACATGTATGGCTGATTATGGCTGAGCCCAGCTGACGAGCCAGGCGTGCTGGAATCGCACTCGAAAAAAAGACCCATAAATGTGCGCCCTTTCCAGATCGGGAGACTTCTAATGCCGCTGGTATCTGCAATTCTTGACAGGACTGCATCAAGGCACGTGCATCGTCACGCCATTCTGCTTCATCCAGATCAATGGCCAGAAAATGACAGGCATCATCACGTAAGAGAGGATAAATGCCTATCGTATGATGCCCAACTAGGTGATCGAAAATAACCTGATCCGTCAGCGGTAAAAACAACTGGTTTGGACAATCTGTACACTTGATTCTCGGTTTTTCGCAAATGCCCGGCTTCCACTCATTGCCACATGCAGGTGCGTAGCCAGATTTACCAGCCTGGTTAGCCCAACGCACTGGGTAAACATCCGCCCGCCCTTTGAATAGCCGCCTAAAAATCGCAATCTTAGCCTGCGCGGTTAGATTTTCTGAGTCGACGCGCAGAGAAATGATGGGGTCGGGCGCCTCCAGCGACAAATTGGCATCGCCTGTAGAAAGCTCGCGGCCCTTGTTTTGACTTAAAAGACGGCGAAGTCGTGCATTTTCCGCGCGAAGCATTGCCAATTCGTGCCTAAAGTCTGCAACTTGCAGGATCCGTACATGATCGTTGGTAGGAAGAACATCAGACACAATTGTCATCTACCATCTATATATAATCGGCCGAATGCTACAGGTTCGAATTGAGATTATCTGACCCCACTTTAAAACCGTCCTGTCACGAAGGTGAACGAGTTGTCGTATTATGCCGCATGCGCCAGAGCCTTGAGTGCGGCCTTTGGATTCGCCTCCAGGATGGTAAGCAACGCCCGGGAAGGCCCGGAGGGTTGCACCCTACCCTGCTCCCAGTTCTGTAATGTGCGCAGACTAAAGCCGAATGCCGCAGCAAATTCCGACTGGGAGAGGCCTAGGCGTTCGCGAAGCGCATGCACGTTCGGAGCCGGCAATTCGACGGCCTTCATACCCCGTACGCGCTTACCGCGCATATGGGCTCCCATTTGACGGACGCTCTCCAGCAACTCTTCAAATTCACGCTTTTTCATCTGGCACCTCCTGATCGACCAGCCGTTTGAGCGATCTTTTCTGCTCCGGCGTTAAATCATGCTGCTCGTTCTTCGCGTAGGCATACAACATATACAGCTGTCCTGCCTGCGACCAATGGTAGTAAATCACCCGGATACCGCCTCGTTTACCGCGTCCCTCCGCCGCCCAGCGCACCTTTCGCAGACCTCCGGTGCCAGGTATCTTGTCGCCCAGTGTTGGTGCGAGCGTTAACGCATATTGCAGCGCGGCATATTCGTCGTCTTCGAGCAGGTTCTGAATTCTGCGGGTGAATACTGGGGTCTCAAAAATGACCATGCACCACTATACGCTATTAGCGTATAGCCAGCAAGCTTGCGCCAAGCGTCACGCTGGTCGTTCGTCGCTATGGCTAGACTATGGCAAAATAAGTCTTGCCACCTCAACGAAATAATGCAGGCCATTGATTTATAAGCAAAGCCCGGATGGTGGAACTGGTAGACACGCGGGACTCAAAATCCCGTTCCCCTCAAAGGAGTGTCGGTTCGACTCCGACTCCGGGCACCACCTATCTCACTGTTTTTCCTACCATATTCATTTATTTAATCTTGCCTGTGACCCAGTAGTGACCACGCCGACCATTGGTTAATTGCTGATACACAATCAAACATCAGCATCACATCACTGTATATCGCTGCGTACTTTAATATTTGAAACTACAAGAGATATTTAAGGCTTGTCTGATTTCGGTGGCCAGGTTAATTCTCCACGTACACCACATCTTTCCTTGACTGCATCCGCTGGTCCTAACTGAACATCACGCTGGTAATCCCTGGACGCCCAAACCGGCGAACCCTGGACAGCCTGCTGTTGCTGGAAACCATGGGTAGGCTGAGCAAGATAGCGCAAGGCGAGACATATACATATCCTTGCGCATGTAATTGTCGTTAGGGTTATCAATTCGTATTGTAAATAGAAAAACGGTAAGACTCGAAATCGATAAGAGTATCGCGGTCTTGTCTTTTGCACTCCCTATATACAACTAATGGTCCCCAAGTTTCAAGTCCGAGTGCAAAGTGAACTTCTGACTCAGCAAGTCGAAAGTTTTTCCATCAAATCGAGTGCTCGATTCATTGTTAAAATTCTCATCTATGCGGATAATTGAAGGAGGATTTCAAGGGCTGGTATTAATCATGTTAGGACATTAATTGATATCCCGTACGACACAGTGATATGGATGACCAGGGTTAGTCAGGTCGTCCAGAGTCAGGTTTTCTACAAGATGAAATGGCTGTTTTTTCATTACGCTGAGTATATTTTCAGCCATACGTTGAGAATATACTCCACCATCTGCATCGACCAAGAATGTATTCTTTTTCGGCGCGGGAGTAATTTCAGCCAAGCTAGTTATAATTCCATGTTTTAATTCGATTTGAAAGCCATCTACCCCGTTAGATGCAATTACAAGCGTAATAATCTTATTATTGGTAGTACGACAACTACTGAGAAATATTGGATGTCCTTGGTGATTAATATTATCAACAGAAGAACCCACCTCAGTCTTTAAAACCTCGAGAGGAGATGGATCAGCAGCAATAGCTACTTTGCTAGCTAGAGCTATGATAATTAATGCGATAACCTTTTGCATGCAGTTACTCCGGGTTTTCATACGTCTCAAACCAATTGTTGGTGGGACCTAAATCTTTCGTCGGGAATGAATTGGTAAACGGGCCTAGCTTTGTCATAGGCGGCAGCCCAAATTTCCAAGAATTTAGTGTCTTACTATATTGCTCCAACCGTGCTGGATCCCTAAGATTAAAATGAATTGCACCATTTGCAAGATCAACACCCTGCGCTCTTTGCGTTCTGACCGTTGTAACTAACTTTCTGATGTTTCCCAATGTGTTATTTTCTTTCTTTGAAAGCCCTTTTTCATTCAAAGTGTCCTTTGCGGTTTGAGGACGTGAGACACCTAATTCCTCATCTCCATTAATCACAACATCGGTAGCTACCTCTCGCGCTACATCAATCAATGCTCCATGTTCTGATCTAGTTTCATTAAAAATGATATTGCCAATTTGTGTGTTGTTCAATATTGCATTGTTACCACGAGAAATAGCTGCTAGGCTCCCAATACTCTGCGCATCAGTTGGTTTATTCTGCGCATCTGTCGCGCCTTGACTTGTCTGCACACCATTGCCAAACATCGCCTTTGCTCCTGCACTAAATGTCTGGGCGAGTGCCTTATTACTGGCGGTAACAGCAATACCCCCATTCCCGCCCGACTTCGCCGTCAGCGTCCCCGAGACCGCTATATGCGAGCCGGTCGGCGTGTAGCTGACATGCTCGGTAACGGTTGTGTTAGGAGGTTGATTGTCCGCAGGACAAGACGTACCTGTTGGGCATGTTGCCGCAGCATAGCCAGTCGGATCGGTTAACGAGAGCGGATTATTCAACACATAACTGTAGGGATTCAGTGACTGCGTGTTCGTCGGGAATTCAAACACCGGGTCCACGCTGAGGAATCGGCCCAGGTTCGGGTCATACACCCGTCCATTCATGTGGATCAGCTCTACGTTGTCCAGCATCTCCTGGTGTGTGAACCCGTAACGATCGGCCGTATGATCTGCAGTCACTTGGCTTGAACTCTGCGGCTTCAGCCAGGTTGTCGGATTGCGCCGTGCGCCGAAGGCGCCAAAACTGAATGCGGTCTGTACCCCATTTTCAGTATGACTTCTGACTTTTACTGAGTTGTGTTCTGCTGTTGGGCCAAAGGTTGAGTTGTTGCGGCGTCTGTTTCCTCTATGGTGAAGTCCGTTCCTTCTGCCGAGCTACCGCCTGCGCGACACGTTCTGCGCTAGGCTTGAGCGACACGTCAAAATGCACTTTCAACGCATTCGTCTCGAATCGGCATAACTCATCGTCATCCATGTAAACGGTCAAGTAGGATGGTTGTGTCGGTGGAAATCGATCTCGGAGCTTTCCATAAAGCACCGCAACCCCATCTTGGCGCAGTGTAAACATTCTTAGCACTTGGCCATACGGCATCAGCTTGTAAACGACCCATCCAACCTTTTTGCTATTTAAGGCAGGCTTGAAGTATGCATTTAACTCATAAACTGACGCCGATTGTTGCTTGCCAACATCTGCTACGAACCCCTGAAGATGATGAGCATAGATTTCATCGACGATAGCCAGCGTTACTGCCTCCTCCACGGGCGTTAACTTCTGGGCGGCGTTGGCCTTGGAGTTTGCGCCCAGCTGTGTCTCCTGAGCCGTGGCTGTCAGCCCGGCAATGAGAAGCACGATACTCAGCACAGTTTTCAAATATTTCATTGCTGATCTTCCGGGTGGACAATAACGATCATCACGTCAGCTCCCGTGGGAACGTCTCCTCCGCCTGCTCGATTAACAAACGGCCCATATGACGTTGTTGCCTTTCCAATTGCCCAACTGGGCTTCGGCTGACCGTAGTCTAGGTAGAAATGTATCGATCCTCCGGTCCTATCAGGAGATCTGGCTGCCTCTAATGCTGCGGCTTGAGAATCCTTGTATTGAAGGTTATTACGCTCTTTTGAGCTGACTGCGTCCGAAGCTACTCCTCCCTCAACGCCAGCTTTGTTTCGATTGCTAATTACGTCAGCAACCGCAACTCTTGCATCGTGCAAATTCTGAGAGCTTCCTGGGCCATTTTTTGTCTTAGGTCTAACGCCACCGATCTCGTTATAAACTATATTTCCGGTCTGTTGCTGCTGTTGGGCCGAAACCTATCTTCATTGGCCGCTCCTATTGCGTCCTTCCAATAGGTATCGGCTTCTCGACGCCTTCCAGCCATTGCCCAGGATCAGGGTTGGTGAGAGGCTTGTATGTAAAGACTTTGCCCTTTTCGGCGAACCATCGATGCCATGCGTCAATGATCTCGTACTGGGCATCGAGGGGCGCGATATAGTACCGATCGCGGGATGGCCACACTGCGAAAAAAGTTACACAGTTCTTGTTAGCAAAGTGAAGCCAGTAGCTCCGCCGGGCATCTTCTCCTGAACTCGCAAACTTCCATCTAGTAGGAGCGCAGAAGTCCATTCCACCTGTCATGTATCTAAGCGCAGCTATGACCCACACGAGATGATTGAAATCCGTACTTCCATAACCGGTGATCGCCATCTCGGGATGCGCAACGGTGTGAAGCTGTGAAATAAGTAGTCCCACCGAAGTATAGGGCGTTCGAGAGAGCTTCTTTACATCCTCAAGGTTCTTGTTGCCGGGCATCCCGAGTTGGACGACCAGCGCTCGTTGCGACGCGGGCGAGGTAAGAGCACCAGTCGATTGTGCACCGACCGACTGGGAGACTAGAAAGAGCACTGCAATCACGATAGCGGTGGTCTTAATGGTTGTAGATATCAATGTATGTTTGATTTCCGCGTGGCACATCTCCGCCTCCTCCGTTAGTAAATGGTCCGTATTCCCTGATTGGATTCCCTTGTCCCCATCCTTGGCGAGCTGAAGGTCGTTGCGGACCTACCCCCGCTTGCCTCAAAAAGAAGAAGTGCCCCGGTAGGCTTCCATTGCTGCCTGCGGCAGCTGCTTGGCTGGCCTGCCACGCCGCTCTTACTTGAGGATTCTTGAGTTCGGCTGCGGTTGGCGTGCGCGAATAGACTTTGCTGTTGCGCGTGGAGATATCTGCAACATTTTCACGGGCAGTTTTTAGGTTTGGGTCAGCGCCGGGTGTAGTGACGGGTTTGCCGTTCTTGTCCACTTCTGATTTCAGACCAGAGGTCTCACCAAAAATTACGGCCGTCTTCTGCTGTTGGGCCGCAGATCCGCTGTTGGTTGAATCAGTCGGTTGTGTGGGTATAGATGTAGCAGTTGGACTCGTACCACCGCCTTGACCCATGGTCGTCTTATACAGACTATTAGCTCCCTGCTGGCTATTCTGTTGGCCATTACTTCCTTGACTTCCCCCAAAAATCGCCTTCATTCCTGTACTAAACGCCTGTGCAAGTGATAATTTGTACCACCTGTTTTGGATTGGAGCACGATGTCAGCAATACCATCACCGTTCACGTCTTCAACAATCAACGTATGGGTGGCAGGCGACCAATCCGCCCCAAAGGCATTTAATCCCCAGGTCTGGCTGACCTGTGTGAACTGGCCCTGGGCATCGGGCAACAACAGAGTATAGGGTGCCGGATTGGCTTCGGTGGCCGTGCTCTGCACCTGCATGAGTAAACCATCCTGACCGTCACCCGTAAAATCCCCTGTGTACAAGGTCACGTCTTGAGCATCCCAATGCAGGCCCAAATAACCGTCCGCCCAGGTTTGCGCCGTCGTCACCAGCATGCCCTGCGCATTGGGTTGCACGATCATGTTCTGTCCGCCGGGATTTGCGGTTTGCAATAGCACTTCGCTCTGCAACCCACCGGCAAACTTGCCAGTGACTATCTGATGGCCGGCGGTCGACCAGTCCATTCCCAGGTATGGCGTCGGAATCGACTGGTTGAGAACGGGAAATTGGCCGTTCGGATCCGAAAACAAAACGCCCGACGGGCCGCCCGTGGTCAGGGATTGCACCAGGATGTCGTCGCGCCCGTTGCCGGTGAGATCTCCGACATGAATGTTACTGTTGGTTTGCCCCCAGTTGAGCCCAAGGTAGCCGGCAGGCCATGTCTGACCCGGAATCGTAAGTTGCCCGGTGGAATCGCTCAGAATAATGCTTGTCTGGCCGGTATCATCCACCGGTTGCATGAGGGCATCTAACTGGCCGTCACCGTTGAAATCACCGGAAATTGCTTGTGGAGTGCCAGCCGCGGCCACACCAGTACCCAGTGTTAGCAGCAGAGACAAGCAAAACGCCAGAACCGACGAGAATCGAACTTGATACCCCAACATAATCGACCCTCTCTCCCTCCACCGTTGCAGGCAACGGTGTTTGAGCCCTCACCTCAATAGAGACTGCGACGTATCAAACAAATAATAAACAGAATAAATTTGGATGAATTAATATTCCCAATGCCAGTTCCTTGTCAACCCCCGGTTATCTGATCAGTGTATAGAATGGGCACTGGGGCTTAAGTGGGGCCTCGAATCCGCAAATGTGCCAGGAGAATGCGGGCTTGAACGGCAATTTTTGTGAATGGTTTTGATTAGGGATTTCAATCGGCACCCGCATGCGATTGGTTTCTACATAGGCGATCATCAATGCTCAATCCATCACGGTGGACGGCATCGTCTACGCCAGCGACACGGTGTCTTCCCAAGCGGTACTTACGATCAACGGCAAAACCGATGTGTATAAGGTGAACCAGGCGCTGCCCGATGGCGAAACCGTTGCAGCGATCGGACCGTCGGATATCCAACTCACGGCCAACGGCACCACCCGCCGCCTGTCACTGCCGCGCTACGGCGACCCCGATTCGGAAGGACCGGCGGCCTATGCCGCGCTTCTTCACGGTATCGGTTTGAGCGCCCCGGACTCAGCTCCGTCCCTTGCGGCACTTCCGGGTGCGGCTGCAGATACCGCACAACCGTTCAGCGGCCTTCCCGTCGTGCCACTGTCGAATGTAACCGGGGTCTCCAGCGCCGGGGTGGTGCAGATCCCGGCGAACGCCACGCCGCTTGAACAATTGCAGGCCCTCAGAGCACAGCTGATTCACTGATCATGATGAGTTCTGTATCAGCCAAAATGACGGACGATCTGTCAGCCCACCAGCTATTTGATTGCCGATCGCGATCGCCCGCCTCCGTGCCAGCCCCTGTCATTCAAGTAATTTACGCCTATGCCAGAGTAATGACCTGCGGCTTACTCGACTCCGCACGGACGCCTTGGCCAACATGCGAAGCTGATCACAATGGCTTGCTAGCTGATTCACGCTTATTGCGGCCTTTCAAATACGCGTGCCTCACTAACGCCTTGGCGTACTCGGTGGTCGAATGTCGTGCTGTGATGAGCGTCTCGAAATCCTTCGTATAATCGAAATACTTCAACGGGCTCCCGGCACCCAGTGCCTTTATTCTGATTTGCGAGGTGCGATATTGTTCGTTGGAAACAGGCGATGTCGATGACGTGTCCGTTACGCGCGTGACATCGTATTGAATGCGATAACTGTCCTGGCCATAGTGATAGTGCACGGTCTCGGTCGACATATTGTAATCGTGCATTAAAAGCCATTTTTGTGCCCTGGTTGTGACCAGCCATAGAGCATTTCAGAGCAAATCAGATCACTAGAAATTGATCGAGGATTCGACTTTCCCTTTTAGATCAACCTCTTATATACTCTGGATTGCTCTAGAATCCATCCAAAACAGACACAGTGTCGGTTCGACTCCGACTCCGGGCACCACTCTAGATCACGATACCAAATGAAATACTGCGGCCAATGTGGTCACGAAGTGGTGGTGAAAATCCCGCCCGGCGATCACCTTCCCCGTTTTGTTTGCGAGCATTGCGGAACCATCTATTACCAGAACCCCAAGCTGGTGGTGGGCTGCCTGCCGGAATGGGAGGGCAAAGTGCTACTGTGCCGGCGTTCCATCGAGCCGCGTATCGGCTTCTGGACACTGCCGGCAGGGTTCATGGAGAACGGCGAATCCCTTGAACAGGCGGCGCTGCGCGAGTCAAAAGAAGAGGCTTTGGCCGAGGTTGACCTGCTGGCGCCCCTGGCATCCGTGAGTGTGCCGCACGCCAACCAAGTGCATTTCATGTTTTACGGCCGGCTCTTGCATGGCAAGTACGGCGTTGGCCTAGAAACCTCGCAAGTGGAGTTGTTCGACGAGCAGCAGATACCATGGGACGAAATCGCCTTCGCGAGCATGCGCTATACCCTGGAGTGCTTCTTTGCGGATCGGCGCCGCGGTCAGTTCGGATTCCATATCAGCAACTGGGTGAAATCGGATGCAGTCTGAGCCTGCAACCCGCCGATGCTTGTGGCAGAATCAGCTATTGTCATAACGACACAGAGGCATGGACTATGACCTTCGTCGTCACCGAAAACTGCATCAAATGCAAGTACACGGACTGCGTGGAAGTCTGTCCCGTGGATTGTTTCCATGAGGGCCCTAATTTTCTGGTGATCGACCCGGATGAATGCATCGACTGTACCCTGTGCGAACCGGAATGCCCCATCAATGCCATCTATGCCGAGGATGATCTGCCCGAGAACCAGCAGCAGTTCCGCGCCTTGAACGCCGAATTGGCCAAGGCCTGGCCGGTTCTCACCCAGCAGAAACCGGCACCGCCGGATGCCAAGGAATGGGAAGGCAAATCCGACAAGTTGAAATTACTGGATCGCTGAATACCGTCCGGTCGACAAGCGCCCATCTTTGATGGGGGTTTTTATCAGGTTATCAGAAAATCCTACTTAACAGTCTTTTGAACAGACTGCGTCCCGGCATCAAGTAAGGCAACCAGCTGGGCAGGCGGTAAATAGCCATCGATCATGCGGCCGCGGTCAGTGATGATGGCCGGTGTTCCATCTAGACCCAGCATCTGACCAAATTCATAGCCCAGCGCCATGGTTGCAGTATCGCAGCTGGCGCTTTTTAGGGGCTTGCCGGCCATGGCTGCTTCCAGCGCTGATTTGCGATCGCTGGCACACCAAACGTCCACGGCTTTGTGCCACGATGGAGAACCAATGCCATCCGCCGGAAAAAACAGATATTGCACTGCAATCCCCATGGCATTCAGAGTCGGACGATCATGCTCGAATACGCGACAGTACTGACAGTCAATATCAGTGAGCACCGTGATCGTATGTCGAGGATGCGGTGGGGCGAATACGATCATGTCTTTAGGCCCGAGTTTCTGTAAATAGGCGAGGCGTACTTCTGCGCGGTGGTTGGCAGTGAGATTATTTCCACTGTGTACATCAATGATGTCGCCGCGAATGATATAGCGCCCATCGGCACTGATATAAGCAACTTGTGGCCCGATGGTGATTCGATACAAACCAGGAATGGGTGCCGGTGCAATATCTTCAATCTTGAGACCGAGTATCTTTGCAAGACGCGCCTCATCGCTGGTCACACTATCCGCATGCACATCTGCACTGCCCATTAACAGGCCGATCAACACTAAACTCAGAATGATTTTCATTGGAGACGAGTAATCAAATATTCAAACGGATGAACGTTAGCCCCTTGGATGATGCTGGGCGTGCAGATCCTTGAGACGCTCGCGGGCCACATGCGTGTATATCTGGGTGGTCGACACATCACTGTGACCCAGTAGCATCTGCACAACCCGCAAGTCAGCGCCATGATTCAATAGATGTGTCGCAAAGGCATGTCGCAAGGTATGCGGGGACATGGCCGCTGTTATCCCCGCTTTCTGTGCATAGCGTTTGATAATGTGCCAGAAAGCCTGACGTGTCATGTGATCACTGCGGCGTGTGGAGAACAGAAAATCATTCTGTTGCGTACCGACAATCTCAGAACGTGATGCACGCAGATATTTCTCTATCCAGGTCTGGGCCTCCTCACCTATAGGCACCAGACGCTCGCGTTTCCCTTTGCCGAGCACGCGCACCACCCCCTGGCGCAGGTTAATCTGGTCGATGCGTAAGGTTACCAACTCAGATACACGCAAACCGGTGGCGTACAGCAGTTCCAGCATGGCGCGATCGCGGACACCGAGTGCTTGGGTCACATCCGGAGCTTTGAGCAAAGCGAGGACTTCAGTTTCAGTCAGTGATTTCGGCAAAGGGCGGCCGAGCTTTGGCATATCGATGCGGGTGCTGGGATCTTCGTTGATTCGCCCCTCGCGTAGCATGTGACGATAAAAACGCCGTATGCTGGATAGCTGGCGTGCGGTGGAACGCGGTCGCGCACCTTGTTGCACACGCCAAGCCAGAAAAGCCAGTAATTGATCGCGCTTCACCTGTAGAATTCCCACATGCTGGTGATCGAGCCAGCGGCACAATCCAACCAAGTCTGCACGGTAAGCGGAAAGCGTGTTATCCGCCAACCCACGCTCGCTCCACATGGCATCCAGGAAATGCTCAACCTCCTGCTGACCGGCTGCAGGTGTCGGGTGAGCGAGTTCTTTTGCATTATGGAAAGCGGTGTGTCCAATGATGGTTGAGTCACTCATGGAATGCGCCTCGCCCTACTCGCTCTATGATAATGATGTTATTTCGTACACGAATAATATTACAAACCACTTTTTCATCTGGTTCCAACCGACCAGAAGTACAACATCGTAAAATTAATTTATGTAAAATATTAGCACATTTCCTTGCGCATCGAAGCAAGAATCAGGATACTGCATTTGCACATGCGCAAATTCTCTAAGTCCCTATATTCATTGGTATTTCCCCTGCGGGTATGGGCAGCTTCTCTGCTCTTCGGCTTACCGGCCACGCTCTATGTGATCATCTTGCCCGGTCGAGAGCGCCGCCGACGTGTGGCACGGAGTGCCGGTCGCCTACTATTTTGGCTGGCTGGCATCCCCGTTATGGTAACCGGGCTCGAAAATCTACCCGCTGGTGCCTGCTTTCTGGCCTCCAATCACTCCACCTACCTGGATGGTCCGTTGCTCACGGCCGCCCTGCCCCCCCGGTTTGGGTTTGTCATAAAACGCGAGGCTATGGGGATGCCCGTATTGGGCTGGCTTTTGAAGCGGCTGGGCTCGGAATTTGTGGAGCGCTTCAATACCAAAACCGCCTTGAGTGATGCCACACGTCTGATCCAACTGGCGCGCGAAGGCGTTTCACTGGGGGTATTTCCGGAAGGCACATTTCGCAAGGAGCCGGGATTGCGGGCCTTTCATATGGGGGCATTCCTGGCGGCGACGCGCGCCGGCATCCCGGTGGTGCCGGTGGTGATCCGGGGTGCGCGCACCATTTTGCCGGCTGAAAGCATGCGCCCGCGCCCAGGAAGAGTGGAAGTGGAATTGCTGGCGCCTGTTATGCCCATCGGCAAACGTGGCGACGATGCGCGCGCATTGCGTGATGCAGTACGTAACAGCATTCTGATGCATTGCGGCGAACCTGATCATTCCCATAAGAAACTTGAGAGAGCCTGAAATTAACTCGATCTCTCGATAGGAAATGAGTCTGGCCGAAAAAAGATAATCAACCGTGCTCAGGCCGGTCACGGCTGCTAGACTGATTGTCCGACGAATCATGCCCTCCCCTATGCCGTCAAACGCCGCCGGATCCGATAGCAGCAATCACTCATTGTTGCGGCAACCCGCATTCTTGCAATTCTGGTTCGCCCGCGGGGCTTCCGGTTTCGCCTTCCAGATGCTATCGGTAGCGGTGGGCTGGCAAATATATTCCATAACCCATCGGGCATTTGATCTGGGCATGATCGGCCTGGTGCAATTTGTCCCTTCGATTACGCTGGCACTAATAGCAGGTCATGTGGCCGATCGATATGAACGCAAGCGCGTGGTGCTTATCTGCCAGCTGGTCGAAGGTCTGGCGGTAGGACTGCTTGCAATCGGCAGTTTTCTCCACTGGTTCCATGAAGCCGCCATACTCGCACTGATTTTTGTCATCGGTGTGGCCAAAGCCTTCGAGTTTCCGACACTGCAGGCATTACTTCCGCGCCTGGTACCGATTGCCCTCTATCCGCGCGCCATGGCAGCCAGTTCTTCGGCCATGCAATCAGCGATGATCATCGGCCCTGCGCTTGGCGGCTTCCTGTACGTGGCCGGACCCGGAGTGGTGTATACAGTCTCGGGTGTGTTGTTTCTGACAGCGTCTTTCCTGATGTGGCGGCTTAAGACTGAGCGCCCACGCGTGCCGCGTGAGCCACCAACGCTGCGTAGCGTGTTTGCCGGCATCACTTTCATACGTCATAGACCTGTCGTGTTGGGCGCCATCTCATTGGACTTGTTTGCCGTATTGTTAGGTGGCGCCACTGCGCTATTGCCGATCTTTGCGCGCGATATCCTGCATACCGGCCCTTGGGGTCTGGGTTTGTTGCGCGCTGCGCCGGCCGTGGGTGCGCTCTGCATGGGCATCTGGCTGGCGCATCGTCAACTAAAACGTCGAGTCGGTCATATCATGTTCGTCGCGGTGGCGGGTTTCGGTCTTGCCACCATCATTTTCGCACTCTCAAGATCCTTCTGGCTTTCGATGCTGGCGTTAGTCAGCTTGGGCGCTCTCGACATGATCAGCATGGTAATCCGCTCAGCGCTGGTGCAATTGGAAACCCCGGATGAGATGCGCGGACGCGTCAGTGCCGTCAATGCTATCTTCATCAATACCTCGAACCAGCTAGGCGAATTTGAATCCGGTGTTACGGCTGCATGGTTCGGGACCGTGCCTGCCGTCCTCATCGGCGGCATCGGTACGCTTATCGTGGTGGGTTTGTGGATGTGGCAGTTCCCGGCATTGCGGCAACGGCAACGGCTGGAATCCGCAGATCCATCCTGAAATGCTGTGCCCCAAGCAGAGCCCCGATCCTGCCAGAGCCGGGGCTCTCAACCAGATGCAAGCGTACAGCTTCAATCGGTATAAGCATTCTGCCAGCCGATGTTTAAGGCACCGGCTGGCCTTAGGCAACTTCACCTAAATTAAAGTGGCGGCGGGCGGTCCTCATCGTTCTTCTTATGTTCTGGCGGATGTTTGGATTCAGGGGATTTAGCATGCGGCTGCCCTGATTGCTTGCCATATGGATTCTCGGGTTGCATCGTGTGTCCTTCCCCGGCACGGTTTTCATTCCCATACTTATTCTGTTCCGGCGTTGGAGTGTGCTCCATTGGCTGGGACACTGGATGTAAAGGTTGACCGATCCTGCTACCCGGGGATTTTTGCTTTCCCGGTTTGTAAACATAGGCGCCCTGATCCTTGTTCATGCGCACCACACCTGAACCGGTGAACTTTCCGGGCCGGGTAGTGGCGGCAATCTCAGGCCTGCCATGATTCGTGGTAAATCGCTGCGCAGGATTATTCATGGCGCTGTGCTCCTGCCGCATTTGTGCAGCGGTGGCATCCCTATGAGACTCACGGGCATAAGCCTGCTGTTCAGATGTTGGTTGGACCCGGATGCCGCCCTCACCGCCGTTATAGCTGACGCGGCTTACATGATTTTCATTGCCAACGGGTTGGTTATAGATGTTGTGAAAATGGGCTTCATTCACATTGCTCACAGCACGGTTGTAATAGAAGGCATTGCCGCGCCAGTAGCCCCCCATGTAACCCTGGCCTGCATAGCCGTAGCCGTAGTTGATACCCCCGTAATAACCCACATGCGGGCCCCAATAGCCAGGGTGCCATCTATAGAAACCAGCCTCCCAACCCCACCAACCCGGTGTCCACAGCAGGCCGATAGCTGGCGCCAGTACCCAGGTGCCGGGCACCCAGTAATAGCCATAGGAACCATAGCCCCAATAACCGGGAGTCCAGATATAACCAGGAGCCGGGGCATAGGGCTGGGGGTAAACGGGCAGCGGAGGTGGACCAATGTTTACCGATAGACCGACGCTCACCTGCGCGGAAGCATTTATGGGCACCACCAGTGCAACTCCAGCGAGTGCGGCGGCAATCATCAGGGCGGTAGTCATGCGTTTCATTGCAGATCCTCAATTTTGTGGTGCTAATAACAAAGAACGCCAACCTATCGGCAGAGTTGACTCGTCAGAAGACAATACACCTATATTTTAACGCTAAATTAAAGCGGTAAATGCACGCGGCGCAGTGATTCCATTTGGCAGAAACTGTCACCTTACAGCGACAACTATTCAGCATACTACAAACTGCGGCCGTCAAACTGCTTGATCGTGAGGCTAGTGAGATTCACGTCGTCAAGGCAGCGAACATTGATAGCCGCCATTTTATTGCCCTTGGAGTCGCTACCCTCTCCGAAAGTCGTGCTCCCACAGGTGGGGCAAAAGCGGTGCCGGATCCGGTGTTTATTAAAGCTGTAGGTGGAGAGATCTGATTCGGGCGTTATGAAATGCAGTTTCTCCCGCGGCACAAACCACAAGAGATGCCCACGACGACGGCAGATGGAACAATTGCACTCCGTCACCTTACCCAGCTCACCTTCCCCTTGGTAGCGTACTTTTTCGCAATGACAACTGCCTGTGTATGTCATGCAATTTGTCTCCCATCCATCTTCAAACGATGAGACCGGCTTCTACCGGTCTGGTTCGTTAAGCCGTGGCTCAATTGCCACTCAAGCCGCGGTATTTGAGCATCGGACCGATCTGCGGATCGTGGCCATAAAAATTGCGGAACATCTTGGCGTAATCCTCGGTATTGCCACGTGACAAGATCAGGTCGCGGTAGCGCTGGCCGTTGGTGCGCGTCAACCCACCATGATCCAGGAGCCACTGGTAGGAATCATCTGCCAGCATCTGCGTCCACAGGTAGGCGTAGTAGCCAGCTTGATAACCATTGCCCCAGATATGCATGAAATAGCTGGAGCGATAGCGCGTCGGCACCTGCGGCATGTACACATGGGTCTTTTTCAAGGCCGCGGTTTCGAACTTATCCACATTCTGTAACGGTGCGTCCGCTGACAGCGTGTGCCATTGCATGTCCAGTTCGGCCGCCGCCAGCATTTCAGTCATGTCATAACCTTTGTTGAAGGTCTCGGCCTTCATCATCTTGTCCACCAGCGACTGGGGCATGGGCTCGCCGGTCTTGTAATTGAAGGCGTAGTGCGCCAGTACTTTCGGATTCAGCGCCCAGTGTTCGTTGAACTGCGAAGGATATTCCACGAAGTCGCGCGCCGTAGCCGTGCCCGAGAGACTCGGGTATTTCTGGTCAGCGAAAAAGCCATTGAGAGCGTGGCCGAACTCATGGAACATGCTGATGACCTGGGTGATATTGAGCAAGGCAGGCTGGCCCGGTGGGGGTTCTGGGAAATTCGTCACGTTGTAGATCACCGGTTGCTCGTTAAGCAGCTTCGACTGGGTGACGAAGTTGTCCATCCATGCGCCGCCTGTCTTGTTATCGCGCTTGAAGTAGTCGCAATAGAACAAACCCAGCGGCTTGCGATTGCTGTCATAGACTTTGAACACGCGCACATCTTTCTGGTACACCGGGATGTCGTGGCGTTCCTTGAAGGTCAACCCGTACAGCTGGTTGGCGGCGTAGAACACACCGTCCGTCAGCACCCGATTGAGCTCAAAATACGGCTTGATCTCCGCATCATCCAGATCGTATTTCGCCTTGCGCACTTGTTCGGCATAGAAATCCCAGTCCATGGCTTCAAGCTCGAAGCCGCCATGCTGTTGATCGATCAGTGCCTGGATATCCGCTGCTTCCTGTCCGACCTTGGCGGTTGCGGGAGGAATCAGCTGATCGAGGAACTGCTCCACATGCGCCGGGGTCTTGGCCATCTGATCCTGCAGTTTCCAGCTGGCGTAATCGGGATAGCCCAGCAGTTTGGCTTGCTGGGCGCGCAGCTGGGCCAAGCGCGCGATAGTGGCGCGGGTGTCGTTGGCATCACCGCGCTCGGCCCGGATCCAGGAAGCCTCGAACAGCTTCTCGCGAGTGTCACGGTCCGAGAGCGACTGCAGGTCGGGCTGCTGAGTGGTATTTTGCAGGGCTATCAACCATTTACCCACCAAGCCGCGGGCTTTGGCGGCCTGCGCTGCCACCCCCAGCTCGCCTTCGGAAAGACCCGCGAGCTCCGACTTGTCGTCCACCACCAGTGCGCCAGCCTTGTTGGCGGCCAGCAACTGGTTGACGAACTTGGTGCTCAGTGTGGCTTCTTCCTCGTTAAGCTGTCTGAGCTTGGCCTTGTCCGCATCGGAGAGTTTGGCCCCGGCCATCACGAACTGCTGGTAGTAATATTCGATCAGGCGATAGGATTCGGGGTCAAGCTTCAAGGAACGGCGTTCAGCGTAGATTTTCTCGACGCGCTTGAAAAGCTTGTCGTTTAGAAAGATGGCGTCCTGGACGGCAGCCAGCTTGGGCGCCATCTCTTCCTGCACTTTCTGGAGCGCGGGGTCGGTATTGGCGCCCGTGAGTCCGTTGAAAATCTGGTTCACGCGGGTCAGCAACTGCCCGCTTTTCTCCAATGCCACCAGGGTATTCCCGAACGTAGCGGGTGCGGAATTATTGGCGATCTGATCCACTTCAGCCAGCTGCCGCCTGATGCCTTCCTCGAAGGCCGGCTGGAAATCGCTGTCCTTGATCTTGTCGAAGGGCGGTGCGTGGAACGGCAATGTACTAGGAGTCAACAACGGATTGTCCTGTACAGAAGTTTGCGAATTCATGCCAGCGCCCTGTTCGGCGAAAGCTGAAGAAACCGGAAGCACAGCAAAAATCAGCATGCCGGCGAGTGCGAACATGTGGGTGCGGATCATCACAGGACTCCTGATCTTGGGTAAACAGGTCGCCGTTAGCACGGCGCGAAATCCGCACTTTACCCGCAGTGAGCGTTCGGGCCAAGCACACCCACGCCCAGCAATCGATTCAGTGTATCCCTCACGGCACGGTTCGCAACGTCCAGCGCTCCAGCACGCGATGTTCGGTGCGGCCTAACAGGCTATGGACCAGTGCGAATTCACGCACCCTCCAGGAGATGGGTTCAACAGCCCGCGATTTCAGGTCTTTATCATCGTACAGCAAAGTGACATGCGGTATGAATTGGTGTCCGAGCAATCGGCCCAAGCCGGCCACCGTCAGGCATTCACCGAGATGCCGCCGGAAAGCATGCAGGGGTTCGAGCGCCGCGCCGCCGCCCAATATCAGCGGGTGATTGCGTGAGCGGCCTACAAAACTCGATACCTTATCGAAGGTAACATCAAACTCCGCTGCTTCGACACGCTCCGCCGCTTCTGTGGCCGCGGCGATCAAAGCCGGTGGTAATCCAGCATAGTCGCCGAGTAGATACAGCGTCACGTGCAAGCGCTCCTTCCACACAGGATTGCCGTGCAACGCATATTGGTGGCGCAAGGTCTGCGCCAGGTGGGTAATGTCCACTGCAGCGATCGGGTCGGGGAATACCGCGAAGAACAGGCGATCGGTCGGCGCAGGTGCTCCGATGCCCGCCAGCGTGAGCTGTGTGTCATGTATTGGTGGTTTGGCAGCTTTCATAGCACGATTGTAAGCATCGCCGGCATCACCGCTGGGATTAGCCTATACTGCTGGCTCAATATAAGGAACCATCGTGGCCAAAGCTAATTATAAGTTCGACAAGCGGCAGCGCGACCTGGCCAGGCAAAAGAAGCAGGAAGACAAGCGTTTGAAGAAACTCGCCAAGAAAGCGGCGACGGAACCTGCCGATGGCGACACGCCGATACCGCGCGACGAAACTCCTTAACGATACCTGCAAGATCCTGAATCGGCTAATTTTATCTCAGACGTCGTCTTCCGCTGACACTTCGACACTGGATGTACCTTCCTCGTCAATGGCGACCGAGATTTCCATTGGCCGACAGCACACCTGACAATCTTCGATATAGCTCTGGTTCTTTACCGAGCAATCTACGTTGATCTCGATACTCTCGCCGCAATAGGGACACTGGGTTTCAATGGCTTCAGTGTGGCGCATAAACAGCCATAACAACCAGCTCAGCGGACGGACCTGACTACTACGGTCTTTTCCGTGCCTTCGCCGGCAAACGCCCAGATCCAGGTGAGTACCACCAGGATCAAGTTGGTATGCCCATAATTGTAGGTGGCCAGGATCGCCACCAGCAGCCGCGGTGTGAACAGCCAGCCCAGCCACCACAACAGGCCGCCGAACGGCACACTGGACAACAACAGCGTCAGCCTTGGGAAGAAGCACATGAACAAGATGAACCATAATCCATGGTGTAGCCAGAAACTGTCCATCAGCATTCCATCACGGACGTTTTCATCGGATGCCTAGCACGCCTGGTTTAGGAAGTGATGTATTCACGCAGCGATTCCGCTTCCTGCATCTTCTCCTGCAGCATGGCTTTCACCATATCTCCGATGGAGACGATGCCTATCAGTTTGCCGCCGCGCACCACCGGTATATGACGGAAGCGCTTGTTGGTCATGATATTGAGAACATCGTCAACGCTGGCGTCTGGGCCGGCGGTTTCAACCTTGTGGGTCATGATCTTGGAAACTTTTAGCTCGCCGAGCTTGTTGCCGTATTCGGCGTAGCGTCGCAGGATGTCACGTTCCGTGAGGATACCGCCAATCTGGCCTTTGGCGTCGGTGATGACCACCGCACCCACATGCTTGTCGCACATCAGCTTGACGGCCTCGGTGGCGGTCACGTTTTCGTTAGTGACTACGGTCTCCCAGCCTTTAGAATCCAGCACATCTGAAAGTTTCATGGCTATGCCCTCCTCCATGCACTACAGAAAGCATAGCTCAAGGTGCGCGGAGTGGTGCGGAGGATTACTGGACTGAGTCTATAGCGGTGCTTCAGGGCTTGGCGGCAGCCGCCAGCAGCGCCGCACGGCGCTCGAGACTGGCTTTCGGCCAATAGATTTTGCGGTCGTAATACTCAGGCACCGCGGGCGTATTTTCCGGGAGCACCACCCACGGCTGCTTGGAAGACGTGAATATATGGATATCTGGCGGCAAGCGATCCGGCTCGTCGAGGCTGCCGACCCGTACGAAGCGGATGGCATCGCCGGCGCCGGCGTAATTGCTCCACACAGCAATTTTGCAAACTAGGCAGCGGCTGATCTTCTGGCCCTTGCCGCTGTTGGAGGGCGTATGGATAACTTCCAGCATGCCATGCAGCAATATCACCCGGTCGGCTTCGATCATGGCGTTGAGCGCGAACGAGGCGCCGGTCTCACGCTGACACCAGCGGCAATGACAGCAGTGCACGAACAGCGGCTTGCCAGTCATGCGATAACGCACGGCCCGGCAGGTGCAGCCGCCTTCAAATGTCTGTTCCTGGTCGTTAGTCATGTATGTAATTTTAAACTAAATATAAAGAAAAGCACCGGTGCTATTGAGGCTAGGATATTTTCGTTTCGCATTAGATTAAACCGAACCAGTTACTTGGCGTTATCGAGAGGATTTCTTTAAGTACCTGTCGAACCAATCGAGCGTGCGCTGAAGAGCATCAATCTTGTCTTCACGCTTGACGAAACCGT
Organism: Gammaproteobacteria bacterium; assembly: GCA_049591615.1. Lineage (GTDB taxonomy): Bacteria > Pseudomonadota > Gammaproteobacteria > Natronospirales > REEB76 > REEB76. The sequence goes on along the minus strand of JBAWFD010000044.1, from coordinate 35,030 downwards.
GCCCCTCGTTCGGATAAAAATACGCGTCGACTGTTTGGCCGTTGTCTTTCATAATGCGGATTACCTGCTCTGCTTCCTCCTTGGGCACGCGGATGTCATTGTCACCCTGCAGCACCAGCAACGGGGCTTTGGCTTCCTTGATGTAATTTATCGGCGAATCAGCTGCATAGATTTTCCTGTCCTTTACCGGGTCGCCCAGCAACGAAATTTCGTATTGTTGCAGGAATGGATCTTCGTGCTTGAGCATAGTGAACCAGTTGATGATGCCATAGCGCTCCACAGCGGCGGCCCACACGTTCGGTGTCTTGCTGATAGCCATCAGCGTCATATACCCGCCATATGAGCCACCAGTGATGCCGATGCTGCGAGCGTTGACGTAGCCGGTATCGACCAAAAAACGAGCGGCATACACTTCGTCCTGCAGGTCGCCGCCTCCCAGGTCCTGGTAATTCGCCTTTTGAAACGCGATGCCGTAGCCGGTCGAGCCGCGCACGTTCGGCGCGATGCACACATAGCCGCGCGAGGCCAGAGCCGCGGCCTCGGCGTTGAAATAATCCACGGTCTGGCCGGCGGGACCACCGTGCGGCAACACAACACCCGGGTTGCTCCCGTCGCGCTTCATGTTGAATGGTATCCACAGAAAAGCGCTAATTATCTTGCCGTCAAAACTGCGGTAATAAACCAGCTGTGCGGCAGGAATGCGTGCGGGTTTAAGGCTCGCGATTGAGGAAAACGTCAATTGCCTGGCTTTGTCATCCGCGGGATCGTAAACCCACAAGTCTGAAGGATATTGGGAGCTTTCAAAGCTCACCAGGATACGATCACTTGCCGGCGAGAATGCCGTGGGAGCGGCACCCGGTATAACCAGACCGGTTGGAAACCCCAACTTGCGTGTGTGCATCGAATCGCGGCTGACGAGATAAGCATCGATAAGACCGTCATTATTGATGGTGTAGGTGAAGTACTTGCCATCTGGCGAGAAGTCGCCTGCAACTGCATCCCAGCCGGTATTTGTCACCAAGGTAATTTTCCTGCTGGCGATATCGAGCAACGCGACATTGTCGTCGCCGTGCTCGGCGTTCGAAGTCAGCAGCATTGTCTTGCCGTCAGGCGAAACTGAATCGGCTACATATACGACCTGCCCCTGATGCGGCGTTAGTTGTTCCATAACCCCATTTGCTACTTCAATGCGGTATATGTTCGAATCTGTTTGACCGGCATTGCCGCGGTTTGCGTATATGAATTTTCCATCCGGCGACCATAGCGCTGAGAACCAGATATGATCCTTGGTCTTTTCGTGGGTTAGCAGGTGGACTTTGCGTGTTTTCCAATCCAGCACCCCGATGTTGGTGACCGGTGAATCTTTGGGTTTGTAGGTGATCAGTAACTGTGAACCGTCCGGTGCCCAGCGGGGTTGTCTTTCAGACACGTCCGGTGTGTTGGTAAGATTAATGGTCGATCCGCCTTCGCTGGGAATAGCATAAATATCGTACTTCTCATTCCCGCCAAAATCGGAATCGTAGACGATCCATCGACCGTCTGGAGACCAGGCCGCATCGTATTCGCGGTTTTCGGATACAGAGAGTTGGATTGGCCATCCGCCACTCGCGGACACTTTCCACAAGTTCGGACGCCCGGTGATGTCAGTCGTAAAGGCGACCTGCTTGCCATCCGGTGACCAGGCAGGTCCGCTTACGCTGCGGGTGTAATACAAGGAATCTACAGGAATCGGGTCCGCATCTGGATTTGAAAGCGATGTGACGGATTTCGGATCGGTCGGTTGACGATCAAAAGGCGCAGCCGCACCCATCAGGAACATCGCGGCCGATAAAAATAACGCGATTCGCATTACTTGCATGGCCATTTCCTCCATTGAGCAGGTTTTCCGGCGCATTTTCCACTGCTATTCAGCGCGTGTTCGTTGCGTGATATTCACGCGTCAATTTTCTGGATCACCAGTCTGAGGTTGTATTCAAGACATGTAGGATCCTAAATATTTAAAGTCAAACGCAACACACAATCGATAATCTATGATCTGCGTGTACGAATAAAATTAATGTTCAGCGTAAACCTTATCAAAGGATTCGCCCTTCGCGATCCGTGCCAGCAAGCGGCTGACGGCAGCGCTGCCGCCTCTGATTGCCATCCAATCGGCCACGCGACAACCAGCTTGCGTGTAAATGAATGGGTATTCGCTTGCTTCCTCAATCCATTTGGTCTTGTCCACAGGCAGATCATCAGTGGGTTTATCCAGGCAGCCATTCCGGTTGGCCTTCGCTAGTGCGGCAAACTCCGGCGCATCCGAGGCCACTACCGCAACACCCTCATCGAACCAGGCCGGGACCGTGTCCATGATCGAATGATAGAGGCCGATGCGGCCCGAGACTTCGATGAGCGAGAGTTCATGAGTGATATCGATCTCATTCACGCCTTTGGGACCCAACAGAAGCACGTATGCTCCGACTGATCCGCTGGCGGCATCACCACCGCCAATCCTGCCGATACACTCCTGCGTCGCACAGATCAGCACCCGTGGGCGATATTCGATGTGCCCATAGAAATCACGAATTCGATCATCTGCTAGTACCAGTAGGTGCGTCGCCCGCGCCTGTTCGTCAAGGGGCATCCCATGTTGCACATATATGCCGGTTCCAATCTTCTCAAAACCAAAGCAGAGCGGACATACAGCCACAGCCAGGGGTTTCACTCTCCACACGAGGATACCGAAGCACACAATGGACAGTACAGCGGCAGGCACCAATAGTCTGGCGATCCATGACACCACGCTCGCTACAATTGTATTCATGTTAGCTGGGCACTCGTGACAGGCCGCCGATAGGCCGGTTCTTGCTCCCAGAAACGATCTCAGAGTCGGAATATATCCCGATCTGAAAAGGTCGCCCGTTGTGGCCAGACAGGGCAAAGTTCTTCTACCACGATCATCAGGTCATCGAGTATTTCATAGGGATCACGCCAGGACACGACCGGAATCTCCAGACTGCCGCCACCGGCTAGAGGTTCCATGCCTTTAGATTCAGATTGTCGTTCGACTGTTTTCATGGAGGATTTCATCCAGTAACGCCTCGCGCTCAAACATGCGAAAATATTCCCGAACTTCATGCATGTCCAGTGTAGCGCGATTCGCGTGCATTAATGCGCGTATATCTTCCAAATCCTGGGTGCGACGGGGATTATTGATCAAGGCCTGCAATTTGAATCCGATCAAACCTTCGGTGCCAATGACTGGCAGCATGCCAAATGCTGTCGATTCCATGGGTGCTTTAGAAAGCAAGTTCATTGCGGTTGGCCGGCTTGCATAAAGCACATCAAGCCGTTCGTCTTCACGCAGATAATTACTGGCATCCGCATTCCGGTGCAGGCGACGGTACCCTAACCCTACAAGCACGCCTTCCAGCCGGTCAGCATCTGTCGCACCAATCAAAACATCCACATCCTGCGTGGCGCGGACGACATTGTGGGCCGCCAATGCCAAACCGCCGATCAGTGCAAAACGTATATTCTCCCGATTCAAAGCCGAGATAATTTCAGCAATCTGCCTGCCAAGTCGGGATGTTGTCACGTCTGAATTCCAGTGTGATCAATGATGTTCATCATAATCTATTAAGCGTGCTTCTTCTGTCTGCTAACGGCTTCCGGCAGACCGCTTCTCCAGAATCACCAGCGCGATACCGCCGAGAATGGCGATGGACGCCAGCACCAGCCGTAGGCTGATGTGCTCACCCAGCAGCAGGACGCCGCCAAGGGCTGCAATCACCGGCACGCTGAGTTGCACCGTGGCGGCGCTGGTGGCTTTCAAGGCTGGCAAGACTGTGTACCAGATCGCATAGCCCAGTCCGGAAGCCAGCGCACCCGAAGCCACGGCATAGCCGATGCCACTGGCATCCATGGATATCCCATTGAAGGCCAATGCACTCAACACGATGGCGATGGGCACGGTGCGCAGGAAATTCCCAGCCGTGATCGCGATGGGATTGCCCGCGCCCCGGCCGCGCAGCGAATACACGCCCCAGGCGACACCCGCGCCCAGCATCAATGATGAACCGATCAAGGGCGGCGCTGTGACACCCGGCAGCAACAGACCAATGAGGCCTGCAAACGCAAGCAGCAGGCCGGCGAGTTGGATAGCGCGCAGGTGTTCGCCGCTCCAGATTCCATAACCGATCATGGTGGCCTGCACCGCGCCGAACAGCAGCAGAGCCCCGGTGGAAGCCGAAAGACTCAGGTAGGCATAAGAAAATCCGGCGGCATAGATAAACAGTGCGACTGCGGATCGCCAGCTGCCTTTGCCGCTATGCGCGCCCTGTCTTATCTTCACGATCAGCCATAGCACCAAGGCGCCTGTTATCAAACGAATCGTCGTGAAACTGGCCGCATCGACGTGACTGGCTTTGAGCGCTGCGCGGCACAGCAGCGAATTGCCTGCAAAGGCAACCATGGTCAACGCTGTCAACGCCAGTACGCGTGCGTAGGACATGTTACTCACATTGTACTGTTGGGTATTCTGCCGCGGGTCCGGCCGCTTCAGTGCAGCACACGGCCGCTGCACAGACAGCGACCGGTGGACCGGTCAACCCTATAACTGCATGTAGATATAACCCTTCTGGCCGTACACCACCATATCGCTCAACGCCGACAAGGTGATGGTCGCGTCTGGATCCACCGCGCTGTCCGGCAGATTGTTTTCCGCCAGGGCCTGGCTGCAAACCAGCAGTTCCACGCCGGCTTTCTTGAGCGCATGCACAATAGCCAGATTGGGGTTTTCGGCATGGAACATTTTCCGGAAAAACGCATCCGTGAGGGTTGCATACCCGGCTTCACTGTCGAACAGCGCAACGATGTGCACGTGCGAGGGCGGTACTTTGGCATAGGCCATCAGGTTCACCAGCCTAGCAAGGCGGATGAGCGCGGCATACTGACCTACTGGATTGCGTTCATCGCTGACGATGTTCACGAAGATGTGGTAATCCACCTTTGGGTCCGGGCGCACCGGCAGGTCCGGACGCGGATGCACGCCGCCGACGCCTTTGATCACCGGATAAATCCATTCTGGTTCCGAGGAGGATTTCGGCTGCGCCGCCTGTGCCGGCATGACGAGTATCGCCAGCAAAGCAAAAGTCGCAAGGCCTGCTATCATCCCGCCCAGACTGGTTGCCAAAGTACTGTGAGAGTTTTTGATCCCCATAGCTTCATCTCCTTGTTGATTGTCAAAACGGCGATAACGCCGCAATACCCCCAATGCATAGCTTGACTGGCATCACAGCTACGCCTGACGATTAAAGATAGCACGTACAGCACAACCAACCAGCACTAAGATGGTGCCAGTCACAGTGGACTGATGTCTGTGGGACTCGACGCTGTTCAGGCTCCCAGGTAGTGCATCACCCAGTCATTGATGGCCTGGTAATACAGCTCGCGGTGCACCGGGTCTTGCGGTGAATGGTGTGCACCGGGGATGCCGATGAACTTCACTGGCACGTCCCGACTGGCGAGTGCGTGGTAGAGGGCGAACGACTCGGTGATCGGCACGGTGGTATCGTCGGTCCCGGAGAGGATCAACGTGGGCGTGGTGATCTGGCCAGCGTAAATGATGGGCGAACCTGTGCGGTACAGTGCGGCGCTGTCCTTGTCCCAAGGGCCGCCGCCCAGTGAATCCCGTGTCCAGGCCAGGTTGCCGGCGGCAGACAGATCATATTCCTCGGTCCAATCGACCGCGCCATCGGCGACCACCGCGCAGCGCCAGAAATGCTGGTGCGAAATCAACCACGCGGTCATGTAGCCGCCGTAGGAATGGCCCACCGCGGCGATGCGTGACTCATCGACGATACCTTTCTTTTCCAGCATCTGGATGCCCGAGATCACGTCGCTGTCGGGTCCTGCACCGGGATTGCGATAGATGGCATGCTCATGTGCATTGCCCAGATTGTCGCTGCCACGGTAGTTGGGTTCGAACACCAGATAGCCGTCGGCCGCAAACAGATCGCGCAGCGGACCGATCTCACCGGTGTCGAAACCTTCGGTGGAGGCCGCTTCCGGTCCGCCGTGACTGTAGACTACCAGCGGATAGCGCTGGCCGGAGATGTAATTGTCCGGATATGTGAGGATGCCATCGTTGAGTTGTCCGTCGGGAGCGCGCCACTGCACGGCGATGCTGCGCGGCCAGGCGTAAGTAGCGAAACCACGATTGAAATCCGTAAGCCGCGTCGGGCGGCTGTCCAGCGTGCGCAATAAATATAATTCCGGCGCCTGGGCGGCATTGTCGGCCACCACGGCCAGCGCGCCGTCGGATGACACGGCGATAGCAAGCGGATTGAGGTCGCCCAAATCCAGCGCATGACCCTTGCCACTCAGCGGCTGCAGATAGAGTTTGCCGCCCACCTGATCGTCGGCCATCACCACCAAACCCTGGCCATCGGGCAGCCAGGCGAAGTCCGCCAACAAATTGTGGTCTAGGTCGGCACTGATGTCGCGGGCAGCACCGCCGTTGGCCGAGCCGATGAATAAATCCATGTCGCTGACAGCACCCGGACCGTGTATATAAAGATAGGCAATATCGTCGTCTTTAGGCGCGAAGCGCGGTGTGTATTCATAGCTGTGCTTGTCCGTGATCGGATGTTCTGCTCCGGTTGCGACATTCACCGCCACGATGCGGGTCCGGTCGCTGTCACTGTCGTTGGCATTAGCCTGCTGGGTGTATACGATCCACTTGCCGTCCGCCGACCAGGCAGGTGCCGACTCGCCGCCGCCGAAGGGCGGCGCATCCTTGAGAACGCTGGTAGGTCCATATGTGAGCTGGCGCGTCTTACCGCTCTTCACCGTCAGTAGCCAGATGTGCGACGGCACCGGCGGTTTACTGATCAGATAGTCGTCGTCATGGATGGTGAAGAGATCATGGTGAGTGCGCCGGTCCTGCTTACTGATGGGCGAATCGTCCGGCGTGACATAGGCGATGGTCTCGCCGTCCGGGCTCCAGGCGAACTGCTGCACGCCGTTGTCCGCGTCGCTCATTTCTTCGGGCGTGCCACCCGCAGTCGGAACAGTGAAGATCTGCGCTTTGCGCTTGCCCAGCTTGGCGGTGAAAGCCAGGGTATGACCATCCGGCGACCAGCGCGGCATTTTCAGGTCGCGCATCCCTTGCACTAGAATCCGCGATTCGCTGCCGGCGATGTCCATCACGCGCAGCGTCGCGTCGTAGCGGTCATGCACGAAGTCTCGCGTGACCGTGAGAAAAGCAATCTGCCTGCCGTTGGGCGAGAAGTGCGGCGATTCGATGCGCACCAGCGCCCGGTAGCCCCGAAGCTGGATGGGTGCGGCGACCGCCAGGGCAGCCAAGGGTGCGAGCGCCAGCAGAACGGTAGCCAGAAAAGTATGAGCGAGAAGTTTCATGAGTTCCTCCGGTCGAAGAGGTTTCGGGGATTAAACCGAATTGTTGAATGATACGCGCTTGGTTGTATGTGATTATCCTGGATTCTGATTCCTGCGGGCATACAGAAGTTCTCCAGGATCTATCCTGACGCAGGATTTGCATCATCCATGTCAAGCAGGGATATTGACTTCGAAGCCGGTTAATTCTGTGATGCAGTAGTCGCCGGCTTCTCCACCCGCTGGTAATGCATTGGCATGAGTGCGAAGCTCAGTTTATCCGGAGTTCCATAGGCATCCAGATCGAAGGTGATATAGGCCTTGCCGTAATAGCGGTCGCGCCAGGTCACCCGGAAGGTGTTGTCGTGCCAGAGTTGCAGATCCCCCGTGAAACTCGGGTTGCCCAGCTGCAGCACCAGATGCCCTTGCTCCACACTCACGTGGGCCGTCCCGTAAAACTCATCCTGATATTGGCCCGCATAGGCTGACAGTGGCCGCGGTGTGCGCGCATTTTTTTGCTGCGTGACAGCCAGTTTATTCTGGTCCGCCTTGTCCTTGGCATCTTCTTTCTGCCTCACGGTATACAGGGCCTGGCTCACGTCGAAATACGGAAGTTTCAGATAGGACTGCAGCACATGGAATACCACGCCTTCCGGCGCGCGGTTCTGGTCCATGTTGGAGAGTACGATCACGCCCAGGTGTTCGGACGGCACCAGCGCCATGGCGGTGGCCATGCCGTTGATGTCACCCGCGTGCCACACCACTTTGTTTTGACCGTAATCCTGCAACATGAGACCAAAACCGTAAGCGTAGAAGTTGCTTTCCGGCGTCTGCGTGCGCAACCAGTCCCCGATCCAGGTGTGCGCCGGGATGAGCATCTGCGGCGTCTCCATGGTATGGATAACGTCCGGATCCAGTGCCGTCTTGCCGTCGTATTTGCCATCGGCCAGCAGCATCTCCAGCCAGTGGCTCATGTCGTTGACGCTAGAATTGATGCCGCCCACCGCCGCAAACACGTCCATGTTGTTGGCCCAGTAGCGCTGGATCACTTCCACCTTGTCGTCCACTTTTGCATGCGGCAGCGCCACGTCGCTCGCGGCCTCCACGGCCGCTTCCGTGCTATCGGTGCGCGTCATGCCTAGCGGCGCGAACAGGTGTTGCGCCACATAGTCGTTCCAGCTCTCGCCGGTGATCACTGGAATAAATTCACTGGCTGCCAGATACATAGTGTTGTTGTAGCAGAAGTGGGCGCGGAAACCGTAGTCAGGTGTCTGGTAGCGCAGCCGCTGGATCACATTGGCGGCGGTGTCATCGGAGGTGTACCACATGGACTCTGGATCGCAATAACCGCTGCGGTGACTCAACAGATCGCTGAGCATGATGTTGTGGGTCACATACGGACTGGCAAGCTGGAAATCCTTGAGGTATCCGGTGACCGGCGCATCCCATTGGAGCCTGCCGGCCGATACCAACGTGCCTAGGGCCGCCACCGTGAATTGCTTGGACACGGAACCGATGGTGAACAGCGTATCCGCGTCCACTTTGCCGGGTTTGCCCAGTTCGCGCACTCCATAGCCGCGCGCAAACACCACTTTGCCGTCTTTCACAATCGCCACTGCCAGACCCGGCACCTGCCATTGCGCCATGGCCTTATGTATATAGGCATCCATATCCGCGGGCGGCGCCGATGACTGCGCCACCGCGTTGACACTCAGGAACATGGCAGCTAATAGGACGGAAAGTCGGATTTTCATGACGGAAGACCCTTTTAATTTCGAAACCGATACTGCACTTTATTGACTAACGATCACCTGTACAAGCACCTGGCCTCGTCTGGCCTTATATTGAAGCCGGTCGATACATACACGGGGCCTTCCGTTGGTCTATCCTTATGTTGGATTGACATCGACCATTGTAAGAGTCATCGACGTATGCGCAATTACCGAACTCAAGCCATCTTCATACTGACATGCGCTTTGAGCGGCTGTGGTTCCGCGCCACATCAGCCCAATAGGCCACCATTATTCTCGGACCAGGCCTACTGGATGAATCCCTATTGGCAAGCGGAGTTGTTATCCGCCGTTCAGTGCGTGGCACACCTCCCCGCCGATGCAGTTAGCCCAGCCACGCCTGGGATACATGGAACAGTGAAGTTCTTGTTCGAGAATGGCGTCGTCAAAAATCCTGAGATTGTCACTAGCACTGGCAACCCCCAGTTGGATCAATTGCTATTGAAGCAGGTGGTTACAGCGAAGGTGCCAAAACCCTTCGGGCTACAAACGGACCAACCCCACGAATTCGAGCTGCTGCTTGAGTTGTTTACCCCGTATGAGTCCTTCCAATACAACGTCTATGCAGCGATAGGACGCGAGAAGGAGTATCCCCGGAATCCGCTCCTGCAGGACATTATGGGCATAACGACTCTGGATTTCGACTACCAGGATGCCAAAGCGCACAACATCGTCGTTGCAAAATCCAGTGGGAACAAGCAACTAGATAAGGTTTCCCTCGACGCCGTTTCCAAAGCCGAGTTACCAGCAGCACCCCCCGGTTATTCAGGCAAGACTGTGCCGATGCGGGTAACCGTCTGTTACTGCATCAACAGCACCAAAAGCTGCCCGCCAGGGAAAAATGTGATCATCGTGGAAGCTACCCGTATCGTGCGTGTCGAAACTACTGTCATAACGCCTTAATTCATGCGCACACGCGCAGTCATATCATGAGACATCAGGAAAGATGTGCGCCTTCAAGATTACTTGCAATAGACGTAGTCTGTCAGTTTTTAATCATTGATTGCGATATCTAATCCGGAATCATCCCGATCGATTGCAGCCATTGCTTCGCTAGCCCGGGCCAGCGGGTGATCGGAAATTTTGTGGGCCGCAGCCCGAATGCATGCCCGCCCTGTGCATATAGATGCATCTCAGCAGGAACGCGAGCCTTCGCAAGTGCCGCATAGTAAACCAGCGATTGATTGACTCCATCCACGTAGTCGTCCTCGGCCTGCACCAGGAACGTAGGCGGGGTATCACTGGAGACCGGCACGTTCGGGTTCAGTGTGTCAGCGTCGGTGGCGAGATGTCCGGGATAGATGGCCATGGCGAAATCCGGGCGGCAGCTTTGCTTGTCAGCCGCATCGACCGGCGCATATAAGCGATGCGTAAAGTTGGTGCTGATCTCCGCCACCAGATAACCGCCGGCCGAGAAACCAATCACACCGATCTTGTGCGGATCAATGTGCCATCCCTTGGCATGCGGGCTTACCAGTCCGATGGTCCGCTGTGCATCCTCCAAGGATTGCGTTGAAATCTCACGATTGTGGGGTCGGCAATCGCAGTGCCAGTCGTAAGGCAGACTCGGGACACGGTATTTCAGCAATACGCAGGTGATGCCGCTGGACGTCAACCAGTCACAGACTTCCGTGCCTTCCAGATCGATGGCCAGTATCTGAAAGCCCCCGCCGGGGAACACCACCACCGCAGCGCCGGTATTTTTCCCCTTCGGGGAATAGACCGTCATCGTCGGCTGCGTCACGTTGGTGACAGCAGTGGCCGGCTTTCCTGCGATCAGGCCCTTGCTCATCGTCGCAGTTTCCGGCCCCGGCACCGGTTGAGCATCAGGCGGCGTTCCCGGCCATATCGGAATTTGCGTATGTCCGGGCGATGGCTGCCAGATATCAGCAAGAGCGGACAAACTGATGGTTGCCAATAGCAAACAAACGGTGAGGCGAAATAGTTTTCTCACGATGAATGCTCCCGTGTTGGTTGCACCAGAAAACAGAATGACAGCGTGCCCAATTTCTCGGCCGGCTGGTTACAGCTCATAAATATAAAGTGTAAGGTCTGACAGCAAGATTGGCCTCAATCCAGCAATGAAAAAAGCTCCGCTACTGCGGGGCTTTCTGTTTCAGAGTCTTCAAATCCACTCTGGTTGTAAACAGCAGCCCGTCGCCTGTTACGACCGGTGAAGCAGCGCATACCCCTGGTTTTGCAGGATGACCATGGTGGAGAGCGCGGACAGCGCAATGGTCACGTCCTTATCCACCCAGCTATGCTCGATACCGAGCGCCGCCAGGGCTTGACCGCATACCACCACCTGGACGCCCACCGCCTTCAGTGCATGGATGACTGCAAGGTCGGGGTTGTCCTTGCCGAATCTCTGTTTGTAGTGGGCGTTGTCGAGCACCATCGAACCCCCATCGAGGCCATAGATGAGCACCACGAATTTGAGGTGATCAAGCGGCACCTTAGCGGAATCGAAGATGTTTACGGCACGCGCCACCGGCGTCAGACCACCGTCCGGGTCGTTCGCGCCCTAAGAGGGGCGGGTAACGGCGAATATCGCCTTGTAAACCGTGGTCTTGTCGGGCTGGTACGCAGCATCCGGAAGCGGATGCATCGGACCCGCCTGGATCGCCGGCATTACCCAGGGACCGATCATCGGTGGTGCGGCCAAAACCGCCGGACATAGCGATATTCCAATCAAAGCCGCAGTGAACAGGCAATAGTTACGCATGATATCCCTCCAATTGTGACTAATGCGGGGCAGCACCGCATGTTATTGCTGCCTGTACACCATAATACTATTTACAACTGGGTTACCAATAACGGGATGAACGACACATCGGGAATGCCCTATAACGTGGTCAGCCCCAAATTATTCACGATCCAGCAATAAAAAAAGCCCCGCGGGATTGCGCCCGCGGGGCTATGCATGAGCCGATTATAAGTTCGTCTCGAGCGTCGGTTGCCAATCCGGCAGGCCGGCGCGCCAGAAGACGAAGGCGATCCAGTCGGCGGCCAGTTCGTCGCTCTGCGACCGGGTCGAGCCGATGCCATGACCGGCCTGGGTATCGATGCGCAACAGTACTGGATTGGGCGAACCCGCGGCCATCATGGCGGCAGCGAACTTGGCTGGCACCCAGGGTGCCACGCGTGGATCGTTCAAGCCGGTCGAAATCAGGATCGCCGGATAAGTGGTGCCTTTCTTCACATGCACCACCGAATCCATGGCGTACAGATCCTCGAAGCCCTGCTTGGTTTTGATGCTGCCGAACTCGGGAATGTTGGGCGGGCCGTTGGGTGTGAACTCCATACGCAGCGTATTGGCGGCGGGTACGATGTCCATCACGCCGGCGAACAGATCGGGCGCTTCCTCCATGGCGCGCCCCATGGTAATGCCGCCCGCCGAACCGCCCAAGATGAACAGCTGCTTGGGTGTGGTGATGTGTTGCGCCACCAGATACTTGCCGCAGGCGATCAGGTCTTGCCAGGTGTTGTGCTTGTTGGGTCCCTTGCCGGCCATGTACCAGGCCTGGCCCTTGATGCTGCTGCCGCGCACGTGGCAGATGCCGTAGGCGATGCCTTCCTTCATGAAGGCCGCGCGGCGCGGGCTGAAGTCGGCGAGATTGGTGATGCCGTAGGAACCATAGGCTTCGAGCACCACGATGCCGGGCCGCTTGGTGCCCTTGGGTTCGATCAGCGACAAGGGCACCATGATGCCATCATACGCCTGGGCCTCGAGATCACTGACTACGTAATTCGCCGCATCGATGTCGCCGTGAACCCCCAGATGCAGATCGGCGAATTTGCCAGCCTTGGGTTCGTAGCGATATTCGGTGGGCGGAACCACCCAGCTGGAGATCTCGAAGGTGATGCCGGCCACCCGCGGATCGCTGAAGACCTCGCCGATATGACCCTTGATGGGCAGTGCGATCTTTTCGATCTTGTCGCTGCCGGTGGGCACGCGCAGCAGCTCGGAATAGGCGCCATTGCGCGCCATCACATACAGTCCGTCGGCGGCGGCGTTGATGCTTTCGATCACCCGGTCAGACGCTTCCGGCACCAGTACCTTGGCCGAGGCCAACGGCGCGCCGGCCTTGACCTCCAGCACCTTGAAATTGGACGCATCCTTGTGCGAAAGCAGGAAAATCTCGTCGCCGCGCACATCCATGCCGGTCACATCATCGCTGCGGTCGATGAACAGCTTCCACGGCGCATTCGGATTCGATGCGTCGGCCGCTGGTGCGGTCCACAGTTTGATCTCGCGCTGCACGCCGTTGATGGAGGCCAGGAACGCGATCGGAGAGTTGGGAGAAAGCTGGATTGCGGGAATCTCGTCAGGCAGGAACGTCGCATGCTTGCTGACGCCATTGCCGGCGACCGGCACGGGCGCTGAGGTGAGATTCCAGGCAACCACACTGGCGTCCTTGTAGGTGTCGAGCGGGCTCTCGCCGGGCGCGAGCTGCTTCAGGCGGATCCAATAGAGCGTTTTTGAATCCGGGCTCCAGCTGGTGGCGCCGAATTGGGCGCGGTCCAGCGGGCCGGCAATCTGCTTGCTGGTGGCGGCGTCGTAGACGCTGATCTTGGCGGCTTCCGAACCGCCTTCCGACACGCCGACGGCGACCTTGGAGCCATCGGGCGAGGCCAGGAAATAATTGACCGCGTAGGGTTTGCCGCCATGGGCTTTCATGATCGCTTCGATGTCGACGATCTTGCGGGTGCCTTTGGCGTCGCGCACCATCACGTCGAAATTCTCGGCGTCGGGTTTGCGTTCTTCGTAGAAGGCTCGCCCGCCATAGTTGACGTAGCCACTGATGAAGCCGAAGCTGCCGGTGAAGGCGGCGACCCGCTTACCCAGCGCCGCACGCCCGGGTATGGAATCCAGCAGCGTGCGGGTATAGGCGCCCTCGGCTTTCATCCAGTCGATGGTCTCGGGTCCGAGCTTTTCCATAAAGCGGTAATCGTCGGTGACCTTCTGGCCCCACGGGGTTTCGGTGACCGGCTGGGCGGGCGGCGGCGGCGGTTGGGTGGTCGCTGCGGACGCTGCCAGAGTTGCGGAAGCCAGCAGCGGCAAGAGCAGGCTCGTCAGAAGTGAGGCGATAGACAGGCGTTGATGGAAAATCATGGTCGGGATCCCCCGGGGTTATGCCACGCCGGGATGGGCGTGATCATTAGGTGGCGCTATTAAACCGCAAATCGGCTGTTGCTGCACCAAAAGCATCGGCGCTACGCTTAGGTCATGCGACCCCTGCGTTATTCCATCAACGTCACCTTGGACGGCTGCTGCGATCATCGTGTGATGATCCCGGACGAAGACCTGCATCGTCACGCGGTCGAGAACATCGCGCGGGCCGATGCACTGCTCTTTGGCCGGGTGACTTACGAAATGATGGAAGCTGCGTGGCGGTCGCCGGCGCGGACCGGAGTGCGGCCTGATTGGATGGCTGACTGGGGGATGCCTTTCGCCCGGAGCATCGACGCGGTAAAGAAGTACGTAGTGTCGAGCACGTTAGATCAGGTCGACTGGAACGCGGAGCTGGTGCGCGGAGATCTGGAGAAGGCCGTTCAACAGCTCAAGCGGCAGCCGGGTAAGGGATTGTTTACGGGCGGCGTGCAGCTGCCAATGGCATTGGCGGAACTGGGATTGATCGATGAGTACGAGTTGGTGGTGCATCCCAGGTTAGCGGGCCACGGGCCGACCTTGTTCGCGGGGCTATCGAAGCTTGTCGACTTGAAGCTCGTGAGCCGGCTGGAGTTCGGCTCGGGAGCGGTAGCCATGCGGTATGAGCCGAGAAGGTAATCATCGGACTTGTTAGACCGAGTCGGCCGCATCAAGGAGCCACTCGGACTCTGTGCCTGATTATTTCTTGAAGCTTCAATGGATCGCACATTCCGCGAAGAATGGTGCGAAGGCTTTTCGTCCATCCTCCTGCATATGCTCGTAGAGATACTTGCGCGCGGCGCACACTTGCAATGCATGCTTGTCCTTGGGCTTGAGTGCCGCAAGCATATCCAGCTTGCCGGTGGGTACCGCCTGATGCGGACACGAATAGCGCCGATAAGTATCGTCCCTGGTGGTCAGCTTGGCCTTGTGCTGGCCGCACCAGACCGTGATGTAGGGGTCATCCACATTCAGATCCCAGGGCCGGTCGTTGACCAGGGTCATGCTGTCGGTCAGCACCGTGATGGGCTGAAAGAAACTGTCCGCGTCGGTCTCTGGAAATGACACACCGTCCTCGGTCTCGGTGGTTGGTACCGGCCGATTGGGTTCATGGCACGCGCCGCATTGGTTGAGTCGGCGAAACTCCGCCATCTCCTGTTTGGCTTTGGCCGGCGCACCTGGATAGTAGAGTTTGATGAGGCTGTCAGCAGCCAGGTTGTCGCCCACCGGTCCGGTGCGCAGCCATGCATAGCCTCTCAACCACTTCGAAGATTCGCCGGGCACCGGCTCGTAGACATGCCACATGATTTTGCCGTCGGCGGTGATCTTCGCGCCACGCACATCGGCGATGCCGTTGACGGTGAACATGGCCTGTATCTGGTTCTCTCCGCCATCGATCCGATCGGTCACCGTGCCCGGTGGGAACTTCAAGGTGTAGCGCTTCTGGTCCGGGAGCCACTGTACGGCGACTTTTTCTCCCGCCGGAATATGCAGCCACACCCTGACGTATTCATGAATGCTCAAGTCCGTCGGCAGCCACACGGGCGGTACCATCTCCACGAAACCGAACTGCTGCCAATAACTGATGCGGGTGGGCCAGCGGACCGCGTGCAATTGTATGTTCTGACCCTGGACCGTGAAGGGACATACGAAGGCAAGCAGGGTCAATGCTGTCAGTGTGAGAAAACGCACGAAGCCCATGCAATTCATCCTCGGGGTTGTGCCACGCCAGTATGGGCGTGATTACTTGCTATAAACCTTGATTTGTCCCTGATTATTACGAATTATGTACTAAACTTTGCCTGCATTACACAAACGGGCTCACGACATTCTTGAGCGACAGCCATGGTGTCGCCGGCTTCTGGGCGAATGCCGTCGGGCTGTATCTCAGTGATTTCCTGCTGGTTGTCCTCATGGGCGCCTACGACCTGATCACCCGCCGCAGTTTGTATCCGGCTTTCATCTTTGGCGCGTTATTCGGACTAGGGTGCGACGCTATTTCGATCTGGCTCTACGTGAGTCCCTGGTGGAAACCGGCCGCAATGAAAATATTGGGGCTGTGAGGCAGCGGCGTCCGGTCGTGCTTTGTGATCGAAGTGCGATAAACCGTGGTCTTTCCCCTATTATTCTAATCTGTACATGTGATTACAAATCAAGAGATGGTTCATTTTTATTCATTTTATTTTTTCTTGTTCTGATATTCGATTGTAATTACTGCCTGTTTACCATCCCTGTGTCCCAGCAATACTTTTGCGCCCATCATCAACTAGAGATACTAATTTTTCATTGTTTCTGTAAGTTCTTTATTGTTTTCATGTGGGTTTATATAAGTGATTTTAAATCATAGTCTTCTCTCATACACGTAACAATGTCGTCATGATACTGACGACCCTTTGGAAGACAAATGTAATGAGGTTCTGTCGATCTAAAGAATGCAGTGTTTTTCTCTAACATTAGCCTCAAATCCGGATCGTTCATACTACACCCAACAAATAAAAACGTATGTGTCAACGACGTCCCCACTCAGATCATAAAGTGAATATTTTATCAACACTATATAGGTTTTCCCTCATCAAGCATGATGACTAGCCCCAAACATGACTCCAAACGCTATCGCGCCGATGAAGATGAGCACATACAGCGAGAGCAGAATGATCATGAGTATCCCCATGAACTTCCAGAAGGATTTCTGCTGCTTCAGCGCTTGTTCCATGGCCTCCTGCCCGGAGCCCGGGATATTCCCGATGGCGATGCCGTAACGCAACAGGTAAAGGCAGGGAAAGAAGTAGATCAATGCCATCAAAAGTTCAAAGAAACCAATCCCCGGCCCAAAGAATGCCGGCATATTGGCTTGGTGGGTCATCGCATTACCAACGACGATCAATAGAAGCGACCCCAATACCATAAAGACGAGAAATACGAACCCAAGGATGGCGAGAAACATCACCCACGGCCGGGTCGACTTGAGAGCGCCCAGCATCTCTTCCGAAACCATGATCTGCTTATCCATTTTGAATCTCCCCAATTAGATGTTGTAGATAATCTCGCCAATGAAGGTCACAGATTTGTGATATCGCTTGTCTATACTCGCATCAATGCTTGTCTTCACCCGAGGGCATACTCAAACTCTGGAAGTTAATAAAGCCAAGAGGGACATTCCTGATCAAATCTATCTTCCCGGTTTGGAATGTGACGGTAATGCTGGCGACTGTCGGCTGGTAGGGCTCTTGTACCAGACGTTTTGTCATTTTCTCGCCCGGCAGCCAGGTAAACCTGACCATGTCGAAGTAAGTTGCACCAAAAGCCCTGGTATCGCCAAGGATATCGAATCCTCCGGCAGCGATCGGAGCAACGTCCTCAAGCTCAGTATTACCCGATCCGCTCAGCCAAAATTCACCCAAGTCATTCGAATGTTCATCTACCAGCAAAGCCATTCCTTCGGCTTTGTTGGCGGAACCGTCTTCTGTCCGGCCCACGATGCAAATCCTGCCGTCCTGACCCTGTGCCAGACCCAATGATCTTATGCCTGCCGGAAACTTGAAAAGCGAACCGGAATCGAATTTACCATCGGCCGCGAAGTGCACAACAACCACGCTGTGTGGGGCATTTCCCTCAATTAAATGGCCGGTCAGCATGTAGCTGCCATCCGAGAGTTGAATGAATGCGTTCGAACCCTGCGCTCCTGTTAGAGTGTATGTCTCGGCATGCAAGGGTTCGCCTGCCGGATCGGTTTCCATCAGATACAGCGGCCCAGTCTTTTTATCGGATACCGTGCCCGCGATGAGGATATTCACCGAAGGCATAATCACGGCGCTGGTTGCCCACCCGCCGGTGTCGCCGAACAAGTAACGTTGCATCCATTCGGGTTTGCCGTCCGCCGACAACTTCACAACCATCGGGTAGTAATATTGATACCCCTCGGTCTTTTTGGGGCTGGGTCCGGACCATTCATCCGGCATCGGCTGACGCCCGTCATCCGGATATGCCTCCCAATAACTGCCGACTAAAAGATAGCCACCGTCGGGGGTCTGGAATGTCCTGGCAATTTCAGAACCACTAATATCAGTGGAGATCTCTATATTACCCGCCCACTGCATTTTGCCGGACGAATCCAGCTTTACATACCACGGCCTGGGGTGATGATGAGGGCTGAATATTTTAAGGCCGGTAAAGAACATGCTTTCGCTCACGCCACCGGTGAAATAACCGCCGTCGCTGGTCGGTATAGCGTTAAAAATCTCGTCCGTATTTGAACCACCGTATGTCTCGGCCCAGGAAGGCTGCGTTTTCGGCCCCAAATGAATTACCAGGAAATCAGTTGTGTGCCCGAAGCTCCCGTTTGTATATCCGAACAAAGTGCATCCGCCATCCTTGCCGCAAATGATTCGCTTTGAAAAATCATTTCCATCACCGCCATACAGCGTCAGCAGCTCTGTATTCCCAGCCGCATCCTCGTAGATAGTTTGTTTTATCTGGACGGTATCATCGGAAGCCAGGGCCGTAGTCGTTGCTGTGCACAGCAACAACAGGCAAGAGTATAAAAACGTGTTACGCCCTTTGCTGACATTGTTGGAATTCATGACGCCTCCCTCAACCGTATCTGCGGTTGTTGTGTTATTTACATGTTGCGCCGATACTCCCCACCCACCCCATACAACGCGTGTGATATTTGCCCCAACGAGTTGAACTTCACCGACTCCATGAGCGAGGCGAAGATGTTCTTGCGTTCGCGGGCGGTCTGCTGCAACTGCCGGAGGCTTTCGGGCGCACGCGCATTGCGCGCTGCGCGGTAATTTTCCACGTTCTTGATCTGCTGGCGTTTCTCGGTCTCATTGGAGCGGATCAGTTCAATCTTGGTGACGATGTCGCCGGCATGCTCCCGCGGCAGGAAGGTGTTGACGCCGATCAGCGGCAGGGAGCCGTCGTGCTTCTTCTGTTCGTAATACAGACTCTCTTCCTGGATCTTGCCGCGCTGGTACATGGTGTCCATGGCGCCCAGCACGCCGCCGCGCTCGGAGATGGCCTCGAATTCCTTGTAGACCGCCTCTTCCACCAAGTCGGTGAGCTGCTCGACGATGAAGCTGCCCTGCCAGGGATTCTCGTTGAAGTTCAGCCCCAGCTCGCGGTTGATGATGAGCTGGATGGCCACGGCGCGGCGCACGCTCTCTTCCGTGGGCGTGGTGATGGCTTCGTCGTAGGCGTTGGTATGCAGCGAGTTGCAGTTGTCGAACAGCGCGTACAGCGCCTGCAGGGTGGTGCGGATGTCGTTGAACTGGATCTCCTGGGCATGCAGCGAGCGCCCGGAGGTCTGGATGTGGTACTTGAGCATCTGGCTGCGTGGCGAGGCGCCGTAGCGCTCGCGCATGGCGCGCGCCCAGATGCGCCGCGCCACCCGGCCGATGACGGTGTATTCCGAGTCCATGCCGTTGGAGAAGAAGAACGACAGATTCGGCGCGAAGTCATCCACCCGCATGCCGCGCGCCAGGTAATACTCCACCAGGGTGAAGCCGTTACTGAGCGTGAAGGCCAGCTGCGAGATGGGATTGGCGCCGGCTTCGGCGATGTGGTAACCGGAGATGGACACGGAATAGAAATTCCGCACCTTGTGCTCCACGAAGTACTGCTGGATGTCGCCCATCATGCGCAGCGCGAACTCGGTGGAGAAGATGCAGGTGTTCTGGGCCTGGTCCTCTTTCAGAATGTCAGCCTGCACGGTGCCGCGCACCGTATTGAGCACATGCGCCTTGATGCGCGCGTAGGTCTCCGCATCCACCAGTTCGTCGCCGCTCACGCCCAGCAAACCCAGTCCCAGGCCGTCGCTGCCCTTGGGCAGCTCGCCGATGTATTGAGCTCGGGGCTTGTCCTTATATATAGAGGCGATCTGCTTCTCGGCCGCCGCCCAGCGCTGCGGGTCTTCCTTCAGGTATTTTTCCACCTGCTGATCGATGGCGGTGTTCATGAACATGGCCAGGATCATGGGCGCCGGTCCGTTGATAGTCATGGACACGGAAGTGGACGGGGAACACAAGTCGAAGCCCGAATAGAGTTTCTTCATGCCGTCCAGGGTGGCGATGCTCACGCCGGAGTTGCCCACCTTGCCGTAGATGTCCGGACGCGTAGCCGGGTCTTCGCCGTACAGGGTCACGGAATCGAACGCAGTCGAGAGGCGCGCGGCCTTCTGGCCGTGGGACAGGTAATGGAAGCGGCGGTTGGTGCGCTCCGGCGTGCCTTCGCCCGCGAACATGCGCGTGGGATCTTCGCCGGTGCGCCGGTAAGGGTACACGCCGGCGGTGTAAGGGTAAGCACCCGGCAGGTTCTCGCGCATCAGATAGCGCAACAGATCCGCCCAACTCCGGTAGGTGGGCGGTGCGACTTTCGGTATCTGGCTGTGGCTTAAGGATTCGGTGTAATTATTGCCGGTGACGGCTTTGCCGCGCACGTCGTAAGTAAAATGCGCATCGGTGATGGCCTTGAGGCGCTGTGGCCATTCGTGCAAGAGATTGAGCGCTTCGGAAGACAGTGACTTGATCGCATCCTGGTAACGCTGGCGCAGCAGGTTGATGGCCGCGTCCTTGCTCTGGGTCAGATCATCGGCAGCATACAGCGCCAGTTGTTTGGGCAGCTTGGGATCGTCCAGTTCCTTGAGTGACTGCCAGAAGTGCTGGGCGCGGCCGGCGGCTTCCGCCTGCTGCTCGATGGACTGGTTGATATCGCGGCCCTGCTCGGCGATCTCCGCCAGATAGCGCACGCGCGCACCGGGGATCAATATCGTGGCGCGGGGTTCCTTGAGGGTGGTATCCAGCTGCGGCGTCCACTTGTCCGCCGGCAGGTGCAGTTTCTCCCGCAGCAGCCGGCACAGGTTCACGAACATCCAGGTGATGCCGGGATCATTGAACTGGCTGGCGATGGTGGGATACACCGGCACCTGCTCGTCCGGTAATTTGAAGGCCGTGCGATTGCGCTTCCACTGTTTCTTCACGTCGCGCAGCGCATCGTCGGCGCCGCGCCGGTCAAACTTGTTGAGTACCACCAGCTCGGCGTAATCCAGCATGTCGATCTTCTCCAGCTGGCTGGCGGCGCCGTAATCGCTGGTCATGACGTAGGTGGCGAAATCCACCAGATCCACGATCTCGGAATCCGACTGGCCGATGCCGGCAGTCTCCACCAGGATCAGGTCGTAGCCCTGGCCGCGCAGGAATCCGATGCAGTCGTGCAGCATCTCGCTGGTGGCGGCATGCGCGCGGCGTGTGGCCATGGAACGCATGAACACGCGCTTGGAGCGCAGAGAATTCATGCGGATGCGGTCGCCCAGGAGCGCGCCGCCGGTGCGTCGGCGCGTGGGATCCACCGCCAGCACCGCGATGCGCATCTGCGGAAAGGCATGCAGGAAGCGCAGCATCAGCTCGTCTACCACCGAGGACTTGCCGGCGCCGCCGGTACCGGTGACGCCCACCACCGGCGTCTGCTTGCCGGCCAGCTGCCATTGCTTGCGCAGCCGCGCCAGTTCCGGCTCGGGCAGCACGCCAGCTTCAATGGCGGTGAGCATGCGGCCCACGGAGATCTCATCCTCTGGCGAGACCTTGGCGGGTTTCTCCGGCGCCAGCCGGTGCTTGTGCACGCGTGTGACTACGTCCTCGATCATCTGCGCCAGCCCCATATGCATGCCGTCGTTGGGATGGTAGATGCGCTCCACGCCGTATTTCTGCAATTCGTCGATCTCTTCCGGGGTGATGGTGCCGCCGCCACCGCCGAACACGCGGATGTGGGCGGCGTGCCGCAGTTTCAGCATATCCACCATGTATTTGAAGTATTCGATGTGCCCGCCCTGGTAGGAGCTGATGGCGATGGCGTCGGCGTCTTCCTGCAGGGCGGCGCGCACCACGTCTTCCACTGAGCGGTTATGGCCCAGGTGCACCACTTCGGCACCCTGGCTCTGGATGATGCGGCGCATGATGTTGATGGCGGCGTCGTGGCCGTCGAACAGTGAGGCGGCCGTGACGAAACGCAGCGGCAGACGGTTGGTCTGCTGCAGCTTGGCCTCGCTGTGCTTGGGGATCACGGTGCTCATGGGCGCCTCGGAAACTGATGTCCACCGCATTATACCGGCGATGGCGGCGGTTCCCGGCGCCTTGTATTACAAGGCCTCCGGGACGGAGGACTTAATCGAAGCGCGTGCGTACCTCGCGCAGGGAACGGATCATGGCATAGCCGCCGGCGCCGAACGGTACCAACACCGCTAGCAGGAAGCCGATATCCAGATGGGAGAGATTGTGCACGCGGATCCCGGTAGCCAACCCCAGATCGCCGAGTTTGGGATAGATGATGCCTGCGATCCCTACCAGCATGAATCCGATGCCACCCCAGAACAGGGTGCGTCCCGCCACCATGCGCGCCACCCAGGCGCGTGCCGCATCCGCCACGCGCCGGCGCGCCATCCATGCTCCCACCAGCGCCCCGAACAGGATCTGCATGGCCATGGTGCCCAGCCCGAACAACAGGCCCGGCATGAAGCCCACATATGCACTCGGCATGGACGGTGACAACACCGTATAGACGATGAGTGCGAAGGCACCGGTGCCCCAGCCGGCGATAAAGCCGTGCACCAACGGCATGTAATTCGGCAACGCCCGCGGCTCTTGGGTATGGTCCAAGTTGTGGCTATGGAACAGATGCAGCAGTCGATGGCGATGCACCACGTAATGTCCCGACACCAACATCACCACGCCCACGACTATATAGATATAAAAATTCCAGCGAGCATCGGGGATCAGCCAGGTGAACGCGAAGTACGCGAGTTCACTGGCGATGGCGCGCTGCGCGGTGAACGCCAATGAAAACAGCAGCCCGGTGCGCATGCCGCCGCGCGTGCTGTAGCTGCCGATGGAATAACTGAAGGTGATCGGCCAGGTATGCTCGTCCGGTGTGATGCCGTGAACCATACCGAGAAAGAACGCGGTGACCAGTGCTAACCCCGGCCCAAGGCCGGCAGCGGGATTCCAAAGATTGAGACTAGCGAGATCCATGGTCACAGTGTTGAATTAAGGCGAAGAATGCGGCGCGCATACTATTGTTGCACCGCCGCCATTGTATGACAGAGCTATGCGGGGGTGTTCGGCGCGCGGCGCCGAACGGTTATAATACCCGGCTCTATCGGCCCACCGGGGTCAATGACGGCACGCCGGGCGTAAATCCCCCGGCGCCGGGGCCGGACGCCATTTTCCTAGCGCCAGATTTCAGCTATCAACATTCCCTTTTGAGGAGGCTTTATGGACCTGTTCGCCACGCTCGACACGATGGGTCACGAAGAAGTTGTGTTCTTCCATCACAAGGAGTCTGGCCTCAAGGCCATCGTCGGCATCCATAACACCGTGCTCGGTCCGGCACTGGGCGGTCTGCGTATGTGGCCCTATAAGAATGAACAGGAAGCGCTCACCGACGTGCTGCGCCTGTCCCGCGGCATGACCTACAAGGCGGCCGTCTCAGGCCTTAATCTGGGCGGTGGCAAGGCAGTGATCATCGGTGATCCCGCGCAGAAATCCGAGGAGATGTTCCGCGCCTTGGGGCGCTTCGTGCAATCCCTCGGCGGCCGCTACATCACCGCCGAGGATGTGAACACCAACGTCCAGGACATGGAATACATCTTCCAGGAGACCGGCTACGTGACCGGCGTGCATCCGGTGCACGGCGGTGGCGGCGATCCCTCGCCGTTCACCGCCATGGGCGTGATCCAGGGCATCAAGGCCTGCCTCAACAGGAAATACGGCCACACCGATCTCGGCGAATGCAGTTATGCAGTCCAGGGACTCGGGCACGTGGGTCAATACGTGGTCAAACACCTGCGCGACGCGGACGCCAAGGTGTTCGTCACCGACATGCAGCAGGAGCGCATCGATCAGTGCGTGGAGCTGGGCGCGGAAGCTGTGAAGATGGACGACATCTACGGCGTCAATGCCAAAGTGTATGTGCCATGCGCGCTGGGCGCCAGCGTCAACGACAAGACCATCCCGCAATTCAAGTTCGAGATCGTGGCGGGCGCCGCCAACAACCAGCTGGCGACCGATGCCTGTGGCGATGAGCTGCACAAACGCGGCATCCTGTATGCACCGGACTATGCCATCAACGCCGGCGGCCTCATGAACGTGTATATCGAACTGCAGGGTTACAACCGGGAACGCGCCAACCGCATGGTCAGCGGCATCTACGATATCATCGGCAATATCTTCAAGTTCGCGGACCGGGAGAAGATCCCCAACTACCTGGCCGCGGACCGCATGGCCGAGCACCGTATCGCTGCCATCGGCCGAGTGAAACTGCCGACGGTGAACCAGCCCTACGAGCGTTTCTTCGCAGGGCGTAGAAACGGACATTGAGAACCCTGTAGGAGCGGCCGTTTCGACCGTGATGATCGCGACGTGGGGCGTCGCTCCTACAAGAACGAGGACCGAGTTTGACCACCATCAACACACATCTCAGCGAAGAACTCGATCTGTTGCGCGAGACGGTGCGGCGTTTCGCCGAGGCCGAGATCGCGCCGCGCGCCGCTCAAATCGATGAGCGCGCCGAGTTCCCCGTGGACCTGTGGAAGAAGTTTGGTGAGCTGGGGTTGCTGGGCATTACCGTGCCCACCCAGTACGGTGGCGCCGGACTCTCCTATCTGGCTCACGTAGTCGCCATGGAAGAGATCTCGCGGGCTTCCGCGTCGGTGGGTCTGTCGTATGCGGCGCATTCCAACCTGTGTATCAACAACCTGTTCCTCAACGGTAATGATGCGCAGCGCAAAAAATATCTACCGAAACTGTGTAGCGGCGAATGGATCGGCGCGCTCGCCATGTCCGAGCCGGGCGCAGGTTCCGACGTGGTGGGTTCCATGAGCTGTCAGGCAAAGAAGCACGGCAATAAGTGGATCGCCAATGGTTCCAAGATGTGGATCACCAACGGTCCGGAAGCGCAAGTGCTGCTGGTGTACATGCGCACTGCCGGCAAGCAAGCTAACTCAAAATCCATCACTGCCTTCATCGTCGAGAAAGGCATGCGCGGTTTCAAGACCGCCCAGAAGCTCGATAAGCTCGGCATGCGCGGCTCGCACACCTGTGAGCTGGTGTTCGAGGGCTGCGAGATCCCGGAAGCCAACGTGCTCGGGGACGTGAATGAAGGCGTGTATATATTGATGCGTGGCCTGGATTCCGAGCGGCTGGTGCTGTCCGCCGGACCGATCGGCATCATGCAGGCGGCCCTGGACGTGGTGCTGCCCTACGTGCGCGAACGTAAACAATTCGGCAAACCCATCGGCGAGTTCGAGATCATGCAGGCCAAGCTGGCCGACATGTTCGTAGCGCTGCAGACGGCGCGTGCTTTCAGCTACCGCACCTGCGAGCGCTTCGATCGCGGTGAGGATCCGCGTGAGGACGCGGCCGCCTGCCTGCTGTTCGCATCGGAGAACGCGGTGAAGGTCTCGCTGGAAGCCATCCAGAGCCTAGGCGGCAACGGCTATATCAATGAATACCCCACCGGCCGGCTGCTGCGTGATGCCAAGTTGTATGACATCGGCGCTGGGACGAATGAGATCAGGCGGATGTTGATTGGGCGAGAGCTGTTTAACAGCCGTTAACCCTGAGGAAATCGATTTGTTCGTCACACCGGCGAAAGCCGGTGTCCAGATTATTAAGATCACTGGATTCCGGCCTCCGCCGGAATGACAAGATCATATATATAGGCGAGTCGATTTAAATCTAATCAAGTTTTGTCATTGGAGAGTGAATCCATGTCTGATCCCATCGTCATCGTTGCCGCCCGCCGCACCGCCATCGGTTCTTTTCAGGGCCAGTTCGCGCCAGTGAGCGCGCCGCAACTGGGCGCTGCTGCCATCAAAGCCGCGGTAGCCGACGCCAAGATCAAACCCGAGGACATCAGCGAAGTCATCATGGGTTGCGTGCTGCCGGCGGGTCTCGGTCAGGCGCCGGCGCGCCAGGCCTCCATCGCCGCCGGAATCCCAAAATCCGTGGGCTGCAGCACCATCAACAAGGTGTGCGGTTCCGGCATGAAGGCGGTGATGATGGCGCACGACTTGATCGCTGCCGGTTCCGCAGACATCGCCGTGGCCGGCGGCATGGAATCCATGACCAACGCGCCCTATCTGATTCCCGGCGCGCGCGCCGGCCTGCGCATGGGCCATCAACAAATTCTGGATCACATGTTCTTCGACGGCCTGCAGAACCCTTACGACGGCCAGATGATGGGCGCCTTCGGGGAACTATGCGCGGAGAAATTCCACTTCACCCGCGAACAGCAGGATGCCTTCGCCATCGAATCGGTGAAGCGCGCCCAGCATTCGGTCAAGGACGGCATCTTCAAGGCCGAGATAGCACCCGTCACGGTGAAGGATCGCAAAGGTGAGCGCGTGGCAAACACCGATGAAGAACCGGGACGCTGCGATATCAGCAAGATCCCAGGCCTAAGGCCGGCCTTCAAGAAGGATGGCGGCACCGTGACTGCCGCCAGTTCTTCCTCCATCTCCGATGGCGCCGCGGCACTGGTGCTAATGCGCGAAAGCGAAGCAAGGAAGCACGGCCTCCAGCCACTGGCACGCATCCTCGGTCACGCCGGTTTCGCCCAGGAGCCCGCTTGGTTCACTACCGCGCCGGTGGGCGCCATCGACAAACTGCAGAAGAAACTCGGTTGGTCTGAGAAAGACGTGGATCTCTACGAAATCAACGAGGCATTCGCGGTGGTGACCCTGGTGGCCATGCACGAACTCAAGCTGCCGCATGCCAAAGTGAACGTCAACGGCGGGGCTTGCGCCTTGGGTCATCCCATCGGCGCCAGCGGCGCGCGCCTGATCGTGACGCTGCTTTACGCCCTCAAAGCGCGTAACCTCAAGCGCGGCATCGCCTCCCTGTGCATCGGTGGCGGCGAAGCCACGGCGATTGCCGTAGAAATGAACTGGGTTCATATAGATCGAGGTATTGATACATGAATCTGAAAAACACGATTGGGTTGTTTTTAATTGGCGTAATGCTGGCTACACCATTCGCTTTTGCTTGCCCACCATTATTGGTACCGGATACTGCGCACCTGAGTCAGTACAAAACCATATTCATCGGCGAGGTATCCAACGTCAGACAGATGCCACAAGCAGATTGGCAAACACAATGTATTAACGGTCGCCACAATGCGACTTACTGCCGATCTACGCTAACTGGGCCACAGACCAGACCGACGTATGAAATAAGTGTACTGCCACGCACATCGATAATGGATGGCCCATCGGGCATGGTGAAAATACAGTTGCAGGGTTGTGGTGAACAAATCCCCAGGGTGCGCGGTTACGGTATATTCTTTCTCCCCAAAGATCTTAGTCGACCGATCGTGCCAATCTACCAGTCAGAACCTTTATTGTATACAAACCTGCTACTCAAGCTGGGAGCATTGAAACCTGATAGTTCCAACTGGGATAAATTAGAAAAATAAAGTTATGGCAAGCTTCGCGGTAGAGATAATCTGAGAAATTTCATACCTACCATGCGGACTGGTGCGTGGAAACTATTTACGAAAACCTGATTTTTATAATCTGGTTCCTCTGGTTGCTCTACTGGTGGCTGTCTGGCCGCAACGTAAAAGCTGCCGCGCGCCGTGAATCCCCACTCTCACGTGCGGGCCATGCGATACCGTTGATCATCGCCGCTCTGCTGCTGGCTTTGCCGACTCTGCCGGAAGGATTCCTGTGCGTTCGCGTGTTTCCGATGACTGAACTCATATATTGGATCGGTGTATTCGCGCTGGTTGCCGGTCTGGTGTTCAGCGTGTGGGCGCGCCTGCACATCGGCCGCAACTGGAGCGGTGTCGTGACAATTAAGCAGGAGCATGAACTCATCCGCAGCGGCCCCTACCATCTGGTGCGCCACCCTATCTACACGGGTCTGCTGCTGGGATTCGTCGGCACGGCCATCGCCCGCGATGAATGGCGTGGATGGCTGGCGGTGCTGATCGCCTTCGCCGCCTTGTGGCGCAAACTGCGCCTCGAGGAACGCTGGCTCACGGAACAGTTCGGAGATTCCTACCGCCAGTATCGTGCGGCAGTCGCGGCTCTGGTTCCATACCTGCTTTAGTTCTAAAGTGGCGGCTATCAGCGGTGATCTGCATTTCAGGGCAACTCCGCTCCGGATAAGCCGGATTGAGACCTGCCCAGGCAGCTGACGCCAGCTATACTCACACATATCTGCTGCACAACCAGGAATGGCCCATGAGCAAATATTTGGTGATCGCCGTGCTGCTGACGCTCTGCGCTTGCGCCGTCTATCCACCCGGCGATGATCCCAATGGCCAGAAACTGCAGGCCGAAGCCACACCGGTGCTGGAAGCCATCCACACCTATATGACCGATAACGCGCGCGTACCCAAGAGCTTGAACGATTTGGTGCCCAAGTATATAAAGCAGCTTCCAGCCAAGCCGAAGCTCACTTACGATCTGCCGAACAATGTGGTGACTTTCAGCTACGTCCAGAGCCAATCTTTCAGCGTCCAGGTAACCTGTACCGCATTCATCGGTCAGACGGGATGGATGTGTCAGTAGACGACCCGGAAGCCGATATCGCCGTGAATGTCAGGGGACACTGTATATATATAAAGGTATTGCGCCCAGGGACTGTGTCGCAATACAGGCATTTCCCCGCATGCCCGTTCATAATACAGATATCTCAGCCTCGGGCGACCCGACATGCCGATCCTGAAATCCACCATCGATAAGAACAGCAAGGAATTCGCCGCCAACCGCACGCACCTTGAGAGGCTGGTGGCAGAGCTGCGCGAGAAATTGGCACAAGCGTCGCTTGGCGGCGATAACAAGGCGCGCAAGAAACACACCGACCGCGGTAAGCTCCTGCCGCGTCAGCGCATCGAGGCGCTGCTGGATCCGGGCTCGCCGTTCCTGGAACTCTCGGCGCTTGCCGCTTTCGGCATGTATGACGACGAGGCACCAGCCGCCGGCCTGATCACCGGCATCGGCCGGGTGCAGGGCCGTGAGGTAATGGTGGTGGCCAACGACGCTACTGTGAAGGGCGGCACCTATTACCCGATCACCGTCAAGAAACATCTACGCGCTCAGGAAGTGGCGCTGGAGAATCGCCTGCCGTGCATCTATCTGGTGGACTCCGGCGGCGCCTTCCTGCCACTGCAGGATGAAGTATTCCCGGATCGGGAGCATTTCGGACGCATCTTCTTTAACCAGGCGCGCCTCTCGCGCGAACGCATCCCGCAGATCGCCGTGGTCATGGGCTCCTGCACCGCCGGCGGCGCTTACGTGCCGGCCATGTGCGATGAAGCCATCATCGTGCGCAACCAAGGCACCATCTTCCTGGGCGGTCCGCCGCTGGTGAAAGCCGCCACCGGCGAAGTGGTGGACGCGGAAACTCTGGGCGGCGGTGACGTGCACAGTAAGATTTCCGGCGTTACCGATCACCTGGCAGAGGATGACGCGCATGCACTCGCCATCGCCCGCGAGATCGTCGCGCACCTGAATTACCAGCGGCCCAAGTGGCTGGCGAAACGTGAGATTATGGAACCGCGCTATGCGGCCGACGAGATCTACGGCATCGTGCCCCAGGACACGCGCTATCCCTACGACGTGCATGAGATCATCGCGCGCCTCACGGACGGTTCCGAGTTCCAGGAATTCAAGGCGCTGTACGGCAAGACCCTGGTATGCGGCTTCGCGCATCTATATGGATACCCGCTGGGCATCCTCGCTAACAACGGCATCCTGTTCTCCGAGTCCGCCCTCAAGGGCACGCACTTCATCGAGCTGTGCGAGCAACGCCGCATCCCGCTGGTGTTCCTGCAGAACATCACCGGCTTCATGGTGGGCAAGAAATACGAACAGGGCGGCATCGCCAAGGACGGCGCCAAGATGGTGACCGCGGTAGCCTGCACCACGGCCCCCAAATTCACCGTCATCATCGGCGGCAGTTTCGGCGCCGGAAATTACGCCATGTGCGGGCGCGCCTACGGTGGACGTTTCCTGTGGATGTGGCCGAATGCGCGCATCTCCGTCATGGGCGGCGAACAGGCGGCTTCAGTGCTGGCCACCGTGAAGCGCGAAGGTATCGAAGCCAAGGGCGGCAAATGGAGCGAGAAGGAAGAAGAGGCCTTCAAGGCACCGTTGCGTGAGCAATACGAGCGCCAGGGTCATCCCTACTACGCCAGCGCGCGTCTGTGGGACGACGGCATCATCGATCCAGCCGATACGCGCCGGGTGCTGGGTCTGGCACTGGCCACTGCCGAAAATGCGCCGCTGGAACCGGGTGGGCATTACGGCATATTCCGCATGTAGTCGCTCTGATCCCCTCGCCCCTTGTGGGAGAGAGACAGGGTGAGGTGTATGAAGGAACACACGATGAGCGATAACGTACTTTTACATATCGATGCCCGCGGCGTAGCCACGCTCACCCTCAACCGCCCTGAGAAACATAACGCCTTCGGCGAAGCCGTCATCGCCGAGCTCACCGACAAGCTCATCAAGGTCAACAACGACAAGAAAGTGCGCATTGTTGTACTTACCGGCGCCGGCAAATCGTTTTCCGCCGGTGCTGACATGAACTGGATGCGCGCCTCAGTGCAATTCGATGAAGCGCACAACATCGAGGATGCGCTCAAACTGGCCGAACTCATGGATACGCTGAATTCCCTGCGCAGACCCAGTATCGCGCGTATAAACGGCGCCGCCTTCGGCGGCGGTGTGGGGCTGGTGGCCTGCTGTGACATCGCCATCGCCTCCTCGGCCGCGAAATTCTCGCTGAGCGAAGTGCGCTTGGGTCTGGTGCCGTCGGTTATTTCTCCTTATGTGATCGCCGCCATCGGCGCCCGCAATGCGCGCCGTTATTTCCTGACTGCCGATACCATCAGTGCGGACCAGGCTCGCGAGATCGGTCTGGTACACGAAGTGGTAAGCACTGAACAGCTGGATACCGCAGTCGAGAAGGAGATTACACTATTGCTCAAAGGTGGCCCCAAGGCGTTGGGCGCCGCCAAGGAACTGATCGCTGCACAGGCAGTACTTTCCACCTCGGCGCGCCGCAACCTGCACAGCAAGACTGCCAACATCATCGCCCAGTTGCGCGTGTCCGAAGAAGGTCAGGAAGGGCTCAGCGCTTTCCTCGAAAAACGCCCACCTAAATGGACTAAAAATTGATCTTTTGCCTTCTGGCGGTGTTGGAAATGTCCTCGCAATCCTCATGTATTGCCATATACACTCCAGTTGCTCGCTCATTTCCGCCTACCCAGAAACCAAAATTTCGGATTTTTAGAGCCGTTAATTAGCAGGTTGGGCTGAGGTCTTCCGAAGCCCAACAATTCGCCCGTAGAATACCGTTGGGCTTCGCTTCGTTCGGCCCAACCTACAGACATGCAGAGGAATTATCATGCCCTCCCCGATCATTAATATCGCCGATCTGAAAATACAATCTGTCAGCCCGGAACGCTCTCCCAAGGGCAAGAATGCCGGCCTTTATGACAGACGCTTCGGCGAAATCGCCAGCCAGATCGGGGCCCAGAAGTTAGGTTACAACCTGACGGTGGTGGCGCCGGGTAAACGCAATTGCCCGTTTCACAATCACCACATGGAAGAAGAGATGTTCTTCATACTTGAGGGCGAAGGCGAAGTGCGTTTCGGTGACAAGCGTTATCCCATAAAACCAGGCGACATCATCGCCTGCCCAACCGGCGGTCCGGAAACTGCA
Organism: Gammaproteobacteria bacterium; assembly: GCA_049591615.1. Lineage (GTDB taxonomy): Bacteria > Pseudomonadota > Gammaproteobacteria > Natronospirales > REEB76 > REEB76. The sequence continues at coordinate 2,979 of JBAWFD010000044.1, read as the reverse complement.
CACCAGATCATCAACACTGGCACGCTCGAGATGCGCTATCTTGCAGTGAGCACGCTGGCGCCGCTGGAAATCTGTGACTACCCGGATTCGGAAAAATTTGGCGTGTATGAGGAATCCCCACCAGGCAATGAGGGTAAGCGATTCAGGTACCTGTCTAGACAGGGCAAATCGCTGGACTATTGGGACGGCGAATAAAATTCATTGCTGCATAACCCGTAGCGCAAGCCGGGCACTGGACTGAGGAAGGCCAGCCCGCAGGGCTAAGCGATGGATGGCGAACTCGCGCGATCGGCACAAGGACATGCCGTGAGCGCGACTCCGCAGCGAAGGAAGGGCGCAGGGTAGCCGTATAACGGCCCGTGCTTCGGGGAGGTGGTTTTGGTGACTTTTGCCGAAACAAAAGTCACCTGTCGTGTGTGGGCGGAATCCCACAATAAATTACGCGACTTAAAGTCGTTCCTACTGTGTGGATTACTGACTCCAGTGGTATAACGCCGGAAACATGTTTAAGAAAATCTTAATTGCCAACCGCAGCGAGATCGCCTGCCGCGTGATCCGCACCTGTAAGCGCCTCGGCATAACCACCGTGGCGGTGTACTCCGACCCAGATCGTCATGCGCTGCACGTGCAGATGGCGGACCAATCCGTATATATAGGTACAGCGAAAGCCGCTGAATCCTATCTCAACATGGACCGTATCCTGGCGGCGGCCAAGCAGACCGGCGCCCAAGCAATCCATCCCGGCTACGGCTTTCTCTCGGAGAACAGCGAATTTGCCCGGCGCTGCAAGCAAGCCGGCATCGTGTTCATCGGCCCTTCGCCCGAGAGCATGAACGCCATGGCCTCCAAGAGCGCAGCCAAGGCACTCATGGAGAAGGCCGATGTACCGGTTGTACCCGGCTACCACGGCGATGATCAAAGCTTCAAGACACTCGAAGCACAAGCCAGGCACATCGGATTCCCGCTGATGATCAAGGCCACCGCCGGCGGTGGCGGCAAGGGCATGCGGGTGGTGCATGCAGCGCACGATTTCAAGGACGCACTGGACAGCGCCAAACGCGAGGCCAAGAACGCCTTCGGCGATGATCGGGTGCTGCTGGAGAAATATATCCAACAGCCGCGGCATATCGAATTCCAGGTATTCGGCGACAGTCACGGCAATGTGGTGCACCTGTTTGAACGCGAATGCTCGTTGCAGCGGCGTTTCCAGAAAGTCGTGGAGGAAACGCCCTCCCCGTTCGTTGACGATGCGATGCGTAAGAAAATGGGTGAGGCCGCAGTCGCAGCCGCCAAAGCGGTGAGCTATACGAATGCCGGCACTATCGAGTTCATCGTCGGCGCCGACAAGTCTTTCCATTTCATGGAGATGAACACCCGCCTGCAGGTCGAACACCCCATCACCGAGGAGACCACCGGTTTGGATCTGGTGGAATGGCAGCTGCGAATAGCGGTCGGTGAAAAGCTGCCGCTCAAGCAGGGGCAGATCAAATCCCACGGACATGCCATCGAAGTGCGGCTGTATGCGGAGAACGTTGAGAAAGGCTTCCTGCCAGTGACCGGCCGTATCGAACGTTTCGAGACGCCAGACGATGATTACCTGCGGGTGGACACCGGTGTGCGCAGCGGCGATGAGATCACTATTCACTACGATCCCATGATCGCCAAGCTAAGCGTCTCTGACAAAGACCGCATCGCGGCTATCCAGTGTCTGCAACAGACACTGGCACAAACAGCAGTATTCGGTCTCACCACCAATCTGCTGCTGCTGCGCGGCATCGCAAGGCATCCAGAATTCGCTGCCGGCCGCTACGATACCGGTTTCATCGCGCGCGAACTCAAGATCCTACTCACCCGCCCAGCGATCACGGCTCCAGCGCTGGCTGCAGCCGTGGCGAACAAACTCGCGGCCGGGGATTACGAACCTGACAGTCCCTGGAAGGCGGACGGTTGGCGACTCGCCGGTTCTGGTGGTCAGCAACTGAATGCGCGTACCTCTTATGGACAGGAACACACCTTCACTGTTAAAGGCAATGCGACTGGTTTCAGTTTCGTGCCACAGGAAACCCTGCATGAGGTTTGGGACATCCAGACTCACGACGCCGATTGCCGGTTCACTCTCGACGGCACGCCGCAACATGCGGTAGTGTTAAACCACGGTGACGAGTACCAAATCGCCTTGCATGAAGAAGTCTTCACTTTCATTCTGACCTCGCCGTATTCGCCAAAGGCCACGGCTGTAGCCGATGCTGCGACACATCCGGTGAGCCCCATGCCGGGCCGGGTAGTGGCAGTACACGTCAAAACGGGTGATAAAGTAGAACCCGGTCAGGCGCTCTTGGTATTGGAAGGTATGAAAATGGAGTACACGGTCAAGGCAACTGTTTCCGGTAGCATCGAAAATGTTTTATATAAGGAAGGTGATATGGTAGATGCGGAAGCGCCACTGGTGGATATTAAATCTAATAACACATAAACAAAATCTAAAGATGTCGCCACAATTAAATCTTGTAATCCACGTCATACTCTATGCAATACCTGTGTTGCTTGCGTGGTACGTAAACCATAAACCAGATTCATTCTTAGGTCGTCTGGCAAAAATATTATTTGCGACGAAAAGTCCGGCACCAGCCCCGGGTGAGCTTGAACAGGATTATTGCTTTCGCTACAGTATCTGGGCGTTAAAATGGGTGTTTCAGTTGTTTTTAATCTGGATTGTTTGTATTTATTTATTTTTATCCAAGCAGAACAATTCAATAACACTCCAGGCAATATTCTATTTTGTGTTACCGCTGCTCGATGCCATGGTTGTTGGAGGTTTCATCTTGCTGTTGCTAAAGTCCATGTTTTGCAAATTACGCACTACTGAAAGAATCTTCGATGAAGATAAGAAAGTCTTCATAGAAACTAAAATGCCGGATTATTTAGTTCATAAGCGAATCAAATAATGGACTCATCAAATCAAAGGGTGCTACCCCGCAC
>JBAWFD010000043.1:0-1722 GCA_049591615.1 Gammaproteobacteria bacterium | reverse complement strand
CGTATAGGCAATCGTCCCGTCCGGCATCGACACTTGAAAAAAGCCAGCGCCCTGAATCGCTAGATCGAGTGGATTCCCTGTCTGGCTGAAATCACCCTGCGTCATAATCACTTCGCTCGCCGCCGACTTCGTTCCCAGACCGATCTGCAAACCTTCCGACTGCGTCTGTTCTGTCTGCGCCGAGCCGGGAACAACCAGGTTCTGGTAGATCATGTCTTCAAACTGTAGCCGCCGGCTCCGAAAGCCCACCGTCGCAGAGTTCGCAAGATTGTTCGCCACCGTGTCCAGATTTGCCTGCTGCGCACTCATCCCACTTGCTGCCGTATATAACGCTCGAATCATCTCCAGCTCCTTTTGCTAAAACAAATAGGCGGTGCCTTCGCAATGCGCCGTTGACACTACGAAACACGCGGCAGGTCTTCCGTCGCCGTCTTGTCCAGATCATTGTCAAAAACACTCAAAGCCTTCTGCATCATCTCGGCCTGGCGCTGCACCAGCACCATCTGCATCGTGCCGTGCATCGTATCTTCATTCGAGTCTTCCAGCGCACCCTGTTGAATCGAAGCGCTCCCGGCCACAGGCTTTGCATCCCCAGCCGTAAACCGATTCGTCCCTTCCGCGTTCAGCGCATAGTCGTTCGCAAAATCGAACACCCCCACCTTGCCTGCGATCGCGCTCCCATCCGACGTCGTTACAGAGATCTCTCCCGTGGCGCTCACTGTAATCGTTCCTGTAGGAATCGTGATGCTCTTCATATTGGCATCGAGCACAGGTTCTCCCTCGCTCGTCTGCAGCACGCCGGTTGACGATCGCATAAACGATCCATCCCGTGTATAGCGGACACCGTTGGCTGTCTTGATCGCAAAGAATCCCTTGCCCTGTAGCGCAAGATCCAGAGGGTTCCCCGTCGTTGCCAGTTCACCCTGCCCAAGATCAAGCCTGTCGCCGCCCAGCACGCCAAACCCATTCACCGCCTGTCCCACCTGCGAAGCCGTCAGGGGGTCCTGATCGACCCCTCCAGCCAACACCCCACGAAAGTAGTCCCGCTGCGCCCGAAATCCGCTGGTCCCTGCATTCGCCAAATTGTTGGCCGCCGTATCAAGCGCCTGCGTCCGCGCTAGCAAGCCTGTATAAGCCGCATAGAGTCCGCTATCCATGCACAAGGCTCATGCAGGCCGATGTCCAAACTCAACGAACCCAGCGTTAGAGAGACTTAACCACAACCACCGCACTCAAGCTTCCATCAGGACCTGCCGATACACAGTGAAGACCAGACGTGCTACCGGGAGGGTGGGTTTGCGAGCATTGATTATTGACGATTCAGCAGTAATGAGAAAGGTTGTCGAAAGAGCCCTTCACCAGGCTGGCTTAGACCTCACCGAAGTACTGCAGGCTTCCAACGGCGAAGAAGCCCTCCAGACCCTGCGCGACGATGGCGGAAACGCCAACCCGCTCGCCCTTATCCTGAGCGACATCAATATGCCCATCATGGACGGCCTTCAGTTCCTCGAACAACGCCAAAAGGAAAACCTCGCCAAGGGCGTACCCGTCGTGATGATCACCACCGAAGGCAGCGAGCCCTTCGTCCTGCGAGCTATCGCAGCGGGTGCTCAGGGTTACATCTGCAAACCCTTCACCGCCGAGCAGGTCAAAGCCAGGGTCTTACCACTCATTCGCGCCGCCTGATCCATCCAATCCGGCTCTCTTCTTCTAACCAGCAAA
>JBAWFD010000042.1:0-2225 GCA_049591615.1 Gammaproteobacteria bacterium | reverse complement strand
ATCGTGACCTATGGCTGCATCGAGGATGACGAGCCGTCCTGGGAAGGCACGCCCGATCACTCGATCGGCAAATTGTGCAACAGCAAGGACGAAATGGTCACCGAAGTGCGCCGGCAAGGCAAGCACGGCGTCAACTTCATCAAGATGGCGGACAGCCGTTCCGGCGAGTCGCAGATGCTGGCCAAGGAGGAAATCGCCGCCGTGGCCGGCGAAGCGCACCGCCGCAATCTGAAAGTCGCGATTCATTCCCGCGGCGCCGGCTCGACCCGCGCCGCCGCGGAGGCCGGCGTCGATTGGATCGTGCACGCCGACCTCGCCACCGATCGCGATCTCGACGCCGTCGCCAAGGCCGGCATGCCGATTTTGCCGACCGCAACCTTCCTCGCGGTGGTGTGTGAGCTCGGCAAGCAGCAAAAAGTCGGCGCCGAACAAGTGCAGCTCGATTTCAACCGCATGCAGCGGCACTACGATCTGCTCGGCGAATTGATGCACAAGGCGCGCAAGCTCGGCATCCGGCTTCTCGTCGGCACCGACACCGGCAACACTTCGGTCACCCGGCACGGCGAGCTGCACGCCAAGGACCTGGAAATCTTCGTCAAGCACGGCGGCTATTCGCCGATGGAGGCGATCGTCGCGGCGACGCGCGACAACGCCATGGCGGTCGGGCTTGACGGCAAGCTCGGCCAAATCGCGCCGGATCAGCTCGCCGACATCACGGTGTGGAACAAAGACCCGATCGCCGACATCGCCATCCTGCAGGACAGCAAAAACCTGTCCTTCGTCGTCAAGGACGGCAAGCTCGTCGATCTTTATCCGCGCGACGAGATGCTGGTGTTCCAGCAGGCCGCGGAATGACGGCTAAGGCGCCGGCCGGCGAAATCGCGCGGCTTTCCGTCGAAATCGACGATGTGACGCCGCGCGTTAAGCGCTCTATCGAAGTGCCGATCGATATCCGGCTCGACGATCTGCATTTCGTGCTGCAGATCGCCGTCGGCTGGCAGAACGGCCACCCGTTCGAGTTTCGCGTCGGCGACCGGCTGTGGGGCCAGCCCGACGCCGATGCCGGCATCGATCGCGTGCCGGCCGAACGCGCGACGCTGGCGGAAATTCTGGCGGCAGGCGACACCTTCCAATACGATTACGTGCTCGGCGAGGACTGGGAACATACGGTGCGGCTGTTGTCCCGCGGCCCGGCCACGACGGGCGCGCTCTATCCGCAACTCGTCAGCGCTCAAGGCCGCTGCCCCCCGGCGGATATCGGCGGACCGACCGGCTATGAAACCTATTTGCGCAGCATCGCCGATCCGGCGAGCATCCATCACGCCGACATGCTGGACTTCGACGCGCCCGACTTCGATCCGAATACAGTCGACGAAGCGGCGCTGCGGACCAATCTCGCCGCGCTTCGCCGCTACATCGGCCGTAAGCCCACGACCCGTCATCCTGAGGCGCGAGCGGAGCGAGCCTCGAAGGATGCGGCCGAGGCGGCGGGGCCGTCGCCCTTCGAGGGCCGCTCCGCGACCACCTCAGGGTGACGGGAAACAATCATGCAGTTCGGCGTTCAATTCTTTCCCAATTTCCATCCCAAGGACAAAAGCCCAGCGGAGTATTTCGCGCAGAGCCTCGCCATTGCCGAGGAGGCCGAAGCGCTCGGCTATAGCCACGCGCGCTCGGTGGAGCATTATTTCGAGCGTTACGGCGGCTATAGCCCGAACCCGATCACGTTCCTCGCCGCAGTGGCGGCACGCACCAAAACCATGCGGCTTCTCACCGGCGCCGTGGTGCCGGCCTTCAACAACCCGCTCAAGCTGGCCGGCGAGATCGCCATGCTCGACGCGATTTCGAACGGCCGCTTCGACGTCGGCTTCGCCCGCGCCTTCCTGCCGCACGAGTTTCGCCGCTTTCGCATTTCGCCCGATGAATCGGTGGCGCGCTTTCGCGAAGGCCTGGAGCAGATCGAGCTTCTGCTGACGCAGGAGAACGTCAGTCACCACGGCCAGTTTCACTCCTTCGACGATGTCACGTCGCTGCCGCGGCCGACGCAAAAGCCGCGGCCGAAATTCTATATCGCCTCGACCCGCACCGAAGAGTCCTTCGCGTTCGCCGGCAGGCATGGCCACGCGCTGATGTCGATACCGATCGGACCGCTGAAGGATTTGATCCCTATCTACCGCCAGGCGTGGCGCGACGCCGGCCATCCGGGCAACGGCGAAGTCATGATCGCC
>JBAWFD010000041.1:0-51051 GCA_049591615.1 Gammaproteobacteria bacterium | reverse complement strand
GTTCACGGTAGCGGATGCCTATGCGTTTACCATTCTTAACTGGACGTATGCCGTCAAGCTGGATCTCAGTCCATACAAGCACCTACAAGCCTATATACAGCGCGTGGCAGCACGTCCTGCAGTACGTGAAACATTGCGCATTGAAAAACTGGCTGCCTAAAGAAAGTATTACCTGACACATCGCGGCTTGAATCTGATATCGCTTCATTGAACAGATGGTGAAACCCCTGGAGAAAAGCACATGAAACCAAAAATTGCAGTGATCATTGGCAGTACGCGTCCAGGACGCAACGGCGAGGCCGTGGCTACCTGGGTTTATGGGATCGCGAAGCGGCGTACCGACGCTGATTTCGAACTCGTCGATCTCAAGGACTACAAGCTGCCGCATCTCGATGAACCGGTCCCGCCCTCACTGCGGCAATACAGCAAAGACCATACCAAGGCTTGGTCCGAAAAGGTGAATTCCTTCGACGCCTACGTGTTCGTAACTCCCGAGTACAACCACAGCACCTCGGGCGTACTCAAGAACGCGATCGATTTCCTGTACCACGAATGGAACAACAAAGCGGCGGGATTCGTGAGCTATGGCAGCGCCGGCGGCACACGCGCGGTGGAAAACCTGCGGCTGGTGATGGCCGAGTTGCAGGTGGCTACGGTGCGCGCACAGGTGGCCTTATCACTGTTCACGGACTTTGAGAATTTTTCTGTCTTCAAGCCTGCCGCTCAACACGAGGCTGAGGTCAATGCCATGCTTGATCAACTGATCGCATGGGGCGGTGCGTTAAAGAGCTTGCGTGCTGCCTGAATTCCAGACGCGCACATATAGACGCCGGGCCGTCCTTACTGATCTGTGGCCTGCAGCCGAGAATATTCGTGGCCGCAGTTTCCATTACCAGGGGATTTGCTTGCGGTCGCGCCAGAAGTGGCCACTGTCCGTGGCTTCCATAGCGGTGGCCAGCCACACGATGGTCTCCACGCCTTTCTCGACGGAGCGGCTTGCGCTGGGTCCGCCCATGGCGGTGCGCACCCAACCAGGGCACACGGAGTTCACGATGATGCCGCGCTCCGCCAGATCGTGGGCGAACACCCGCGTCACCACGTTGAGAGCGGCCTTGGAGATCCGATACCCCAGATAGCCGCCGTTCATGTCGTTGAGCGCACCCATGCCGGAAGACACATTCACGATCCGCGCTCCATCCACCATCAGCGGCGCCAGCGCTTGTATGAGACGCACCGCGCCCAATGTGTTGGCATTGAAGACTTCCATCACGGTCACCGCTGAAACCGTGAGTGGGTCGGAGGATTTGGCGTCAGCCGCACGTGAAGATTCCGGCAGAATGCCGGCATTATTCACCAGCACATGTATCTGGTCGTATTGTTCCCTTAAATAGCGCGCCAGTGCCTGAGCCTCTTCGGTGGAGGTGACGTCCAGTTTGCGCAGTTCCACATCCAGTTTTTGTGCCTGCAATTCCTGCAGCGCCTTGGCGCCTGCTTTTGCATTGCGGGCGGTGAGCACCACATGGAAACCGCGCTGGGCCAGCTGCCTTGAGGTCTCCAAGCCGAGGCCGCGGTTGGCGCCTGTAACCACTGCAATTTTGTTATCGGCCATACCAAGTCTCCGGTTGGTTCGGAATGATTGAAATGAAAAGCAGTATGATACGGTCTTAATAGAAGCGTAAATCCCACGCTTATCCCTGCGAGAATGCACGATGTTCGGTTCATCCGCTAAAACCAAAATGGTGCCCCCGACCGAGGCCCTGCCGGGGCGTAATACATCGATGCCTGTACCGGAGAGGCATTTTGTCAACGGCCATCCCTTGAAGCCGCCGTTTCCGGATGATATGCAGCAAGCACTGTTCGGCCTCGGTTGCTTCTGGGGCGCGGAACGCAAGTTCTGGCAGCAGCCGGGTGTGTACGTAACTGTTGTGGGTTACGCCGGCGGTTACACGCCCAATCCGACCTACGAAGAAGTGTGCAGCGGACGTACCGGCCACGCGGAGGTGGTGCTTGTGGTCTTTGACCCGAAGCAGGTGACTTACGCGCAATTACTCAAGTCATTCTGGGAGGCCCATGATCCTACCCAAGGCATGCGTCAGGGTAACGACGTGGGCACACAGTACCGCTCCTGCATCTTTACTTACGGCTACGCACAGCAGCAAGCCGCTGAAGCATCGCTGCAGAATTACCAGCAGGCGTTACTCGCTGCCGGCCATCAGTCCGTTACCACCGAGATCAGACCGGCTGGCGAGTTCTACTACGCAGAGGATTATCATCAGCAATATCTCGCCAAGAATCCCAACGGCTACTGCGGACTGGGTGGAACCGGAGTGAGCTGCGCAATTTGCAATTAGCACAGCACTGCCCTGTGATGCTTAGTTATTCTTTATGAGCCTTGAAATATTCCATCCCGCCACCGCCACATGGTTCCGTAAGAACTTCGCAGCGGCCACCGAGGCACAGGCCGCGGCCTGGCCTGCGATCCGTGCCCGGCGCCCGACGCTGATCGCCGCGCCGACCGGTTCCGGCAAGACCCTGGCGGCGTTTCTCGCCGCCATCGACGCCCTGGTATGTGAAGGTCTGGAGCACGGTCTCAAGGATGAATGCCAGGTGCTGTATGTCTCGCCGCTCAAAGCCCTGTCCAACGACATCCAAAAAAACCTGCAGGTACCGCTGGAGGGCATCCGTACCCAGTTAATGGAATCGGGGCTGCCGGATGTGGAGATCCGCGCCATGGTGCGCACCGGCGATACGCCGCAGTCGGAACGTGAACACATGCGGCGCACGCCGCCGCATATCCTGGTCACGACCCCGGAGTCGCTGTACATCCTGTTGACCTCGGACTCCGGCCGCAAAATCCTGGCCACGGTGCGCAGTGTGATCGTGGATGAGATCCATGCGCTGGCCGGCAACAAGCGCGGTGCACACCTGGCGCTTTCATTGGAACGTCTGGCGGCACTGACGGCGCTGCCCGCGGTGCGCATCGGTCTGTCCGCGACCCAGAAACCCATCGAAGAGATGGCGCATTTTCTCACCGGCGTGGACGCGAGCTGCAACATCATCGATACCGGGCACGCGCGAGAGCGCCGCCTGCATCTGGAACTGCCGCGTTCGCCGCTGGCCCCGGTGATGGCCAACGAGGTGTGGTCAGAGGTCTATGACCGACTCGCAGAACTGATCCTCGCGCACCGCACCACGCTGATATTCGTCAACAACCGCCGCCTGGCGGAGCGCGCAGCGCGCCATCTGGCGGAGCGCATCGGCGAGCAGCAGGTGACCGCCCACCACGGGAGTTTGGCACGGGCCCATCGGCTGGATGCGGAGCAGCGCCTCAAACGCGGCAAACTCAAGGCGCTGGTGGCCACGGCCTCGCTGGAGCTGGGCATCGACATCGGTGACGTGGACCTGGTGTGCCAGCTGGGTTCGCCCCGCAGCATCAGCGCATTCCTGCAGCGCGTGGGCCGTTCCGGGCATGCGCTAGGTGCGCTGCCGGAAGGCCGCCTGTTTCCGCTGACGCGGGATGATCTGGTGGAGTGCACGGCGCTGCTGGATTGCGTGCGCCGCGGTGAATTGGATGCGCTGCAGGTACCAGCAGCGCCTCTGGACGTGCTCGCCCAGCAGATCGTCGCCGAGGTGGCCTGCCGCGAATGGGATGAAGCGCAACTGTATGCATGCTTGCGACGTGCCTGGCCGTACCGCAACCTGAAGCGCGAGGATTACACCGATGCGGTGCGCATGCTGGCGGAAGGTTTCTCAACGCGCCGCGGCCGGCGTAGCGCCTACCTGCATCGCGATGCGGTCAATGGTCAGCTGCGCGGCCGACGCGGCGCCAAACTCATCGCGGTTACCAACGGTGGCGCCATTCCCGATCAGTTCGATTACGAAGTAGTGCTGATGCCCGCGGGCTTACGCATCGGTTCGCTCAACGAGGATTTCGCTTTCGAGAGCATCCCCGGTGATATCTTCCAGCTGGGCAACACCAGTTACCGCATGCTCAAGATCGAGCAGGGTCGGGTGCTGGTGGAAGATGCCAAAGGCGCGCCGCCCAACATCCCTTTCTGGTTCGGCGAGGCCCCAGCGCGCAGTGCGGAACTCTCAGCCGCGGTCTCGCGTCTGCGCGCCGGTGCGAATGCAAGACTCACAGCCGGCAAAGACCTGAACGACTGGTTGACGCATGATATGGGAGTTGATGCCGCTGCCGCTGCTCAACTGGCTGAATACCTGGCGACTGCACACGCTGCGCTTTCCGTGCTGCCCACCCAGGAGACGGTGGTGTTCGAGCGTTTCTTCGACGAGGCCGGCGACCAGCATTTCGTGATCCATTCGCCCTTCGGGGCCCGCATCAACCGTGCCTGGGGGCTGGCGCTCAGAAAGCGTTTCTGCCGCAAGTTCAATTTCGAATTACAAGCCGCGGCCTTGGAAGACACCATCGTGTTGTCGCTCGGGCCGACCCACAGCTTCCCACTGGAGGAGCCGGCGCGTTATCTGAATGCCGCCACGGCCCTCGAGGTGCTGACCCAGGCAGTACTGGCCGCGCCCATGTTCGGCACCCGCTGGCGCTGGGTTACCACCACGGCGTTGGCGGTGCGCCGCAACCGCAACGGCCAACGAGCGCCGGCCGCATTCCAGCGCGCCGATGCCCAGGATCTGGTGGCGGTGGTGTTTCCGGACCAGCTGGCCTGCGCCGAGAACCTTACCGGTGCCATCGAAGTGCCGGAACATCCACTGGTGCAGCAGACCTTGCATGACTGCCTGCATGAAGTCATGGATGCGGACGGCTTTTTGAAACTGCTTGGGCGTTTGCAGGACGGCACACTGAAAGTGGTGGCGCGGGATCTGGCTGCGCCTTCACCCCTGTCCCAGGAAATCCTGTCGGCACGCCCGTATGCGTTCCTGGACGATGCGCCTGCGGAAGAGCGGCGCACATTGGCGGTGCAGGCGCGCGGTGTAATGAATATCGAAGAAGCCGGATCCCTGGCGGAACTGGATTCGGAAGCCATTGCGAGGGTGCGTGTGGAAGTCTGGCCGGGAGCACGCGATGCAGATGAGCTGCACGATGCCCTGGTGGTACTGGGCTTTTTGACTGAACAGGAAAGTAGGCGCGGAAATCCGGAGAGCGTACTGGATTTCGGCTGGCAACGATTGTTCGAGGATTTATGTGCTGCACGTCGTGCCACAGCTATGCGATTGCCAAACGATCGTGTGATATGGGTTGCAGCCGAGCGTTTGCAGGAATTACTCGCGGTTTTTCCGGATGCCTCACTCAATCCGCCTGTCGCACCGATCATGGAGCCTGGTGATGAGCCGCTGGTTCGCGAAGCAGCACTCATCGAATTGCTGCGCAGCCGACTGGAAGCCTCCGGTCCGGTGATTGCCCAAACCTTGGCGGATACCTTGGGCCTCAGTGTTATCGAGGTTGAGCCTGCACTGCTGGCGTTGGAAGCCGAAGGCGTTATCATGCGCGGCCATTTTCAGAAAGATAATGTGGACACGGAATGGTGCGAGCGACGCCTGCTGGCGCGCATCCACCGTTACACAATCAAGCGGCTGCGCAGCGAGATCGAGCCGGTGGCGCCGACCGATTACCTGCGTTTCCTGTTCGAGTGGCACGGCCTGGGCGCACAGCGCAGAGACGGAGCAGAGGTCCTGGCGGCAGCACTCGAGCAGTTGGAAGGCTTCTCGGCTCCAGCAGCAGCCTGGGAATCCGATATCCTGCCGGTGCGGGTCGCGGACTATGCTCCTTATATGCTGGACCAGCTGTGTGCCGGCGGCGCCGTGGCCTGGATGCGATTGCTGCCGCCTCGCAGTGGTGATGATGAGCACCACGCTGGACCGGTACGTAGTACGCCCATCGCATTCGTGTCTCGCGAAGCCTTGATTCATTGGCGTGGTCTGGCGAACTTGCCCGACGCGGCTGCCATCAATCTTTCGCATGCAGCAGGCAGCCTGCATGCTGCGCTCAAGCAGCATGGTGCGCTGTTCTTCGCCGATCTGGTGCAGCTCACTGGCCTATTGCGCACCCAGGCGGAGACCGGGCTCAGCGAACTGGCCGCCTGGGGACTGGCGGCTTCCGATACCTTCGCAGGTTTACGCACACTCATCACGCCTACGGCCAAGCGCACGGCCATCGGGCGTACGGCGCGTTACCGACAGCATCGCGGCCAGGAAAGCGGCGTGGATCAGGCTGGTCGTTGGTCCCTGACTACGCGGCACACGATTGCGGGGGATATCACGTCCGACGGCGAGGCACTCACGCATCTCGCACAAGTGCTGCTGCTGCGCTACGGCGTGGTGTTTCGCAAAGTATTGGAACGGGAGAGCGGGTTGCCACCCTGGCGTGAACTGCTCTATATATATAGGAGACTCGAAGCCCGCGGCGAATTGCGCGGCGGGCGCTTCGTAGATGGATTCGCCGGTGAACAGTTTGCCTTACCAGAGGCGGTGGGCGCATTGCGTGAGGTCCGCCGCCGGGAGAAATCCGGCGAACTGGTATCGGTGTCGGCCGCCGATGTCCTGAACCTGGTGGGTATCGTTACGCCGGGTGCACGCGTGCCGGTGCAGGGTGACAACCGCGTGCTGTACCGTGACGGGATGCCGATGGCCGTACAGGTGGCCGAGGAAGTGCATTTCCTGGAATCCGTGACCGCCGAAGACGAATGGGCCCTGCGCAATTCGCTGCTGCGGCGCAGGCAGCCAACCGTATCCGGCAGGGTTCAGTAACTTTCGATAACAGGCGTATTCTTTTCTCATCGTCCAAGCTTGCGGAGATGAACCATGGCCACCACCCGGCGCAAGAAGCCCAGGAATTCAAAAAAAGCGCGTCCAAAGTCCAGGCCGGCTTCCAACAGCCGCTTTCCAAATGAAACTACGGGTTACCGGCGTGCACGCGAGCGCCTGCTGAAAGCCGAGATCGGCTTGCGCAAACAGGTGGAAACGGTTGCTGCGCTGCGGCGAAAATTGTCGGTGGGCGGCGTGGTGCCACAGGATTATGTATTCGAAGGTGTAGATCCGCTCACTGGGATGCGCAGTGTGCGGCTTTCAGAATTGTTCGCACCCGGCAAGGATACCCTGATCCTCTACAGCTTCATGTACGGCCCAGCCATGGCGCAAGCTTGTCCAAGCTGCACTTCGATCATCGATTCGCTGGATGGCGCCGCTACGCATGTGAGCCAGCGTGTGAACCTGGGAGTGGTGGCGAAATCGCCGTTGCCGCGCATCCTCGGTTTCGCGCGCGAACGCGGCTGGCGGCACGTACAGCTGCTGTCATCAGCCGGTAACAGCTACAACCGTGACTACCGTGCTGAAGACGAAGCCGGCAAGCAATGGCCGATACTCAATGTGTTCGTGAAACGCAATGGCAAAATCCGGCACTTCTGGGCCAGTGAACTGCTGTTCACAAAAGCCGAGAAAGGCCAGAACCAGCGACATGTGGACATGATCTGGCCGCTGTGGAATCTGTTTGATGTCACCCCGGAGGGCCGGGGCAAGGATTGGTATCCGAAACTGAATTATCCCAGTTAGGGGACTCCTACTGATTTATTTCCTTTCCGTATCTGGTCAGGCGCTTGCTGACAACTCAAGTCGTGTTTTCAGTAGCCGGGGCCGCCGCCGTCTTGCTGCGGTTGTCTTCCTCGAATAGATGCTGGAGCTCTTCGGCGGCCTCTTTGCTGGTCTGGATGAGCTTGGATTCGTCACGGAAGACCGCATGCTGGCGTTGCAACAACTGTTCGTCGTAGCGCTGGAATTTATCCAGCAGCGCGCGGGTTTCATGGGCCGGCTGCCCCAGCGCTTCGAGTACTTCTTCGGCGAGCTTGAGACTGGAAAAAAACGTCTCGCGCACGCTGGCCTTCACACCCAGATCCGTCAATAGGTGGCTGTGATGGCGGTTACGGGCGCGTGCGAAAATCTGCACCTGTGGAAAATGTTCACGCACCATCTCCGCGGTGCGCACTGAGGCTTCCACATCGTCGATGGCCAGCACGAATATTTTTGCATGCTCCAGGCGGGCAGCGCGCAGCAGTTCCGGGCGTGAGGCATCGCCGTAATAGACTTTGTTGCCGTAACGGCGCACCACATCCACGTCCTCGATATTGGCGTCCATGGCAGTGAACGGGATCTTCTTCAGACGCAACACCCGGCCGACTACCTGGCCAAAACGGCCGAAGCCGGCGATCACCACCGGGTTGCCGGGCTCGTCGATGTTATCGAATGCCGGCAGCGCATGTTCTTTCTGGAAGCGCTGGATGACTTTCTCATTGAACAAGACCAGGAACGGGGTGGCCGCCATTGACAGGGTGACGGCCAGGTTCAACAGATCCACCATCGATTGGCTGAATATCTGATAATCGGCGGCGCTGTTGAAGATCACGAAGGCAAACTCGCCACCCATGGCAAGATCGATGGCCAGGTTGCGCGGCGCAGCATCCGGTAGCTTGTAGAGCTTCGCCATGGCGTACAAAACCATACCCTTTAGCGCCAGCATCCCGGCCACTACACCGATGACCACCAGCGGTATCTGCGTCAGCAGGCCGAGATTCACCGACATACCAACCGCCACGAAGAACAGCCCCAACAGCAAACCCTTGAATGGCTCCAGGTCGGCTTCCAGTTCATGCCGGTAGCTGGAATCCGCCAATAACACGCCGGCGATGAACGCGCCCAGACCCATTGACAAGCCAATCCTGTCGGCGATCAGCGCTGCGCCGATGACGATGAGCAAGGCGCTGGCAGTGAAGATTTCCGGGCTGCCGAACTGCATGATGAAACGGAACAACGGCCGCAGCACATAACGCCCGCCGGTCACGAAGACCATGACAACGACGGCCACGATGATAAGTATGGAAATCAACAAATGCGTCTGGTGCGGGGCTGCGCCGCCGTGGAATACCCGCAGCAAGGCCAACACCGGGATGGCGGCGATATCCTGGAACAGCAGGATGCCGAAGGCCGCGCGTCCATGGTGTTCCATGAGCTGCTTCTTTTCCGCCAGCATCTGCAGCACGAAAGCGGTGGAAGACAGCGACAATCCAAAGCCGACTACCAGCGCTGGCACCAGCTCCAACCCTAGCGCCCGAGCCGCAAGCGTCAACAATGCGGTGCTCACCAATACCTGTACCATCCCCATGCCGAACACTGTGCGCCGCAGAGCCCACAGGCGCGACGGTTGCAGTTCCAAACCGATGATGAATAGCAGCAGCACCACGCCAATCTGGGAAAAATTCAGGATCGCATCCACACTGGTGATGAGCTGCAGGCACCAGGGGCCGATGACCACGCCGGCGATCAGGTAACCCAGCACCGAACCGAAACCGGATTTGCGTGACAGGGGAACCGCCAGGCAGGCGGCGATCAGGAACACGAGCACTTGCGGCAGAAAGTTCATGGCAGTCTCCGGCGGAGAAATCCACACTACAGTACTTGATGGTTCGCAGTTGTGCGAGCGCTCCTGCAGCGCGAGCAATGAACCTAGTCTGCTGCCTTGACTTTGCCGGGCCAGCCGCTACCTTTGAGAGGCCGAAGTATATGGACTCCGTCATGACCCGTCTCAAACGCACCTGCTGGTATATCGTGCTGTTCGCCGTGCCTTATGGTGGGGTGCTGTGGACAGCGTTTTACAACCGCATAGAACCGGCGTTGTTTGGCATCCCGTTCTTCTACTGGTATCAGTTCGCATGGATCATCGTCACGGCGGTGATCACGGCGTTGGCTTATTTCAACAAAGTCTGAACATCAAAAATAACTACAGGGGATCGCATTGAACTGGCCGGCCCTGATCGTCTTTATCCTGCTGTTTACTTTGGTGACGGTCGTGGGTTTCGTAGCAGCGCGCTGGCGGCGTGGCGATCTCAATCATCTCAACGAATGGGGCCTGGCGGGCCGGCGCTTCGGTACCGTCGTGACCTGGTTCCTGCTGGGCGGTGATCTGTATACGGCCTACACCTTCATCGCGGTGCCGGCGTTGGTGTTCGGCGCCGGGGCCATTGGCTTCTTCGCGCTGCCCTATACCCTGATGGTGTATCCGTTCGTGTACGTGGTATTTCCGCGGCTATGGTCCGTGTCCCACAAGCACGGTTATGTGACCGCTTCGGATTTCGTGCGCGGTCGTTACGGCAGCGGCCTGCTGGCGTTGGTGGTGGCCATCACCGGCATCCTGGCGACCATGCCATATATCGCGTTGCAGCTGGTGGGTATCCAGGTGGTGATTGCCGCCATGGGTTTTACCGGCACCGGATTAGTGGGCGACCTGCCGCTGATCATCGCCTTCGTGATCCTGGCCGCTTTTACTTACACCAGCGGCCTGCGGGCACCGGCACTCATCGCCATCGTCAAAGACCTGCTCATCTATATAGTTATCATCGCCGCAGTGATCATCATCCCCATGCAACTGGGCGGTTATGCGCATATTTTCGCCAGCATCCCAGCGGATAAATTGCTGCTCAAACCACCGTCGGGCGGTAATCTCGGAACCTACAGTGCGTACGTAACTTTGGCACTAGGATCTGCCCTGGCGTTGTTCTTATACCCCCATTGCGTCAACGGCGTATTGAGCGCCAGCAGCCGTAGCGTCATCAAACGCAACATGTCATTGTTGCCGGCCTATTCACTGGTGCTGGCACTAATCGCGTTCTTGGGTTATATGGCATTGGCTGCGGATGTGCTGCATGACCCCGCGTATGCAGGTTGGTTCAAGCAGTACGGCCCCAACTTCGCGGTGCCGGCGCTGCTGCTGCATTCATTTCCGGCCTGGTTCGCAGGCGTGGGCTTCGCCGCCATCGCCATCGGCGCCCTGGTGCCGGCGGCCATCATGTCGATCGCCTCAGCCAACTTGTTTACACGCAACATATATAAGGAATACCTCAAGCCGGACGCCACGCCGGCGCAGGAAGCGCGTATGGCCAAGCTCATGTCGCTGATCGTGAAACTCGGAGCGCTGGCATTCATTCTGTTTCTGCCGGGCAAATACGCCATCCAGCTGCAGCTATTGGGCGGGGTGTGGATCATCCAGACACTGCCGGCGGTGGTCATCGGCCTGTATACCCGCTGGTTGCACCGCTGGGCGCTTGTGCTGGGCTGGCTCACCGGCATGTTGGTGGGCACCAGTATGGTGGCGGCGCAGCACTTCACCTCATCCATCTATCCGTTGCATGTGGGTGAATTGACCGTGCCGGGTTATGCGGCTCTGTATTCGCTACCCGTCAACATCGGTGTCGCGGTCATTCTGACGGTGATCCTGCGTGCCTTTAAAACTCCGGCGGGTGTCGACCATACTGCATCCACGGATTATGAGTACAACACAGAATGAGCCTCGAACGTGCTATCGGTTTGGCGGCGGCAATTCTAACTACAATTTCTTTCCTTCCGCAGGTATACCGCTCGCTGCGCACCCATGATACCCGCGGCATATCGCTTAGCATGTACACGCTGTTCACCCTGGGAATTGCTCTGTGGCTGGTTTATGGCTTTTTCATACATGACCTCCCAGTGATACTCGCCAATGGTGTGACGCTGGTATTGGCGCTGATCGTGTTGGGACTCAAGTTGCGTTATGGTTGAGGTAGTCTTGATTAGCAATCAAGACTCCAGGCTGCCAAAGATCATTTTGTGTAGATGCAAGTGATGGATGGCTGGAATCTCCCGATGCAAGGTAGTTTGCAAAATCCAGAATCGCGTCTAAGCTCAGAGTGCAGCCATACATTTCATGGCAGCGAACAGCGATATCCAAGTCAGGTAAGGGGTGTGTGTATGAGTGATACGGTCGTTGCCGTTAGCAACCTGGAGGATTGGTTCCGTCAATCCATCGGCGGTGCGTTGGAGAAGCGGCATGTGGAAGCCGAGGCGCACACTGAACGCTACATGGTGCGCCTGGCCACGGATTTCGCACGTTCCGAGAACCTGTATGAATACTCGCGCGACGGAGGTTATGGCCTGAAACCTCTGGCGCGCATGCTCACAGATGCATTCGAGGCTTCCTCAGCGGAGTTGCGCCAGCAGACCCTGCAACGGCTCGGTGACGTGGCGCTGTTCATCGCCGGGTTCTTCGCTGACAGTCTGAGCCACAAATCCGTGGACGTGGATTACTACAGCCACATGGGTGAGGCCGCCTACAGCACCCTCGCGGAATTGCCGGCGCGTTCCATGCGTGAAGTGGCCTTGAATGCTGTGTTTGTGGAGCTGGCACGCAAGTTCGGCGAGTTCGTGGATGTGCTGAACGAGGTCGCGCAGCAGGCGCAGGTGGCGGCAGAACGGGACATCTTCAGGCTTTATGAGTTGTGGGTGCGGACCGGTAGCCGCCGCGCGGCCGACAAGCTGCGGGAGCTGGGTGTGCAGCCGACCGAAAGTACGCGCGCGCGTTTCATTCATTAGCAGCATGCAGCCGGCACCTGTTGCCACCCTCGGTTCACTGCAGGATTACCTCGCGAATCTCTACGAGCTGGATCTGGCGTTTCGGGTCGAGGATTTCCTGATCAGCGATGAGCGTCTGGCGCAAAGCCTCGAGGGTGAGGCTTATCATCCCACCCCGGAAAAACTGCTGATTCGTGAAACTTCGTCGGATGAAGTGGCGTGTTCGCTGTTCATGAATGCGGAAGTGCTGGCGCGCCTGGATGCAGGCACACCGCTGTCGAACCTCAGTATGGCGCAGCTTGAGGATTTCTGGACGGCGCTGGAAGGCGTGAGCCATTTCCTATACCTTGCCTGGAATGTGCATCATGACCGTGGTATACGCGGCGTGGAACTGGAATTGCAGGCGGAAGTGGATAAATACGTAGTCACCACACATCTGGCGGCAGCCCAGCGTGCTGGTGGATTGCCCGATATCCACGCGCTGTTATTCGAGCATACGCACTTGCTTCCAGGTTTGAGTGCAGCGCTCGGGCAGCGCTATCGGGATGCGAGTCGAAGTGCGGCGATTTACTGCCGCAGCCTGGCGCGACGTTTCAGCGTCCTGCCGCATCCGGATCTGGTGCGTGAACTGCGGCGTTTCTACCGACTCGACCACTCTGCGAAACTGCGCTTCATCGAGCAGCATTAAACATTCATGTTGGCGCGTTTACCAACTGGGGAGTGGGCCGCTATTTGACGTCGAGGCCGGGGCTTTCTGCCCGGGGTTGGGCGTGCATTTCTTTTCATCGGGCGCTTTGGACATCTTTTTCATGGTGCCCAGATCCATCAGCGGCATCACATCCTTGGGCGCAACGCTCAGGTCGATTGCCGGGTTGCTGGCGTAGAGGTCCTTATCGTATTTGACCTGGATGATGTGGAGGTCGGCTGGTACGAATGCATAAGGGCTGGCCTCAGCCTGCATCACGGTGTCACCCTTTGGCGTATGGATAGTGAGCGTGGCGGGCTCCGCCTTTGCGAACAGAAAGATGAGGCCTTCAGCTTTGGGCGCAAACCAAGAAAGCATGCCGGCTTCCCGGTGGATGAGGGTATTGATCTGGTCCACATCGGCCATGAGTGTGCGGTAATCACTGGCCCCGGCCGTGGGCGGCAGGAAGTCGATGGATGTGTTGATTCGCAGACTGCGTCTGGGCTGGTTCGATATGATCAGCGGATTTTCTTTGTACAGGGCTGGGTCCATGGGCAGCTTGAGGTGACTGTTATCTGCCAAAGGCAATTCCATTATCGGCTTGCCGGCGGGCTGCATGTACAGGTGGATGTCCGCCGCCTTGACGCCGCATAAGCTCGAAGTCACGTGCAGGGACGAGATGCGGATATGCTCCAGGCCTTTGCCGGCGGTCGCAGCCTTCTGTTGCATGTCATGCAGTTCGTCGTAGGGAATCGTCGCATAAGGCGAGTCGGCCCGTACTGCGATTGCGATCAAAAATAATCCCAGCAACCAAATCAGGCGATGCATGATATTTTTCCTGCCCGGTATCCGCGAATGGTATAAAGCAGCTTAAACTTGATACCTCGATGACACAAATAAAGCCATGGATCCTGTTGGGGCTACTGCTCGCCACATGCGCGGGCGTGAGCAGCGCGTACGCGGATGATAGTGAGAACTTTGCGGGGATCGGCGCCTCCGTGGATGTGGGACATTACAACACGGATTTTGTCTACCCTAGCGGCAATTACCAAGCAAACGTCAGCTATTACGGCATGACATTCGTGCAACCCGTCTCACAGGAGGTAGGTTTCGGTCTGCTGGCAGGCTATCAGACCACCGGCATGGATAACCCAAGCCTGAATACCTTGGGCGATGGCTTCGGTCCATTTGCGGGATTCTTCATCGAATGGCAGCCTGAGCTCAACGATTATTGGAATCTGGATCTACGCGCCGGCTATACCTGGCACGACATGAGTTATACGAGTAATAATCAGCAGCCTTACCAGCAGGCAGACCTTACCTGGTATACCTCCTATGTTTTCCTGGGACCAAAATTGCATTATGGCCCCTGGCGATTCAGTGTCGGTGGCTATTACCAATATATCAGTGGTTCCGAGACCGATAACGGTACCATTAATCAACAGCTGGATTTTTCTGCGGCCCATTCCACGGGTGCCTATATTGGTTTTGACTATTATATGAACCACACCCAATCAATCGGTATCTATGCTACCGGTGGTGCGATCCAGACCGTAGGCTTGATGTTCAAGGTGCAATTTTAGCGATTCCTGGATTTAATGCCGCGCACATGAGAGGCGGGGCATGATGAAGCTCTAAGCAATATTATTTTAATTTGGGAGATGCGCATGGATCATTGGATGTCGCTGGCATTTTTGGCAGCTGGAATAATCCTGGCGGTCATTGAAATGGCCACGCTTACCTTTTATCTGGCAGGATTGTCATTCGCATCGCTGGCTACCGCGCTGTATACCTGGTTGTATCCTTCGGTCTGGTGGCAGGCGGCCATCGTGTTCGCGGTGGCAGCTGTCATCGCGCTGCCTTTGGCTCATCTGCTGCGTCGGCGCATGCAGGCCAGCCGCACCAACAGCGACCTGGATGACATGGACAAAGGCGCACTGGTGACGGTGGCCGAGAGCAGTAATGGCAATCTTAAGGTCAAGTACCGTGACTCTCTGTGGGAGGCGGTCTGGGAGGGCGGCGGCCAACCGCAGGTCGGCGCGCGTGCCGAAGTGGTGGCGCGCGAAGGTTCACGACTGCGCATCAAGGCTGCCGGCTGACATGCTACTTATATAAGCAATCGAGGAGATTTTTATGGGCATTTCCATTTCAGCAATCGTTGGTTTACTCATCATCCTGTGGGCGGTGGTCATGGTCATCCGCGCGGTGCGCATCGTCCCGCAGCAGCAGGCCTGGGTCATCGAGCGCCTGGGCAAGTTTCACGGCGTGCTCACCTCCGGTGTCCAGATCATCGTGCCGTTCTTCGACCGCGTGTCCTACAAGTTCGACATGCGTGAGATTCCCATGGATGTGCCCGAACAAGTGTGCATTACCAAGGACAACACACGCCTGTCGGTGGACGGTGTGCTCTACTATCAGATCACCGACGCCCGCAACGCCGCCTACGGCACCAGCAATGTGATCACGGCGGTGGTGCAGCTGGTGCAGACCACTATGCGCGCCGAAGTCGGCAAGCTGGCGCTGGATGAATGCCTGTCACAGCGCGACACTCTTAACCGGGGCGTGGTGGATGTCCTCACCCAGGCTGCCACCAGCTGGGGCGTTAAAGTGCTGCGTTATGAGATCCGCAATCTCACTCCGCCGGACGAAATCCAGCGGGCCATGGAACTGCAGCTCACTGCCGAACGCCAGAAGCGCGCCGCCATCGCCAAATCCGAGGGCGACCGCCAGCAGGCCATCAACCAGTCGGAAGGTCAGAAGCAGAGTCAGATCAACAACGCTGAAGGTGAGCGCCAGTCTGCCATCCTGCGCGCTGATGGCCAGGGACAAGCGATCGCCACAGTGGCGGCGGCCACTGCCAAAGCCATTTCCGACATCGGTAAGGCTGTGGCCGGCGAGGGTGGCGCCGATGCTTTGCACTATCAGCTCGGCCAGCAGTGGGTGCAGCAGTGGGGACTCATCGCCAAGAATTCCACCGTCACAGTGGTGCCGGCGAACATGGGTGATCTGTCGGCGATGGTGGGTTCGCTGCTTTCCCAGGCAGGGAATGCCAAGCCTGTAGGGAAGAGCTGAGTTTGCGAAGTTCAACTTCCGACCCAAATCCGCCGGCAAAGTCTTTATCCGAAGAGTTGTCAATCAAGGTTATTTCGCCAATCACGATTGACCGTGTGTTCGCGTAGCATATGCAGGATAGGCTGCATTTTCGATTCGGCTTCCTGCCAGGTATGCTCGGCCAACCGCGTCAGCAAGTCGGTTGCTTCCGGCGAGGGGTGATCGAATTTCAGGTGCCGCTCATGACGGGAATCACGCACGCTATCGATACGCAAGTATTGCGCACCGAGCATGTTGCGCAATACGCCGGTAGACATGTCGCGTTGCGCCGCCGAGATCGTGCTGAAGAGCCGGCCTTCATTGAGCCAGAACAATGCGCCACGAGCAGTCCGCCCACGAAGATCCCATTTGTGGAGCAACGCGCTGGTACCGACACTCACGACAAAAATTTCCGAAATCGGCAAACCAAGAAAATGAAAACCTTCATGCAAAGCGAGCAAGTCGGGTGAATTCGCGAAGATGCCCGCATCGACATAATGATCCTGTTCCAGCCGTGCTACCGGGAAATAGATTGGTGCCGCGGTAGCGGCTACCACGATATCTATGATGGAAACTGCACCGTCTTGAGTCTTGTCAGCAAGATGTGGCGTCTTAAACATCTTCATTCGGCCGTGGCCGAGATTGATGGCCGGAATGATTACCCGGGTTCTGAGATCGCGCAGTTGCGGTTCGGATCCCAGGATATCTTGCATGGCGTTGCGGATGGTGATCGATCGATACCGCGATCGGAACAATGCGTTAATGTTGAAGAGGCTATGAAAAAACGGATAGCTACGTAACCGGTGACCATGGAATATCCGTGGACCATGTTCACGGAACGCCATTTCCATCCGCGCCGCCGGGATCCCCGCGGCCGCGGCGACTGCCGCCATGGCGCCCACCGAGGTCCCGCAGATCAGATCGAATGCATCACACACTGCGCTCGAGTTCCCGCAATATCACGACTTCATGCAGACCCAGATAACCGCCGCCGCTAAGCGCCAGAGCCGTAAAAGCCATTACAGCTGCCTCGATATTTATGCCAGGCTTGGAGTCGTTCGACCTGGAACGAAAACTCGTGGCCCGGGGTAGTGCATTATTGTCAGCAGCAAATAGTGTGCCCTTAGTCGCGACAATTCAACATGCCGAATTTAGTCGGCTAAATGGTGCTGACCCTGATGGACTCTTCGATTGTTGATCCACTCTCAGTTCAAAAACTAAGAATTTGATCTATTGCCTCTCGAACGTCTGCTTCCGTATGCGCTAATCAATCAGAGCTTGCAAAGTGGTTAGCAAGAATTATTAGCGGTCAGTAAAAAAATGCCCCATGGATTTAAATCCATGGGGCGAGAATTTTAATCGTCATCGGTGAACGATGCTATGCCGTTAGTAACGCTGCTTGAGTGCAGCACTAACCTGCGGTTAGCTCACGGCATGTAAAGTTGATATTTGCTCATTTGGTAGATGACCAGAGTACTCGCAGCCGACAGGGTTTCGTCGA
Organism: Gammaproteobacteria bacterium; assembly: GCA_049591615.1. Lineage (GTDB taxonomy): Bacteria > Pseudomonadota > Gammaproteobacteria > Natronospirales > REEB76 > REEB76. The sequence goes on along the minus strand of JBAWFD010000041.1, from coordinate 33,436 downwards.
CATTCGAATTCACCTCGGCACCCTCGATGTGATGCTTGATCAATGACTGGCCATCCACCAGCAGTTGCACGCCCACGCCGTTGAGTTTGTTGATCAAGTCAGTATTCGGATTGGCGACTTGAAAGCGGGTTTTGTAACTGCCGTCAGCAAGCACGATGGGCGTGGCATCCCCGTGGATCACGACCACGAATTTTAGGTTGTTCTTCGGTACCCCGGCGGAAGCAAATGCATTGACGGCCTGCGCGACCGCTTCCAGTCCGCTGTTGACTTTACCGGCATCGCCGCCTTTGCCCAGATCGAAGACCACCTTGTAAACCTTATATTTACTGGGTTGGGGGGAAGTCCCCGGCAGTGGCTTTACGGTGCCGTATCCCTGGATCAGAGGGAACGGCGCGGGCTTGGCTTTGGCGAAGGCATTGGCTGAAAACGCGAGACTGGCAAACACGGCCAGCAGGATCGCAATCTTTCTTGGCATGACGGGCTCCTTTAACGTTGGCGCTGATTACAGGGAATTTCTGCATAGACTAGCATAGATACCGGGATGGTCTACACGTGGTGCGGCGCGATAAAACCGACCTCCGCGCAACATCGGGCGCAGACTCTTGACGCCGCCTGGGCTGGCGCATGAATTCAATTCAATTTATGCAGAATCTAGCGGGTTGCATCGATCAGTTGAAATCGCAACTCTACAACCGTTCAACACGCCACCCAATTCTTCCAGTTTTATGTCTACGAAAGCCGGTGAGGTCCAGATTCCGCTCATCGGAGGTGTAGCGTTCGCCCTGCCGGTTGGCGCACACCCGCACTCTCTGCAAGCCGTCGAGGGCCATCATGGGGAACACCTGTCCTTCCCTGTCGAGGCCGCTGCGGAACTCCGCGAGATTGATGTCCTTCTTGTCGGTCCGGGCCGCCACGAAGGCGCATGATCTTCATGCACGTACGCGGAGCCTTGCCAATCGCTGTAAGTCCAGTTCTAAAGATTCACAGTCGAGTTGAGCCCTTCAAGAAAATCGGGAACTGGACGTCCGATTGAAGCGAGGTACCTCGCCATCGTGCCAGCGACATTTTTGACTGCCGGACGTGCCGTCATCCGTCGGCGCCAGGCGAGGAGGTTCGGCGTCTCGCCAGTCATTGGCGCGCCTTTGCGGGCGCCGAAGAGCTGCGCCATGTAGAATGCAATGTCGGCGAAGGAATAATCCCCTGCCAGGAATTCACGATCCGAAAGGGTGAGCTCCATATCACGATAATACTGTGCCGCCGCATCGCGGGCGACCTTCGCCGCCGGATCGTCCGGCGTTTCCTCGAGACCCATGAGACGGATGATGTGGGGAAAATAGATTTCATCGGAGCGGTGTTCGAGTTGGCGCGCCAAAGCTCGCGCTACCGGTTGCGCCGGCCATAAGGGGGGGTGCGGCTTCAGGTCTTCAAAGTATTCAAAAATCTGCGTGGAATCAAAAAGCTCCAAATCGCCGTCTAACAGCACGGGCACCTGTCGCTTAGGATTGATGCGCACGACCTCCGGATGTTTTGGATCGTAACCGCGTGACGGATCGAATGGAACCATCACGAGTTCAAAGTCGATAGCCTTCTCCCGTGCGGCGATCTCGACTTTGGCGCCGAACATGCTGAGAGGCCCGGAAAAAATCTTCATTACATTTGTCCATTGCCGTCGCGTTGTCACTTTCGAAAAAAAGAGGGGCGCTACTGTTTAATCTTACGTGGTAACACTATTCGAAGCAGCCTCTTAATCCGCACCCAGCGATTGTACACCTCTGTCGTCTGCTCTCTCAGCCATAAGCAGCAGTTCAAGTATGTGCTTAAACAACACAGACTTGAATATATCAATTCGGGATTATTTTGGACTTACATTTAGCCAACCCCCTGCGCTTTGTATAGGCGCCGGATCGCCAGGATGCGAGACCCAAGCAGCCAGTGCATAACGTGAAACCTGTGCCTTGACGCTCGGTGGCAGCTGAATTGCAGACGTGTATTCGGACCTGCTCGCCGTCAGCAGATGTTTTGAGTAACCGATAACCAGAAAGTCCTGACGCAATGTGCGTCCGGCATTCTCGCCGGCGCCCACTTTTTTGTTGACTCCGAATGCCAAGACCACCACGTGCAATTCCACATATTTGTAATCCGCGTTCACCGGATTAAAGCTGGCGGTGATATGCGCGCCGTCGACGACGAGTTTCAAACGTCCTGCATCGGTTGCATCAGGTAAGCGTAAGGATCTGAAGTTGAACCAGTTAGACCATGGTTTACCGTCGAGCACAAACTCGGGCGTATAGATCACGCCATCGGCCGTACGGTCCGCTATGTGCTGCTGGCGTTCGCTGTATAGATGCTTGTCGAATGGGTCGTGCCAGCCCAGGCCGTCCCAGTAATCCACGTGAAAAGCCACCGGCACGATCTGTGTCCACAGGCGCGGGTCTTGTGTGAGGCTTGATAGCCATGCATCAGCCGGCGGGCAACTGCTGCAGCCTTCGGAGGTGTAAAGCTCCAGAAGGTTTACGCGCGTCAAGCCACTGCTGATGATTTGCGGCGTAGCACTGGCGCTCATGGGCAATGCGAGCGCGGCGACTGAAATAAATATGGCCCAAAGGCTAGATTGCATGATGTATACACTCCTGAATGTAAGCCTGGGACCGCTTGAGACTGGTCTTTATTACATATCTATTAGGATCATGCGGCCAGTTGAAATTTACCCTCACCCCCGCCCCTCTCCCGGAGGGAGAGGGCCCATGTCGTATTTTTGACATGGCTTCTGGGTAGAATGAGCCCATCGTACCCGCTTCTGCGCCAGTCCAAGATGCGTAACCTCACCTCCAAGCGCTCGGTCAATACCAATAAGCTGGAGAAGCGCCTGCGCCGCAATGTGGGCAGGGCCATCCAGGATTTCAACATGATCGAGGCCGGCGACCGGGTGATGGTGTGCCTGTCGGGCGGCAAGGATTCCTACACCTTGCTGGATATCCTGCTGAAGCTGCGCCAAAGCGCGCCGGTGGAGTTCGAGATCCTGGCGGTGAACTTGGACCAGAAGCAGCCTGGGTTTCCCGAGCAGGTGCTGCCGGAATATCTGGCCAAGCTCGGCGTGCCGTTCCAGATCCTGGAGCAGGATACCTACAGTGTGGTCAAGCGCGTGATACCGGACGGCAAGACCACCTGCGGCCTGTGTTCGCGCTTGCGGCGCGGCGCGCTCTACAGCTACGCGGCGCAGAACGACATCACCAAGATTGTCTTAGGTCATCATCGCGACGACATCATCGAGACTTTCTTTCTGAATCTCTTTTACGGCGGCCAGTTGAAAACCATGCCGCCCAAGCTGCAATCCGATGATGGCAAACATGTGGTGATCCGGCCGCTGGCCTATTGCGAAGAGCACGACATCGCCAAGTACGCCGCCATCCGCAAATTCCCATTGATCCCCTGCGATCTGTGCGGTTCCCAGGAGCATCTGCAGCGCCGGGTGGTGAAGAACATGCTGGCGGAATGGGAGCGCGAATATCCCGGCCGCAGCCGCACCATTTTCGCCGCGCTCCAAAACGTAACGCCTTCACATCTGGCCGATCCGCAGTTATTCGATTTCGTCCGCCTGGGCGCGCGTCACGCACCGGTGAAAAACTGGCTGGCGGAAGTTGCGGAGGATGACACCCAGAAGGATGCGCTGATGGCCACAGTCTCAGTGGAGGACCTGCTTAAGACTTCGCCACGTGGGCGCGTGACGAGCGAAGCGGTCTGAGAAACCTGTGGCCAAAGCAGCTGCCAATCATAAAGAAGAACAGCCGGGCGCGATTTATGTCGCTGGCGAAACCGATTATTTTTCCAGCGCCCAGCTGACGGCACTCGCGAAAGCCAATCTGCAGTTTGTGGCCATCAAGAAACCCGCGGATTTGAAGAACAAGGTCTACGGGGTCCTGTGTCTCACTCCAAAACTGCTGGCCGGTGAGATCACCCGCGCCGAATGGCAGGCGGCCGCACTGGACGCGGTGCTGATGGTAGACGACTCCATAGCAGAGCCGGGCGAGGTGCGCATCTCGAACAAGTGGCCGGCTACCGCCATCGCCAGCGGCCTGTCACTGGCGGCGTCCATGGTGCGTCAGCGCCAGCAGGTGCGCCAGCTCACGGATGTGGGTGTGGCCCTGTCCAGCGAGCACAGCCATCAGGCATTGCTGGAACTGATTCTCACGGAAGCGCGGCGTCTTGCGGGCTGTGATGCCGCCACCATCTTTCTCACCGAGAAACATCCGGATGGTTCCTCGGAGCTGGTGGTGCGTCTGGCACAAAATGAATCCGTGAAATTTTCCTTCGAGGAACAGCGCCTGCCGCTGGACCTGTCCTCCATCGCCGGATACGTCACAGTTACCGGCGAAGAGATCAACCTGACCGATGCCTATGCGCCACCGGCGGACATACCCTGGCGATTCAACAGCAGCTTCGACCAGCGTTTCGGTTATCGCACCAGCTCGCTGTATGCGGTAGCGCTGCGCATCCCACAAGGTGAGATCATCGGCGGCATCGAGTTCATCAACCGCAAGCGCAATCCAGCATCAAAACTCACCAACCCTGAAACCACGCTCAGCGAAACCCAACCGTTTAACGACGATATCCTGCCGTTGCTGCGCTCCCTGGCCAGTCAGGCGGCCGTGGCCATCGACAACAACCGTCTGCTGCTGGCCATCGAGGACATGTTCGAGGGATTTGTGGTGGCGTCGGTGACCGCCATCGAGCAGCGCGATCCTGTCACCAGCGGCCATTCATTCCGGGTGGCGCGCCTGACCACCGGTCTGGCAGAGGCGCTGCCGCGTTCCGGTGTCACACGCTTCCGCACTATCAACTTCAACGCGCGGCAGCTGCGCGAGCTACGCTACGCGGCGCTGCTGCATGATTTCGGCAAGATCGGCGTGCGCGAGCATGTGCTGGTGAAAGCCCACAAACTCACGCCTGAGCATTACCAAACGATCCGCGAGCGCATCAATCTGGAGATTGAACGCCTCAAACGCCGCGCGCTGGCGCAGCAACTGGTGATGCTGCGCAGCGGTATGAGTTCCCGTGAGGAACTGCTCAGCATCGAACAGGAACTGGAGAGCAAACTGGTGGCACTGGACGCTTACTGGGCCGCCATCCAGGAAGCCAACCAGCCGGATATGCTGAAAAGCAAACCCAGCAAGGCGCTTAAGACCGCGAAAGACTACACACTCTCGGAGCAAGACATGCCGCTGCTGACCGAGGCCGAGCATCGGGTACTGTCCATCCCGCGTGGCAGCCTCACGCCTGAGGAACGGCTTGAGATCGAATCCCACGTGGTACACACCTACAATTTTCTGCGGCGCATCCCCTGGCCCGCGGACCTGGCTGCGATCCCCGAGATTGCCGGCGCGCACCACGAGAAACTCGATGGCAGCGGCTATCCCCGAGGCCGCACCCAACGAGATATCCCGTTCCCCTCACGTTTGATGACAGTGGCGGATATCTACGATGCGCTCACCGCTGCTGATCGCCCCTACAAGAAATCCATGCCCTCGGAGCGCGCCTTCGCGGTGCTGGAAGACGAAGCCAAGCATGGCAAACTGGATGCGGATCTGGTGAAGATATTCGTGGAAGCCAAAGTCTTCACCCTGGCGGGTGAAGTGGCGACCGCCACAATCTAGGCTCGCTGAAAAGCTCCGGGCCGTCACCTTCAAGATATTTAGAAGCATTGCCACACCGGTGTGAGTTTCTCCGGCAGTGGCGTGGTTATGCCTGGTTGATTCCAGGGTGTGGAAGGGTTGTGGAAATCAGAGCCCACGGAGGCTGCTAGTTTGAAACGCTCGGCGAAGTGAGCGGCGCTGGCGGATTCGTCCCGATTACCGCCACCACAGATCACTTCGATGCCATCACCGCCGGCCTGTTTGAAGGCGGTGAGTGCTTTTATCAGCCAGTTGCGCGTCATGCCGTAGCGTAGCGGGTGTGCCAGTACCGCTTGGCCGCCGGCCGCACGGATCCAACCGATGCTTTCTTCCAGGCTCGCCCAGTCGGTAGTCACGTAACCCGGCTTGCCGCGTGCCAGCAGACGCTGGAAGGCCTTTTGCGGTGTCGCCGCATGGCCATTTTCGCTCAGCCATTGGGCAAAATGTGTGCGCGTCACGTTGTCGTTGCCTGCCAGCTGCTGTGCGCCCGCATAGGCATCTGGGATGCCGCGTGTCTCGAGGCGTCGTCCGATGGCCTGCGCGCGGCCACGGCGCACGGTCTGTAGATGCGCCAGTCCGGCCTTGAGTGCTGCGTTCCCGGCATCGAAATTCAGACCGACGACGTGCAAGGTCTTGTGCTCCCAGGAAACCGAGATCTCCACCCCGTTCACGAAGCGCATGCCGGCGGCAAGTGCTGCGCTACGGGCTTCCGCCAAGCCATCCAGGCAGTCGTGATCCGTGAGCGCCAACAACTGCACACTGCGTGACGCACACAATTGCATCAACTCCGTGGGTGAAAGGCTGCCGTCGGAAGCGCGTGAATGCAGGTGCAGATCGATCACGCGTCGAGATCCGGGATCAACAGGCTTTCGAGCTTGGTGATGTAGTCCTTGATCTGCAGCTTGCGTTTCTTGAGGCGCTTGAGTTGCAATTCATTGGTGTGGATATCCTCGGCCAGACGGCTGATGGCGATGTCCAGGTCACGGTGTTCCTCGCGCAGCTGTTCGAGTTTGGCAGCGATTCCCTGGATTGGTCTGGTCGTAATCATTTACTAGATACGTAGGCGCACGATGTATGCGGACGCTACCTGCCAACATACGAGCCTGCCGCCAAGGGTGCAAGCGCACGGCCTGCGGGGATTGTGGGCCGTGGCCGCCAATGGGGCTGCCTGACAGCTACTCGGCTAGAATAGTGAGGATTAAAAAACATAGTAAACAAGCACTACGATGGAAATATTCAAGGTATTCCACATCGAAGCCGCTCACCGGCTGCCGAACCTGCCACCCAGCCACAAATGCAGCCGGCTGCACGGCCATTCCTTCCTCGTGGAAATCCATATACGCGGCGAACCGCAACCCGAGAGTGGCTGGATCATGGATTTTGCCGATCTCAAGCAAGCGTTCATACCGGTATTTGAAATGCTGGATCATCGTTACCTGAATGAGATCCCGGGATTGGAAAATCCCACCAGCGAGATGCTGGCGCGCTGGATCTGGCAGCACCTCAAGCTGACGCTACCGGATCTGTGCAAAGTCGTGATCGCCGAGACCTGCACGTCGGGCTGTGCGTATCGTGGCGAATAATTGTGGGCCTGCACACTTAAGGAGAGAATCATGCGACGCAATCTCTTTATGATGGTATCTATTCTGTTATTAGCGGCAATCGGAGTATCACCGGCAATGGCCATGAGCGACCAGCAATACATGCAGGCCATGGCGGACATGCATGCTGACGATGCACCGACTGCCAGTCCCGCGGCGCATCAGAAACCTGCTCAACCGGTACACGGCACGGATGTGGTGTATGCCACAGTGGCTGGCAGAGCGGTGCATGGCTATCTCAGTGAGCCGCTGCACGGCGAAAAACCGTTGCCTGGAATCATCGTCATCCATGAATGGTGGGGCCTGAATGACAACATCCGCAGCATGGCAGATCAGCTGGCGGGTGAGGGTTATGCGGCGCTGGCCGTGGACCTGTACGGCGGACAGTCAGCCAGGGATCCAGATGCAGCCAAGAAACTCATGTCGAGTGTATTCAAAGATCCGGACGCGGCCAAGGATAACCTCAAACAGGCGTATGCCTATCTGCATGACCGCGAGCATGCCCCGCGCATTGGCGTCATCGGCTGGTGCTTCGGCGGCGGCTGGTCATTGCAGACCGCGCTGCTGTTCCCGGACCGAATAAATGCAGCGGTCATGTATTACGGGGAACCGGTAGACAACGTAGCGGCGCTGTCCACCCTCAGGATGCCCCTCATGGGGTTCTTTGGCGAGCAGGATATGGGTATCACCGTGCAGGATGTGCAGGCATTCCAGAGAGCCTTAAAAGCAGCCAAGGTGAACGCGGAGATCCATGAGTACCCGAATGCCGGACACGCCTTTGCCAATCCCTCGGGCGATCGTTATCGCCCCGCGGCTGCGGCGGATGCCTGGAAGCGCACCCTGGCGTTTTTTGCCCATTACCTCAAGGGCGCGTAGCATCGAGTTTGCAGTACGATTTATCCTTAGAATCTAGGTGGCAGGGAGTCAAACATGAGTAAATTGAAAGTGTTCATACTGCTGATTTCAGTGGGGTTTGCCAGCGCAGCCTTCTCAGCCACGCTGGCTGGGGTAACAATCCCGGATACCGCAACCGTGGATGGCAAGCCTTTGGTCTTGAACGGTGTGGCGTTACGCACCAAGACCTGGTTCAAGGTAAAAATATATGTGGGCGGTTTGTACCTGCCACAAAAGGCCGATACCGTCGAAGCAGTGATGTCTCAAGCGGGCCCCGATCGCATACTCATGCACATGATCTATCCGGCCAGCAAGGATCAATTTGCGGATGCCTGGAATGAGGGTTTCACAAACAATAATTCGCAGATGAGCGCGGCGTTGCAGTCCCAGATCGTGCAGTTTCTGGCTTATTTTGGCAAAGCCAAGGAGGGTGACGAGATTACCTTGGATTACATACCTGGGACAGGTACCCAGGTCAGCTGGAATGGCAAATTACGGGGCAATATTCCTGGCGAGGATTTCCATAAAGCGTTGCTAAACGCGTTTCTTGGCCCAAAACTACCCGATGATTTCCGTAATGGATTGCTGGGCAAATCCAGCTGATATGGCTAAGTGACTTTGTTGGTGACTGCCACTCGCGATTAAAGGTACTGCCGCCAGCCGCGTGAATCGTCGGCGTACGCGATGAACTGTGGATTGAGCAGGGATTCTTTGGTGTTGTAACGCAACGGACTACCATCCACCGCCATCACATGGCCGCCAGCAGCTAGCAGCACTGCGTGTCCGGCCGCTGTATCCCATTCCGAAGTAGGCCCCAGGCGCGGATACACGTCGGCTGCGCCTTCCGCTACCAGGCAGAATTTGAGGGCGCTGCCGCGCGAAAGCGTTTCGTGTGCACCGAGTTTTGCCAGGTAGCCGTCCAGCAACGGTCCACGGTGGGAACGGCTGGCTACCACGCGCACTGTTTCCCCAGCCTGTGGACGCACACGGATCGCCTGCGGCGCACCTCCCGTTTCCCGGCGATAGGCACCGGCGCCCACCACCCCGTAGTAACTCAGGTTTTCAACTGGGATATGCACCAAGCCCACCACCGGCGCGTGCTTCTGGATGAGTGCGATATTGATAGTGAAATCACCGTTTTTGCTGATGAACTCCTTGGTCCCGTCCAGCGGATCCACCAGCCAGTAACTGTCCCAGCGTCGGCGTTCGGAAAATGGAATATGGTGGGACTCTTCCGACAACACCGGCAGATCCGGTGTGAGCCGTTGCAGGCTTTGCAGTATGGCTTCGTGGGCCGCCCTATCGGCTGTGGTCACCGGCGAACGGTCGTCCTTGATGTCCACCTGGAAATCGGTGGTGGCATAGATTTTCAGGATTCGTTCACTGGCGTGCGCCGCGATCTCCAATAACGGCCCCAGCAGTTGTTCGTCAGCGTGCGACATCAGGGTGGTTCCGCAGTATCCGCATTTAATCGGTATAGCAGCAGCGTACTATGATAACCCTCATGCCCGCCACTTCGATGCTGGTTCCCGACTGGTCTCGGATACACACCGTGTTCCTGGACATGGACGGCACGCTGTTGGATCTGCATTTCGACAATTATTTCTGGCAGGTGCATGTGCCACTGCGCTTCGCCGAGCGTTATGGCCTCACTACCGAGGCAGCGCGCGCGCAGCTGCTGCCGCGCTTTCGTGCGATGGAAGGCAGCTTGCAGTGGTATTGCCTAGATCACTGGGCGCGGGAGCTGGATATGGATATCCTGGCCTTGAAGCGCGAAGTGCAACGCCTGATCCAGATATTGCCGCACGTAGAGAAATTCCTGAAAAAACTACGCTCGTCCGGCAAGCGCATGCTACTGGTCACCAACGCGCACAGTGATGCACTGACGCTCAAGATGCAACGCACGCAGCTCGACAGTCATTTCGACGCCATCGTCTCGTCCCACAGTTTTGGCGTACCCAAGGAGACTCTCAGTTTCTGGCAGAGCTTGCGGGAGATTGAGGACTTCGATCCACAACACAGCCTGTTGCTGGACGACAGCCTGCCGGTGCTGCGCGCCGCACGCGATTACGGCATCGGCAATCTCATCGCTATGCGCCGTCCGGACAGCCGGCAGCCGTCGCGGGACAATGCGGAATTCATGTCGGTCGAGACGCTTGCAGAATTGATGCCGTGAACGCTGAAGTGGATGGGAATCCACATGTGAAGATCCTATCTCATAATCTCCAACCGATCGTGTTGAGCGTAGCGAAGCTACACGAAGTCGAAACACATGCAAATCATGTGCTTATCGCCCTTCGACGTTGCGCCTACAGCGCTACGCTCAGGACGAACGGGATTATTAAATGGTTTTTAGATATTCTGACACTCAACGTCGCCGGCGCCGCGAATCGCCGCGACCGGCATCGCGGCGTTTGCCCTCATGTCGGCGATGTGGATGTGGCTGGTAGCGTTCGCGCCTGGCAGGTGGTTGCAGTTCCGCCAACAATCCCGGTTCCAGAGACTCACGCGGGATGGGGTGACCTATATAGCGCTCGATGTCCGGCAGCGAGAACGAATATTCCTCGCAGGCGAAGCTGATGGCATCACCTTCGGCACCAGCACGCGCAGTGCGTCCGATGCGGTGCACATAATCCTCAGCATCCTGGGGTAGATCGAAATTGATCACATGGCTGACGTCGGGGATGTGCAGCCCGCGCGAAGCCACATCGGTGGTTACCAGGATTGGCAACTGGCCCTCGGTGAATTCCTTCAGCAGCCGCAAGCGTTTATTCTGGGGCACGTCGCCTGAGAGTACCGCGGCATTGAAACCATTGCCCTTCAGATAAGCCTCAACATTCTCGGCCACGCGCTTGGTGTTCACGAATACCATGGTACGGTGCGCTTCCAAAAGACGCAGCAGGCCTACCAGCAGCGCGATCTTCTCGTTGGTGGCTGGCAGATACAACAGTTGACGTACGCGATCGACGGTGACTTTGTCCGGTTCGATGCGCACAAACTGCGCATTGTTCATATGCTCGTAAGAGAGCTCCATGACCCGGTAGGAGAGTGTTGCCGAGAACAGCATGTTGAGCCGTTCGGTGGGATGCGGCATGCGCCGCATCAGAAAACGCACGTCGGCGATAAAGCCCATGTCGAACATGCGGTCAGCTTCATCCAGTACCATCACATCCAGCGACTTGAGGTCGAAGACGTGCTGCTTGAAGTAATCGATCAGCCGCCCGGGTGTACCGATCAAAATGTCCACACCGGCAGCCACGGTATCGCGCTGCTTGTCGTAATCCTCGCCGCCGTACACTACGGTCTGTTTAAAACCCGTGTACCGGCCGAGAACCTCCGCATCCTTGTATATCTGCACCGCCAGTTCCCGGGTCGGGGCCACCACCATGGCGCGCGGCTGGTTGCCGCGCCGTCCGGGGCGAGCTGGACGGGTCAGCAGACGCTGGTACAGGGCCAGCAGGAAAGCGGCGGTCTTACCGGTGCCGGTCTGGGCTTGACCGGCCACGTCCTGGCCCTTTAAAAGCAATGGCAGGGCTTCAGCCTGGATCGGGGTGCAGCGGTTGAAACCCGCCTCCCTGAGGCTTATAAGCAGAGGTTCGGCCAGTTTGAGGGATTCGAAACGCAGCTCGGTCAGGTGTGGGTCCATGGTTCGCTTTTATCAACAAGACACGGGGCTTGCATTCTGGCGGCGGTTGGGCTCAAATATGTTTCAACGCCTTGAGCCCGCGCCCCGTGCGGGACATTTTCATACTTCATAAAGCAAATACTAGAACCGCGAGCCAGCCGCGACATTGTGCCTGAAATGGGCACCTTACGTCACATCTCCCTGCCCAATGTCCACATCCCGCGCCCGCTCGCGCCATACAAACAGAATCCATTTAAGCCATTGGAGGCCTATAAACCGTGAATGACCAGATCGTATCTACGACCGATGCCAACTTCGAAACCGACGTGTTGAAATCCAGTCTGCCAGTATTGGTGGATTACTGGGCGGAGTGGTGCGGTCCCTGCAAAATGATTTCACCCATCCTTGATGAGATCGCCAGCAGCTATCAAGGCAAACTCAGGATCGCCAAGGTTAACGTCGACGAAAATGCGCAACTGACCCAGAAATACGGGATACGCAGCATCCCCACACTGATGCTGTTCAAGGACGGCAATGTGCAGGCACAGAAAATCGGTGCCTTGTCCAAGTCGCAGTTGGCGGCTTTCATCGAAACCAACATTTGATTAGACGGGCGGCGGGAGACCGCCCTTTTGCGTTTATACGGCGAGCAAGAACGCCCGATAACGTTTAATTGTATTAATCCTGATTTATTCCGGCATCCGCCGGCTAACTTCCATTGCATAAAGAGAGTGGGAATCCAACATCTATGAATCTAACTGATCTTAAGAAGAAACCGGCTGAAGCTATCATCGAGCTGGCGGAGTCCATGGGCCTTGAGAACATGGCGCGTTCCCGCAAGCAGGATGTTATCTTTTCCATACTCAAGGCGCATGCGCGCAACGGCGAGGAGATCTCCGGCGACGGGGTACTGGAGATCCTGCAGGACGGATTTGGCTTTCTGCGTTCGGCGGAGGGTTCCTATCTCGCCGGGCCCGATGACATCTATGTTTCCCCCAGCCAGATCCGCCGCTTCAACCTGCGTACCGGTGACAGCGTAGCCGGAAAGATTCGCCCCCCGAAGGAGGGCGAGCGTTATTTCGCGCTACTCAAGGTGGACCATATCAACTTCGATCCGCCGGAGAACGCCAAGAGCAAGGTATTGTTCGAGAACCTGACGCCGCTGTTCCCCAAGCAGCGTTTCACCATGGAGCGGGGCAACGGTTCCACCGAAGACATCACGGCACGCATCATCGACATGATCGCGCCCATCGGCAAGGGTCAGCGCGGCCTGATCGTATCGCCGCCCAAGGCCGGCAAGACTATGATGCTGCAGAACATCGCCCAGAGCATCACCGCCAACCATCCCGAGGTGTATCTCATCGTGCTGCTCATCGACGAGCGCCCCGAGGAAGTCACCGAGATGCAACGCTCCGTGAAGGGCGAAGTGGTGTCCTCCACGTTCGACGAGCCAGCCACGCGCCATGTGCAGGTGGCCGAGATGGTCATCGAGAAAGCCAAACGCCTGGTGGAACACAAGCGCGACGTGGTGATCCTGCTGGATTCCATCACCCGCCTGGGGCGCGCCTACAACACCGTGGTGCCGGCGTCCGGCAAGGTACTTACCGGTGGTGTGGATGCCAACGCGCTACAGCGGCCGAAACGCTTCTTCGGAGCAGCCCGCAACATCGAAGAGGGCGGTTCGCTTACCATCCTGGCCACCGCGTTGATAGAAACCGGTTCGCGCATGGATGACGTGATCTATGAGGAATTCAAGGGTACCGGCAATTCCGAAATCCACCTGGACCGGCGCATCGCCGAGAAGCGCGTATTCCCGGCCATCAACATCAACCGTTCAGGTACGCGCCGCGAAGAACTGCTGGTGCCGGCGGACGAACTGCAGAAGATATGGATCCTGCGCAAGTTGCTGCACCCCATGGACGAACTGGCGGCCAGCGAATTCCTGCTCGACAAGCTCAAGGACACCAAGACCAATGCTGAATTTTTCGATTCCATGAAGAAAGGCTAAATTAACCCGCGAGAGAGTGTCTGTTTTTAAATTGCTTCTTGGTTCAACAGCCGGTTCAATTCATGCATGTGCTTGAAGATATAATGAGCACCTGCCTGCCGTAAACGGGTCGTCGGTATCATTCCCGAATACCCAAACACCGTCATACCGGCTGCCACGCCGGCAACCACACCCGTGGGTGTGTCTTCAACCACCGCACATTTTCTGGGTTCGACGCCGCATTGTGACGCGGCATACAGAAAGATTTCCGGTGCGGGTTTGCCTTGCGCCACCTGCGTGGCGCTGTAAAGCCGGTCGGTGAACAGCGGTAAAAGACCGGTAATGCCCAGGGTTGTTCGCATTTTTTCATTAGAGCCACTGGACGCTACGCAATAGGGCAATTTCATATGCCGAAGCATTTCCGGAACTCCTTCAACTGGCCGCAAACCGTTTTTAAAACCCGTGTCTACTCTTTGGTGGTAGTTTTCCTCGAAATTGGCAGGGGGAGGATGCCCCAGTATGAGCGTCATGATATCCAGGCATTGAGACATGGACTTGCCCATGAAGATTTCGATCGTGTCCTTCAGGCTCAGGGGCAAGCCAAGTTCCCCGAGCATTTTGGCGAACACGGTGTTGCTGATGATTTCGCTGTCGACCAGCACTCCGTCGCAGTCGAATATGACGAGTTCGAACATCGGCTATAAGGAAGGCTCCCAGCCCTTATTTCTTTGAAGTTTCCCGTGCCAGTGCCCGAAAGCCGATGTCTTTACGGAAGAAGCGTCCCGGCCAGCGGATGCTGTCGGCAATATGATAGGCGCGTTGCCGCGCATCTCCGACATTGTCGCCGAGAGCGGTGACACAGAAAACCCGTCCGCCGTTAGTGACGATGCGACCATCCTGGTCTATAGTTCCGGCATGGAACACCTTCACGTTGTCCATGGGAAATGGCGGCAGGCCCGAAATGGGCTCAGCTTTGCGGTATTCACCGGGATAACCGCCGGCCGCCAACACCACCCCCAGCGCCACACGTGTATCCCACTGGGCTTTAATTTTATTGAGATTGCCATCCAGAGCAGCCTCGCACAATTCCACCAAGTCCGACTTGAGACGCAGCATAATGGGCTGGGTTTCCGGGTCGCCCAGGCGGCAATTGAATTCCAGCACCCGTGGCGCACCGTCTTTTGAAATCATCAGGCCGGCATACAGGAAGCCAGTGTAAGGCGTGCCTTCTGAAGCCATGCCCCGTATTGTGGGACGGATTATTTCGCGCAGCACACGTTCATGGATGTCGCGCGTCACCACCGGCGCTGGTGAATAGGCGCCCATTCCGCCGGTATTGGGGCCGGTATCGCCTTCGCCCACACGCTTATGATCCTGCGAAGTGGCCAGCGGCAGAATATGTTCACCATCCGCCATCACGATGAAGCTGGCTTCCTCGCCTTCAAGGAAAGCCTCGATCACCACCCGGTGACCCGCGTCACCGAAAGCGTTGCCGGCCAGCATCTCGCGCACCGCGCTCTCGGCTTCTGTAATGGATTGTGCCACCACCACCCCCTTACCGGCGGCCAGACCATCGGCCTTGACCACCACCGGTGCACCGCGCTCCTGCAGATAGGCGAGCGCGGGCTTGAGTTCCGTGAAGCTGCGGTAATCCGCCGAGGGGATGTGGTGACGGGCAAGAAAATCCTTGCTAAATGCCTTGGAACCCTCCAGCTGCGCCGCGGCGCGAGTCGGACCGAAGCAGCGCAGGCCCGCCTGCTGGAATGCATCGGTGATGCCCTCGACCAGCGGCCCTTCGGGTCCCACGACCGTCAGGCCGATGCCCTGGCCCAGGGCGAAATCCAACAGCCCGGGAATATTGTCCGTGGCAATGCGCAGGTTTTCGCACTTGCGCTCACGCGCGGTGCCGGCGTTGCCTGGCGCCACATAGACCTTGTCCACTTTCGGCGACTGGGCGAGTTTCCAGGCCAGGGCATGCTCGCGTCCGCCGTTGCCGATGACGAGAACCTTCACGTTGGAAATCCCATGGGCGGGGTATGCCATGTTACGGGTTTATCCCATTGTTGTCTGCGGGTTTCAACGCTTGCCATATGACGGAACACGTAATACTCTATACCTATGATCCAATCATTCCGGAACAAAGACACGGAAGCCTTGTTCGAGGACCAAATGGTTCTGCGGTTCCGGGCGATAGAGCGGGTTGCGCGCCGCCGGCTGCTGTATCTGCACCGGGCCGTGCGGCTGGAAGATCTACGCATGCCGCCGGGTAACCGGCTGGAGGCGCTTAAGGGCGGCCGGGCTGGACAGCACAGCATTCGCATCAATGACCAGTGGCGCATCTGTTTTGTATGGCGTAGTGGCGATGCATTCAACGTCGAGATTGTGGACTATCACTGAGGTATGAGTATGAAGAAAACCCTTGCCCCCATCCATCCAGGCGAAATCCTGTTCGAAGAATTCATGTGCCCCATGGACATCAGTATAAATCGGTTGGCGCGCGAACTCAGCGTCCCGCCCAACCGCGTAAGCGAGATCGTCAATGGCAAACGCGGTATCACTGCCGATACCGCACTGCGGCTGGGAAAGTTCTTTAATGTTTCACCGGAGACTTGGTTGGGACTGCAGACTGAATACGATCTTCGCATGGCACGCCGCCTGTCAGGCCCGGATATCGACAAGCGCGTGCATACACATGCCGGTTGAAACGCTGTATGCAGCTGGCAATTTGAAATCAAGACGATGAATGACATAAACCGGGTTCAGGGAACTGCGTTCAAAACCATGGCTGAGCCAGCAGACTGCGTCTAGTGTCGGAAGTGGCGGATACCGGTAAACAGCATGGCCATCTCATGTTCGTCGGCCGCGGCGATGACCTCCGCATCACGCCTGGATCCACCGGGCTGGATGATGGCACTGATGCCGGCCGCGTAGGCGGCATCCACGCTATCGCGGAATGGCAGGAACGCATCGGAAGCCATGACGGCGCCGCGCAGTGGCAGCTTGGCTTCCTGGGTTTTGAGCGCGGCGATCTGCGCACTCATGACACGGCTCGGTTGCCCG
This sequence comes from Gammaproteobacteria bacterium, assembly GCA_049591615.1. Taxonomy (GTDB): domain Bacteria; phylum Pseudomonadota; class Gammaproteobacteria; order Natronospirales; family REEB76; genus REEB76. The sequence continues at coordinate 16,600 of JBAWFD010000041.1, read as the reverse complement.
GCACCGATGCCGATGGTGTGGAGGTCTTTGGCGTATACGATGGCGTTGGATTTCACGAATTTCACCACCTGCCAGGCGAACAACAAGTCGGGTAGCTCGGCGGCAGACACTAACCTATGAGTTACGGTCTTCAGTTCCTGGGCATTCACGTGTCCATCGTCGGCATCCTGCAACAGCAAGCCGCCGGATATGCGCTGGTAATCCAGTGCGCCCTTCGAGTCTTTGAATGTTCCTGTCACCAGCACGCGTACGTTCGGCTTGTTTGCAAGTTCCTTGACAGCAGCTGTCGACGCAGAGGTCGCCACGATGACCTCCACAAATTGACGCTTGATAATCTCCGCAGCCGTCTTGGCATCCAGCTCGCGGTTGAAGGCGATCACCCCGCCGAACGCGGAACTGGCATCAGTGGCGTAGGCGTGATCATAGGCGGCTAGCAGATTCTCGCCCAATGCCACCCCGCAGGGATTGGCGTGTTTCACGATCACACAGGCGGGCGTAGTAAATTCCCGCACACAGGCGAGTGCCGCATCGGCGTCTGCCAGGTTGTTATAGGAGAGCGCCTTGCCCTGTAATTGCCTGGCGCCGACAAGGGTGCCCTCCAGGTCACAACGCTCAGCGTAGAGCGCAGCATGCTGGTGTGGATTCTCGCCGTAGCGCAGGTCATGGAGCTTTTGGAACTGCACGTTATAGAAATCAGGGAAGCGCGCCTGTTTGCCATCCGCTTGTAGGCTGCTCAGATGATTGGCGATGGCGCCATCGTAGGCGGCGGTATGGGCAAAAGCCTTGACAGCAAGCTGGTAACGCAGCGTGTCGCTCACCGCACCCGTGTGTGCCTGCATATCCGCGAGCACGCGCTCATAGTCGCCGCTGTCTACCACCACGGTCACGGCGGCGAAGTTCTTGGCGGCGGCGCGCAGCATCGCCGGGCCGCCGATGTCGATGTTCTCGATGGCCATATTCAGTGTATGGCCGGGGTTTGCGACGGTGGCCTCGAACGGGTAGAGATTGACCACCAGCAGGTCGATGGGCGTAATCCCGTGTTCGCGCATCACGGCATCATCTGTGTCGTGCCGGCCTAAAAGCCCACCGTGGATTTTCGGATGCAGGGTCTTGACGCGCCCCTCCATGATTTCGGGAAAGCCGGTGTAGTCGGATATCAGCTTGACCGGTATACCTGCATCTTGCAGCAGTCTGGCAGTGCCGCCCGTGGAAAGTAATTCGACACCCGCGATGTGCAAGCTGCGCGCGAATTCAAGCAGTCCGGCTTTATCAGAAACGCTTAATAAAGCACGGCGTATAGGCGGCACGAGCCTTCCCTCATGGCGGAATCAAATGGCGGTCCGCCCCGGGTGCCCGGCAGCGGTCAGCTGCTGATTTTATATTGACGCAGCTTCTTGCGCAGCGTACTGCGGTTGATACCCAGGATTTCCGAGGCCCGCGACTGATTGCCGCCAGTGTAATCCAGCAGGGTCTTGAGCAGCGGCTGTTCAATCTCTCCCAGTACCAAGCCGTAGAGGTCCGACGGGTCATGGCCGTCTAAGTCGGAGAAGTAGCGGCGCAGGGTCTTTTCCGCATAATCCCGCAGACAATGGGAGGCCGGGGAATATTGGGCACAGTCGCCTGATTTGCGGGCTTTCCACGGTTCATTCACCACTTCCAAACGCTGCGTTCCCAGTCTGCTACTCATGCCGCCAGCTCCTCGATATTGTTGTTGTGTTCGAATAAATTGCGCAGCAGTCTTTGCTGCTCGCCAGCCGATTCCACACGCAAGATCCGCTCACGCAACGCGGTGGTTTCCGGCCGCGTCTTCAGATACCAGTTCAGGTGTTTACGGGCCATGCGCACGCCAGTGAACTCGCCGTAGAATGCATACAAGTTGTCCAGATGCTCCAGCATGATGCCGGCAATTTCCTGGTCGCCCGGCGGCGGGAGCTTTCGGCCCGTCGCCAGGTAATGATTGATTTCACGGAATATCCACGGCCGCCCCTGTGCGGCACGGCCGATCATGACCGCCGCCGCGCCAGTGGATTCCAGCACTTCCCGCGCTTTTTCTGGCGAATCCACATCACCATTGGCCAGCACCGGGATCTTCACGGCGGCGGCGATCGTGCGCACAGTTTCATATTCGGCATCGCCCGCAAACATATCGGCACGCGTGCGTCCATGCACGGCGATGGCCTGGATACCGGAGTGCTGAGCAATTTCAGCAATGCGCACGCCATTCTTGTGTTCCCGATCCCAACCGCTACGAATCTTGAGGGTCACCGGGACATCCACCGCGCTCACCACCGCCTCTAGAATCTGTCTAACCAATGTTTCATCCTGCAGCAGTGCCGATCCCGCTGCCTTGTTGCAGACTTTCTTCGCCGGGCAGCCCATGTTGATATCGATGATCTGGGCGCCCTCAGCCACATTCATGCGTGCCGCTTCGGCCAGCATGCCGGGCTCGCCACCCGCGATCTGCACGATCCGGGGTTCCACCTCGCCATCATGGTCGCGCCGGCGGCGGCTCTTGGTGCTGCCGTAGAGCGCCAGCTGTGCCGTCAGCATTTCCGAGACCGCAAGGCCCGCGCCCAAGCGCTTGCATAACTGCCGGAACGGGCGGTCGGTGACACCGGCCATGGGGGCCAATGCCACGGGCGTGCGCAACGAATAGCAACCTATGCGCATATCTGCGTTGTCGTAGGTAGTACTGGGAACAAGCGGAGATGATAACTGCAATCATGCGGCTGTCAAACTTGAAATTTTGCAGCTACTGATTTACGGGCATCTATCCTGCAATTCTTTGACGCGCAAATACTTTCACCGCAATCAGTGCGCAACGCGTAGAAAATTTCGTGCAAAATCAATCAGTCGTAGCGCTGCTGCATGTGCGGTTGCCGCCGATATCGAAGCAGGGCTGTACCTGGAAACCCACGGCTTCCGGCCCGGGATCCACCACATCGATGCGAAAATGGGCTGCTGCGCCGGGGGTGAGCACGCTGGCGCGCTGGTCGGCACTCAGATAGCTGGTGGTGGTGAAATCCCGCGCCCGCAGCGCATCGCCGTAACGATCCAGGAGTTCGATACGCAGGATCGGCCAGGGTTGCGGAAAGTTCGCGTCGTTGGCGAGTGTACCGGTGATCGAAAGTGCGCCCGGGGCGTCGGGGTCCGAGGTCACGTTGATGTTGCTGACCAGCCATGCACCCGGCGCAGGCGGGGGAGTCACGGGATGACCCAGGGAAGAATAAAGCATCGTCAAAACTGGACCAATCATGGGTGCCTGGCTCAACACCAAACGCTGGGCATTGACGACCTGGATGCCCAGCAGCAGTGCCATGATTACAACACCTGTCGCCCAAAGATTGATGCGTCGGGGTTGGCGCGCGGGTTTCGGTGCTGGCCGTTCCCGTGGTGGCAATTCCTTATGTTTGTATAAGGCCTGATCGCGGGCCAGGGCCGGTGGTTTGGGGATATGGTCTTCAATGAGTGTGGGCGTGTCTTTATCAGCGCGCTCAGGAGAACTTGCGCTTGGCATAGTCTGAGTCGTGGGCGATTCACCCCACAAATCAGCAAACAGGTCATCCGCAGGTGCTGTTGGTTTTGTCGCCTGCAAATGGATATCGGTATCGACGGCGTCAACAACCGGCGCGCGATCGATTGCCGTGATCAGCGGCACTTCCGCCGATTCCAGCGGTGCATCAAGCGCTTGCAGTTCATCGGCGGCTGTCTGCGGAGCAGCAGTCGCGGCTTCAAATTCCTCGCGTAGGGTCTCGAACGCGTCGAATACACTGTGACAGCGGCTGCAACGCACCAGACCGTGTACCGAGCGCAACTGCGAAGTGCTGACGCGGAACTGGGTGCCACAGGCTGTGCAGGTGGTCAGCATTCAGAGACTCTGGCAACGCAAACAATCCATTAGTAACCACTCCTCCCGTTGATTAATTGCGTAGAATTGGAACCAGGGCGCAAAGGCGTTCTGAATCTCGTCTTTCTGGCTACCAAGGATACCGGATAGCACCAAGGTTCCGCCTGGACGCACCAGTGCAGCAAAACGTGGGGCCAGCTCCCGCAGCGGTCCTGCGAGGATATTGGCCAGCAGTACATCCGTCTGCATGGACTTTAGTCCCTCAGGCGGGCTGATTTCCAGGATGTTCAGAACTTGGTTGCGGCCGGCATTCTCATGGGCGGCGGTCAGGGCCTGCGGGTCAGTATCCACGGCCCATACATGTTTGGCGCCCAGGCGTGCAGCAGCGATAGCCAGTATCCCTGAGCCGCAGCCGTAATCGATTACGGTCTTGCCGTTCACATCACGAGACTCCAGCCATTCCAGGCACAGGGCGGTGGTGGCATGGGTACCCGTACCAAAAGCGAGTCCGGGATCCAGCTGTAGGTTGATGGCAGACGGGACAGGCGGTGCCAAGCTGGTGGGACAAACCCAAAGCCGCTTGCCGAAACGCATGGGCTTGAATTCTTTCAGCCATTCGCGTGTCCATTCGCGATCCTGTAGCAATTGGACACGATGTGCCGGCAGCCACTGCAGATGCAGTGTCGCGAGCAGGTAGGCGCGCAAACTGTCCATGTCGGTATCAGCAGGAAACAAACCGGATACGCGGGTATTGTTCCAAAGCGGCGGGAGCGCTGCATCGGCTTGGTAAATCGGCGCATCACCGGCGTCATCCAAAGTAACCGAGAGCGCGCCGGCGGCGCAGAGTGCGGCTTCTATATGTTCCGCCTCCTGGGCACCAACAGACATTTCGAACTGCAACCAAGACATAAAGAAATAAAAGTCGAGCTGTCAGGAGTGATCGAGCAAGAACTTGTTCTCCGCTGCGCTGTCGTCCAACACCCTAATGGTATTTTTCAAAGTCCGAGTTTCTTTTCCAGATAGTGGATATTGGTGCCGCCGGCGATGAAGGCCGAGTCGTTGAATAGATCTTGGTGCAACGGCACATTACTACTGATGCCTTCCACTACGATCTCCATGAGTGCGGTGCGCATGCGCGCCAGTGCTGAAGCGCGGTCGTCGCCATAGGCGATGAGCTTGCCGATCAGCGAGTCGTAGTAGGGGGGCACGCTGTAGCCGCCATAGGCATGTGAATCCACGCGGATGCCGGGGCCACCGGGCGCGTGCCAGCGCGTGATGAGGCCTGGAGAAGGTGTGAACTTCTTGGGATCCTCGGCATTGATGCGGCATTCGAAGGCATGCCCCTTGATCTGGATATCTTTCTGTTTGAGCGTGAAGGGTTTGCCGGCCGCGATCATGAGCTGCCATTTCACGATGTCTATCCCGGTGATCATCTCGGTCACCGGATGTTCCACCTGCACACGAGTGTTCATCTCGATGAAATAGAACTGGCCATCCTGATACAGGAATTCGAAGGTGCCGGCGCCGCGGTATTTGATCTCCTCACAGGCCTCGACCACGCGCTCGCCCATGGTGCGACGCTGTTTCTCGGTGATGCCGGGCGCCGGGGCTTCCTCGATGACCTTCTGGTGCCGGCGTTGCATAGAACAATCGCGTTCACCCAGATGTACGGCATTTCCGTGGCCATCACCCAAAACCTGGAATTCGATATGCCGCGGGCGTTCCAGGAATTTCTCCATATAGACAGCATCGTTGCTGAAGGCTGACTTGGCTTCGGCCTTGGTCATGTTGATGGCGGAGAGCAGTGCGGCTTCGCTGTGCACTACGCGCATGCCGCGTCCGCCGCCGCCGCCCGCCGCCTTGATGATGACCGGATAACCGATCTTTTTTGCAGTGGACATCACCTGCTTGGGATTGTCCGGCAGCACACCTTCGGAGCCTGGCACCGTGGGTACATCTGCCGCTTGCATGGCGTGTTTGGCGGACACTTTATCGCCCATAAGACGGATGGTCTCGGGGCGTGGGCCAATGAAGGTGAATCCGCTTTTCTCGACACGCTCGGCGAAATCGGCGTTTTCGGCCAGAAAGCCGTAACCCGGATGGATGGCCACCGCATCGGTGACTTCCGCGGCGCTGATGATGGCCGGCATGTTCAGATAACTTTCCGAAGACGGCGGCGGTCCGATGCACACCGATTCATCGGCCAGGCGCACGTGTTTCAGATCGCGGTCAGCAGTGGAGTGCACCGCCACGGTCTTGATGCCGAGCTCGCGGCAAGCGCGCAAGATGCGCAATGCGATTTCGCCGCGATTGGCGATCACGATTTTATCGAGCATGGCAGGGGCCCGCGGTATGAACTTGGGGGAAATGGCGGCTTACTCGATGATGATGAGCGGCTGGCCGAATTCCACCGGGTCGCCGTTGTTGGCCAGAATGGCTTTGACAGTGCCGGCCTTGTCGGATTCGATTTGGTTCATCATCTTCATGGCCTCAATGATGCACAGGGTATCGCCTTCCTTGACCACACTGCCCACGTCCACGAATGGTTTGGCGCCCGGGGAAGAGGAACGATAGAACGTCCCCACCATGGGTGCCTTCACCGGGTGCCCGGCGGGGATTTCCTGATGGCCTACTGCAGGCGTAGCGACCGGTGCCTGTGGAGCTGTTGCGGGTGACGTCGCCGCTGTCATCACCGGTGCCGCTGCTTGAGTCACCGCAGGTGCAGTCCCACCGTAGCGGCTGATACGTACTGATTCCTCACCCTCAGTGATCTCGATTTCGGCGATGCCGGATTCCTCCAGCAGTTCGATGAGTTTTTTGACTTTGCGTATGTCCATGCTGCACCCCGGGATGAACTGTTCAGGTTTTGTGGGTCTGGAGATAATGGTCGGCCGCCAGCAGGGCTAGTTCATAACCCTGCGGGCCGAGACCTGTAATGCTGCCAATCGCCAAATCGGAAAAATAGGAGTGTTGACGGAAGGCTTCACGGGCATGGATGTTGCTTAGGTGGATTTCGATGAACGGCAACTTGACCGCCGCCAGGGCATCACGCAATGCCACGCTGGTGTGGGTATATCCGCCGGGATTGAACAGCAGGAAATCGATGCCATCCCCACGTGCCTGCTGGATCCGGTCGATAAGGGCGCCTTCATGGTTGTTCTGATAGGTCGTAAGGGCGTGCCCAAGGGCTTGGGCCTGCGCCAGGAGGCGCTTTTCGATATCGACCAAGCGTTCATGCCCATAATGCTGGCGCTCCCGCTCGCCCAGCAGGTTCAGGTTGGGACCATTCAGAAGCAGGACGTTCGCCACGTTTTGCCTTCATTTATTATGATTATCGCCGAAGTTATCTCAACAATACCACACAAATGGTGTGAACAGAGTCGGATGCTCTCGATGTGCCCACAGTCGAAACACCCTGAAATCCGGCCGTCGCCAGCTCTCTGCAACCACAATTTTTATTGTGGCGAGGCGGGATGTGGATCATTTAATACATGAATGATCCCTTCAGATGGAGGTGATTCTGCGGCAAGCTTTCGAGTTTGTCTATGGTCTTTTTGACAGAAGCCTGTCAGATCACAGCAGATAGGCGCTAATTGGCATGCGATCTCGGCACGGGCATCGAGGCTGCCGGCAACTCCTTGCTTAAGGCGATGCGGAGTAAGGGCTCGATCTCTTTTGGATCCAGCTCCCCAGGATGAATTTTGAGTAGCCGCCCCCCCCGGTCCAAAACCACGCTATAGGGCAGACCGATGTAGTTGCCTCCCAGGGCGGCGATGATTTGCGGTACTTGGTTATCACCCATGAGTATGGGGTAATTCACCACCATCTGTTTCATGAAAGCGCGCACATCCTGTTCGTTCTGCTCGTCGGTGGCGATCCCCACGATTTGCAGTCCCTGGGCCGCATATTTGGCCTGCAATTTCACCAGCAATGGGATTTCCTGCCGGCAAGGCAAGCACCACGTGGCCCAGAAATTCACCAGTAGCACCTTGCCGCGCCAGTCAGCGAGTGTGTGCGGAGCGCCGTTCAGATCATCCAGGTCTATATGCATAGCCTGGTCAGCGGACATCACCGGTAGGTCGGCGTGTGCGGTGTTTTCGGCTGCCGAGAGCGCAGGTTTAGGTGCTGGTTGCAACCATTCGTAAGCGTCGTAGCCAGCGGCAGCGGCGGCAATCAGAATGGCGATCACAAGTCCGGTGGCTTGGGCATGTTTCAATTCATGGCTCCTGTGCTGCTGCCGAACGTTTGGCGGATACGCGTCTCGAAAGCATGCCCGTCCATATAGCCGACCACACGCTCGGCACTGAGTTCCTGGCCCTTGTCATCAAAGAACATAATGCTTGGCGGACCGTAGATGCCAAAATGTTTGAGCAGGGCCTGATCTGCGGCGTCGTTGGCGGTTACATCGGCCTGCAACAGCACGGTATTCGCCAACGCCGCTTTGACGTTCGGATCCATGAAGGCGCCGTGCTGCATCTCCTTGCATGACACACACCAATCAGCATAGAAATCCAGCATCGCGGTTTGGTGGTGACGGCCCGCCTGAGCGAGTGCCTGATCCAAATCCGCCAAGGTTTTGATGCGCGTGAAATGCAGGCCCTGAGTGTCTGTGGAAGCGCTGGCAGTTGCTGCGGTTTTGAAACGCGCCAGTGGCTGCAGTGGATCGGCACCGCCGGTGGCGGCGCCCACCAGCATGATGATGCCATAGGCTGCCAACAGCACACCCAGCGCCTTTAACAGTTTGCGCCAACCGCCACCGACATTCGCCAGCAACAGATAGACGCCGGAGAAAATCGCCAGCGCCGCCCACAATGCCAAAGTCAGCGGGCCCGGCAGGATGCGTGACAGAAACCAGATCGCCACGCCCAGCAGCAGTATACCCAGCACGTATTTGACTGCTTGCATCCAAGGGCCGGCTTTGGGGACGAGTTTGCCGGCAGAAGTGCCGATGACGAGTAAGGGAATGCCCATGCCGATACCGAGCGCAAACAGCGACAGCCCACCGCGCAGCGCGTCACCGCTCTGACCGATAACCAAGAGCGCAGCCACCAGCGGCGCGGTGATGCAAGGTCCAACGATAAGCGCCGACAGCACGCCCATGATACCCACGCCCACAAAGGCGCCGCCTTTCTGGGTATTGCTGAATCCCACCAGGCGTGTTTGGAGGGCGCTCGGCATCTGCAGTTCATATAAACCGAACATGGACAGGGCCAAGAGCACGAAGATCAGGCTGAACACACTTACGATCCAGGGATTCTGGAACCAGGCCTGCAGGTTGGCGCCGATGAGTGCCACCACTACACCCGCCACGGTATAGGTGAGCGCCATAGCCAGCACATACACCAGTGACAGCAAGAAGGCGCGCCGGGTGGAGGGTTTGTCACGCTGGCCGGCAATCAGACCCGCGATGATCGGGATCATCGGCAGCACGCAGGGCGTGAAGGTGAGCGCCAGTCCTAAACCCAGGAATACCAGCAAAACCCAGCCAAGGTTGCCATGACGGATGAGTTCCGCCAGACGGCTTTGTTGCGAAAGTGGTTCAGTGGCGGGGCTGGTTTGCGGCTTGCTGGTGGCGTTGGGAATAGCAGCCACGCCCGGTGCTGCAAAATCAATGGGGATGGTTTTGGTGATGGGCGGATAGCACAGACCCTTGTCGGCACAGCCTTGATAGGTGGCGGTCAGGTTAAATATGGTTGCGCTGTCGCTGCGCGTGATGGGAATCATCGCACTGACACTGTGACGGTAGATCTCGCTGGTGCCGAAGTATTGATCGTTCTCGATCTGGCCCTGGGGGAAATCCGGTGCGCCCAACGCTATTTCCGGATTGCTGCTGGTGAAATGGAACTTCTGGCGGTATAGGTAATAGCCATCGGCGATTTGCCAGCTGACCTCCACGGTATGGGCGTCTTTTGCCTGCGCCATGATCTGGAACACCTGATCAGGCGGCGGGAAACTATTGTTGTTGCTACCGCCGTTAACCAGTGCCGCCAGATTTGGCGGGTGAACTGCGCCTACGGCTTCCGGCGTGGTGGTCGCAGGCGCGTGTAGATTCTCTGCGAGCGTCAGGTTGAATAGCTGCGATTGGGGTGGATAGCAAAAGCCCATGTCGGCGCAGCCCTGATACTTCACCTCCAGCTGCAAGGGTCCAGAACCGGTATACGGGATGCTGGCAGTGACGCCATTGCGATAGATCTCCTGAGTGCCGAAATACGGGTCGCTGTGCTGTTCGCCGCTTGGGAATTGAGGAGAGCCCAACACGATGCCGGAAGTGTGGCTGATGAACTGGAACTTGTTCTTATAGAGGTAATAACCGGGCAGGATGTCCCAGTGGGCCATGAGCACGCCGTTGCGGGGCTGTACCTGCAGGCGATAGACCTGCCCGGGGGGCAAGGGTTGGGTATCGCCGCGTGCCGGCAACTGCGGTACGCACAGGAGCGCGATCAATAACAGCAGGAATTTTTTCATGGGAGTTGGAGCGTCTCGGTTAGCCACTGACGGTACCCTGAATCAGCATGCGTGATTGGCACGCCAACGATTTCCGGGACGTCGTATGGGTGTAGTGCCCGCAGGCGAGTGCGCAGTGCCTCGAAACGGGCAACGCTGGTCTTGATGAGCAGCAAGCATTCAGGCTCTCGCCGCAGGCTACCCTGCCAACGGTATATAGAGGTGAGTCCCGGAACCAGGTTCACACAGGCGGCCAGGTGTTCCTCAACCAAGGCCGTGGCCATGGTCTCCGCTGACTTGGGGTCAGGGCTGGTGCATAATACAATTAGCTGATTTTCATCCATAATTTCACTCTTATACCGATTTTTCCTGTCTGGACCTTGACTCCACGGGATTCGCCCTTATCATTAGCACTCAGCGCGGTTGAGTGCTAACAGTGACTTGACCGCTTGGTTATCAGACCCGTAATCCCAAGTAAACATTTCGAGAGGAGAGTCTTTCCATGAAGCTGCATCCACTACACGACCGGGTAATCATCAAACGACTTGAGTCGGAGACCAAGACCGCGGGTGGCATTGTCATCCCGGACACCGCCAAAGAAAAGCCCATGAAAGGCGAGGTCATCGCCGTCGGCAAGGGCCGCACCTTGGACAGCGGTCAGGTCGTTGCGCCTACCGTCAAGGTCGGCGACAAGGTACTGATCGGCAAATACTCCGGTTCCGAGTTCAAGATTGACGATGTGGAATACGTCGCCGTGAAGGAAGACGAGATCATCGCTGTCGTGGACGGCAAGTGATCGTACTTCCACAGACCGAACCCCCAGAAACTATTTTAGAGGACAAGAGCAATGGCTGCTAAAGACGTTAAATTTGGTGACGATGCGCGTCAGCGCATGTTCCGCGGCGTGAACGTACTCGCGAACGCGGTCAAAGTTACTCTCGGCCCCAAGGGCCGCAATGTGGTGCTCGATAAGAGCTTCGGCGCCCCCACCATCACCAAGGACGGCGTGTCCGTGGCGAAGGAAATCGAACTCAAGGATAAGTTCGAGAACATGGGCGCGCAGATGGTCAAGGAAGTGGCGTCCCACACCTCAGATGAGGCCGGCGACGGCACCACCACTGCCACCGTGCTGGCCCAGGCCATCATGCGTGAGGGCCTCAAGGCCGTAGCTTCGGGCATGAACCCCATGGACTTGAAGCGCGGCATCGACAAGGCTGTGATCGTGGCCGTGGAAGAGCTCAAGAAGATCTCCAAGCCTTCAGCTGACAACAAGTCCATCGCCCAGGTGGGCACCATCTCCGCCAATGGCGATGAGTCCATCGGCAAGATCATCGCCGATGCCATGAACAAGGTCGGCAAGGAAGGCGTGATCACCGTAGAAGAAGGCTCCGGTCTCGACAACGAGCTGGAAGTCGTGGAAGGCATGCAGTTCGACCGTGGCTACCTGTCCCCGTATTTCATCAACAACCAGCAGAGCATGAGCGCGGAGCTTGAGAATCCGGTGATCCTCCTGCACGACAAGAAGATCTCCAACATCCGCGAGATGCTGCCGATCCTCGAGGCCGTGGCCAAGAGCGGCAAGCAGTTGCTGGTGGTGGCCGAAGACGTGGAAGGCGAAGCCCTGGCCACGCTGGTGGTCAACACCATCCGCGGTATCGTCAAGGTCGTGGCCGTGAAGGCACCTGGCTTCGGCGACCGCCGCAAGGCCATGTTGGAAGACATCGCTACCTTGACTGGCGCCACCGTGATCGCCGAGGAAGTGGGCCTTTCGCTGGAGAAGGCCAGCCTCAATGATCTGGGCAGCGCCAAGAAAGTGATCGTTGACAAGGAGAACACCACCATCATCGACGGCGGCGGCCAGAAGAAGAACATCGAGGCACGCATCAAGGCGGTCAAGGCTCAGATCGAAGAGACCACCTCGGACTACGACAAAGAGAAACTGCAGGAGCGGGTCGCGAAACTCGCCGGCGGCGTAGCCGTGGTCAAGGTCGGTGCCGCTACCGAAGTGGAGATGAAGGAAAAGAAGGCCCGTGTCGAAGATGCCCTGCACGCCACGCGTGCGGCCATCGAAGAAGGCGTGGTCCCCGGCGGTGGCGTGGCGCTGGTGCGCGCGTATGCCGCGGTCTCCAAGCTCAAGGGCGCCAATCACGACCAGACCACCGGCATCCAGATCCTGGCGCGTGCCATCGAGGAGCCGCTGCGGCTGATCGTGGCCAACGCCGGCGAGGCGCCGGACGTGGTGCTCAACAAGGTCGCCAGCGGCACCGGTAACTTCGGTTTCGATGCGGCTACCGGCGAGTACGGGGACATGGTGGCACTAGGCATCCTGGATCCCACCAAGGTGACCCGCACCGCGCTGCAGAATGCAGCCTCCGTGGCCGGCCTGCTCATCACTACCGAAGCCATGGTGGCCGAGCTGCCGAAAGACGAGAAACCGATGCCCGCCGGTGGCGGTGGTGGCATGGGTGGTATGGGTGATATGGACTATTGATGTAACCGACAACAGAGTCGGTCATGTCAGGAAGACGAGAAAGCCCCGCACAAGCGCGGGGCTTTTTCTTTGAGGCACGCGAAACTTGACCGCTGGGCGCTACCGGTATTAGCGCGTATGACACTAGCTAGATCGATCATGAATCTGTATGGCAACCGTTACCGTCTCTCCCAAATACCAAGTGGTGATCCCGAGCGCGCTGCATCAAGCCTTGGGTATCCGCCCTGGACAGAAGATTGAGGTGCTGGCCTACGAGCGGCGGCTGGAATTCGCGCCGATGCGTCCCATGAACACCATGCGTGGCTTCCTGCCCGGCCTCGACACCGAAGTAGCGCGCGAGGATGGGCGCGTGTGAATGTAGTGGATTCCTCGGCCTGGCTGGAGTTTTTCGCTGACGGCCCCAACGCCGGGCAATTTGCCAAACCGATTACGGATAGTGCGCGGCTCATAATGCCGAGCATCACGCTGCTTGAAGTTTTCAAGCGTGCTCTGCAGTAGCGGGATGCGAATGCCGCGCTGCCCGCAGTCGCCGCCATGCGTCAGGACCGGGTGGTGGACTTGGATGTGGAGATCGCACTTTCCGCCGCGAAGCTGGGGCTTACCCACAAGTTACCATTTGCCAACAGCCTGATCCTCGCTACCGTCCGTAAACATCAGGCAAGCATCTGGACGCAGGATGCAGATTTCGAGGGGTTGGACGGCGTGCAATGTTTTGCCCAGAGTAGCTATCATAAAAGTCGCTATCGTTCGGATCGGCAATTCTAAAGGCATCCGACTGCCCAAGGCCGTGCTGGAACAGTGCGCCTTGGGTGACGAAGCGGACCTGGAGGTACAGGACGGTCAGGTGGTCATCCGCTCAAGCCGTCTGCCTCGCACCGTTGGGAGTCGAGTTTTGCGGCCATGCACAACGCCGGTGACGACGCCCTACTCGATGCCGAGGCTCATCGATGAATAAGGGGGCAAAGAATTCGTTATAGATGCTTCGCAATCGTTTTCTTAAATGCCGTACTGCACAATGTTTGCGGGCGAGCAGGGTGTTCACGCTCAAACCCGTTTCGGCGGCCAGATCCTTGAAGCTGCGACCTTCGATTTCGTGAGCGATGAACACGTCCTGCTGTTCTTTCGGCAGTTCACTCAAAGCCAGGCCGAGCTCGTCATGCAGCACGCTGCGCATATAAGCGGCTTCGGGCCCGGCTTCCGCCGAGGGTAAGAGCTCGTCTATGCTCAAGGTCTCGTCGTCATCGCCTTCTGCGGACTGTTTGTTACCGATCGCTTCAGTTTTGCGCCTGCGGAACCGGTTGGTGATACGGTTTCTCGTCACCCGGAACAGCCACGCGGTGACGTGCTCTACGGATTGCATGAGTTCGTAGGCTTCGATCAGCTCCGCAAAGACGTCCTGCAGGATGTCTTCCACGTCCGCATCGTTGGCGACCCGCTTGCGTATGAAATTGCGCAAACGCGGCCGTTCGTGCGCGATCTCCACGGCAATTCGTTGCCCTTGCTCGGCAGTCGTCCAGCCAACCCTTGCCGCTGCATGCATATGCCCTGTAGGCGTTTCAGAGACAAAAATATTGTATGAAGGGGCTAAAAATATAAATTAGGAGAAGACTGCAGTTCCTGGTCGATTGATACCGATTTTAAAGACTCAAAACGCCCAGCACGAACAACCCAGAGCACCCCAGAATTCATGTTCCTGTGAAATTGGAATGTTTGTGCGCCACGCGTGCGCATGGCTATGTCCGTGCACACCACAAGTGCTCTGCACGGCCGCTGTCTGCGGCCGGCTCTGATAGCCGCCATACGTACGCACCGGTGACCAGTCTGGCATGGGCGGCGGCAGCGGCGGTGCGAGGTTCTCGAATTCCGCGGTGCCATGCACCGGTTTGCCGCCCAGTAATGTAAGTACCGAAGTGATGTCCTGGATCGCATCCTCGGGTACGGCGAAGTAGTCGTCCGATAGCACAGCTAAGTCCGCGAGCTGCCCCACCTTAATCTGGCCTTTCTTGCCGGTTTCCGTGGAGAACCAATTGTTGGCTTCGGTCCAGAGCCGTAGCGCGGTTTCCCGCTCGAGCCGCTGCGCGGACGGATACAGGCTAAGTCCGCCCAGGGTCTTGCCGGCCACCAGCCAATAAAGTGAGATCCAGGGATTGTAGGATGCCACGCGTGTGGCATCGGTGCCGGCGCCCACCGGCAGCCCCATCTCCAGCATGCGGCTTATCGGTGGTGTGCGTTCGGCGGCTTTGGCGCCGTAGCGTTCGACAAAATATTCGCCCTGATAAGCCATGCGATGCTGGATAGCGATGCCGCCGCCAAGCTTGGCGATGCGCTCGAGGTTGCGGTCGTCCGCAGTCTCCGCATGATCGATGAACCAATGCTGCCCATGGAACGGGATTTCGCCGTTGACCTTTTCGAACACATCGAGCGCGCGCGTAATGGTCTCGTTGTAGGTCGCGTGTATCCGCCAAGGCCAGCGGTTCTGGGCCAACAAACGGACGACCGGCTCGAGTTCGCTCTCCATTGAAGGCGGCATGTCGGGACGCGGCACGCGGAAGTCCTCGAAATCCGCCGCGCTATAGACCAGCATCTCGCCGGCGCCGTTGGTGCGATACAGGTCATCGCCTTGGCCGGGTTTCACCTGTTTTGTCCAAGCCGTGAAGTCGTCTAACTCATGTTGCGGCCGCTGGGTGAACAGGTTGTAGGCGATGCGGATCGTGAGCTGACCTTCGCGATGTAGCTCTTCGATGATCTGATAATCCTCGGGATAATTCTGGAATCCGCCGCCCGCATCGATGACGCCGGTGACCCCGAGCCGATTGAGCTCGGCCATAAAGTGACGCGAGGAGTTCTTTTGGTATTCGGGCGGCAGTTTCGGGCCCTTGGCGAGGGTCGCATACAGGATGGCCGCATTGGGCAACGCCAGCAATAGTCCAGTGGGTTCGCCGTGACGGTCGCGCTCAATTTTGCCGCCGGGGAAATCCGGCGTGTCCTTGGTATAGCCAAGGACGCGCAGGGCCGCCCGATTCAACAATGCGCGGTCGTACAGATGCAGGATGAACAGCGGCGTGTCGGGTGCAAGCGCATTGAGTTCCTCGAGGGTGGGTAAGCGCTTCTCCTGGAATTGCTGCGCCGTGAAGCCCCCGACCACGCGCACCCATTGCGGGGCGGGGGTTCGATCCACCTGCTGCTTAAGCATGCGCATGGCGTCGGCCAGGGAGCGCATGCCGTCCCAGCGCAACTCCATGTTGAAGTTGAGACCACCGCGGATAACATGCATGTGGCTGTCTATCAATCCGGGAATCACGCGCCGCCCACCGAGATCGATATGCTGCGTGCCGGGACCGGTATGGGCCATCACATCTTTTTCATCCCCGACGGCAATGAAACGCCCGTTGCGAATCGCCACCGCCTGCGCAGCAGGCTGTTGGCGGTCGATCGTAGTAACGTTGCCGTTGACGAGTATCAGATCAGCGTTAGTGTTCACGGGTTTTGATGCATCGACCGGCAGTCGCACTTGCTCTATAGCAAGTGCGACTGCCGAATTCTTTAAAGCTTCTATATCAATTTATTACTTTGGCCAGAGCCAGGCAAAGATGGCGGCCATGACAAGTCCATAGATAAGGCCGTCGATCACGTCCTTGGTTACGGCTTTCCAGGGTTGGCCATACCAGATCCCCATGGGTAGCGAACCGAACGCGTAGGCTATGAAGCCGACCGTACCAATTACCCGGAACACCTGGAGACCCGCAGTACCACTCGCGAGAGTGCTGCCGGCAACATAGGCGGCGAACACAGCAACCACCAGACAGAACACGAACCAC
>JBAWFD010000040.1:0-1842 GCA_049591615.1 Gammaproteobacteria bacterium | reverse complement strand
CTGGCCGCGCAGATCCAAGTGGAGTCCGGCTGGGACCCGAACGACATAAGCAGCGCCGGGGCCGAGGGCTTGAGCCAGTTCATGCCCGGCACGTGGCCGTCGTGGGACCAGCCCCCGGCCGTGCCGGGGCCGGACACGCCGTTCGTGCCGCCGGACGCGATCATGGCCCAGGGCCGCTACGACTGCGCCCTCGCCCAGGCCCTGGCCCCCCTAGCGGCCGAGGCCGGCGCCGACGTGACCAGCCTTGTCCTGGCCGCTTACAACGCCGGGCCCCAGGCCGTGCTCGACGCAGGGGGCATCCCCCCAA
Source organism: Gammaproteobacteria bacterium (assembly GCA_049591615.1). GTDB lineage: Bacteria > Pseudomonadota > Gammaproteobacteria > Natronospirales > REEB76 > REEB76. The sequence continues at coordinate 1,535 of JBAWFD010000040.1, read as the reverse complement.
TCCCTGAGACCGAGGCCTACGTCTCGGCGGTGGAGGGTGGCGTAGCCGCCTACGCCGAGCAGCTGGGCGGGCCTGGCGCGGGGCCGGGCGGGACCACCTTCGCCCAGGCTGTAGTGGCGGCGGCTCAGCAGTGGATAGGTACCCCCTACTCCTGGGGCGGGGGCAACTACCAGGGGCCGTCGCTCGGCGTCGGCACCGGGTCGGAGACGGTCGGCTTTGACTGCAGCGGCCTCGTGATGTACGCCGTCTACCAGGCCTCTGACGGGTCGATAGCGCTCCCCCACTCCTCAGAGCTCCAGGCGACGATGGGCCAAGCCGTCGCCAGCGGTACGGGGGCCCAGGTCCTGCCCAGCGGCCTGCTCCAGCCCGGTGACGTGATCGCCTTCGCCCTCGACGGGCCCGGCGACTATGACCACATCGGCGTGTACATCGGTGACGGCGACATGATCGACGCGCCCGACACCGGCAGTTTCGTGCGGGTCGACAACCTCGCTACCAGCTACTGGGCAACGGTGCCGTGGCAAGTCAGGTCCTTCGGTTGAGGCGTCCGGGGGTGGTGGCGGCGGTACTGGTCGCCGTTTTGGTGATGACGGGCTGTGCCAGCTCAGAGCGGGCGGCGAAGGACGTCTACGGCGGGCCCTCTAGCTCGGTGCCCGCTCCCCCACCGACCAGCCCAGCTGTCACGGCACCAACGTCGACCCGCCCGGCCACCTCGACGACGCTGGCCGGTCCCTCGAGCTCCTCGTCGACCAGCTCGCTCGTGCTGAACACCCAGCCCCCGGTCCGGGCGCCAGCGCCTCCCACGACCAAGGCCGGCGTGGACATGGGCAACCCGAGCTCGGTCGCGGAGGCGACGCTCAGGGCGCTCTGGACCGTCAATGCCGTGGCCGACAAGAGCCCGTACGCCGCCGAGCTGCGGGCCACCGCTTACATGACGCCGGCCTATGCAGCCGAGGTCCGGGCCACTCCCCCGGTGGCGGCGCCCGGTGCCCAGTGGCAGAGCTGGGTGGACCATCATGTGGTCACTACCGTGGCGTTGCTCGTCGAGCACGACTCCGGCGCCCCCCTGTCCACCTCGACCACCGCCTACCTGCAGTACGGGGTGACGGTCACCCCTCACGGGGCCGGCGGCTGGACAGCCCCGCCGAACACCCTTACCGAGTTCGTGGTGCTCACCAGGGCCGGCTTGAGGTCGCCGTGGCTGGTGTCGGACATCAACACCAGCACTTAAGCCTCCTACTCCCCCGCTAGCAACCAGGTCCGGGAGCATCCACTACGCCGCGCGGCGCGTGTGGCAAACTACAACCATGTCATGCGCTCTGACTGGGCCTGATCCTGTCTCCGAGGACGTCATGCTCACCACCACCGAAGCCGGCCGCCTCATCGGGCGCACTGGCAACGCGGTCAGGAAAGCCGTCTCTGCGGGCCATTTGCAAGGTACCTGGGACCGCGACCACTGGCTCGTGAGTGCATCTGCCGTGCTTGCCTGGGCGGCTCGGACGCCCCCTGGCCACGGCCCCCAACTGCCCGTACCC
>JBAWFD010000039.1:0-4476 GCA_049591615.1 Gammaproteobacteria bacterium | reverse complement strand
GCCGGGTATTATTTTCAATCTCGCGAATTTTTTCGCCGAACGCAACATTAGCATCGCCGACTTGATCACCCGAGGATATTCTGCGATGCATACCGGCGCACCCATGTTTTCGGTACAGATGGCGGTGAATATTCCAACAAACCTTCACATTGGCAGTTTGCGGGAAGAATTCATGGAATTCTGTGACCGACTCAACTTGGACGCTATCATGGAACCCATTAAAAGCTGATGGTTTAGCCAACGACGATATCGACGACTTTGATGATCGCTTAATCCGGAGATTCCAGAATGTCTAAAGTCTTGCTGGACAAACCAGTGCCTGATTTCGAATTACCGGCGACCCGCGGAAGAACCATCAAGCTCTCTGCGCTCAAAGGCCGGAATGTGGTGCTGTACTTCTATCCCAAGGACGACACATCAGGTTGCACATTGGAAGCCACGACTTTCAGTGATTTCCACCTGAAATTCAAGCGACTTGACACTGTGATATTGGGCGTATCGCGCGATAACCTCAAATCTCACGAGAAATTCCGCAGTAAATATGCATTGCAGTTCGATTTGTTGTCTGATGAGAATGAGAAAGCCTGCAAATTATTCAGTGTAATGAAAATGAAAAACATGTATGGACGCAAATACCGTGGCATAGAGCGTAGTACTTTCCTGATCGACGCGGATGGTGTCCTGCGTATGGAATGGCGCAAAGTAGTCGTTAAAGGCCATGCTGATGAAGTACTTAAGGCCATTAAAACCCTGAACTAAAATCCCAAAGGCACCCGCGTGAAGAAACGCCGCGAACAGCGCCGACTCTATGTGCTCGACACCAACGTGCTCATGCACGATCCCACCGCCATCTTTCGCTTCCAGGAACACGACATCTATCTGCCAATGGCGGTGCTGGAAGAACTGGATGCCGGTAAGAAAGGCCTGTCAGAGGTGGCCCGTAATGTGCGCCAGGTAAGCCGCTTCCTGGATGAGATGATGCGGGATGTGAGTAAGTCGCAAATAGATACAGGCTTAGTAATCTTGGGCCCGCAACGTTCCACTGATGATACACCTGTATTGAGCACAGGGCGACTGTTCTTCCAGACCGAGCCCCTGCCTGCGGTGCTGCCAGATTCACTGCCAGGCAATAAACCAGACAACAACATCCTCAGCACCACATTGGCGCTACAACACAAACATCCCGAGCGACGGCTGATCCTGGTTTCAAAGGACATTAACCTGCGTATCAAGGCCTCAGTGCTGGGCATACATGCGGAGGATTATTTTAATGACAAAGCGCTGGATGACCTGGACTTGCTATTCAACGGTACGGACGAGTTGTCCAAGGACTTCTGGGAGCACCACAGTAAGAACATGGAGTCCTGGCAGCAGGAAGGCCGCACCTACTACCGGATCCAGGGTCCACGAGTGAAAACCTGGTACCCGAACCAGTTCATCTTTAGCAATGCCGACAATTTCGAAGCAATTGTCAGCGGCCTCGATGCACGTGGCGCATTGTTGGAGCTCACACGAGATTACCGCGGTATTCGTCACACCGTTTGGGGCATCAAAGCCCGAAACCGTGAGCAAAATTTTGCCTTGAACCTGTTGATGGATCCGAATGTGGACTTCGTCACACTGCTAGGGGCGGCCGGTACGGGTAAAACCTTATTGGCCTTGGCCGCGGGTCTGGCCCAGACACTGGAGCAGAATCGCTACCGCGAAATCATCATGACGCGCGTCACTGTTCCCTTGGGGGAAGATATCGGTTTCTTGCCGGGTACTGAAGAAGAAAAAATGACACCCTGGATGGGTGCGCTCATGGACAATCTGGAAGTGCTAACCCAGTCTGGTGAAGGCGGGGAATGGGGCCGCGCCGCTACCAACGATCTACTGCGCACCCGCATAAAGATTCGCTCCCTGAATTTCATGCGTGGACGCACCTTCCTGAACCGCTACATAATCGTGGATGAAGCCCAGAACCTGACACCGAAGCAGCTCAAGGCCCTGATCACTCGGGCTGGCCCTGGCACCAAGATGGTCTGCATCGGCAACATCTCCCAGATAGACACCCCCTACCTCACGGAAACCACCTCTGGGTTGACCTTCGTAGTGGACCGCTTCAAGCAGTGGCCCCATTCGGGCCACATTACCCTGATTCGAGGTGAGCGTTCGCGGCTGGCCGATTTTGCTTCGGATACCCTTTAAGACAGCCTTGGAAACCTATATGGGTGACCGCTTGGGTACTGACAACCCGCCCTACCTGTGCTTAAATCAGGCAGCCCTAAAACCCCTCATGCCCTTGGGGAACAAACGATGAAGAACCAGCAGTTTGCTCAATGGACCTTGGCCGTGTTGACAGGCGCAGCAATCGCCACTCTTCCCAGCATAGCTATGGCTTCAAATTTCCAACTCACCGAGCAGAGTGTCACCAGCTTAGGTAGCGCGCATGCTGCAGGAGCTGCGTACGCCGATGATGCATCCACGATCTGGTATAACCCGGCAGGTCTAACGCGATTGAGCGATCCGGAACTGGATACCGGCATTAGCGTGATCCGTTTGGGCGCCAGCTTCACACCCACAACCGCGGTAGACGCTACCGGCCAGCCATTGACCGGAAACAATGGCGGCAATCCCGGCAAGCTTGGAGCGGTGCCTTTTATCTATTACTCCATGCCTATCAACAATAAGTTAGCCATCGGCATGGGAATCGAGGTGCCCTTTGGCTTGACCACAAGCTACGATGCGAATTCCATTTTCCGTTATCAGGCCATACAAACGTCGGTAAGCGTGGTCAACTATAATCCGAGCATAGCCTATAAGTTCACGGATCACTTCTCAGGTGGATTCGGCCTGGACATCCAGCGCATGAATGTAAAACTTACCAATGATATCGATTTCGGTGCGGTGTGTTATGCAGAAGTCAACCCTAGCACCTGTAGCCAGAGCTTCGGACTGGTGCCTCAGGGCCATGATGGTTTTTTCTCGGGTTCGGCCGATAACACGGCTACTGGTTTCAACTTTGGACTGCTGTGGGATTACGATACGACGCGTGTGGGATTTTCCTACCATACGCGCGTCAAACACAACCTGAGCGGCAATGCCAGTTTCACCAACGTGCCCGCGGTTTTCTCCAGCCAAGGGCTGTTCCAGGGCCAGGGAATCAGCGCTGAATTCACCACCCCTCAGATTGTTTCCCTGAGCCTGTTCCAGCAACTCAACGATCAGTGGTCGCTGATGGCAGATTGGACTTACTCCGGATGGAGCAGCTTTGACAACCTGACTATTAATTTCTCCAATCCCAATATGCCGCCTGCCGTCGTTCAGGAGGGCCTCTCCAATTCGAGCCGCTTCGCTGTTGGTCTGAATTATAAATACAGTGATGCTTGGACTTTCCGCACCGGTGTAGCCCTGGATAAAACACCGGTGCCAAACCCCAACGATGCTTCAGCGACGACGCCTAACAGTATAGATGCCAGCCGCACTGCCCGTTTGCCGGACGATACCCGCAAGTGGCTGGCTTTCGGTGCCAGCTGGCATGTTTCAAGTCATAGCCAATGGGACATCGGTTATGCGCACCTGTTCATCAATAGCCATATCCCATTCAGCCAGCTGGATGCTAGCAGTGGCGACTATATTTCTGGCCAGTTCAATGCTGATGCGGATATCCTGGGTATCCAATATATTTACAAGTTTTAAGCCGAGCTCACTTCCAGCCCTACCGTCATCAGCCCCCGCAAACGGGGGCTTTTTTACGCTACGCGACGTAATAGGCCGGGCTGTCTTGTCTAAATTCCATGGGCTGGAAACACAGTCACCGTCCATCAGTGGACGTGTCATAATAATCATAGAGTCAGAAATACGCGGGAAGACTGCGTGTGCGTACCTTGATTAAACCATGTCAAGAAAGCATCTCAAGAATTTTCTCTGCTCGCTCATCGTGAGCCTGCCGGTACTCAGCAGCAGTCCGGTACTATCCGATACAGCGCCTGACACGGTGGCGACCTCCGCTATGTCTTTGATCGCATCCAACGCAGTAAATAATTTCGTCCCAGGCAACTATGCCACTCAGCTTAACAATGAATCCATGAGCGATTTTAATCTGCCGCAAATTGGCCTGGCGGGCGCCGATGCCCTGTCACCTCAACAGGAATACCAGATTGGCGTGCAGATCATGAATGAAGCGCGTCGGGCCGGCGTCATATTGGATGACCCCCTCGTGCATGAATACATCGATGACCTGGGGCACGAGCTGTCTTCGCACAGTGGCGATCCGACGCTACATTTTGAATATTTCGTCGTCATTGACCCAGAAGTTAATTCATTCGCAATGACGGGCGGTTTCATAGGCATATTCACCGGGCTGATTCTATATAGCGACAACGAGGATGAATTAGCCGGAATCATGGCGCATGAAACCAGTCACATTACCCAGCGCCATATTGCGCGCACCGCTGAAGACCAGTCAAACCGCAGTCTACTGGACATTGCGAC
>JBAWFD010000038.1:0-29279 GCA_049591615.1 Gammaproteobacteria bacterium | reverse complement strand
CGGTATGGGTCGGCACACTCACGTGCTGCTCCTTGCCGCGGCTGTCGGTGAAACGGAAGTCCACGAACTTGGCGCTTTCTTTGGCGATCAAATCCAATACATCTTTTGCGGTCTTGGCGGCCATGGGATACTCCAGGGATTGGGGGAATAAAATGACTAAGCTTGATTACTGCAATCTGCGTGCCAACAACAGGCGCTTCTATTTGCTGCATCACAGCAAAATCAGATCAATTGATATGCACCATTGTGGTGCGACCAAGGTTTGCTATGGACAGTAAACGGGTTTCAGACAGAGAATTGAAGAAGCTATACTTGGCCGCCTTCAGGCCGGGTGGGACGCCGACTGTAATAAGCTCATGAGCCCCAAAACCCCCGCAACCTTCCAAACTCTCATCCTAGCCTTACAGCAATACTGGGCCCGCCGGGGTTGTGTGCTTCTACAACCCTTGGACATGCCTGTAGGTGCTGGTACCTTCCACCCCGCCACCTTTCTGCGGGCTATCGGCCCGGAGCCCTGGAGTGCCGCCTACGTCCAGCCATGCCGGCGGCCGACGGACGGCCGCTATGGCGAGAACCCCAACCGGCTACAGCACTATTACCAGTTCCAGGTGATGATCAAACCCTCGCCGGAGAATTTTCAGGATTTGTATCTGGATTCACTGAAGACCTTGGGCCTGGACCCGCTAATCAACGACATCCGCTTTGTGGAAGACAACTGGGAGTCGCCAACCCTCGGCGCCTGGGGCCTCGGCTGGGAGGTCTGGCTGAACGGTATGGAAGTCAGCCAGTTCACCTACTTCCAACAGGCAGGCGGACTCGAATGCCGGCCAGTATCCGGCGAAATCACCTATGGACTGGAACGCATCGCCATGCATCTGCAGAGCGTGGAGAGTGTCTTTGATCTGGTATGGACCGACGGACCGCTGGGCCAGGTGAAATATGGCAGCGTGTTTCACCAGAACGAGGTTGAGCAGTCCAAGTACAACTTCGAGGAAGCCGATACCCAGACTCTGTTTGGCTGGTTCGACAGCTGTGAGCGTGAATGCCGACGCTTGCTGGAGAAGAATCTGCCTTTGCCGGCCTATGAGCAGGTGCTACAGGCTTCACATACATTCAACTTGTTGGACGCGCGCCGTGCACTCTCGGTGACCGAGCGCCAGCGATTTATCCTGCGGGTTCGCACCCTGGCTCGTGGTGTTGCGGAAGCGTATTTCAAAAGCCGTGAAGCTCTGAACTTCCCGTTGCTACAAACGACGAGTAAAAAGAAAAAGAAGCGCGCCCATGGCTGATACAAAACCATTTCTGGTAGAAATCGGCACCGAAGAACTGCCGCCCAAAAGCTTGAAACGCTTGGCAGAAAGCTTTCATCGCAACTTTGTTGAACAACTTACTAACAATTTGCTTTATCCGGAAAATCCTTTGGAAGGCGAAAGGTTTTTTTCGCCGCGGCGGCTCGCTATTTACCTGCCTAAAATTCTCCTTAAACAGAAAGACCGTATCGAAGAGCGTTTAGGTCCAGCGGCGAGTGCTGCGTTTGATGATCAGGGTCGGCCAACCAAAGCAGCGGAAGGATTTGCTAGATCCTGCGGTGTGACTGTCGGTCAGTTGGAACGCCTACAGACCGAAAAAGGCGAACGGCTAGCCTACAAACTCAAGCTCAAGGGCGAAACAGCGGTTGAATTGCTGCCACAGATCGTGAGCGATACCCTGGCGAAACTGCCCATCCAGAGGCGCATGCGCTGGGGAACTGGGCAAGCAGAATTCGTGCGACCGGTCCATTGGGTCGTGATGCTGCTGGGCGAACACGTCGTAAAAACTGAAATACTTGGTGTCGAAGCCGGCAATAAGACCTATGGCCACCGTTTCCACCACCCATCCGCGATCACGCTCAAACGCCCAGCTGACTACCGCACAGTGCTCGAGAAAACCGGCAAGGTACTGGTGGAAGACCGCCACGGCAGCTTGGCAAAAAGGATCGGTGATTTAGTGAATCAGGCAGCTAAACGTGTTCACGGTAAGGCCCAGTTGGATCAGTCGCTTCTGGAAGAAGTCGCAGCGCTGGTGGAATGGCCGGTGCCGGTCACCGGCAGCTTCGACAAGAAATTCCTGTCCTTACCAGATGAAGTAATCGTAGCAGTACTGGAAACCCAGCAACGCTATTTCCCCTTGCGTGACACGAAAGGCAAGCTGATACCGTATTTCATCGCCATCAGCAATATTCACAGCCGTAAGCCGGCCGAAGTGCAGTGCGGCAACGAGCGTGTGATCGCACCGCGTCTCACGGACGCGGAATTCTTCTGGGAATCTGACCGAAAAACCAGGCTCGCATCACATATCCGGGAACTGGATCGTGTGGTATTCCAGAAAGAGCTGGGTTCCTACGGAGACAAATCCAAGCGCGTGGCGAAACTGGCGTCAGAAATCGCAAGGCAGATCGGCGGTGATTCGCGTTTGGCAGAGCGTGCCGCGCAGCTTGCCAAGTGCGACCTGGTGACCGGTATGGTGGGCGAATTCCCGGAACTACAGGGCATTATGGGTGGTTATTACGCCCAGCATGACGGGGAACCACGGGACGTGGTGCGAGCCATTGCAGAGCAATACCAGCCGCGCTTTGCCGGAGATGCCCTGCCCATAACCAAAACCGGTCAGGTACTCGCCATTGCCGACAAACTGGACAGCATTACCGGTATTTTCGCCATCGGCCAGAAACCCACCGGTAACAAGGATCCGTTCGGACTGCGGCGCGCTGGTCTAGGATTGATGCGCATTGCCATTGAATGCTCGCTGGAAATTGATCTGCATCAATTAATCAAACAGGCACAGGAAATGTTGCCAAAACTACTAGATCAGCTTGATTTAGAAGTTGTGGTTTACAATTTTCTGACGGATCGTCTACGCGCGTACTATCAGGAAATCGGCGTGGGTAATGATGTTTTCAACGCCGTGGATCGTGAGAATCCTGCCACTCCTGTGGAATTCAATCGGCATCTGCGTGCAGTTCAGGACTTTATCACCCTACCTGCAGCGCGCAATCTCGCCGCTGCCAACAAACGCATCCAGAACATCCTTGCCCAGGCCGGTTTCACCCGTTTCCCCAACAAAAATGAGCTCCTGCTGCTTGACACGGCGCTGCTGCAAGGCGAAGCCGAACTGGATTTGCACATGGCTCTGGAAAGTGCTGAACGCGAGACTGCACCACTATATGAGCAACATCGCTACTCCGACGCATTGCGTCGACTTGCCGGTTTGCGTGAACCCGTGGACAGGTTTTTCGACCAAGTTATGGTGATGACAGACGACAACCGCCTAAAGAACAACCGCCTGGCCTTGCTGCAACGTGTGCGCGAATCGTTCCTGCGCATCGCCGATATCAGCGAGTTGCAAGTGGAATGAAGCTGGTCATCCTCGACCGCGACGGCGTCATCAATTACGACTCCGTCGCTTATATCAAAACACCCGATGAATGGATACCCATACCCGGTAGTCTCGATGCCATCGCCCGCCTGCATCAGGCCGGTTACACCATGGTAGTTGCATCCAACCAGTCGGGGGTGGGACGCGGATTAATTAAGCTTCCTGACCTGGAAGCTATTAACAATAAGATGCTGGCCGCTGTTGCGGCTGCCGGCGGGCGATTGACAGACATTTTTTACTGTCCGCACAGGCCTGAGGATAACTGTGATTGCCGTAAACCGAGACCCGGTTTGTTATGGCAAATTGAAAAACGCTTTAGCCAGAGTTTAAAGGGCATCCCCAGTATTGGAGACAGTTTGCGCGATCTGCAGGCAGCAGAGGTCGTTAATGCCCGTCCGATCCTAGTACACACAGGTAATGGTGAACAGACGTTACAGTCGCTCGGCTCTCGGGAGGATGTCGAAATTTATCCAGATCTAGCTGCGGCTGCTGACCAATTAATCAAGGAATTGAAAGCGTGATATTCGTACGTTCACTGCTGTATAACCTGTTCATGGGTGCGACCGCCGTATTACTGAGCATCCCTGTGGCCTTGGCCGCACCTCTTCCATCTGGCAAACGCTTAGGGCACTGGATTGCACGCCAATGGGTAGTCTGGCAGTTCTTCATGCTGAGACTTATTTGCAGACTCGATTACCAAATCCAAGGTCTTGAGAATATTCCTCGAGTAAACGCCATTAGCTATTGGAAACATCAATCGACTTGGGAAACCATGTTGCAGCTGTTAATTTTTCCAGCACAAAGCTGGGTGATTAAGCAGGAGTTGCTGTGGCTACCGGTGATCGGACAGGCTATCTATGCACTGGAACCCATTGCCATCAACCGTAATTCAGGGCATTCAGCCGTGAAACAGGTCCTGGAAATGGGCGAACAGCGGCTAAATGCTGGTCTATGGGTAATGATATTCCCGGAGGGTACCCGTATGCCGCCTGGTACTACCCGCCGTTACGGTCTGTCAGGTGCATTGTTGGCGGAAAAAACCAGTAGGCCCATCATACCCGTAGCCCACAATGCTGGCGACTACTGGAAACGTAATGCGTTCCTAAAATACCCGGGCACGGTACAGGTACGTATCGGCAAAACCATATATACAAATGGACGCAATCCCGAAGAAGTAAACGCAGAGATTCAGACATGGATCGAGGCACAGATGCAGCAAATCAGCCCAGGTTATGCGGGCACCGCGTTGGAACGTAATACTAGGAATAATTAGATATCTAGATTCGCCACTTCCAAGGCATTCTTCTCGATAAATTCACGCCGCGGCTCTACCGCATCGCCCATAAGCGTAGTGAACACGTCATCGGCACTACGGGCGTCCTCGATACGCACCTTGAGCAGACGCCGCGTCTGCATATTCATAGTGGTTTCCCACAGTTGCTCTGGGTTCATTTCACCCAAACCTTTGTAACGCTGGATGGCCTGGCCGCGTTTGGCCTCATCAATCAGCCAGTTCATGACTTCCTTGAAGCTGGTAACTTCCTGGCGATGATCTCCCCGGGTCACATACGCGCCTTCCCCGATCAGACCGTCCAGCTGTTGCGCGAGTGTGGCAATACTCTTGTACTCACCGGAGGAAAAAAATTCACGGTGGATCAACTTGTCAGTGGACAGACCATGATGTGCGCGTGTGATCTTGATACTCGGAACTTCGCGGCTGGTATCCTTATGGAGTGATACGCAATAGCGTGTACCACTGCTATCGTCGGCATTTAGACGCTCTTCAAGGATTTTTGCCCAGCCAATGAGCCAATTCGTATTGGTAAATTTATCCGTGGTGACTGCAGGAACATACAATAATTTTTCCAATACACGCTCATCATAACGCCTTGTCCAACGCCGGGTCATGGCCATCACTTCCATATAACGCGCCGCCAGAGTTTCCAATGCCGTGCTGTTCATGGCGGCTACGTTGGCTTTGATGCAGAGTTTTGTATTTTCAGTTGCGGATCGCAATAATAGTGCGTTCAGTTCCGCGTCATCTTTTACATACTGCTCCTGCTTTCCGCGTTTCACTTTGTATAGCGGTGGTTGGGCGATATATATATGGCCACGAGCGATAAGTTCAGGCATTTGCCGGTAAAAAAACGTCAGCAACAAAGTCCGTATATGCGAACCATCCACATCCGCATCCGTCATGATAATGATGCGGTGATAACGCAGGGTTTCAATATTGAATTCTTCTGCGCCGATTCCACAGCCAAGAGCAGTAATAAGCGTGCCGACCTCAACAGATGACAACATCTTGTCGAAACGTGCCTTTTCAACATTCAGAATCTTACCTTTGAGCGGCAGAATCGCCTGATATTTGCGATCACGGCCCTGTTTGGCAGATCCGCCGGCCGAATCACCCTCCACCAAAAACAGCTCCGAGAGCGCTGGATCGCGCTCCTGGCAATCTGCTAGTTTTCCTGGCAGACCGGCCACATCTAATGTGCCCTTGCGACGAGTCATCTCACGGGCCTTACGTGCCGCCTCGCGCGCACGCGCTGCATCGATCACCTTGCCGATGACAATCTTGGCTTCCGCAGGTTTTTCCAACAGAAATTCTTCGAATTTTTCCGCCATCAGTGATTCCACCAAACCCTTCACTTCCGATGACACCAGCTTGTCTTTTGTCTGCGAAGAAAATTTCGGATCTTGTAGTTTTACCGAAACAATGGCGGTTAGACCTTCTCGTGCATCATCACCTGTCAAAGGGATTTTTTCCTTTTTCAGACGTGCTTCTTTCTCGATATAATTATTCACGGTACGTGTGAGCGCGGCTCGGAAACCAGCCAGATGCGTGCCCCCATCCCGTTGCGGGATGTTGTTGGTAAAGCAATACACCGTTTCCTGATAAGAATCGTTCCATTGCAATGCAATCTCTATGGTGGTGCGTTCGCGCTCTGTGAGAAAATGAAAAACAGTCGAATGCAACGCGGTTTTATTGCGGTTTAGATATTGCACGAAGGCTTCAATACCACCCTCATATTGGAAGACATCATGCTTATCGGTGCGTTGGTCATTGAGTAGAATGCGCACACCAGAATTCAGAAACGACAACTCCTGCAGGCGCCTTGCCAGGGTTTCGTAATTGAACTGTATATGGGTAAAAGTCTTGGCGCTGGGTTTGAAGCGGATTTCAGTCCCGTTGCCCTGGGCTTCGCCGACTGCTTTCAATGGATAGACGGGATCGCCGTAACGGTATTCTTGTTCGTGCAATTTTCCGTCCCGTTTGATAAGCAGGTGTAAGTGTTCTGAAAGGGCGTTAACCACCGATACCCCCACTCCGTGCAGCCCCCCAGCCACCTTGTAGGAGTTATCATCAAACTTACCTCCGGCGTGCAGCACAGTCATGATGACCTCGGCTGCCGACCGTCCCTCTTCCTTATGCAGGTCGACCGGAATACCACGGCCATTATCAATAACCGTAACTGACTCATCTTCATGAATTGTAACGGAAATTTCCGTACAATGGCCCGCAAGAGCCTCATCGATCGAATTGTCCACCACCTCAAATACCATGTGGTGGAGACCGGTACCGTCATCGGTATCACCGATGTACATGCCGGGCCGCTTACGGACCGCATCGAGTCCCTTTAAGACCTTGATATTACTGGAATCGTAGCGTTTATTTTCGGGCATTGTAGGTAATCCATAAGCAGTATGAATTATACCACTGCATCTATTTTCCCTTGTTTCACGTGGAACGATTTTGCCGCCCTACCTCTTATCAAAGGCAGCGTTTCTATCGCGGTAATATATGTTTGGGCATGAGTTTCATCGACACGATCTAAAAACCGAGCCAAATGGTACGCATCAAGTTCAGCAGCCAAATCGTCCAACAATAAGATGCAAGAACGGCTTGTGATAATGCGGTAGACCGATGCTTGGGCTAACAGCAACGATCCTGCCAATACCTTTTCCTGACCACTGGAAACCCATCCCTGAGCAGCTTTTCCATCGACGTTTATCAACATTTCCGCCCTATGTGGTCCAAACTGGGTCGTACCTGAGCTTTGATCTCTGTCGATAGCATTCCGCAGAGCCTCCGATAATCTCTGATTTTCCGGCCAGCCTGGGCGGTATTCCAAACTGACATCGAGTCCACCTAAGGCTTGGCTTGCCCAGGACTTGGCAGTTGGTAATAGATTCACCAAATATTGCTGCCGTAAACGATTCAAAGTCTCTCCCTGAGACACTATTTCTCCGTCCCAGCTTGTAATCTCTCGTTGGGACTTGCCATTCCGTAATAAGGCATTGCGCTGTCGTAGGGCTCTTTGGTATCGCCGCCAAGCAGGGAAAAAAGTTGGTTCCACGTGAAACGCGCCCCAGTCTAAAAATTGGCGACGACACCGTGGGCCTCCCCGAATAAGCTGGTGCGCTTGGCTATCAATGAGCTGAACGGGGAGGGTTTCCGACAATTGGGCTAAGGTTGTAGGGGTTTCTCCACCAATAGTTGCCTGCAATTGGCCGGCCGTTTGCGTTAGCCCAATGCGCATTGGTGTAGAAAAGCTAAAACTGGTGACTTGTCCGTTTATATGAAATCCATTAGCGCCTCTGTATACAGTTGACCTAAGGCTTGCTGTCCTAAAGGAACGGCCTCGACCCAAGAGGAAAATGCTTTCAATCAGGCTGGTTTTGCCTGAAGCGTTTTCTCCATAGATCAGGTTCAGACTTGGAGTAAATTCAAGTTCAGCAGAGGTAAAACAACGAAAATTCCGCAGTGAAATGTTCGATAAACCCATAATGACCGTTGGTCAGAGACGCATCGGCATGACTACATAGCGACACTCTTCGTTTTCTGGTGCACGAATCAAACAACTGCTGTTCGCATCAGTCAAAGTGACATGTACTTGATCACTTTCCAATGCGGCTAAAGCATCCAGAAGATAGGTGACATTAAAACCTATCTCCAATTCATTGCCCTGATAGCTGACCTCGAGTTCATCCTCTGCCTCTTCCTGCTCCGGGTTATGCGCCATAACTTTTAGATGTTTCGGCGATAACTGTAACCTCACACCCCGGTATTTTTCGTTTGAAAGAATGGCAGCCCGACTCAGGGTCTCTCGTAGATGTTGCCGGTCAGCTGTAAAGACTTTATCACCACCCTTAGGCACTACGCGCTCATACTCTGGGAATCTTCCATCTATGAGCTTTGAAGTAAACCTAAGGCCTGGCAATGTCACGCGCAGATGATTGGTGCCTAATTCAATCTGGGCCTGAGCATCGCTGTCTGCCAATAACCGCTGCAACTCGAGTATACCTTTACGGGGTACGATTACTTGTTGCACCGGACCTTCAGCTACAGCTGTTTGTAAATCACATAGCGCTAGACGATGGCCATCCGTAGCCACAGCCCGCAAACGATTTTCGCCAGTCTCCAACAATAAGCCATTTAAATAGTAGCGGACGTCCTGCTGGGCCATGGAAAAAGCTGTCCTAGCAACGAGATCACGCAACTGTTTTTGACTAATAGCAAAGACACGCTGTACATGAATATCATCAATGGATGGGAAATCAGCTGCGGGTAGGATGGCCAAGCTAAAGCGGCTGCGTCCTGAACGCAAAGAGAGTTTGCCCTTGTCCAGATGAATCGTTAGTTTCGCTCCCTCTGGTAACGCCCGACAAATATCCAGTAGCTTACGTGCTGGAACAGTTATTTCACCTTTCTCATGAATTTCGACATCGGTGTTTGCAACCAACTCAACTTCCATATCTGTAGCAGTAATTGCCAACCCAGCGTCGCTCACTGAAATCAAGAGGTTCGCGAGTATTGGCATAGTTTGCCTTCTTTCAACTACGCCTACTACAGCCTGGACGGGTGAAAGAAGAGTGTCCCTAAGAGTTTCAAATTTCATTTATTCACCTGCTTAATACTCTTAAAATATAGATAGTTTTATATTTAGTAATCATAGTTAAACTGCGCGATACTGTTGACTATATGATTTTTGTCATATATTTCAACATCTTACGATGTTTATAGCCTGTTAGGTAATACCCTGGATGGCTATATGCAGGTTGTTAACAGTATGTGGATAACCCAAGTTCAGATGTCGGCTCACAGTTTATACACAGATTTTCAACCCGTTAGCGTTCTGATTAATGTCTGGTAGTCATCATCAAACCGAGGATCCACACCGCACAACTCCTGTACTTTTCTACAGGCATGTAAGACAGTTGTGTGGTCGCGGCCGCCAAAAGCGTCACCAATTTCTGGCAAGCTGTGGGTTGTAAGTCCCTTAGCTAGACTCATGGCAACTTGCCGGGGTCTGGCTATGGAACGACTGCGCTTTTTAGAAAGCATGTCACTCACACGTACGTGAAAGTAATCTGCCACAGTCTTTTGGATATTATCCAAAGTAACCAAACGGTCTTGGCGGGCAAGAATGTCCTTAAGCCACTCCCGAGTGTTTTCCAAGCTCACAGATTGACCGGTAAACTGTGCATTAGCTGCTACTCTTCGTAGTGCACCCTCCAACTCCCTGATGTTGGAACTCACTCGTTGAGCAATGAAAAATGCGACCTCATCCGGCAATGCGACATTTTCCAAGATTGCCTTTTTCATCAGGATAGCGACCCGGGTTTCCAGCTCCGGTGGTTCGATGGGTACTGTCAGACCCCAACCGAAACGAGATTTAAGCCGCTCTTCCAAGCCCTCGACTTCCTTAGGATAGCGATCGCAGGTCAGAATCACCTGCTGTTGTCCCTCTAGCAAGGCATTGAAGGTATGGAAAAATTCTTCTTGGGAACGTTCCTTGCCGACGAAGAACTGTATGTCATCAATAAGCAATGCATCCAAGGTACGATACTGACGTTTAAATTCATTGATAGTGTTATGTTGCAGTGCCCGTACCATCTCATTGACGAAGCGTTCTGAATGAACATAGGCTACCCGGGCCTGTGGATTACGCAGTTGAATCAGGTGGCCGATACTCTGCATCAGGTGGGTTTTACCGAGACCAACCCCCCCATAGATGAACAAAGGGTTATAGGCTCTTCCAGGATTCTCTGCGACTTGGCGTGCAGCAGCCAGCGCGAACTGGTTAGACTTGCCTTCCACGAAGGTCTCGAAGGTATAAAGGGGATTAATTCCAGCACCAGGGGTGGGTAGTACATTGCCAATCAGGGCGCTGGGGCTTCGGACAGGCAGCTCCTGGACTGTCCCGACCTCCAGCGACACCCTGCGGTCCCTGTCCTCAGCCAACTCCCGGGCTAACTTCGAGATCCGTGGCAGGAAGCGGTCTTTCACCCAATCCATAACAAAACGGTTCGGCGCCAGCAAGCGCAGCGTGTGACTGTCTTCCTGAGCATGTAGTGGCCGGATCCAGGTATTGAGCTCTTGCTCCGTGAGCTCATGCTCCAAATGATCCACACACCGCGTCCACAGCGATGCCATGCTAGACCCCCGGCGTTTCGATTGTTTCAGTTCGGCTCGGTAGTGCTTAGGCGACACTACGCGAAGGAAGAATGGAGTCTATACCGGTTGATTCGAGTTATCCACAGGACCGAATTTATGAAATTGGGCACCCGTGTATTGACAGCAGGCCGATGCCCAAGTCTAATATCGCCCCTTTGCCTATGCGTCCGTGAACACGGCGCATCTCACCGGTCATCAGCATGAAACGAACCTATCAGCCCAGCATTATTCGCAGAAAACGTACCCATGGTTTTCGTGCACGTATGGCAACCAAACGTGGACGTCAGGTTCTGAGCGCCCGACGTGCCAAAGGCCGGGCGAGACTCTGCCCCTAAGCTTGTCCATAAGCGGGTACCCACCCGAAGCGCGGCTGCGCACACCGGCAGAATTCAACCGAGCCTTTCGCGTGGGGACACGTATCTCAGATTCATGTTTTCGTGTGTATGTAAGCTCCGGCCCGGGGGTAGCACGCTTGGGCCTGAGTGTGGCCCGCAAGACTGTACCGAATGCGACCGCGCGCAATCGTATCAAACGCCAAATACGAGAGAGTTTTCGCAACCACCGCGCGAGTTTTCCGACCGTAGACATTGTGGTTCAAGCTAAGCAACCGGCAGCCTCAGCGGATAATATTGCCATACGCAAAAGCCTTGAATGGCATTGGCAGGAACTAATAAAGCAATGCGCAGCATCCTGATTCTTTTAATACGCAGCTATCGGTATTTTATCAGCCCTTTATTAGGCCGGCATTGCCGTTTCGAACCTTCCTGTTCTATGTATGCCCAGCAAGCTATACAGCGCTTTGGTGCAATACGCGGCAGCTGGCTAGCGACCCGGCGTATCTTGCGCTGCCATCCGCTACATCCTGGTGGCTATGATCCGCTACCTGATGTGAAACATCCTCATGGATAACCGCCGATTATTTTTGTTTGCGGCATTGGTTATGGTCGCGTTTCTGATTTACCAGGCATGGATGCAGGACTACGGACCTAAAACGCCAGCACCGCAGCCGGTTGCTGCGAACACCACGGCTGCATCTACTCCGGAGATTCCCACAGCGCCCAATGGATCAGCGCCGGCAACCAAGGTGGCTAGTAACGCAGTTGCAGTCCCTAGCTCAACGGTTAACAGCCCCCTCGAGGGAAAACAAATCCATGTGCGTACTGACGTGCTGGATGTGATCATCGATACAGCGGGCGGCGATATCCGCCAGGCTGAGCTCCTTAAATATCCCGTGGAGTTAAAAAAACCGCAACTGGTCAAAGTACTGAATAGTGACAATGCGGAACTGTTGATCGCTCAATCAGGACTGCAAACCCACTCAGGACCCGCAGCCCCCACACACGAAGCTCTGTATACAGCCAGTCAGCATCAATATGAACTCGCGCCTGATCAGAAAACCCTGAGCGTGACTCTCAGCTGGAAAGACCAGCAGGGGCTGGAGGTACTCAAAACCTATACCTTCACCCGCGGTAGCTATCAAATCGCTCTTTCCTACAGTGTGCATAATGGATCTTCCGAAACTTGGAGTGGTGCGCAGTATCTGCAATTTGAAAATCAGTACACCCAGGAAAGTCATAGTCTTTTCAGCGTCCAGCGCTACGACTATCAAAGAGTGGCGCTGTATGACAGCGATGGCTATCACCAGTACGAATTCAAGGATTTGACTGAAACACCCATAAACAAGACCAGCGTGGGCGGCTGGATTTCCGTGGTTAATCATTATTTTTTGGCGGCTGTGATTCCTGAAGATCGGGCGACAGCGACGAAAACTCCGGACAACCTCTATTACACACGCTCCCTGGGAGATTCACGCTATTTCGTCGGCACCATCACGGCTCTGAAAACAGTTAACCCAGACGGTAATGCCACATTCGAAGACAAATTTTTTATCGGGCCGAAATTGCAGACGCGGCTGGCACAGGTGGCGCCAGGCCTGGAACTCACCGTGGATTACGGCAAGCTCACCATTATCGCTGAGCCGATTTTCAAGCTGCTAAACCTGATCCATCGCTTCATCGGCAACTGGGGCTGGTCCATCCTGGTGCTGACGCTGCTGTTCAAACTGTTGTTTTATCCCTTGAACCAGATCAGCGGCCGTTCCATGGCCAAAATGCGGCGTGTACAACCGCGCCTCAAAGCCCTGCAGGAGCGCTACAAGGACGACAAACAGAAACTCGGCCAGGCTACCATGGAGTTTTACAAAAAGGAGAAGATCAATCCCATGGGCGGTTGTCTGCCGATGCTGGTGCAGATGCCGATCTTCTTTGCCTTGTACTATGTGCTCGTTTACAGCGTGGAACTGCGGCAGTCACCATGGCTCGGCTGGATACACGACCTGTCCGCGCCGGATCCACTTTATATCCTGCCGGTGGTGTACGGCGTGGTGATGTTCATCCAGCAGCGCATCAGCCCACAGCCCACTACCGATAAGATGCAACAGCGCATCATGATGGCCATGCCGCTGGGCATCGCGGTGTTGTATGCGGTGTTGCCGTCGGGGTTGGCGCTGTATTACGTCGCCAATTCGATTCTGACCATCGCACAACAGTGGCGCATCAATAGCATCGTGGGCATGGATAATAAGCAGCACGCCGCCAAGGACAAATGAGCAATAGGATTATTGTTTCAGGTGCGTCTCGATTAAAACTTCCGAATGTAGAGTTTGGTGCACTGGACATTTATCGGCGATCTCCAACAGACGCTGTGTCTGTTCCGCGCTTAACTCGCCGCGTAGTTCGATTTCCCGGTCGAACTTGTCGATTCGGCCTTCCTTGATTTCACAATCGGCACAGTCCTGGGCATGAATCTTCGCGTGCGTTAGATGCACCCGCACACTTTCTAATGGCCATTGTTTGCGGTCCGCATACATGCGCAAGGTGATAGCGGTGCAAGCGCCCAAGGCACTGGTGAGATAGCCATAAGGTGAGGGCCCGGCATCGCTGCCGCCCACATCTTTCGGTTCGTCTGCCAACAAGTGATGTACCCCAGCATACACCTCAGTTCGGTAATGATCTTTGTTGATTTGTACTACGACCTGGCCTTCTTCCGCGAGACTGGCTGAAGGCTTGACGCCGAGCTCGCCCAGATATTTTGTGGCCCAGGCCGCCAGCAACAGACCTACGTATTCGGAATCCTCCGGGCGCGACAATAGATGATCCGCACCCGAGAGCGATATGAAACTCTTGGGATGCAAGGCAGCGGCGTAAATCAGTCCCGCGTTGCTGATGTCCACCACCGCATCATTAGGTGAGTGGAAGATCAGTAAGGGCTTGCGCAGCGCATGGATGTTTTGTTCCCAGTGCTGGTCTTTCAGATCATCTAAGAAGGCTTTCTTGAAGTGGAACTTGTGTCCCGCCAGCAGCACGTCGGCTTCGCCCTGCTGCTCGATGACCTGGCGCGCGGACCCCAGCAATCCGGCCACATGGTCCGGATTGGCGGGTGCCGCCACCGTGGCCACCACGATGCAACTGGGAATCTGGTGCGCGGCTTCCAGCACCGCGGTGCCGCCCAATGAATGGCCGATCAGGAGCTTGGGTGCCTGGTAATTTTTCTCGAGAAACGCCGCCGCCTGTACCAGGTCGGAGATATTGGAGCTGATCGTGGTGTCGGCGAACACCCCCTGGCTGTCGCCAACACCAGTGAAATCGAAGCGCAACACGGCGATACCCTGCATGCACAGGGCCCGGGCGATATCCGCAGCCGCGCGCACATCCTTCCCACAAGTGAAGCAGTGAGCGTAGAGCGCATAAGCGCGCGGTTTGCCGTGGGCGGGCATCTCGATCCGGCCCACCAATTGTTGGCCGGCCGCATTGGGGAATTGAACGGATTCAACGGACATGATTTTTCCTGCCTTTATTGGTCGTGCTGATCGTGAAACGCCTTAAACTGATTTTCCCATGAAATCCGCCGCGACATTTATGTACGACACCATCGCTGCCATTGCCACGCCTGCGGGACGCGGCGGCATCGGTATCGTGCGGGTCTCGGGCCCTGCTGTCCCGGCGATTGCCGCCGAATTGTTCGGTGCCCTGCCGGCGCCCCGGCAGGCGTTATTGCGAACATTTGTGGATGCTGAGGGCGCACAGCTGGATACCGGCATCGTGCTATTTTTCCCTGCGCCACAGTCCTTCACGGGTGAAGACGTGCTTGAGCTGCATGGCCACGGCGGCCCCGTGGTCACGTCACTGGTGCTCAAGCGTGTGTGTGAGTTAGGTGCGCGCCTGGCGAAGTCGGGAGAATTCTCGGAACGCGCGTTCCTCAACGACAAGCTGGATCTGGCCCAGGCGGAAGCGATCGCCGATCTCATCGACAGCGGCAGCGAGCAGGCTGCGCGCGCCGCCCTGCGTTCACTGCGTGGCGAATTTTCCGCGCGCGTCCACCAGTTAGTGGAAACGCTCATCGCCTTGCGTACGTATGTGGAGGCCGCCATTGATTTCCCGGATGAGAAGCTGGATTTCCTGTGTGATGGCAAAGTGGCGGAACGCCTCACAAATATCCGAACACACTTCGAAGCACTAAGCACAGCCGCTGAACAGGGCAGCCTATTGAGGGAAGGCCTGACCGTAGTCATTGCTGGCCGTCCGAATGCTGGCAAATCCAGTCTGCTGAACCGGCTGGCCGGTCACGAGGCCGCCATCGTTACGGAGATTCCCGGTACCACCCGCGATCTTCTGCGGGAGCAGATCAACCTGGATGGCCTGCCGTTGCATGTCATCGATACCGCCGGCCTGCGGGACAGCAGCGATCGAGTAGAGCAAGAAGGCGTGCGCCGCGCCTGGGAAGCCATCCGCTCCGCCGACCGGGTGTTGCTGGTGGTTGATGACGCGCAAGGATTTTCCGCTGAGGACACCGGCAGTCTTGAGCAATTTCCGGCCAATCTGCCAGTCACACTGGTGTATAACAAGATCGATCTCACAGGTCGCCGACCGGAATTGCATGCAAGTGGCGCCTCTGTACATGTGGCGCTATCCGCTAAAACCGGCATGGGCCTGGATTTTCTCAGGACTCATCTGAAAAATACTGTCGGTTTTCACGATACTGGCGAAAGTGTCTTTATGGCTCGCGGCCGCCATCTGCAAGCCCTGAGCAGGGCGGGCGAGCATCTGGATGAAGCACAACAGCGCTTGCAGGAGCACGCTGGTGAATTGCTGGCGGAAGAGCTGCGGCTGGCGCAACTGTGCCTGAGCGAGATTACCGGGGAATTTACCAGTGAAGATTTGCTAACGCGGATATTTTCAAGTTTCTGTATCGGTAAATAACTCCGCAACTCAAGCCATTTTTTAAAAATGGATATTGGGATTGGTGTTGTATAACTGTCCCGAAGAGGGATTGGGTTGGGTATTCCAGATGGAAGATTTGAACACCGGTGACTTCGCCGGCAGCTGGGTAGGGCGTTTTTCATGCTGCCAGTGCTTGTAATCGAATGGCCGGTAGCCCCCATAGATTTGGCTGACGTAGGAAACCTCCTGGGTTGAGTCGGAGCTGCTCACGGCCGCCTGGTCTTGAGATTCCTGCCAGGCCAGTATCTGGTTATATTGTTGCTGATTCTCCTGTACCACGATGTTCTGGTACCACTGATTGATACTGGCGATCCAGGCTTGGTTTTGCGCTTCCGTCTGCGCATCCACTGCTGGCAGTTCCGCCAGCTGCATGGTCGTCACCGGTTGCGCTGCTTTGACAGGGGCTTTGTCGCTGTAATGCACCACGCCCTGGTTGTCTGTCCATTTATAGATCTGCTGGCCGTCCGCAAACACGCCCGCCGATAATAAACTTGCCGCCAGGACAATTAAAAATTTGACGCACTGTTTACCCATGACTGTCGCGATTTCGAACTAAGGCTATACATGAGTATAGACCCGCCAAAACCACTTTTCTGACCATGAAAAACAGTTAATTCTCAACCCAAAACTTTCTCGCGGCGGTACAGCCAGGCGGCCAGCCAGGCCAGCAGCAGGCCCAAACCGAGGGTGCTGATGACGGAAATACCCACAAATATTCCGCTGAGAGCCGCACCCTTTATCACCGCTGTCACCAGCACATCCTGACTCAGGGCTGGTATCCACATCATCCACAGCGACGGTTCGGCCGGGAACATGATGAGCGCGAACACCGGGATCATGGGGAGTATGAAGATGAATGATAGCCAGGTCTGAGCTTCCTTGTAGCTGCGGGTGAACGACGCCACCACCGTTAGGAGCGCGGCGATCAGCAGGCAGAAGGGTACGGTCAGCAGAAATGTGGCCAGTGCCGTATACCAGTCGAAATTTACCACGATGTTGAGCTTGGCCGCCGGGATCAGTCCCTGGCTCCAAGACAGAGCGATCACATCCAGCCCCAGAGATACCGCCGAGAACAACGTGACCGCAGCAAGCTTGCCGGAGATCAGCGTGCCGCGTGCAACCGCAGTGGTGAGCAGAGGTTCGAGGGAGCCACGCTCGCGCTCACCGGCGGTCACGTCAATGGCCAGATAGAAGGCGCCGATGATGGCGGCAAACAGGAAGAAATACGGCACGAACCCCAGTATAAGCACAGCTCGGGATTGCGGCGTGGAAATGTCCACGCTCTCGATCGCCAGCGGCGCTACAGTGCGAGGATCCACACCGCGCGCCAGCAGCCGCAGCGCGGCGATTTCCTGGCCGTAGTTTTGTAACAGGTCTCTGGCACGGCTCACGTTTTTCTGCGCCGAATCCTTGGACTGGTCCATGACCAGTTGTACGATCGCGGGCTCTCCGGCGCGGAAGGCCGCAGGGTATTGCTTGGGGATGACCAGCACCACATCCACCGAACCGTTCTTGACCGCTTGTTCGGGGTCGGCAGGCGCCGGCTGAATTTCCGTATTGTGCTGCTTGAGGTAGTCCACCAGATTGGGCGCGTAGCGCGCACCCTGCACCGGCAGCTTGAGCGGCTGATTTAAATTCGCCAGCTGTTTGTTGGTCATGACGTTCATCATGCCCACATACAGGATCGGTCCGAATAATGGACCGAACACCAGCACCGTCAGTAGGGTGCGCCGGTCGCGCAGGTTATCGATCACCTCCTTGCGAAACACGGTCCAGAGTTTGCGCATCACCGCGCCACTCCCGATTTACCCACGGCTCTTACAAAGGCTTCCTCCAGATCGGTCTCGCCGGTTTGCTGGCGGATCTCGTCGGGCGTGCCCCGGGCTACGATGCGGCCGTGGGCGATGATGATGATGTCATCGCAGAGCGCCGCCACTTCTTGCATCACGTGACTGGAGAACAGCACGCAATGACCGGCGTCGCGTACCCGGCGGATGATGGCGCGCAGCGCACGCGTGGCCATGACATCCAATCCGTTAGTGGGTTCGTCCAAGATTACGTTCTTGGGCCGGTGTACCAGTGCGCGGGCCAGCGCCACTTTGATGCGCTGGCCCTGGGAAAAACCCTTGGCCGTGCGCTTGGCGAAATCCCGCATCTCCAGCAGTTCCACCAGTTCGGCGATGCGTTTGGCGAGTGCCGCACCTTCAAGGCCGTTCAATTCGCCGTAATAGCGGATGTTCTCGATGGCGGTAAGCCGTGGATATAAACCGCTGGCGTGCGGCAAGACACCTAGCTGCATGCGCGCACCCAGGCTGTCGGTGAGCACGTCGCTGTGGTCCACCATGACGGTGCCGCTATCAGGTTTCAGCACCGTGGAGATGATGCGCAGAGTGGTGGATTTACCGGCGCCATTGGGGCCCAGCAGTCCGGTGATGCGGCTATCGGCTGCAGCGAAATCCACCGACTGCAGCGCCTGCACTGTGCCGTAATGTTTACTGATGTCGCGCACCGCGATCATGGCATAGGCCCGGTGAAGCGGATGAAGAACGGGAAAGGCTGGATGTTTTTCACACAGGCGGTATCCAGACCTTTGGTGGAAGCTTGCTGCACGAATTCGGACATGAGTTTTGGCAGGCAGCCACGGAAAGCATTGCCATGCCCCTGTCCCGGTACCACGATGGACAGGCTGTTGCTCAGTGTTTGAGCGGCATGCGCAGCATTCTCCGGTGGGGTAATGGGATCGTCTTCACCGGACAACAGCAATACCGGCTTGTTGGAAACTACCGCTTGCTTAAAATTCGCTGGCATAATCCCGCGCGGCCAATGCTTGCAGGTTTCCATGAGTTGCGTAACCGGTGTGGTGCCCACATAGGTATCTGCCATCTTTTTTTCCGCGACCGCGGTGTTCTTGTAGAACGGCACATCCTCGGTGCATAACACTGCGGCGTTCATGCCTAAGGCGATGCCGCCATTGATCTGACTGGTAAAGAACAAGGCGTTCGCCATCAGCGGCACATAGTCGTGTGCCACACCTGCCTGATGAATCAGCAGCGGTAAAAGTGCTGCGGTTTCACCGGCATAACTCATGAAGCGTACCGCACCGGTCACAGCATTCCAGCCGAGCGTCTGGGTAAGCGGCGCACCGGTGAGCGGATCGCGGAGCGTAAGTTTTTGCGGGTGCAGTTCCAGGCTGCGTTGTAGGCCACGGAAGGTCGCGGGTAGTTCCGGAAACGCTTTATGGCAGGCAGGCGCGTGTACGCAGCGCGCGAAAATGCGATCGAGCGCCTGCTGTGCATCCCACGACACGTCCATGCCCACATCCCAGTCCGCCGGCACCACACCATCCAGCACCACGCTACGCACCTGCTGGGGGAATTCCCGCAGGTATTCCAGCGCCACGCGCGTACCGTAGGAGATTCCATACAGATTGATTTGGGTATAGCCGAGCGCCTGACGCACTGCATCCAGGTCTTTGACCGCCACACTGGTGGTGTAGAAGCGTGGATCGCCCGGCAGTTGATTAAGGCAGACTTGTACCTGCCGAGCGATCTCAGCGGGCGAAGGGTTATTGTTATTGTCTGGTGTGGATGGACAGTTGAGTGGGTTGGACTGGCCGGTGCCGCGCTGATCCACTAACACGATGTCACGTTTCTGGCGGATACGCTCGAAGGCTGGCGCTTCTTCCGAATACGCTTGAGTAGCTGCCTGTCCAGGACCTCCGGCGATGAAGAATAATGGATCCGGGTCGGGCGTGCCGGTACGCGCTCGTAGCACTGCGATGTGCAGTTTGATGGTCTTGCCACTCGGATGGGCGCGGTCTTCCGGCACCGTGAGGCTGGTGCATTTCGCCTGCATGTGCTGCGGCGAATCCGGCGCGCCAATCTGGCAGGGAATGAACTGCAGCGCCGCCAGGGCACCGACAGGGATACCCAGCAACATCAATAGTATGAGCTGGGGGATAAGCCTATTTGAATGGGTGAACCGGCCAGATTTCATTGAATCGCATGATGCCCAGTACCCCAGAAACCGTCAATTTAAACACCAGACTTGGTCAGCAGCCCGTAGTGCGCATAAAATAGCCAGCCATTTTCTCGGTATCGTATGCTCTGACGATGAATTACCCCCAGCATTTTGATGTGATCGTGGTCGGCGGCGGCCACGCCGGTACCGAAGCGGCCCTGGTGGCCGCGCGCATGGGCTGTGCCACCCTGCTGCTCACGCACAACGTGGAAACCCTGGGGCAGATGAGCTGCAACCCGGCCATCGGCGGCATCGGCAAGGGCCATCTGGTGAAGGAGATTGACGCCCTGGGCGGCGTCATGGCACAGGCCGCCGACCAGGCCGGCATCCAGTTCCGGATCCTGAACGCCAGCAAGGGACCCGCGGTGCGCGCCACTCGCGCCCAGGCGGATCGCACGCTGTACAGGAAAGCTATCCGCAGTCTAATCGAGAACCAATCGAATCTGACCTTCTTCCAGCAGGCGGTGGATGACCTGGTGGTAGAGGGTGAACGCGTCAGGGGCGTCGTAACACAGATGGGTCTGAAGTTCTTTGCACCCACGGTAGTGCTGACTGTTGGTACCTTTCTGGGCGGACGCATCCACATCGGCCTTGAGAATCACGAAGGCGGACGTGCCGGCGATCCACCCGCCAACCAATTGGCCAAACGTCTACGGGAACTGCCGTTCCGGGTCGGACGCCTGAAGACCGGCACGCCGCCACGCATCGATGGCCGTAGTATCGATTACTCCGATTTAGCGGTGCAGGCAGGCGATCAGCCCGTGCCGGTGTTCTCATTCATGGGCTCACGCGAGCAACATCCGCGCCAAGTGGTCTGCCATATCACCCACACCAATTCGCACACCCACGCGATTATCAAGTCGGGGCTAGACCGTTCACCCATGTATACCGGCGTAATCGAAGGTGTCGGTCCACGCTACTGCCCCTCGGTGGAAGACAAGGTCATGCGGTTCGCCGATAAGGCCTCGCATCAGATTTTCATCGAACCGGAAGGTCTCGATACCCACGAGGTTTATCCCAATGGTATCTCCACCAGCCTGCCCTTCGATGTGCAGTACGCACTGGTGCGTTCCATCAAGGGTTTCGAGAACGCCCATATTACCCGGCCGGGTTACGCCATCGAGTATGACTACTTTGATCCGCGGGATCTCAAGTATTCACTGGAGACCAAATTCATCAGTGGCCTGTATTTCGCCGGACAGATTAACGGTACTACTGGCTATGAAGAAGCCGCCGCCCAGGGATTGCTCGCTGGCCTGAATGCCGCGCTGCGGGTCAAGCAGAAGGAACCCTGGTGGCCAGGACGCGAACAGGCCTATCTGGGCGTGCTGGTAGACGATCTCATCACCCGCGGCGCGCCCGAACCCTATCGTATGTTCACCAGCCGCGCCGAACACCGCCTGATGCTGCGTGAGGACAATGCGGATTTGCGCCTGACAGAAATCGGCCACAGGCTCGGTCTGGTGGATGATGCACGCTGGGAAAAGTTTGCTGAAAAGCGCGCAGCCATTGAGCGGGAATGTGAGCGTCTGCAATCAATACTTGTACACCCTGAAGATGTTTCCGAGAGCCAGGCCGGGGATTTGTTTGGCGCACCGCTGGCGCGTACCACATCAGCGCTCGAGTTATTGCGCAGGCCGGAGATGAATCATGGCAAGCTGATATCACTGCCCTGTGTCGGTGACACCAAAGTCGCGCCGGCGGTAGCCGAACAGGTGGAGATTGGCGTGCGCTATGCTGGCTATATCGAGCGCCAGCAACAGGAAGTCCTGCGCGCCCGCCGCCAGGAGGAAACTTCCTTGCCGGCGGAGTTTGATTTCAGCCTGGTACACGGTTTGTCCAACGAAGTGCGCCAGAAACTGCTCGCCGTTAAACCGCAGACACTCGGCCAAGCGACACGCATCCCAGGTATGACGCCGGCCGCGATTTCCTTGTTGCAGGTACACCTCAAGAAACAGCGGGCTGCCACACGCAAAACCGCATGAATCCAGTCCTGTATTTTCTGGAATCCCTGGATTTTCTCGACTGGTGGCTGCTGGCCATAGTATTGGGGATCGTGGATGTATTTATCCTGCGCGGCTGGCTGGTTATACCGGCGGTTGCCGCTGGCTTCATCGGTTTCGTGTTGGTGTTGTTTCCCCAGATTGGCTGGCCTTCGCAGCTTGGTGGATTTGCGGTGATAACGGTGGCCGGCGTTGCTATCCACGTGTTGCGCGGCGCAAAATCCATTGTCTCGCTACCCTTTCCGATACCCGTTATTCAGGAACCCGCTATGAGCAACTTCTATGATTTCGAGATTAAGACCATCGATGGACAAATCAAATCACTCAAGGACTTCAACGGCAAAACCGTGCTGGTGGTGAACGTGGCCAGCCAATGCGGACTCACGCCTCAATATGCCGGCCTGGAAAAACTCCAGCATGAATTCAAAGAACGCGGCTTCACGGTTCTCGGCTTGCCCTGCAACCAGTTCGGTCAACAAGAGCCGGGAAATGAGGCACAGATCAAACAGTTTTGCAGCGTGAATTACGACGTGACTTTCCCGCTTACCAGCAAGATCGAGGTCAACGGCAGCGGTACGCATCCTTTATATACGTGGTTAAAGCAACAAACGGGCGGTGCCGATATCCAGTGGAACTTCGAGAAGTTTCTCATCGGCAAGGATGGCCGGATCGTGAAACGCTATTCACCCAGGACCGTACCAGAAGACCAGCAGTTGCGTGCTGATGTGCAGACTGCGTTATAAAACTGCCTCGTCTAGCATCGAAAGCAAGTCTTCTTCCTAGCAGCCAAACACCACGGTTTTCTTGTTAGAAATCCACTGCCCGCGTAGCATACGCAGCCCGTTTTGCAGGTGATTCATGGCAGTTGATCCAGAGCGATTTGCCGAGACCGCGCCCAAAGTAGGCTTCGTGAGCCTCGGCTGCCCCAAGGCACTGGTGGATTCCGAGCGCATCCTCACGCAGTTGCGTGTGGAAGGCTATTCAGTGGTAGGCAGTTATCGTGAGGCCGATTTGGTGGTGGTCAATACCTGCGGTTTCATCGAGCGCGCGCAGCAGGAGTCTCTGGAAGCCATCGGCGAAGCGCTGGCAGAAAACGGCAAGGTCATCGTCACAGGCTGCCTGGGCATGCGTGAAGCCCTGATCCGCGAGCGTCATCCGGGGGTGCTCGCCATCACCGGGCCCCACGACTATGAGGCCGTGATGCATGCAGTGCATGCACAACTGGCACCGCCGGCACGCAATCCATATATGGATCTGATCCCGGTGAGCGGCATCAAACTCACCCCGCGCCATTACGCCTATCTGAAGATATCCGAAGGCTGCAACCATAAATGCAGTTTCTGCATCATCCCCAAACTGCGTGGCCGGCTTGTTAGCCGCCCCATCGGTGAAGTGCTGCGTGAGGCGGAAAAGTTGGTCAGGGACGGTGTCAAGGAACTGCTGGTGGTGGCTCAGGATACCTCCGCCTACGGTGTGGATATCAAATATCAAGGATCAGCCTGGCGCGGGAATGACTACCGCACACACATGACGGACCTGTGCCGGGCACTCGGAGAATTGGGTGTGTGGGTGCGGCTGCATTACGTCTATCCGTACCCGCATGTGAGCGAAGTGATCCCCTTGATGGCAGCCGGCAAATTGTTGCCCTATCTGGATATCCCCTTGCAGCACGCCAGCCATAAAATGCTTAAGGCCATGCGCCGCCCGGCCGCCGGCGAGAAGACTCTGCAGCGCATCCGCGAATGGCGCGTTCTGTGTCCGGATCTCACCATCCGCTCGACTTTCGTCGTGGGCTTCCCTGGCGAAACCGACGAAGATTTCACGCAGCTGTTGGCGTTCATCAAGGAAGCACAGCTGGACCGGGTCGGGTGTTTTACCTATTCACCAGTGGACGGTGCCGATGCCAATCGATTGCCGGACTGGGTGCCGGCGGAACTCGCCGAGGAACGCCGGCGGATGTTCATGGAAGCCCAGGCCAAGATCAGCGCTGTGCGTCTGCAGCGTTTCGTGGGGCGCGAGCTCACAGTATTGGTGGACAGGGTCATGGACGATGAAGTGGTGGCGCGCAGTTTCGCCGATGCCCCAGAGATCGATGGGGTGGTGCGCGTGACCACCACGCGACGCTTGCAATCCGGACAATTTGTAAAAGTGCGGATCACACAGGCGGATCATTATGATCTTGCTGCGGTAACATAAACCCACGAACCGACCCGAAGTTCTCGGGGTATTAGGCGAACGCATGGCACCGGAAGCTGGCAAAGAACAGGGGCGTAATGCTCAGCAGGCGGCGTTACACGTCGAACACACGGCCGCACCTCAGGGCCAGCGATTCGCGCCCCTGGCGCTGGCAGTGCTTGGCGTAGTCTACGGCGACATCGGCACCAGTCCGATTTACGCGTTGCGTGAATGTTTCGCCGGTGCCGATCCCATGCCGGTTAGCATGCCTAATGTCCTCGGGGTCCTGTCATTGATCCTGTGGACACTGATCCTGGTAATCTCTCTCAAATACATGACTTTCGTGCTGCGCGCGGATAATCGCGGTGAGGGTGGTATCTTCGCGCTCTTGGCTTTGCTGCGTCCCGACAAGGGGCACGAACATTGGCCGCGCCGTGCCCTGCTGCTGCTCGGTATCGGTGGCGCCGCCATGCTGTATGGCGGCGCCATGATCACACCGGCCATCTCGGTGCTAAGTGCCGTGGAGGGCATGCAGATCGCAGCGCCTCAGCTGCATAGCTTCGTCATCCCCATCACCGTAGTAATCCTGTTTCTGTTGTTCGCGGTGCAGCGGCATGGATCGGCCAAGGTAGGCGCGGTGTTTGGCCCGCTAATGTTGCTGTGGTTCCTGGTACTGGCAGTACTCGGCATTCGCGGTATCGCGGCCGCGCCGCAAGTGCTGTTGGCAGTCAATCCTTGGTATGCCGTGCAATTTTTTCAGGCCAATGGCTTTGCCGGGTTTTTGATTCTGTATGCCGTATTCTTGGTGACCACCGGTGGCGAGGCCCTATATGCGGACCTTGGCCATTTCGGCCGCAGCCCGATTCGCAAGGTATGGTTTGGGTTCGTGTTGCCGGCGCTGCTCCTCAATTACTTTGGCCAGGGTGGGATGCTGATCGCAGATCCACACACCACCATCCATCCATTTTTCCATCTGGCGCCGTCCTGGAGTCTCTATCCCCTGGTGGTATTGGCCACGTTGGCCACCTGCATCGCTTCCCAGGCAGTCATCACTGGCGCCTATTCCTTGACGCGTCAGGCCATCCAGCTCGGCCAGTTGCCGCATCTGAAAGTCGAACAGACCTCAGCCGAAGCTCGCGGCCAGATCTATATGCCGATGGTGAACTGGATGTTGATGGTAGCGGCCATCGGGCTGGTACTGGCGTTCCGTTCTTCCAACAATTTGGCAGCTGCCTACGGTGTAGCAGTCAATTCCACCATGGCAGTGACCACGGTGCTGGCATTCAAGGTGGCGCGGGAACGCAGAGGTTGGAACGCGTTTGCGGCTGGCGCATTTCTCATCGGGTTCATGGTCATCGACCTCGGTTTCTTGAGTTCCAATTTCCTAAAAATTCCTGACGGTGGCTGGCTGCCGCTGGCCACCGGCCTGGGTTTGTTCATCGTCATGACCACCTGGCGGCGCGGCACCGTATTGCTGGCTGAACAGGTGGCCAACACCACCACTGCGTTGGAGACCTTCCTGGGCCGTCTGACAGGTGAAAGCGTGAAACGAATACCCGGCACGGCGGTGTTCTTTACGGGCCGCCTGGAACAGACGCCCCCGGCTCTACAGCAGCTGGTGCGGCATACCGGAGTTTTGTATGAGCGCGTGATACTCGCCACCGTAATTATTGAGCAGGTGCCGAAAGTTACACAGGAGGACCGCTTGGAACTCAAGGAACTGGGGCAGGGGTTCTACCGGGTAGTGCTGCGCTACGGTTTCATGCAGGGGCCCAACATCCCCTCGGATCTGGCCACCTGCGCAGAGCGCGGTCTGGTCATTGATCTGGATGCGGTCCACTACATCATCGGCCAGGTGGATATGTTGGCCGGCCGTAAAGAGCAGGGCATGGCCCATTGGCGTGACCGATTGTTCGTATGGATGGCGCGCAATACCGAAGATACAACCGCCGGCTATCACATCCCTGCGTCGCAGGCCATGTCGGTGGGTTTGCAGGTGGGCATATAAGGCAGGCGGTTTCTGCAGCTGCCATCATGAATCGCACCGGCAATTTTCAGGAACATGTCCGAACTCGCATTTATTGATTTTGACCATGGCATCAGCGCCATCGACACGGACTATGTACGTCCATTGCTGGACGCTAGCCACCTAATCGTACGCGGCGGACGCGCGGCCTTTGTGGACACCGGTACCACGCATTCCGTATCCAAGCTGTTGCGAGCGTTGCAAGCCAAGAACCTGGATCCTGGCGATGTGGATTATGTATTTCTGACCCACGTGCACCTGGACCATGCCGGCGGCGCAGGCGAACTGTTGAAACATCTGCCCAATGCCAAGGTCCTGGTGCATCCGCGCGGCGCTGCGCATCTGATCAATCCCGACAAGCTCATCGCCGGTACCAAACTCGTATATGGAGAGAGGAAATTCGCGGAACTCTATGGTGAGATCCCGCCAATTGCGGCACAACGTGTCGTCGAAGTACTGGACAATAGCCACTTTAGACTGAACAGTAGTGAATTGCTGTGCATCCACACCCCTGGCCACGCGCTGCATCATTATTGCATCGTGGACCGGGACAGCCGCAGCGTGTTCACCGGCGACAGCTTCGGCATCTCCTACCGGATTTTCGATACCCATAGAGGCGCATTCATTTTCCCGGCCACCACCCCTACGCATTTCGATCCACAACAGGCGCATGCCTCACTGGATCGCATCATGGGGTTTGCACCGCAAGCCTGTTTTCTCACCCATTACAGCCGCGTCACCGATGTGCAGCGCCTTGTGAATGACATGCACGCGCATCTCGATAGGTTTGTGGAGATAGCCCGTGACTGTGCTGAGCGCGGCGAGCAACGCCTCACTTACATGCGTAGCTCCATGTACACCTATTTGGCGCAGCAGGTGAGCGCGCACGGCTGCACGCTGGATCTGGAAACTGTAGATACCTGGCTGGAGATGGATGTGGAACTGAATGCCCAGGGACTGACTGTGTGGCTGGATCGCCTGCAGCGCTGACTGCAACGTGTCTTCCCGGGGTACAAGACGAGCTTGATAACCTAGGCGCCTAAAAGTACATTAAGTACACATTGTACATACATAGGGCGTTTCTACGAAAAACCAGGCATCCGCCAAGACACCCAAGAGGCTACAACCGGCTCATGTGAGCGTGGTCCAGGCCCGCAAGAAGTTCGCCGAACTCGTCAACCGTGCGTCTTTGCTATCCGATCGGGTCTACGTCACCAAACACGGTAAGCGGGTGGCTGCTTTGGTTTCCGTCGTGGACGCCGAAATTCTTGAAGTTCTGGAAGACCGGTTGGATCTTGCCAAGGTCAATCAGGCACGTGCGGACATCGCCAAACATGGCACCATCTCATTGGAGCAGTTGGCTAAAGATCACAGACTTTGAGACATGGCAGCCTACCGTGTCGAATTGAGTCGGCCTGCAGCCAAGGTGATCCGCGACCTTAACCAGAAGATGCGAGTCCGCATCATTTCACGTTTGCGCGATTGCCGAAAATTCACGTCCGGATGGCGTTAAGAAACTACAGGGTGAAGAGAGCGTGTATCGAGTCGGGGAAAGGGATTACCGTATCCTCTACGAAATCTTCGACAAGAAATTACTGGTAGTTGTCCTGAAGTTGGGACATCGGCGCGATATCTATAAATTAGGAATACCACTTCGGAGCCGCCTACATGCAGAAATCTGCCGCCCACATCGAGACCACCTGCGTACATGCCGGGCACGCACCGGATGCCGCCACCGCAGCCATCAGTCCGCCAATCCATCTGTCAACCACCTTCGAACGAAGCCCCGACGGCAGCTACCCCAAGGGCTTCAGTTATATACGTGCCGCCAATCCCAACCGCACACAGCTGGAGACCTGCTTGGCGGCACTCGAAGGCGGTAGTGAAGCGCTGGCATTTTCCTCCGGTGTGGCCGCAGCTATGACAGTATTCCAGGCGCTCAAGCCTGGCGACCACGTGATTTGTAGCCAGGATGCCTACCATGGCATCCAGCGTCTGCTGCGGGAAGTATTGCGGCCCTGGCAGTTGCTGGTGAGTTTCGTGGACACAGCGGATGCGGATGGGGTTCGCAGGGCACTTACGCCTGCGACAAAATTGATCTGGGTTGAAACACCGTCCAACCCGCTGCTGCATATCACTGACCTGGGCGCTATCGCCGAGATCGCACACCAAACAAAGGCGCTCACGGTATGCGACAACACCTTCGCCACGCCGATACTGCAGCGGCCTTTCGATTATGACATGGACCTCATCATGCACAGCGCCACCAAATATCTGGGTGGTCACAGTGACGTAGCCGGTGGCGCGATCGTAGTCCGCACCAGCAATGTTTTCAGCGAGCGTTTGCGCCTGCTGCAATCGGAAGCCGGCGCGGTGCCCTCGCCATTCGATTGCTGGCTGATACTGCGCGGTGCTGCCACCCTGCATCTGCGCATACGCGCGCAGTCGGATAACGCCCTGCGCATCGCGCGGTTTCTGGCCGGACAAATGGCTGTGCAACAGGTCTTCTATCCCGGGCTCGATTCCCATCCCGGGCATGCGCTCGCCGCCCGGCAGATGCGCGGATTCGGTGCCATGCTATCCTTCACGCTGCGCGGCGGCCAGGCTGCAGCCATGCGCGCAGCTGCCAATGTGAAACTGTTTACCCGCGCCACCAGCCTCGGCGGCGTCGAGAGTCTGATCGAACACCGTGCTTCCATGGAAGGTCCCGATACCCGGACACCGATTAATCTGGTGCGCGTATCCGTGGGTGTCGAACATGCCGATGACCTGATCGCCGATCTGGATCAGGCATTGGCTGCGCTTTAGTTATTGCAACACTCTGAAGGTAACATCATGATTAAACGTGTCCTGTCCCTGTTGCTTGGCATGTTACTGATCTCGCCGGCGTTGCTGGCGGA
>JBAWFD010000037.1:0-5535 GCA_049591615.1 Gammaproteobacteria bacterium | reverse complement strand
GTACCAGAGCTTGCGGTCATCAAAGTGTTGCCAGGCGTAAATGCTGTTGAACTGACAGGAGACCATCGACTGCGAGTGCACTTCAGTCCGGATAAAAACCCAGCCGAAGCTCTCGCAGCTGAAGTGGTTAAACGTGGCTGGGGTCTTCAGGAACTCACGCCCGAACACAAATCCCTCGAACAGATTTTCGTGGACTTGACCACGACTGATGAAGCCAGTGCCCTAGTTCCCCTCCAGGAACGCGCGGCATGATGATATTCACGATCGCCTGGCGCGAACTCAGGAATCTGTTCTTGTCGCCACTGGCCTGGTGCGTGCTGGCCGTGATCCAATTCATAATCGCCTGGATCTTTTTGATCCAAGTCGACAATTTCTTGAAATTCGCGCCCACCCTGGCGGGCATGGCCAATGCTCCGGGCGTGACGGACGCGATCGCATCGCCAGTCTTCAGTACTGCCAGTGTCATCATGCTGATGGTGGTCCCGATCATGAGTATGCGGCTGATCGCAGAGGAACGTCGCAGCGGAACATTGAGCCTGCTGCAATCCGCGCCCGTGAGCGTAACC
Organism: Gammaproteobacteria bacterium; assembly: GCA_049591615.1. Lineage (GTDB taxonomy): Bacteria > Pseudomonadota > Gammaproteobacteria > Natronospirales > REEB76 > REEB76. The sequence continues at coordinate 4,969 of JBAWFD010000037.1, read as the reverse complement.
GAGATCGTGGTGGGTAAATACCTCGGATTGTTGATCTTCTTGTTCATCATGTTGGGATTGATGGCCCTCATGCCACTGTCTTTGGCAGTCGGCACACACCTGGACTATGGCAAGCTGTTCTCGGGGGTACTGGGACTGGGGCTTTTGCTGGGCGCGTTCGCCTCAGTGGGCCTGTTTATCTCGACACTGACCAAACAGCCAGTGGTGGCAGCGATCTCAAGCTTCGGCCTGCTGCTGATGCTTTGGATCATCAGCTGGGCAAGCAGCGGCGATGAGCGATACAGCCCGGTTTTCCATTATCTATCGATGTTGGACCATTATGGTTCATTGCTACGCGGCTCCTTCAATTCCACTGATGTGGCGTACTACCTGCTTTTCATTACCACTTTCCTGGTACTCAGCATCCGCAGGTTGGATGCTTACCGTCTGCAGCATTAACCCGCATGCGCGTCACCCGTAAATCCCGCCTGCAGATCCGTGCCCAGAACTGGAGCTTCGTCATCCTATTCCTGGCAGCGGTCGGGCTGATCGCCTGGCTCAGCACTCAATACGTCTACCAGGCCGATTGGACCTACGGACACCGCAACTCCTTGTCACCCGCGAGCGTGCAACTTCTGAAGACCCTCAAGGATCCGCTCAGCTTCACCGCCTTCGTGAGCGACAACCCGCCGCTGCGTGAAGCCATGCGCCGTTTCGTGGGCAAGTACCGGCAGGTGAAACACGATACCAGCCTGAATTTCGTGAATCCCAATACCAACCCGCAGGAGACGCGCAGTCAGGGAATCACCGCCGAGGGTGAATTGGTCATCAGCTACCAGGGTCGTACCCAGAAAGTGACGCAGGTGAACGAAGTCAACGTGACCAACGCCATCGAAGGCATCGCCCGCGGAGCGAATCGTTATATCGTATTTCTCAGCGGCGAGGGCGAGCGCGATCCACTCGGCCAACACAACTTCGACCTGGGCGATTTCGGCAAACAACTGCAGGACAAGGGCTTCAAGATCGAGAGCCTGAACCTCGCCGCGACACCCAGCATCCCCACGAATACCGCAGTGCTGGTGATCGCTGGCCCTCAGACCAATCTGTTGCCGGGTACCGTCAATATCATCCGCGACTATGTGAAGCGCGGCGGCAACCTCCTGTGGCTGGGCGATCCCGGACCGCTCTATGGATTAGAGCCCTTAGCCAAAGATCTGGGCGTGATCTTCGAGAAGGGCACTATCGTCGATCCGGATTCACAGCTCTTCGGCATCACCAATCCCACCGTCATCCTCGTGGCTAAATATGAAACTGGCGACGCCATCACCCGGGGTTTCAACACCGCTACGCTGTTTGCTGGCGCCACCGCTCTCAATACTGATGCGACCGGTGGATGGCAAAGCCAGGCATTCCTCAATACACTGCCACGCAGCTGGCTGACAGCAGGGAAACTGCAGGGCGAAATCAAGTTCGACCCGAAACAGGGTGATCAACAGGGGCCGTTGACGATTGGCGTTGACCTGACACGCGAGGTTAAAACTGCTACTGCTGATAATAAAAAAAATAATGACTTGGTCAACAAAAGCATAGAACAGCGCGTAATCGTGACGGGCGACGGGGATTTCCTATCCAACGCCTATCTCAATAATGGCGGCAATCTGATGCTCGGCCTGAATATCCTCAACTGGCTTTCCCACGACGACAGCTTCATCAATATCAATACCGAATCAGCCCCCGACCGGACCTTGACGCTTTCCCATACCGACCAGGCGGTGATCAGTCTGGGCTTCCTGTTCGTGCTGCCGTTGCTGCTGATCGCCTGTGGACTGCTCATCTGGGTCCGCCGGCGCCGAGCTTGATGCGGCTGAGAAGATCATGAAATCCCGTTTGTGGCTCAACCTGGCGCTGGTGATCCTGATCGCCATCCTGGCGTCGTTCGTATATTTCAAACCCGGTGCCAAAAAAACCAAGCCGCCTGAGGTGCTGACGAGTCTGCAAACCACGGATATCAAATCCATCAAGATTGAGCCTGCGAATATGCCAGCCGCTGAACTTACGCGCACCGACAAGGGCTGGCAAATGGTTGCGCCACTGAAAATCCCGGCCGATGAGTTTCTGGTAAAGACCATCCTGGACAACATCCATGGAGATGTCAGCCGCAGCTTCACAGCGAAACCGGCTGATTTGGCTCAATACGGTCTGGATCCGCCTAACCTGCGATTATGGCTGAATGGCACCGAATACGATTTCGGCGGCACCGAACCTATCCACAACAACCGCTACGTCAAAACCGGCGATGAAATCCGTCTCACCGGCAACCTCTTGTTCTATCGTATCAACCATTCTCCCTATTGGTGGGCCAGCAAACGATTGCTGCCAGACGATGCGCACATCATCGGCCTGCAGTTGCCGGATGCAACCCTGACACTCAAAGGCGCCACATGGCAGCTGGCACCCGCGAATTCGGCTATAACTTCCGATGCGATCCAGACGCTGGTGGACAACTGGAAGAATGCCCAGGCACTTAGCACGGATAAAATCGGCGACGGTAAGCCACAGGGCGAAGTGGCAATCGAACTGGCGGACGGCGGCCAACCGTTGCGTTTCGCCATCCTCAGTGACCCCAATTTTCTAATACTCGCCCGCCCGGACCTTGGCCTTGAGTACCAGCTCGACAGCGGACAACGCTCAGACTTGCTGGAACTGAAGCCTAAGAAAGTATCCGCTAAAGCTACGAATAAACCCGCCATATCGTCCAGCCATAAGTCCGCCGCCAAATCTGTCCATTAAACTAATGGCCTTGGGCATTAAGTCCGCCCGTACTTTTTTATAAGGCAAAGCTGCGTGCCCGAACTGCCGGAAGTGGAAACCGCGCGTCGCGGAGTCGAACCGCATGTGCTCAAGCATGCGGTCACCGCAGTCGTGGTGCGCAACAGAAATTTGCGCTGGCCAGTGCCACAATCACTGATCAAAACACTGCCGGGTCAGCGCATCGATTCCGTCACTCGACGCGGAAAATATCTGTTGCTACATACGGCTGCCGGCACTGCCATCCTGCATCTCGGCATGTCCGGCAGCCTGCGGGTACTGCCGGCGGAAACGCCAGCGGGAAAACATGATCATCTGGATATCGTGCTGGACAGCGGTCGTGCGCTGCGGCTGCGTGACCCACGCCGTTTTGGCACACTGCTCTGGACCACTAACGATCCTGCCCAGCACAAACTCCTACGTTCCCTCGGGCCTGAACCGCTGGACGAACACTTCGACGGCGATTACCTGTTTGTCAAAGCCCGCAAGCGGAAAGTGGTCATCAAGAATTTCATCATGAACAGCCACATCGTGGTGGGTGTCGGCAATATTTACGCCAGTGAAGCCTTGTTCCTGGCGCGCATAAACCCACAGCGCGCCGCCGGAAAAGTTTCGCGGGAGCGGTATCAAGCTCTCGCCAAAGCGATCCGCAAAGTTCTGAATGCCGCCATCAAGGCAGGCGGCACCACACTGCGGGATTTCAGCGGCACGGATGGTGAACCCGGCTACTTCCGCCAACATCTGCGAGTATATGACCGCGAGGGGAAAGCCTGTGAACGTTGCGGATCAACCATCAAGTCTCGCGTCACCGGCCAGCGATCGACTTACTATTGCCCGCACTGCCAGCGCTAAGTGGTCGCCACTCTCAAGTGCGCCATTCCCGTAAAAGCGGAAAACCAACGCGTTGAATACCCATGCAAGAGCTGCGTCAGGTAATGAAGAATAAACCTGCAACTGGACTCAATTACTATCATCACAATTGATGATACTATCTTCTATAATGAAGATGTGTTTCAAGGAGATTTTCCATGGCTGAATCCACCCTGATCTCGGTGCGTGTCCCAAAAGAAGTCGCGAAGCGACTGGCCAAGCTTGCCACCGTCACGGAACGCTCAAAATCCTACATTGCGGGGCAGGCTATTGAAGAGTTCCTAACCCTGCAGGAATGGCAGGTTAAAGCCATTAAGGAGGGCATTGCCGAAGCAGAAGCAGGCAAACTGTTACCGCACGAAGAAGCCGTGAAGCAATTGAAAAGATGGGGTCGGCGTGGAGCTTAATTGGACGCCCAGCGCACTTCGAGACCTCGACGTTGCTGGTAATTACATCACCCATGATAATCCCAAAGCTGCTGTAGAAATGGCTCGACAGATTCAGCAGGCGGTGGATTACCTGGCAGTTCATCCAGCCTTGGGAAGATCAGGAAGGTTGCTTGGAACGCGGGAGCTTGTAGTATCCGGAACGCCGTTTATCCTTGTGTACCGGGTAAGGCTTGACCTGATCCAGATCGTGCGTGTTTTACACCATGCACACAAATGGCCATGAAACTATTGGCTTGAATGATGTGAGATACGCATGGGCCACAGATTGAGCAAAATCTATACACGCACCGGCGATGAAGGCACCACCGGTTTGGGCGATGGTTCGCGCGTACCCAAAGACGATGCCCGCGTGGAAGCCTACGGCACACTGGATGAACTCAATAGTGTCATGGGTGTGCTGCTGGCTGAGGACTTATCGCCGGATATCACAGCAGCACTGCAGCCCATCCAGCATGAGCTTTTTGATCTAGGCAGTGAATTTTGCCTGCCGGGCTATAAGGCCATAACCGCGGATCACGTGCAGCGGCTGGAAAATACGCTCGATAAATTCAATGAAACTCTACAGCCCCTGAAGGAATTCATCCTGCCGGGCGGCAGCCATGCCGCCGCAGCCTGTCATCTGGCACGCACCGTATGTCGCCGCGCAGAGCGCCGCGCCTGGACGCTGCACAGGCAATATCCGCAGAATCACGAGAGCATCAAATACCTCAATCGATTATCAGATTTACTTTTTGTCCTGGCGCGGGTAATCGCGCACCAAGACGAGGGTCAGGAAGTGCAGTGGAAGCACGAGCGCAAGAAGAATTAGATCGTCAAATTGGCAGCCAAAACCAGACGTTCGCGATGCGGGCCCTGTACAGTAT
>JBAWFD010000036.1:0-27084 GCA_049591615.1 Gammaproteobacteria bacterium | reverse complement strand
GCGATCTGGCGACGTACATCCCGATCGTTGAATTGCGTCTTGGCTTGCTCAGACAGCCGGCCACTGCCAGGGAGTTTATCGAGCAGGGCGGCAAGCCCGCCCATGCCCATCATCTGCTGCAGTTGATCGCGGAAATCCTCCAGATCGAAGCCTTTACCTTTATTGAGCTTGTCAGCGAGCTTGCCGGCTTTTTCATGGTCGGCTGTTTGATGCGCCCGCTCCACCAGTGACAACACATCGCCCATACCGAGAATGCGCGATGCCAACCGTTCCGCTTGGAAGATCTCCAAGGCCGTAGTTTTTTCACCGATGCCCAGAAACTTGATGGACGCGCCGGTCACCTGCTTTACGGACAATGCAGCGCCGCCACGGGCATCCCCATCGGCCTTCGTGAGCACGATACCGGTGAGCGGCAAGCTCTTGCTGAAAACCGCGGCGGCATTGGCGGCATCCTGGCCAGCCATGGCATCCACCACGAACAGGGTTTCCACCGGCACTATGGCTGCGTGGATGCGTTGCACCTCTTGCATCATGGCCTCGTCCACATGCAGACGGCCGGCAGTGTCCACGATGAGTACTTCACAAAGCATATTTTTGGCTTCCCTTAGCGCTGATTGTGCGATCTCCACAGGGTCATGCGCTGCCGGTGCGAAACAGCTCGCACCGATCTCATCGGCGAGTGTTTGCAATTGTTCGCGTGCCGCTGGCCGGTAGACATCAGTGCTCACCAGCGCCACTTGCTTATGCATCCGCGTCAGCAAAAACCGTGCGAGCTTTGCCGCTGTGGTGGTCTTGCCGGCACCCTGCAAGCCCGCTAGCAAGATCACCGCGGGTGGCCGGGCGCTCAAATCAAGCTGTGTATCATCACCTGCCATGACCGCCACCAATTCGTCATGCACAATCTTGATGAATGCCTGACCGGGCGTGAGACTTTTAAGTACTTCGCTGCCCAAGGCCCGCACACGCACCTGTTCGGTAAAGGTCTTGACCACAGGTAGTGCCACATCCGCTTCCAAAAGCGCCATCCGCACATCGCGCAGCGCGTCGCGGATATTGTTCTCGGTGAGCCGGCCACTGCCGCGCAATCTATCGAGCGTGCGCGTCAAGCGTTCACTTAAGACTTCAAACATGCAATCGCACCAGCGTAGTTCAAAACTGAATTATAACGCCTGCACTTCCGCACCTTAATCTAGAGGCTTCCAAATCAGGTATGGATCGGTGGGTAACTTGAGATTGCCTGCGGTATTCTGTCACCGCTTCACCCAATGCCTGCGCCTGTGCGATGATGCACCCGCAGACACGCACTCCATGAGCACCATTATGCGTTTTACCAGTCTGGCTGTTATTGACTTGATCCTGTACTGCGTAGCGGCGCTGGCGCTGTTGCTGGCCTTCTGCAAACGCGGGCCGGTGTTTATCCGCGAGCGCAAGGGTTTTGTGGGCAGCGTCGCGGTGTCCGCCATCCTGCTGCACACTCTGCTGCTGTATGCATTGATCTTCACATCACATAGCATGGACATGGGGATCTTCAACACCGCTTCGCTGGTTGGCTGGCTGGTGGCGTTGATCGCGCTCGCCACCCTCTTTAGACAGCATTTCGAAAACTTGGGCGTGGTGCTGTTGCCACTGGCCGGCCTCAGCATCCTGCTGGCAGAAATGTTCCCCAGCGATCGTCTCATGGTGATTGAAAGTGATTGGCCATTGGATGCACATATCGTATTGTCATTGATAGCTTACAGCCTGCTGACGGTAGCAGCGCTACAGGCAGTCGTGATGGCGATACAGGAACGCCGGCTGCGTCGACGCATGCCAAGTGGCGTATGGAGCGCCTTGCCGCCGTTGCAACTCATGGAAGGTTTCCTGTTCCAACTCATCATCGCTGGTTTCATCCTACTGACACTGGCGCTGTTTACGGGTTTCATTTTTGTGCACAACTTCATGGCCCAGCACCTAGTGCATAAGACCGTACTGTCGGTACTGGCGTGGCTGGTGTTTGCCGTGTTGCTGTGGGGCCGATGGCGATTTGGCTGGCGCGGGCGTACCGCGATCCGCTGGACACTGGGCGGGTTCGTGGTTCTGATGCTGGCATACTTCGGCAGCAAAGCGGTGCTGGAACTGATTCTGGGCCGGCACTGGAATCTTATGTCCTGAGTGAGGTGATCGGACTTTGGCAAATGTTCCTCTTTGGACACTGTTCGTCGCGCTGATCATCCTGCTGATCCTGTCTGCATTCTTTTCTGGTTCCGAAACCGGTCTGATTGCGCTCAATCGTTACCGTCTGCGACACCTGATGCGTGCTGGACATCGCGGCGCGCAATTGGCAGAGCGCCTGTTAAAACGTCCGGACCGGTTTATTGGCATCGTGCTTCTGGGGAGCACTCTCGCTAACGCCTTCGCCACGGCGCTCGCCACGCTAATCGCATTACGCATCGGCGGCAGCAGTACGGTGCTGGTGGCCACGATCCTGATTGCCCTGCTGGTGCTGATCTTCGGCGACCTGGCGCCCAAAACCCTGGCGGCACTGCACCCGGAGAAACTTGCGTTTCCCGCGGTCTTCATTTTGACGCCGCTACTATGGTTCCTCTATCCCATTGTGTGGACAGTAAACCTGATAGCAAACGGCGTATTGCGTCTGTTTGGTGTACTGGTCAATAGCCCAACCATCCATTCCATGAGCCAAGAGGAATTGCGCACGGTGGTGATCGAAGCCGGCGGCCTCATACCCAAGCGTCATCAGCGCATGCTGCTGAGCATCCTGGATCTGGAAAAGATTTCTGTCGAGGACATCATGGTGCCGCGCAATGAGATCAGCGGTATCGACATCAGTTCCGATTGGGACGAGATCCTGGCGCGGCTGCGTACCAGCCAGCACACCCGCCTGCCTGTGTATGAAGGTAGCATCGACCATGTGCTGGGTTTCGTGCATGCACGCGAGTTCCTGCATCTGCTGATGAACCAAGAGCCCACCCGCGAACTGCTGCGCGCAATACTCAGGGAAGCCTACTTCGTGCCAGAAGGCACGCCTCTGCAACGCCAGCTTCTGAATTTCCAGGCAGCCAAGCGGCGCATCGGTCTAGTGGTAGATGAATATGGCGACATCCAGGGATTGGTGACGCTGGAAGACATCCTGGAGGAAATCGTAGGTGAATTCACTTCTGATCCCGCCGCCCAACAGAATGACATATATAAAGATGCAGACGGCAGTTACCTGGTTAACGGCAGCACCAATGTCCGCGTCTTGAATCGCATCATGAAATGGCGACTGCCCACCACTGGCCCCAGGACTCTGAACGGCCTGATACTCGAATATCTGGAAGCGATTCCGCAGCCGGGCACCAGTCTGAAACTAGCGGGCTATCCTCTGGATATCGTGCAAACCAGCGATAGCGCAGTGAAGACCGTGCGCATTTACCCACAGATTGAGGAAACACTGGAGAAAACTTCTTGACCCGAGTATCGGTTGATACTGCGCTATACGTGGTTGATTTCAAGTTTGGCCAGCATACACAGTGGACACGTTCTGCTAAGCGTGTACCGTAAAACTAAATCGCGTTCAACACTTCTTGTAGCCGGTTTACCTGCGTCACCTGGATACCGTCGATCGTTTTCTTTTGTGATGCGTTGCCTTGCGGCACAATGGCACGCTTGAAACCGTGCTTGGCGGCTTCCCGCAAACGTTCTTCGCCGTTATAGACCGGCCGTATTTCGCCGGCAAGCCCTATTTCGCCAAATAACACTAAGTCATTTGGCAACGGCTTATCACGATAACTGGATAAAGCCGCTAGCAGGATCGGCAAGTCAGCAGCAGTTTCATTGACACGCAGTCCGCCCACCACGTTCACGAACACGTCACGGTCGAACATAGCAACGCCGCCGTGGCGATGCAGCACGGCCAGCAGCATGGAAAGACGGTTGGGATCCAGGCCCACGGATACACGGCGCGGATTGGCCAAGTGGCTTTCATCCACCAGCGCCTGGACTTCGATGAGCATCGGACGGCTGCCCTCACGGATTACGGTGACCGCGCTGCCGCTGACCGGTGTGGCGTGACGCGACAGAAATATCGCGGACGGATTCTTGACTTCCTTGAGACCGGATTCGGTCATGGCGAACACGCCTAGTTCGTTGGCCGCACCGAATCGGTTCTTGACCGCCCGGATCACCCGGTAACGGCTGCCGGCGTCATTCTCGAAATACAGCACGGTATCCACCATGTGCTCCAGCACGCGCGGACCGGCGATGGCGCCTTCCTTGGTCACATGTCCCACCAGAAAAACCGCAGTGCCCCCGGCCTTTGCGAAACGCACCAGCAAGCCCGTGGATTCGCGCAATTGTGCCACCGCGCCGGGCGCGGATTGCAGTATCTCCGTGAACATGGTCTGGATGGAGTCCACCACCAGCACCGCAGGTTTGAATTCGACGGCGATTTCCAGCATGCGTTCTACGCAGGTTTCTGCGGCCAGATGCAAAGGGCGCGCCACCACTCCCAGGCGCCGGGCGCGCAGGCCCACCTGCTCAAGGGATTCTTCCCCGGTGACATACAACACTGGCCGGCCGCTTGCCATGCTGGCCGCCGCCTGCAGCAACAAAGTGGATTTGCCAATGCCGGGATCGCCACCGATGAGGGTTACGGAACCGGAGACCAACCCCCCGCCCAGCACACGATCTAATTCATCGAGTCCGGTGGTGAAGCGCCCTTCGGAACGCCCTTCCAGTTCCGCCAGTGGATGCACAGAATTAATGCCGACACTACTCACCGTTTGTCGGGTCGACAAACGGTCGGGCAGGCGGGTTTCGACCAGTGTATTCCAGGCATCGCAATCGGGGCACTGGCCAGCCCACTTGAGGGAATGCCCGCCACAGGCATCACACACATAAAGGACGCGGGTCTTGTTCACGGAGAAAGCTATCTGACGTTGTAGAGGCGGAGAGATGTTAGCACGCGTAACGGACCTTACCCGGAAGCTGGTTTGCTTCCGTTGTGGTTAAAATTCAAGGTATTATGCTGCATCCTTAACATAACTACATAAGTGGGTAGCAGGGTGAAGCGAGTCATCTGGACCAGCGACTGGTTCGCGGGACTTGTTTACGGCGCGGTATTTCTGCTGGTCGCGTATGTGTTATTTCCCGGGACATTCCAGCGTCTGGAAAACGCAGCCTATGACCTGGGGGTGAATTTCACCCACGCCACACCCGGTAACCAGATCGCCGTCATCGCCATCGATGAAGCCAGCATCAACACATTGGGACGCTGGCCGTGGCCGCGGGATTATCACGCCGACCTCATCAAGCTGTTGGCAAAAGACAATGCCAAAGTGGTCGCTCTGACCCTGTTCCTGTCCGAACCTCAGGTGGATCAGGGCGATGTGTTCATCCGCGACATGGTGAATTTCTATGACCATTGTTCCAGCCTCGGCATGCTGGCGCCATTTGCGGTAAGTAACACTCCTGCGGCAGTCACGCATGCACCGGCGGCATCCGCTAATTGTGATGCTACCCATACACCGGTGCCCAGCGTCGGCACCCTGGTGTTGCCCGCACAGGTACAACAGGATCTGCTGACATTACGCGGCAAGCTGCAGCTGGCGGAACAGACCCTGAACGTCGACGCCAAACTCGCTGCCAGCATCAGGTCTGCCGGCAATGTGGTGATCCCGACTCTGTTTATCCTGGGCGAACCCCTGGGCAAACCCAACAGCCAGATTCCGGACTATCTACTCAAGAACGCCCTCGGTCCGGTCGTGAATACTCCCGACGACTCCGAACAGCCATTTACCACTAAATCCATGACCGCGCCCGAAGCGGAGTTTGCGATACCAGCTGCGGCCATCGGATTCCTGGATGACCTGCCTGATGCGGATGGGGCACTGCGTTCAGTGCCCCTAGTACTGCGCTACTACGGCATCTATTACCCGTCTCTGGCGCTGGCTGTGAGCATGAAATACCTGAACCTGCAGCCGGGCGACTTACAGGTGCTGCCGGCACAAGGCGTGAAGGTCGGCAATCTGTTCATCGGCACCGATGCGCATTTCCGCATGCGCAATTTCTATTACAGCGGTAACAACACAGATACGCCGTTTCCAGTCTATTCCTACGCGGATGTCTATCTCGGCAAAATCCCGGCTTCCGCCTTCCAGGGAAAGATCGTGCTCATCGGCGCCACCGCCTTTGGCATCGGCAATAGCTTCCCCACACCCACTTCTGCCAGCATGGCGCCGGTGATGGTGCTCGCCAATGTAATCTCCAGTATCCTGCAGCAGAATTTCTATACGGTACCGGCGTGGACCAATATCGTCACTCTGGCGGCTTTGCTGTTGCTGATCGTGTATCTGGCATTCGTGCTGCCGCAGCTCAAGCCTGGCTGGGGCGCGCTTATCAGTCTGCTGCTGCTAACGGTCTTATGCCTCGCTGAGCTCGGCTTCATGCGAAGCCGTTTCGTATGGATCGAGTTGATGCTCCCGGCCTTGCTGCTGGTGACCGGCCATTTATTCATGACCATCAAACTTTTCCGCGTCACCGACAAACTGCGGCTGCGCACCGAGGCTGACAGCGCCGAGAGCAACAAGATGCTGGGGCTGGCGTTCCAGGGCCAAGGACAACTGGACATGGCCTTCGATAAATTCCGTAAATGCCCCATGGATGACAGCATCGCTGACCTACTCTATAACCTGGGGCTGGATTACGAGCGCAAACGCCAGTTCAACAAGGCCGGCTCGGTTTACAAATACGTCAACGACTACGATCCCGGATTCCGCGACGTGGGTCTGCGCCTGAAACGCTCGCAGCAGATCGAGGGCCGCATGGTACTGGGCGGCAGCAGCACCACCGATGGCACTCTGATACTGGGTGATAACCTGCAGAGCCCTATGCTCGGGCGCTACCAGGTGGAAAAAGAATTGGGCAAGGGCGCCATGGGCGTGGTCTACCAGGGCCGTGACCCAAAGATCAACCGCATAGTGGCCATCAAGACCTTGGCATTATCTCGGGAGTTCGAGGCCGACGAACTAGCGGAGGTCAAGCAGCGCTTCTTTCGCGAAGCGGAGACCGCCGGCCGCCTGAATCATCCCAACATCGTTACCATCTATGATGCCGGCGAGGAACACGATCTGGCCTACATCTCTATGGAATTCCTCAAGGGCCTGAACCTAACGCACTACACCAAGCCTGGACGCTTGCTGCCGACAACGGTAGTCATGGAAATTATCGCCAAAGCGGCCGAGGCCCTGGATTATGCCGACACACAAAGCGTGGTGCACCGCGATGTGAAGCCGGCGAATATCATGTACGAGCAGGAAACCGCAACCATCAAGATCACGGATTTCGGCATCGCGCGCATCACCGACTCCAGCAAGACCAAAACCGGCACGGTGCTGGGCACACCCTCCTACATGTCACCCGAGCAACTGGCGGGCCGCAAAGTCGATGGCCGCTCTGATCTGTTCTCACTGGGCGTGACGCTCTATCAGTTGCTCACCGGACAACTGCCATTCCGGGCGGAATCCATAGCGACTCTCATGTTCAAGATCGCCAACGAGGCACACGCGCAGGTGACCAGCCTGCGTCCAGATCTGCCGGCATGTGTGAACACCACCGTGGATAAAGTCTTGCAGAAGAATCCCGAGCTGCGCTATCAGCATGGCGCGGACTTGGCGCGCGAACTGCGGGCTTGCGCCGCAACCGTCTCGACCTAGGATAGTCGGACGGATCATGGGTTATCAAGGCAAACTTGAATTCGTGGGCCGCACGGACAAGGGTGTACTGCGGCCCAACAACGAAGACGCAATCCTTACCGACATGGAAACTGGGTTGGTAATCGTTGCCGATGGTATGGGTGGCTATAAGGCTGGTGAGATCGCCAGCGGCATCGCCATTGAAATCATTCAGGGATTTATCACCAGCAGCCTTAAAGACGTAAGTAAAAAAAATGGCATCAGTGATAGCGGTTATTCCCACGAAAGCGTGCTGCTGCGCAACGCTATCATGCGTGCCAATGAAGTGATCCACGACACCGCCAAAAGTCAGCCGCTATGTGAGGGCATGGGCACTACCATCGTGGCTGCCTTGTTCTACAACAACCGCGTGTCCATCGCTCACGTGGGCGATTCGCGGGTCTACCGTCTGCGCCACGGATATTTTGAACAAATCACTACTGATCACTCATTGCTACAGGAACTGGTGGTTCGAGGTTTCTATACGATGGAGGAGGCCCGGGCTTCGCTGAATAAAAACCTAGTTACCCGCGCCCTCGGTATCGAGCCCATGGTGCAAGTAGACCTACTGGAAGACGTGGCGTTGCCGGGGGATATTTACCTATTATGTAGCGATGGCCTGCATGATATGGTCCAGGAGCCGGATATTCACTTAACCGTTGATACATTTAGTGATAACCTTGAAATTGCAGCGCAACAGCTGGTGAAGCTGGCGAATGACAATGGCGGTCGTGATAACATTTCGGTGGTGCTGGCTAAACCCCTCACCTCGTTCGAAAATGAAAAAAAAGGCTTCTTCGAGCGCTTTAGCGATTGGTTTTCATGAACCACCGGCAATAACAGACAGCGTTTAACGGGAAACAATACTAACGAGGCTAATTCATGGGCAAGCTCATACTCACACTAGACGGGCAGGAACTCGCTCAATACGAGCTCGAGAAGGAGCGCTATACCCTCGGTAGACTGTCTGACAATGACATCCATATTGACAACATGGCGGTCAGTGGCCATCACGCCTTGATACTCAACATCCTCAAGGATTCGTTCCTGGAGGATCTCAATAGTACCAACGGTACTTACGTCAACGGCAAACTCATCAAGAAACATGCGCTCCAGGATGGCGATGTGATCACCATCGGCCGCCACCAGCTCAAGTACCTGAGCGGCCGCACCAAGGAAAACGAAGACGAATTCGAACGCACCATGGTCATCAAGCCGGGGGCCGCGAGCCAACCCGGGGCACCCAGTCTCGATAGCGTTAACCGCGCGATCGCGCAGTCAGGGGCTGGCACTGCGCCCGTCGGCGAAGCCGCCAAGACCGCACTGCCCAAGGCAAAACTGCAGGTACTCTCCGGCGGCTTCGCCGGCAAGGAACTGGAATTGACCAAAGCGCTCACCACGCTTGGCCGACCTGGCGTACAGGTGGCCGCCATCACCCGCCGTGCGGATGGTTTCTATATCGTGCACGTGGAAAGCGGACAGGGACAAGGGTTCCCCACAGTGAACGGCAAGGAGATCGGTGCTGAAGCGCGTAAGTTGGGTGACAACGATGTCATCGAGCTCGCGGGAGTAAAGATGGGCTTCTACTCCCTGCCGAACACTTAAGAACCAGATGAAACGGTGGCACGGCTGTACGCTGGTGAAATCTACCGCCACCTCTCGCACCGGCCGCGTCACTGGCACGACACGGGTTTCAGAGTTTAGCTCGCCTGGAAATGTCCACGGAGCCTCCGAGCGCTAATGCCGCGCGCTGATCGGCACGCCGGGTGTTGCCGTGCGTTGCTGTATCTTGGTGCACGATTAAACAGCACACCGGAAACGGGGCATCCCGGCGCGAGTCAGCGTCCGGTGTTACAACGGCCATCTGTAGACGGGACAGCGTTTTATTCACAACCACGTTTCAATCAGGAAAGTGCTTGACTACTTGTTGTGGCTGAAATCTGTCCTAACCTGTTGCTCTGCAACAAAAATCCCGCACTACTGACCAAGGCGAGTATGCTGATGGCTCGAATTCAAGAAAGGTATGCGGCGAAAGTGGGATCGTTCATGCGCCGCTCGAACTATTTTCCAGTTTACCGCCGCGCTATGCTGTATGAATTGGGCAGTCGCAGCGCCCGAGCCGTTTCGAGGGTTGATTGGCATGGCTGATGTCTTTGTTTCCTATGCTCGAGCCGACAAGGCGCGCGTCGCGCCGTTGGTGGCCGCGATCGAGGCCAAGGGCTGGTCGGTATGGTGGGATCCCGAGATCACCCCCGGTCAGGAGTTCGACGACCAGATCGACGCCGAGATCAGCGCCGCCAAAGCAGTGATGGTGGTGTGGACCCCGGTTTCGGTGGTCTCCCGCTGGGTACGTGGCGAGGCGCGCGAAGCGGCCGAGCGAGGTATCCTGGTCCCGGTGCGATTCGAGCAGGCACGTCTGCCGATGGATGTGCGTGCGATCCATACTACCGATCTCGACGATTGGCGCGAAGATCCAATGCACCCCGCTGTACAGGAATGCCTGCGCGCACTCACTGCCATGATTGCTCGCTCACAGACTGGGCAATCTGCCAAGGCTGGCAGTGCCAAGTCGGCATCGCCGACGTCGTCTGCGGCAGCGGAGGCCAAACGCTTCGCGATCTGCGTGCTGCCGTTCGCCAACATGAGCGGCGATCCGGAGCAGGAATATTTCAGCGACGGGATCACCGAGGACATTATCACTGACCTGAGCAAGGTTTCGGCGCTGGCGATTGCGTCTAGCAACAGTGCCTTCCAGTACAAGGGCAAGCACGTCGACATCCAGAAAGTCGTACGCGAGCTCAAGGTCACGCACGTGCTGGAAGGCAGTGTGCGCAAGGCCGGCGGCCGGGTGCGGATCAATGCGCAATTGATCGACGGCGCCAGCAACAACCACGTCTGGGCTGAACGTTACGATCGTGACGCCAGCGATATCTTCGCCATCCAGGACGAGATTTCGCAGGCCATCGTCAAGGCGTTGAAGCTGCGCTTGCTACCTGAAGAAAAGAAAGCCATCGAACGCCGCGGCACCAACAGTGTTGATGCGCACGACCTATACCTGATGGCGCGACAGATTTACGTGACCAATCAGGAGGCTGACGAACGGGCCTCGAAGGCCATCGTTCACCTGTGTGAGCGTGCAACCGAGATCGATCAAAACTATGCGCAAGCGTGGGCACTGATGGCGATCGGATTCCGGACATTGCGCGTACTCGGGGTCGGGTCAGACGATGGCATGGCGGCTGCCGAAAAAGCGCTTGCGTTGAATCCCGATCTGGCCGAAGCCCATGCGGTCAAGGCTTCCATTTTGCTCATGAAAGGCCGTACCGACATGGCGGCCGATGAAGTCGCGATTGCCTTGAAGCTGGATCCCGAATCCTACGAGGTCAACCGCGCGGCCGGGCGCCTGAACTATCAACTGCATCGCTATGAAGATGCGATCCGGTTGTTCGAAAAAGCCGCAGGCTTGATTGACGCGGATCTCCACTCCGCTTCGATGTTGATCAGTTCTTACAATGCGCTGAATGATGCTGCCGGCATGCATCGCGCCGCTGAACTTGCGTTCAAGCGGGCCGAGGCCATACTCACTCACGATCAGCACAACTCCGGGGTCATCGCTTACAGCGCCTACGCGCTTGCGGCGTTGGGCGAGAGCGAGCGCGCCAAAGTGCGCATGAACCGTGCGCAACTGATCGATCCCGATAATTGGAACATGCGTTACGCCTTCGCGTGTGCACTGAGCGTGTACCTCAAAGACAAGGAAGCCGCGCTGGAGATGCTCAAATCGGTGTACGCAACGATCACGGATGCGTTTCTCGCTTATGCAAACGCCGACCCCGATTTCGAATTGCTGCATGACGATCCGCGCTACCAGGCGATGGTCGCCGCCGCCGAAGCGCGGCTCGCGACCACAGGCGCCACAGAAGTTCCGCGTGCAGCGGACCTCATCCAACCCGAGGCCTGACCGGCATGGCTGACGTCTTCGTTTCCTATGCCCGTAGCGACAAGGCCCGCGTCGCGCCATTGGTCGCCGCGATCGAGGCCAAGGGCTGGTCGGTATGGTGGGATCCTGAGATCAGTCCCGGTCAGGAATTCGACGACCAGATTGATGCCGAAATCGAAGCGGCCAAGGCGGTGCTGGTGGTTTGGACGCCGACCTCGGTGGTCTCGCGCTGGGTACGTGGCGAAGCGCGCGAAGCCGCGGAGCGCGGCATCCTGGTGCCGGTACGATTCGATCAGGCGCGCTTGCCGATGGACGTGCGCGCTATCCACACCACCGACCTTGACGACTGGAACGAAGATCCCTCAAGTCCGCCGGCGCAGGAATTCCTGCGCGCGCTCGCTGCCATGATCGCGCGCTCGCAGGCCGCGCAATCCGCGAAAGATGCTGCTGCTTCGCCGACGTCGTCTACGAGCCGAAGCACCGCGCGTTTTTCAATCTGCGTGCTGCCCTTCATCAACATGAGCGGCGATCCCGAACAGGAGTATTTCAGCGACGGTATCACCGAGGACATCATCACCGACCTCAGCAAGATCTCGGCGCTGTCCATCATTTCGCGCAACGGTTCGTTCCTGTACAAGGGCAAGCAGGTCGATATTCCCAAGATCGCGCGTGAACTGAAGGTCACCCACGTGCTGGAGGGCAGCGTGCGCAAGGCCGGAGGCAGGATCCGGATCAGCGCACAGTTGATCGACGGTGCGGCCAATAACCATGTGTGGGCTGAACGTTACGACCGCGATGCCAGCGACATCTTCGAACTGCAGGACGAGATTTCCAACGCCATCGTGAAAGCGCTCAGATTGCGATTGCTGCCGGAGGAGAAGAAAGCTATTGAACAGCGCGGCACCAACAGCGCGGATGCCCACGACCTCTATTTGATGGCGCGGCAAATCTATGTGACCAATCAGGAGGCCGATGAGCGTGCAGCAAAGTCCATCGTTCGCCTGTGTGCCCGCGCGACCGAAATGGACCCGAAGTACGCGCAGGCTTGGGCGCTGATGGCGATCGGCTACAGAACCCTGCGCGTGCTGGGGGTGGGGTCGGATGACGGCATGGCAGCCGTGGAACGGGCGCTCGCGCTGAATTCCGATTTGGCTGAGGCGCATGCCGTCAAAGCGTACATTCTGTTAATGCAGGACGATACCAGTGCAGCCGCCGCAGAGGTCGCAATCGCGCTGAAACTCGATCCGGAATCCTACGAAGTTAACCGGGCTGCCGGACGTCTGAACTACCAGTTGCATCACTATGAGGATGCGATCCGATTGTTTGAAAAAGCGACGAGTCTGATGGACACGGATCTGCCCTCCGCAGCCACGTTGATCAGTTCGTACAATGCACTGGGTAATGTCGCAGGTACGCGTCACGCCGCCGAATTAGCGCTCACGCGCGCCGAGGCGATCCTAGCGCACGATCAGCACAATGCCGGCGTCGTAGCTTACGGCGCCTATGCGCTCGCGGCACTCGGCGAAGGTGAGCGCGCAAAAGCGCGCATGAATCGCGCGCTGCTGATCGATCCCGAGAATTGGAATATGCGCTACGTCTTTGCGTGCAGTCTGAGCGTATACCTGAAAGACAAGGAAGCTGCCCTGGAAATGCTCCACTCTGTTTTCGAGACGATGACGGATGCTTTCCTGCCCTATGCCAAGGCCGACCCTGATTTCGAGTTGTTGCACGACGACCCACGCTACCAGGCGATGGTCGCCGCCGCCGAAGCGCGGCTCGCGACCACCAGCGCCAAAGAGGCTGCACGTGCGGCCGACCCCATCCAACCCGAGGCCTGACCGGAGTGGCTGACGTTTTCGTATCTTACGCCCGCAGCGACAAGGCCCGCGTCGCGCCGCTGGTCGCGGCGATCGAGGCCAAGGGCTGGTCGGTGTGGTGGGATCCAGAGATCAGCCCCGGCCAGGAATTCGACGACCAGATCGACACCCAACTCGTCGCCGCAAAAGCGGTGCTGGTGGTGTGGACACCGACTTCGGTAGTGTCACGCTGGGTGCGCGGCGAGGCGCGCGATGCCGCGGAGCGCGCCATCCTGGTGCCAGTACGATTCGAGCAGGCGCGCCTGCCGATTGACGTGCGCGCCATCCACACCACCGACCTCGACGGTTGGCGCGAAGATCCGTCGCACCCCGCCGTGCAGGAATGCCTGAATGCACTGGCCGCAATGATTGTGCGCACCACGGCTGCGCAGCCCGCTAATGCAGGAAACACTTCGGCTTCACCCTCCAAGGCCAAGGCATCCCCCCGCTACTCGATATGCGTGCTGCCCTTCACCAACATGAGCGGCGATCCCGAGCAGGAATATTTCAGCGACGGCATCACCGAGGACATCATTACTGACCTCAGCAAAATTTCTTCGCTCCGCATCATCTCGCGCAACAGCACATTCATGTATAAGGGCAAAAACGTGGATGTGCCGAAGGTCGCACGTGAACTCAAGGTAAGCCACGTGCTGGAAGGCAGCGTGCGCAAGGCCGGCGGGCGCGTGCGTATCAGCGCGCAGCTGGTGGACTGCGAGGACAATGGACACGTCTGGGCGGAACGCTACGACCGGGACGCCAGTGACATCTTTGAACTGCAGGATGAAATTTCCCACGCTATTGTCAAGGCGCTCAGGTTGCAGCTGCTGCCCGAAGAAAAAAGAGCGATCGAACGGCGGGGCACCGACAGCGTGGAAGCTCACGACCTTTACCTGATGGCACGACAAACGTATGTGACCAGTCAGGAAGATATGCGCACCGCACAGGCGATTGTCCGTCTGTGTACTCGCGCCACCGAAATCGATCCGAACTATGCGCAGGCCTGGGCTCTGATGGCCATGGGATACCGCAGCCTGCGCGAATTGGGGTTCGAATCAAATGACGGCATGACGGCCGCGGAACGCGCATTGGCCCTCAATCAGGAATTGGCCGAGGCACATGCCGTCAAGGGCTATATCCTGCTGATGAAGGGTGATACGGACGCGGCAGCTACCGAGATCGAGATCGCGTTGAAGCTGGAGCCCGAGTCGTATGAAGCTAATCGCGCTGCCGGACGTTTGCATTATATATTGCGTAACTACGAAACTGCTGCCAAATTTTTTGAAAAAACAATCAGCCTGATGGATGCGGACGTCAATTCCATGGGCATGCTTATTGGATGCTACAAGGCGCTGGGCAATGATGCCGGCGTACGCAGAGCTGCCAACTTCGCGCTAGAACACGCCGACGCCATTCTGGCGCGCGACCCAAACAATTCCAGTGCCGTGGTTTACAGTGCCTATGCACTTGCGTCGCTGGGCGATGATGAACGCGCCAAGAGTCGCATGAGCCGAGCTTTGGTGATCGATCCCGACAACTGGGATATGCGTTACAACTTTGCATGCGCCCTGAATGGTCACCTGCAAGACAAAGAAGCCGCTCTGGAAATGCTCAAACCACTTTTTGTCAAGATCACGGGGCCGCTGTTGCGTTACATGAAAGCCGATCCGGATCTCGTATCCTTGCATGACGACCCGCGCTACCAAGCCATGGTTACCGATGGCGAAGCACGCCTTGCTTCGGACAAGACCCTGGAACCATCAACAAACAAAAAAGCTTGATCTCCGATTTGTTCCACAAGCTCGAAACGGAACCCAATGGACAAAGAGGATAGGACGACCATTCTCGGACCTCTTCCGCTGGTTATCGGGGTAACCGGACACCGTGATCTGGCGCTGAAAGACATTCCACGGATTCAAGAATCATTGGATGCATTGTTTGCAAGCCTGCGCAGACAGTACCCACTCACACCCCTGCGGCTGCTTTCGCCGCTGGCCGAAGGCGCGGATCGACTGGTGGCAAAAGTTGCCCTGGAACACGGGGCGGAGCTCGTCGTTCCCTTGCCTATGCATGAGGCAGAGTACCGCAAGGATTTCCCGGATACGCTTTCCGAATTCGAGTCCTTGAAAGCTCAGGCGTCAATCGTCTATACGTTGCCACGCCCTGTCGAAGCGGCAAACGATGATGCCGATCTCTCTGGCCCTCGCCGCGATGCGTGTTACGAGAATGTTGGCTTGCACGTCGTCAAGCACTCACAGTTGCTGGTTGCTCTTTGGGATGGTTCCCCAGGTACGGACAGAGGTGGGACTGCTCAAATCGTGGAATTTGCACTATCCAGATCATGGGATACAGTATCTCCATTGCACTTTTCGCACTATTTCACCTGGGATAAAGTGGTATGGCATCTGCGTGTACCGCGGTTAAATAGCCATTCAGATCAAACCACTGTAACCGTTTCACAATACTACACAGCCGTCTGGCGTTTCAGCGATGAACGTACTCGGGATGTGCCGTTTGCTGCAGCTGGCAAGGTTTGGCCTAAATTACAGTTTGAATGGCTACATTCAGTGGAGGTCTTTAATAAAGAAGCATTATCACTGTCGCCGCGCCGCATTCAAGAAAGTATGGACGCATTGTTGCCACCTAGTATATACAGCAAAACGATCGACCCATTAGAGCGCATCGTTCGTGTATTTGCGGCTGCGGATCTGATTTCGCAGAAATACCAAAAAACGACTTACAAATTATGGAAATGGATTTTCGTGCTGGCCGGCGGGATGATTCTAAGCTTTGAAAGCTACACTCACCTTTGGCCCCACGGCCTGCTGTTACTTGCATACCCGGCGGCATTTATCACTATGACCATCGCCTATTCGGTTTTAAACAGGCGCCGGTTGGACGATCGCTTCATAGATGCGCGAGTTCTCGCAGAGGCACTGCGTGTGGCAATTTACTGGCGCTTGGCGGGAATCCGGGAGAGCATCATCGACCAATATCTTGGCCGCCATATCGCAGCCATTGGCTGGCTGCCCAATTCGATATTGGGTTTGCTGACGCTGCCACCACCAGATATTGAGTTCGCGCAACGGGAGGGACTTCGCATTGCCGATCAATTCTGGGTGGACCGTCAGCTTAGTTATTACATGCGTCAGTCCACCCGCCAAGGGAGGCGCGTCAAACTCTATCGTCGGTTTGCTGGATCGCTGTACGGACTTACGCTGGTGTTTTCGGTATGCGTGGCCATCTATGGGGTCATCGTAACGAAACCCTCATTTCTGCGCGACATACTGATTTCGCTTATGGCCTCTGGGCCTGCTATTGCCGTGTTATGGATCGCATACGCCGAAAAGCAGGGCTGGGAAAAGCATGTCAAGGAGTATGCACGCAACGCCGCGCTATTTGCGCGTGCGCATAAGCTGATAGCGAACTCTGGAATATCCCAAGCACCGGCGACTTTTCCGTATGTTCAAAAGGTACTGCTGGAACTTGGGAAGGAAGCCATTTGTGAAAATGCTGAGTGGGCAATGCTGCACCGCGTAAAGCCACCCGCAATTCCTATAGGCTAAAAGCTATCATGAGAAAGCGCTGACAAGATTTAATCAGAGGAATCATCAACAAAAATCTTGCGTCAGCGACCACCGACACGAGGCTGTCTCTAGCTCGAAGAATGATGGGAGCAGGTTTGATGTACATGGAGGTACAAATGCTGCGCGATCTATGGAAGTCCCCGAAGGGGGAGGAGGCGCGGGGCTTACCCACAGGAGCCGGAGCAGCCAGCCGCAATTCTTTGAGAGCTTATTTGCTCATAATGGCGGGGGCTGCCGCTCCAATGGCGTGTTCGTCCACTACACTGAATCTCACCCGCTGGGTAACGCCGCACAGCAGTTCGTAGGGGATAGTGCCGGCAGCGCGCGCGATTTCCTCGACCGGCAATTCAGGTCCCCACAGTTCTACCGGATCGCCCACCTGGGCATGCGGCAGTCCGCGCAAATCTACTGCAATCATGTCCATGGACACGCGTCCCACCAACCACGCGCGTGTGCCGTTCACCAACACCGGCGTGCCATTGGGTGCATGCCGCGGATATCCATCACCATATCCGATGGCGGCGATGCCGATACGCATATCTTCCGGCGCCACCCAAGCGCCGCCATAGCCTACCGCCTCACCCTTGCTCACCTGCTGCACACTGATGAGCGTGGTACCCATAGTCATCGCCGGAATCAATCCTTCCTGCACGCCGATGCGTCCGGTAAATGGCGAGACACCGTACAGCAGGATTCCCGGCCGTACCCAGTCCGCATGGCTATCCGGCCAGGCGAGGATGCCGGCGGAATTCGCGATGCTGCGTTCTGTCTGGATACCGGCGCTGGCGGCAGCGAAGGTTTCCAGTTGCAGACGCGTACGTGGATTGGAAGTTTCATCGGCACTCGCCAAATGCGTCATGAGACGCACCGGCTTGCGCACCGCGTGCGCATTGCCGAGACGTTCCCAGAGCGCGCGCGCCTGTGAGGGCGGGAAGCCCAGCCGGTGCATGCCACTGTTGATCTTGAGCCACACGCCTAAGTTGTGCTGGATACGTGCATCTTCCAGCAATGCGAGTTGGCGCACATCGTGGACCACCAGCTCACAACCGTTGCGGGCCGCTTCCTCCAGTTCCGCGACGCTGAATACACCTTCCAGCAACACGATAGGATGCACCAGCCCTGCATGGCGGATTTCCAGCGCCTCTTCCAGACACGCGACCGCAAATGTATCCGTGGCAGACAGCGCACGGGCTACCTGGGCGATGCCGTGTCCGTAGGCGTTGGCCTTGACCACCGCCATGATGCGCATTCGCGGCGCCAACTCACGCACCCGCTGCAAATTGTGACGCAGCGCGAAGAGATTGATGACCGCGCCGGTAGCACGGCTCACGCGTAGCCCCCGGAATCCTCTGAGATGTAATTCTCAAAACGGGTGTAAGCGCCGAGAAAGGTGGCCTGGACCGTGCCGATGGGGCCGTTGCGCTGCTTGCCGATGATGATTTCCGCCATCCCCTTATCCGGACTATCCTTGTCGTAGACCTCATCACGGTAGATAAAGGCGATCAGGTCGGCGTCCTGCTCGATGGAACCGGATTCGCGCAGGTCCGACATGATGGGCCGTTTGTCAGGGCGTTGTTCCAGACTGCGGTTGAGCTGCGATAGAGCAATCACTGGTATATTCAGTTCCTTGGCCAAGGCTTTCAGGCTGCGGCAGATTTCCGAGATCTCGGTGGCACGGTTCTCGCGGGTACCGGGCACCGACATCAGCTGCAGGTAGTCCACCACCATCAGACCCAGGTTGTGTTCGCGTTTCAGTCGCCGTGCACGGGCGCGCAGCTCCGTAGGCGTAAGTGCGCCGGTATCGTCGATGAACATGGGCGCCTTGGACATGATGGCAATCGCTGAGCTGACCCGCTGCCAATCCGTCTGGTCAAGCTGGCCGGTTCGCACCTTCTGCTGGTCGATTCGCCCTAACGAGGAGATCAGACGCATAGCCACCTGTTGGCCAGACATCTCCATGCTGAAGATGGCCGTGGGCACCGGATTCTCGGGGCGGCAGGAACAGTATTCAGCAAAATTGATAGCAAGCGCGCTTTTGCCCATGGATGGGCGCCCTGCGATGATGATCAAATCACCGGGCTGCAGGCCTGCGGTCATACGGTCAAACTTGTCCAATCCGGTGGCCAGTCCGGTCACCGGATTATTGGCATGCATCAGCTTGTCGAGACGATCCACGGCCATCGACAACAACTCGGTGATCTTCACGAAACTGCGTTGCAGGCGTCCGCCGCGTTCGGCGATATCGAATACTTGGCGTTCGGCGTAATCGATCAGTTCCTCGGTGCCGCGCCCTTCAGGCCGATAGGCGGCTTCCGCCAGTTCACCGCCCACGCGTATCAACTGCCGCAGCACCGAACGCTCGCGCACGATATCCGCATAAGCACGCACGTTGGCGGCAGTGGGAGTGTCACGTGCAAGCGTGGCGAGATAAGCAAGGCCGCCTGCCGGTTCCAGTTGGTTGCGACTCTGCAACCATTCGGACAGAGTCACAGCATCAAAAGGTGAATTACTGTCGGTGAGTTCGCTGATGGCGCGAAAGATCAGGCGGTGATCCTGGCGGTAGAAATCATCTTCCCGGATACGGTCCGCCACCTGCTCCCAGGTGGCGTTGTCCAGCATCAGGCTGCCGAGCACCGCCTGCTCTGCCTCCACCGAATGCGGCGGAACGCGCATAGCTTCAAGCGCCGCGCCGGCGTGAGTATCGAGACTTTTAACGACTCCCGGCATGCTGGCTGAATTGCAAAAATGTGGGTGACTAGACTCTAAGGGAGCACACTCGTTGCTTGCAACTCACAGCGATGCAAACCGCATGGTTGCTGAAAATGCGCGCGGGGGCATTGGCCCCCCCCGCGCGCAGACTAATCAAATGATAGACGGTTTATTCCTCAGCCACCACTACCACCGTGATCTCGACGTTCACATCGGTGTGTAGATGGATCTCCACTTTGTGCTCGCCGGCCACCCGGATCGGACCCTGGGGCATACGCACTTCCTTGCGCTCTACCTTGATGCCACTCTGGGTCAGGGTCTCTGAGATGTCGACGGTGCCCACGGAGCCGAACAGCTTGCCTTCGTTGCCGGCTTTGGCGGTGATGGTGATGCTCTTGCCTTCCAGTTCGCGCTTGCGCCCGGTGGCCGAAGTAAAGGCATCAGCTGCTTGTTTCTCTAGCTCCGCACGGCGCTTCTCGAATTCAGCAATGTTGGCCGCGGTCGCGGCCTTGGCCTTGCCCTGGGGGATCAGAAAATTGCGGCCATATCCCGGACGCACCTTGACCTTGTCGCCAAGGTTACCGAGATTCTCGACTTTCTGCAGCAGGATGACTTCCATCGCTATGCCTCCGCCTCAATGCTGGTCGGTGTAGGGCAGCAGCGCCAGGAAACGCGCGCGCTTGACGGCCAGTGATAATTGCCGCTGATAGAAAGCGCGCGTGCCAGTGATGCGGCTGGGCACGATCTTGCCGGTCTCGGTGACGTAAGCCTTGAGGGTGGCGATATCTTTGTAATCGATCTCCTCCACGCCCTCAGCCGTGAACCGGCAGAACTTACGTTTGCGGAAAAAACGTGACATGTTGCTATCCTCGTATTCGGTTTAGGTCATCA
Organism: Gammaproteobacteria bacterium; assembly: GCA_049591615.1. Classification (GTDB taxonomy): domain Bacteria; phylum Pseudomonadota; class Gammaproteobacteria; order Natronospirales; family REEB76; genus REEB76. Next base: position 6,392 of record JBAWFD010000036.1, on the reverse strand, counting down.
CGCCGGGTCAGCGCGTGCTTCCTCGTCGTTATCGTCATCTCGGTCGTCCATGTCGAAGCGCTCGATACGCTCTTCCTTGTCTTCCTTGGGTTTGATGAGGGGCGACGGCTCGGTGACGGCGGCTTCGCGGCGCACCACTAGATGACGCAGCACAGCGTCGTTGAAACGGAACATGCCCACCAGCTCATTGAGCGTAGCCTGGCCGCACTCGATGTTCATCAGAACATAGTGGGCCTTGTGGACCTTGGCGATGGGATAGGCAAGCTGACGGCGGCCCCAATCTTCGACGCGGTGTACCTTGCCGCCTTCCGACTCGATCATCGAGCGGTAACGCTCGATCATCGCGGGCACCTGTTCGCTCTGGTCAGGGTGGACCAGAAACACGATTTCGTAGTGTCTCAATCTAAACTCCTTACGGACTGACCGGCTCCCCGTCTAGCGGTGGAGCAAGGCCTCCCAGTACTGGCTGGGAGGGCGCGCATTATGCCGGAAGCAAATAGAACCTGCAAATTCAGCTACTTGGGGTAGCGACCGCCTATCCCGTCATTCCAGCGAAAGCTGAATCCAGGGTTTGATTAAGCGCGGCCTCCGGCCGCTCCCTAATTTCTAGGAGGGCTTCCGCACCCCTTCGGCAGGTTACTTGCCTTGAGTGCAAAGAAAAGTAACCAAAAGAAACATTAAAGAACGTAAGCGATCGTTCGATGTTTATTTATTGCTTCACACTGCATTGGTCAGCGCTCTTTATGATGTCTTTTTGGCCCTGCCAGTCAAATAGGCATGCTCAACGGCATATTGCTCAACTCTGTTTAAGAGATGAAATGCGCGGGGATAATCCCCTTACATCTGGTTTCCATTATTTGGTTGACTCAATAAGCCTCTGGCGCCGCACTTCAAACAAGGCCACGCCGGCGGCCACTGAGACATTCAGGCTCTTCACTGCACCCGCCATGGGGATACGCGCCAGGAAGTCGCACTCCGACTTGCTCAGACGCCGCAGCCCGGAAGCTTCTGCACCCAGCACGAGTGCCAGCGGCCCCTTCAAATCTAATTCATAAAGGCTGTCATGGGCCTCCCCTGCCAGCCCTACCAGCCAGATATTCTGCTGCTTGAGCCAGCGCAGGGTGCGCGCCAGGTTGGTGACCTGGAAAAACGGCGTCATCTCTGCGGCACCGGCCGCGACCTTCCGCGCCACCGGTGTGATCTCCGCGGCCCGGTCCTTGGGCACGATAACCGCATGCACGCCGGCGGCGTTGGCGCTGCGCAAGCAGGCGCCGAGATTATGCGGATCCTGCACGCCGTCCAACACCAACAGGAATGCGGGCGATGACAGTGTTGCGATGCAGGCCTCGAGATCGTGCTCATCACCGGCCTGGACGGCGCTGGCCTCCGCCACCACGCCCTGGTGCCGTCCGTCACCCGTGAGTTTATCCAGCTTGTCGCGCGCCACCTGCTGCACCGGGATGCCAAGTTCAGCCGCCTTCGTTAATAGTTCCTCCAGACGCGCATCGTGGCGGTTGTCCTGCACCCACACACACCGTACCGGCCGGCGCTGTGCGAACAGCGCCATGACAGGGTGCAAGCCATATACGAGATTTTCACTGGCCATGTTCAGCGTTTCTTATGGCGTTGACGATTTTTCTTCTGACGGTGTGTTGCCGGTTTAAACTTGCGTTCGTCCTGTCTGGAGACCACCGGTTCAAAATCGATCTTGTGTTGTTCAAGATTGACATTGCTGACGCGCACACGGATGGGGTCCGTCAGGCGGTAAACACGGCCGGAGCGCTCGCCGAGCATGCGATGGCCGGCCGCATCGAATGAATAATAGTCGCTGGGCAGCGAAGTGACGTGGATCAGGCCTTCCACGTACAGTTCCTTGAGCTGCACAAATAATCCGAACGGCAGCACGCTGGTGATGAAACCCTCGAACTCCTCGCCCACTTTGTCCTGCATGTACTCGGCCTTAAGCCAATCGGTGGCATCGCGCGTGGCTTCATCGGCACGCCGCTCGGTCATGGAACAATGGGCGCCCAGATTGACCATCTGCGTCATCGAATAATAAAAGTTCTTCGCGGTGCCGCCGCGCAGCACATGCTGGATGGCGCGATGCACCAGCAGATCTGGATAGCGCCGGATCGGTGAGGTGAAATGCGTGTAATGGCTCAAGGCCAGACCGAAGTGACCGATGTTGTCAGGGCCGTAGACAGCTTGCGACAGGGAACGCAGCAGCACCGTCTGGATCAGGGCCTTATCAGGACGCGATCTGACTTTGTCCAGCAACTTCTCGTAGTGCACGGCTTCAGGTTTCTGGCCACCACCCAGTGAAAGACCGAGGGTGCCGAGAAACAGACGCACTTCTTTGAGACCATCCGCATCCGGGCTAGCGTGCACGCGGTAGAGCGTAGGTATCTGGTGTTTCTCCAGAAAATGCGCGGCTTCCACATTGGCGGCGATCATGCATTCTTCGATGAGCCGATGCGCATCGTTGCGTACCAGCGGCTTGATGGACGCGATCTTGCGGTCCTCACCGAAGATGATGCGCGTGTCGGTGCTGTCGAAATCGATGGCGCCGCGCTTGGTCCTTGCCTTGGCTAATGCATGATAGACCGCATACAGATTCTCAAGATGCGGGATCAGCCGCGCATGCTCGCGCCGCAGTCTTTCATCCTTGTCCACCAGCACTCCGGCCACCTGTGTGTAGGTCAGGCGCGCGGCCGAGCACATCAATCCTTCGTGAAAACGCGCCTGGCTGATATGGCCATCCGCAGTGATCTGCATCTCGCACACCAGGCACAGTCTGTCCACCTGCGGCTTGATGGAACACAGGCCGTTGGAGAGTATCTCCGGCAGCATGGGGATTACCCGATCCGGGAAATAGACCGAGGTGCCGCGATTGCGTGCCTCCAAATCGAGCGCACTGTTCGGCTGTACGTAATGCGAGACGTCGGCGATAGCCACTAGCAGGCGGAAGCCATGACCCTTGCGCTCACAATAAACGGCGTCGTCGAAATCGCGGGCATCCTCGCCGTCGATGGTCACCAGCGGTGTGGCGCGCAGATCCAGGCGTCCTGGTTTGGCAGCCTCCGGCACCGATTCATCAAAGCCACTTATTTCGCGCTGTACATCCGCCGGCCACTCATGGGGCAGACCGTGGGCATGCACCGCCAGCTCCACTTCGATACCCGGCGCATGCCGTTCACCCAGGATGCGCGTCACCCGCCCAATGGGTTCGCTCTGCTTGTCGGGTTGCTGGGATATCTCCACCACCACCATCTGACCGGAGCGTGCGCCGTGGCGTTCCGCGGCTGGCACCAGCACCGTGTGCGCGATGCGTGAATTATCCGGCTGCACGAAACTCACGCCATGCTCTTCCACGTAACGTCCCGCCACCTCGTGGGTGTTGCGTTCTAACACGTCGACTAGCGAACCTTCGGCGCGGCCGCGCGCATCCCGCCCCGAAACCCGCACCAGCGCGCGGTCGCCGTGCATGAGCGTGCGCATCTGGCGCGGCGGCAGGAATACATCGTCGCCGCCTTCGTCAGGTTTCAGGAATCCGAATCCATCCCGGTGGCCGATGACCGTGCCCGCCACCAACGGCAGGAGTTTCACCAGGCAGTATTCATCACCGCGGTTCTGCACCAGCTGGCCATCGCGCAACATGGCCGCCAGCCGCCGACTCAGGGCTTCGAGTTCATCGGTGTTACGGAGATGCAGGTCCTGCGCCAGGCGTTCGAAGCGCAGCGGCTTGCCCACCTTCTCCAGCCAATGCAGGATCGCTTCGCGACTCGCGATGGGGCGCTGATATTTCTGGGCCTCGCGTTCCGCATAGGGATCGCGTGGAGGCCGCGCTGTTTTTTGTGATTTAGATTTTTTCTTCATGGAATGAGTGACTTAGATGAGACGTGACATTGACACAGTATGAAGCTGTCGGTAAAGTGCCGCCCTCTCGCATCGGCTGACTTTGACCTGCCCCTGCCCAGGTGGCGGAATTGGTAGACGCACTAGTTTCAGGTACTAGCGGGTAACACCGTGGAGGTTCGAGTCCTCTCCTGGGCACCAATGACTATTCTCAAGACTTCCCACACTGTCCAATGAAACCCATAAGACCCGCTAAATATGCGGGTTTTTTGTCTTTTTGGGTCCAAGGGCATTTTATTGAATCCAAGCCAATCTGGGGGCACAATTGGGGGCACTTCGGAAAGCGAGAGTCGAACCTTAGGGTAAAAAGGGCCCAACCTTAAAACATGCTAACCGCCCTTCAAATCAAAAACGCGAAACCCGGCAAACACTTTGACGGTGGCGGGCTGTATCTGCAGGTCATGCCGAACGGTGCACGCTATTGGCGGATGAAATACCGTTACGGTGGCAAAGAATCGCGGTTGAGCTTTGGAAGTTGCAAGGTTGTTCCACTGGCTGAGGCACGTCGCCGCCGGGATGATGCACACGAGCTCCTGCGTGAAGGCAGAGATCCTGCGACTGAACGCAAAGCAGCCAAAGATACCAAGCGGCAAAACAAGGAAGCTGCCTTTCCTATTGCTGCCGCTGCATGGCTGGCGTACAAGCGCAAGGAGTGGGCTCCTGAGACCTACCGCAAAGCGCAGTACATCACCGATACTTACCTTACTCCCACACTGAAACGTCATTCGATAACCATATTGTCCACAAAACAGGCCGCGGACGCGCTGGAGTCCATTGCCAGCAAAGCACCGTCGCTGGCCGCCAAGGCGCGGCAATACCTGGGCGGCATTGTCACATATGCCATACGCCAAGGGCTGCGCGAGGATGGGCGCTTGTTGTCGTTGCGGGGTGCGGTTCCGAAACATGCAAAGGGCAACATCCCTGCCGCCACCGATCCCAAAGAAGTCACCGCGCTGCTACACGCGATAGATGCCTACCCTACCCCCGTCATGCGCGCCGCGTTGACACTCGCGATGCTGACCGCAATGCGTCCCGGTTTGGTAGCCGCCGCGCGTTGGGTAGACATTGACCTGAACGCCGCAGAGTGGAGCATCCCCGCCCCCATGATGAAAACACGACATGCTCATATCGTTCCACTGCCAAGCCAAGCCTTGATTGTGCTACGCGAAATGCTGGCATACACCACCGGGCATGAGTACGTTTTCCCTCCGTTGGCGCGGCAGAGAAGCGAACATCTGAGTCGTGATGCTATGAGCAATGCTCTACGCCGGATGGGTTTTCAGGGACGGCATGCCACACATGGATTCCGGGGCATGCTGCGCACAGTGGCACGTGAACGGTTGGGAATAGATTCGGACGTGCTTGAAGCACAATTAGCTCATGCTAAGAAAGGCGAAGTGCAAAAGGCTTATGACCGCACTACGTTCAACGACGAACGTCGCCGCGTTATGCAGGTATGGGCTGATTACCTGGACAACCTGCGCGTGGGTGGCAAGGTTATACCGATCAAACGCAGGACTGGCTGAACGCATAAAATATCGCGTGCTTGATGATTATTACTTACGCGCGTAGTCGAGTCAATGAGTTCCAAGCCCTTCCTTTGGACCTAAATGAACATTTTTGATACGCCACCGCTCACTTTACCTACTGAAACTTGCTGTTCAAATAATGAAGTAATGTGCGAATACTGTTGATGACGAGCATCGCTTCGGGTTCCTTGAGCAGAATATCATTAGGGTGAGCCAACGTGGCGCGATTTCTTAGCGGATTTAAAGCGTCGAGTATTGACGCCATCGCTCTTCCAATCTTGATCACATCTCTGGCACGAGCACCTTGTGGATTAAGTTTTGGGTGATTATTTTGAATCAGTTTGAAGAGATCTATAACACCTGCGTCTTCAGTTACGGGAATGGATTGCTTAAGACAAACAGCCTTCAAGTAGCCGTGGAATGCAGTGTGTGCTCTATCCACGCCACTGACCGCGCCCTGGGCAAGGATGAGTTGCTCTGCATCTTTAAGGGCACGTTCTACGGCGTCTGACGTGATAGCTAGGTTGGGGCTCATGACTGGGGCGGGTCCCGCTTTGGTATCAAGTTCAACTGCAACAAACCGGATATATGGACCGACTTCTGAGATCACTCGGGCAATCTGCCTGAAAGCTTGGGAATCTTCCTCGTTTGTTACACGCTCCCCCATTTCGACGTATCGTTCAAGAGATGCAGAAAGGTAGAGAAGTGAAAATTCGTCACAAAAAACGTTTGTTCCATCACGAATTTCGAATGGGATGCTCTCAAGAAGTTGCGCAGCACGCTGGAAATTTCGTGCGCGTAACAAACGGCACGCGTTAAGGCGCAGTTTCGTCCAGTCTTCCGAACTCAATGGGTTTCCAAGGAGTTGAATTTCGCCTGATCCACCTGCGTGATACAACCGAATCATCTATACACCTTCGGTCAGGCCTATGGATGAGGGCCATACAT
>JBAWFD010000035.1:0-3222 GCA_049591615.1 Gammaproteobacteria bacterium | reverse complement strand
GATTAAAGATAGAAGTTGCTCTTAGACAAAATCTCATCGCCGTCATACACAAGGTTTCGCCATGAGTAAGTTTGGCCAGGGTGTGAGGCATTTTATCGTGGAACTGATTCCGCCCTTCATATACTTCTTCGTCGCGTTCCAGCTCATCACGTTTACGAATGCGCTGCTGTTAAGACAGTATGGGATTGATGTCACCAGGTTCGTAGTCGCGAGCATCGGCGCGCTGGTGGCAGCGAAAGTGGTGGTGCTGTCGGACCTGTTGCCGTTCATCAACCGTTTTCCCGGCAAGCCGATCATCTACAATATCGTCTGGAAGACACCCATTTATTTCCTGGTCGCGTTCGTAGTGCGCTACATCGAAGCACTTATCGATTTCTATCGTCATAACGACACTTTGTTGGGCGCCAACCGCCGTATGGTGGAGGGGGTCATCTGGCCGCACTTCTGGGCCATCCAGATCTGGCTGATGGTGTTGCTGCTGATCTATTGCACCATGGACGCGCTCGTGCAAGCCGTGGGGCGGGACAAGATACGTGAACTGTTCTTCGGCATATCCGGCAAGGCAGTGCACAAAGCTAATTGATTGAAATCTCGCCAATAATAAGAGACCATTTACCGTAAATCAATTTCACGTTGCGGCATCTCGAAATGGCAAATTGCAAGTAGACTATTTCCAACCGAACGCCACCTCTGTATGCACATTACGTTTCCAACCAGTATTCCGATCCGCTTTGAGTCTTTGACGGCAAGGACTGACCGGATCTGTCCAATACATATCGAAACGGTGAAGTAAGAAACCTAACAAACTGAGAGATAGCGTAACCATGAAATCCAACCGCATACATATTCTGATAGTCGCCGTGGTCACTTGCGGGCTTATGTTGGCGAACGTGTCAGCCCAGCAGGTCACGGGTGAACTGGGTTCACCCGAAGCCACAATCACCATCAAGGGCGATCAGTTGCCGCCACCACCGCCGAAATTCGGCGGCGTGATCAAGGAAACTGCTGCTGAATCAACACCCTGGTGGCCGCCGCGCGTGGTGCCGCCCAAAGACGCGCCCAATATCCTGCTCATCATGACTGACGATGAGGGTTACGGGGTCCCGAGTACCTTTGGCGGTGTCATCCCGACACCGGCCCTAGATCGTATCGCCAAGATGGGCCTGCGCTATACCCAGTTCCATTCCACTGCCCTGTGCTCGCCCACACGCGCGGCGCTGATCACCGGCCGTAACCATCACTCGGTGGGTTTCGGTGTCATCGGTGAATTGTCCACCGGCTATCCGGGCTACGATTCCATCATCGGGCCGCAGAACGCCACTATCGGTGAGATCCTCAAGGACAATGGTTATGCCACCTCATGGTTCGGCAAGGACCATAACACGCCCACCTATGATTACAGTGAATCCGGACCGTTCACGCAATGGCCCTCGGGCATGGGCTTCCAGTATTTCTACGGGTTCCTGGGTGGCGAGACCGACCAGTGGCAGCCTTACCTGTTCCGGGACCATACCCAGGTGTTCCCCTGGATTGGCCATCCCGGTTACAACTTGACGACCGATATGGCCGATAACGCTATCCAATACCTGCGTGAACTGAACGCGTCGGCGCCCGACAAAAAATTCTTCGTCTATTACGTACCCGGTGGCGCGCACTCACCACATCAGCCGACACCGGAATGGATCAAGAAGATCAGCGCCATGCATTTGTTTGATCAGGGCTATGAAAAATTGCGCGATACTATCTTCGCCAATCAGAAACGGCTCGGCGTGATTCCGGCAGAAACCAAGCTCACTGCATGGCCAGACGGGCAGGCGATGTATGCGGGCGCCAGGCTGCCACGGTGGGATTCGCTCACTTATCTGCAAAAGAAACTTTACATCCGTGAGGCCAATGTGTTCGCCGCCTACGTAGCCTATACCGACTATGAGATCGGTCGGGTGATCCAGGAAGTCCAGGATGAAGGCAAACTCGACCACACACTCATCATCTATATCAGCGGTGACAACGGCACCAGCGCTGAAGGCACCACGGAGGGCACATTTAACCAATTGACTGCCTACAACGGCATTTTCACTCTTCCCATCGCCGCACAGTTATTGCATTACCGTGAGTGGGGTGATGCCAGCACCTACCCACACATGGCAGTGCAATGGGCGTGGGCCTTCGATACACCTTTCAAGTGGACCAAGCAGGTGGCGTCTCACTTTGGCGGCACCCGCCAGGGAATGGCCATCGCCTGGCCCGGCCATATCAACGATCCGGGTGATATCCGCACCCAGTTCAGTCATGTGATCGATATCGTGCCGACCATCCTCGAGGCGACCAGCATCCCGGCACCCGCGGAAGTCGACGGTATAAAACAGACGCCGATCCAGGGCGTGAGCATGCTGTATACCTTCAACAAGGCCAATGCCAACGTGCCTTCCCGGCATCATACCCAGTATTTCGAGATGGTCGGCAACCGCGCGATCTATCACGACGGTTGGATTGCTGCCACCACGCCACCATCGCCACCGTGGCTGTTGGGTACTGCCAAGACGCTGCCGCTCAACGAATACCACTGGGAACTCTACAACATCGATAAGGATTATTCGGAGAGCAACGATTTGGCTGCGAAGATGCCTGAAAAACTCAAGGAGATGCAGGCGCTGTTCGCGACGGAAGCGGCGAAATACTGGGTCTACCCGCTGGATAACTCCGGATTCGTGCGCCTGCTGGCGCCGAAGCCGAGTGCCACCGCGGGAAAGACGGTATTCACTTACTCGGGCGTGGTCTCCGGCATTCCCTTTGGTAATGCGCCCGGCATTTTGGACCGGGATTACACCATCACCGCCGAAATCACCGTCCCCCAAGGCGGTGCTGAAGGCATGATCGTGACCCTGGGTGGGCGCTTCGGCGGTTACGGCCTGTACCTGCTGCATGGCAAGCCGGTGTTCGATTACAACCTGCTGGATCTGAAGCAATACCGCTGGCAGGGCGGGCCGCTGGGTCATGGCGTTTTAGCCAGTGCGCTTAAACCCGGCAAGCACACCATCGTGTTCGACTTCAAATACGATGGTCCCGGCCCCGGCAAAGGCGGCACCGGAGTTCTTTCGGTAGATGGCAAGGAGATCGCTAAGAAGACGATTCCGCATACCATTCCACTGCTCATGACTGCAGATGAGACCTTCGATGTGGGCATGGATACGCGCACGGCCGTGGACGACGACTACCAATTGC
>JBAWFD010000034.1:0-26699 GCA_049591615.1 Gammaproteobacteria bacterium | reverse complement strand
AGTTTGCGTTCAGTATGAAGAATTTATTATAACTTATTGATATGTATAAAAGTGATAGTAATTCAGCATCGCTTATCCGTACCGCTCTTAAAGGTTCGCAGCCACCCCGAGATTTCATCGTCCAACGCGTGCGGGGAGATTTGCCTCTCAGCCTGCGACCGGAACCACCTTGGAAACCCGCTGCGGTACTGGTTCCACTAGTGATGTACCCCGCAGGGCTCTCGGTGCTACTGACGAAGCGTAACGAACACCTGCTCGATCATGCCGGTCAAGTGAGCTTTCCTGGGGGTAGCCGCGAGGACAAGGATTTCGATTTAGTGCAAACCGCATTGCGTGAGACTGAAGAGGAAACCGGACTGGAGCGAAGATTCGTGGAAACCGTGGGGTTTCTGGATGGCTACCTCACGATTACCGGATATGCGGTCACGCCGGTTGTCGGTCTAGTGCAACCTGATTTCCGACTGCAGCCAGACCCACTCGAAGTTGCCGAAATATTCGAAGTGCCGCTGGAATTCTTGTGTAAGCCTGCCAATCGGCAGGTGCGGGCACGCCGTGTGGGCGACCAGGATGTGGGCTATTACCTGTTCGAGTACAACCAGCATGTGATATGGGGTGCGACGGCGGGCATATTGGTCAATTTTCTTCACAAAATTGAACAGGCAGAGGCGGCGTGAAATACCAGCAAGCCAGTCTTTTGGAGGGCGTGCCACCGGATTTGACGCAATTGGCATGCGCAATGGAACTGCAGCGGCGTGCTGCCAGCGCGGGGTTTGACTGGGATCAGTTGGCACCGGTATTGGCAAAGATTCGTGAGGAACTCGCCGAACTTGAGATGGAAATCAGCCTTGGTGGGCAGCCGGGGCGCAAACAGGATGAGCTGGGAGATGTGCTGTTCGCCGTTGCCAATCTGGCGCGTAAGCTGGAAATTGACCCCGAGCAGGCACTGCGCGGCACCAACCAGAAATTCCTACGCCGTTTCAGCGTGATTGAAACTGAGCTGGCTAAAAGAGGTAAACGCCCTGAAAATGCATCCTTAGAGGAGATGGATGCCATCTGGGAACATGCCAAGGGGCATGAATCCTGAGCTACTTGGAATTACCTGGGAGTAATTTAGTCGTGGCGATTCTGTAATAGGCGCCTGGGAACAATTACAAGACAAATGGGCGCTCGTAGAAGCCAAGGTTCGACCGGTTAAAATAGTTAGTAATTAAGCTCAAATATATAGGGCAAGTTACGGAATAACGTGAGAATTTTCTAGAAGTAGCATCTGTTTTAGGCTATATTTCACCCTAATCCGGCTTATCATGACCTCTTGGGGGTTCAAGAGCCGATGTGATGGTATAAGTTTTAGGAGCCCGCTCATGCCGCAGAACATCGGCCTAGTCATTGATTCCGCGTGTGATTTGCCGCGTTCTTTCATCGAACAGCAGGGTATTGAGATCATGCCGGTGAGCATGCAATTTGGCAATATGTCCTTCAAGGATACGCGCGACACTGAGCAGACCATGGATCTATACCGTCGTTTCGTGGCGGTGAAGGATCTGGAAATTTCCACCACGCCCATGTCCACCAAGGCCATACGTGATCTGTTTCTGGATCAATTAGTTCTCAAATACGACCGGGTATTGGTGGTTACAGCATCCAGCAACCGCAGCTCGGTTTTCGAAAATGCCACCCAGGCATCTTTCATGATTCTTTCCGGCTACAAGGAGAAGCGCCGTGCCGCGGGGTTGGACGAGCAGTTCGGCCTGCGTGTGGTTGACAGCAAGACCTTGTTTACCGGCCAGGCAGTCGTCGTGTATGAAGCGCTGCGCATCATCCGCAGTCAGGATGACATCATGTTCGACAAACTACGCCAGCACGTCGAGAGCTTCTCTCAGCATGTGCATGCCTACATGGTTCCGCAGGATCTTTTCTATATGCGCAGCCGCGCCCATCAGAAAGGCGACAAGAATGTCGGCTGGTTCAAATTCCAGATAGGAACCATGTTTGATCTTAAGCCCATCCTCAGGGTGCACCGCGGCGAGACCGAAGTCGTGACCACTGTGCGTGGCTATGAGAGTGCAGTACGCAAGCTGTTTGAAATGGCGATAGCAGCCATAGAGGGCGGGTTGATTACCAAGGTGGTATGTATGAGCTATGCGGGTAATCCTGAGGAAGTGAAGGCATTCCCCGGCTATGAGGATTTCATCCAATGTGCCATGGGGAATAAAGTTGAAACCATGCTGTCGGTAATGAGCACCACGGCCGGCATATATGTTGGACCGGGAGCTTTCAGCCTGGCGTATGCTGCACGCTAGGAAGTTTTATTATAAATACACAGGGCTGCGTAGCGGCCCCGTGTATTTTTTAAAAAGCATCAGTTGCCCTTGAGTTTAGCTAATAGCGGTTCGAGTAAGTCCATGGGTAATGGGAACACGATGGTGTGGCTCTTGTCGCCCGCGATTTCTACCAGTGTTTGCAGGTAGCGTAATTGGATGGCCTGGGGCTGTTGCATTAGGGTCTGTGCGGCTTCCATCAGTTTCTGCGAGGCTTGCAGCTCACCTTCCGCGTTGATGACCTTGGCGCGACGTTGGCGCTCTGCCTCAGCCTGCTTGGCAATAGCGCGCACCATGTTTTCGTCCAGGTCGACCTGCTTGATTTCAACATTGGTAACTTTCATGCCCCAGGCATCCGTATGCTTGTCTAGGATCCCCTGGATGTCGACATTCAGCTTGTCGCGTGCAGCCAGCATATCGTCAAGCTCATGCTGGCCGAGTACCGAACGTAGGGTGGTCTGGGCTAGCTGGCTGCTCGCCTCGAAGACATCCGCGACCTGGATGATGGCTTTTTCCGGGTCGATGATGCGCACATAGATGACCGCGTTGACCTTGACGGAGACGTTATCGCGGGAGATCACATCCTGGGGTGGCACCTCCATCACCACAACACGCAGATCTACTTTGGTCATCTGCTGGATGATGGGCCAGATTAATACCAGGCCGGGGCCGCAGACACGGTCAAAACGGCCGATAGTGAAAATTACGCCGCGTTGATATTCCTTCAACACTTTGAGGGAACTGAAAACTATGAGCGCAAGAATTATGACGATGACAAGGATTGCGATGGACATTTAAGTATCCTCTGATTCGGACTGTTCTATGGGTTCTACTATAAGTTTCAGGCCCTCACGCCTGATGACCTTTACAGGTTCTCCTGCACAAATATGCATCTTACTATGCGCGTTCCATATCTCACTGTGGATGCGCACTGTGCCATCGCCATTGGCAGAGAAATCCTGCAAGGCCTCTCCATGGTCATCTAGCAGTTCTTCTGCACCGCTCACCACCGGCTTTCTATGCGCCCGCACTGCCAGCCACAGGGTTGTCACTATGATGAGCGCAACGGATAGGCTGATACCAGCGATGAGACCACGTGATACTCCAAACCCAGGTACACCGGTATCCATCAAGATGATGGAACCAAATACGAAAGCCGCCAGTCCACCAATACTGAGGGTGCCATAAGCAGGCACAAAAGTTTCGGTTACGAATAAAATGATACCAAGCACGATGAGTGCCAGGCCGGCGAAGTTCACTGGCAATATATGGAATGCGTACAGGGCCAATAACAGTGCAATAGCGCCTGCAACACCCGGCAATACGCCACCAGGGCTATAGCCTTCGAATACCAGTCCATATATTCCAATTAACAAGAGGATATAGGCTACTGTGGGATCGGTCAGCGCTGCTAGAAACTTTATGCGAAAGCTCGGCTGATAGTTTTGAACTACTATTCCACCTGTATGCAGTGTAACCTGACCGTTTTCAGTGGTGACGGTGCGGTTATTTAGTTTGGCAAGCAGATCCGGAATGTTATCCGCGATGATATCGATCACGTGCTGCTTCAAGGCTTCTTCGGCAGTCAAACTCGCTGCGCTGCGCACCGCCTCCACAGCCCAGCCTGAATTACGGCCACGCTCCATGGCGAGTCCGCGGATATAAGCGGTGGCATCACTGAGTATCTTGCGATCCTCGGCAGTTTTGGGTTCGGCGGGCGTGGGCGAATTGCCGCCCATGAGCTGTACCGGGGTGGCGGCTCCCAGGTTGGTGGCGGGCGCCATGGCAGCAATATGGCTGGCATACAGTATATAAGTGCCGGCACTTGCTGCCCGCGCTCCACTGGGCGCCACGTAGGTCACCACAGGGACCGGCGAAGCGAGGATCGCCTTGATAATGTCGCGCATTGCACTATCTAGACCACCGGGTGTATCCATTTCCAGGATCACCAGTTGTGCGTGTTGCTTGGCGGCCATATTTAGTCCATGCGCAACATAATCGGCCATTGCGGGACTGATGGCACCATTTATATCCACCACCAAAGCAGTCTGGGTAGTGATTGCGCCCATGACAGGCCCTGTCAGGCCCAAAGCGAATAGCAGCAAAGCGGCGGCAGGCAGTCTTCCAAGCTTAAACATAGCATCATGTAATCAGAGCTGCAGCACAAAGGCAACCGGCGCTTGTCTGTCACGCGCGAAACGCATCCGGTAACATGATGATACATAGCGAGCGTTTCCGCCGAATGCTTACATGCAAGGGCCCTGAGAAGAGCATTGCAATAATCCTGAATATTTGCCATCAACCGAAAACAATGCCAAAAATCATCCTGACATACTTGATCTGCGCATTTTTTGGATGTTGGCTAAGCACGGCAGGCGCTCAGGGGAGGGGCAGCGCCACTAACATACGTGCATCAAACCAGCGACCACGCATCTGTGTGGTATTAGGTGGTGGTGGCGCGCGCGCTGCTGCACATATCGGCGTGTTGGAAGCCTTGGCACAACTACACATCCCGGTAGATTGCATCGCCGGCACCAGCGGCGGTGCAATCATCGGTGGTCTGTATGCCTCGGGGTTTACTCTGCAACAATTGCAAGCTACGTTTCTACGTCCAGATCTCCAGGCGAGCATGGCCAACCAGCATCCACGCAGCCTGCTGAATTACCAGGAAAAACAATATCAACTCCTGTATCTACTGCAGGTGGAATTTGGCTATGCGAATGGCCGGTTCTTCTTCCCTGAGGGCCTCATCACCGGCAATGATCCGCAGCGGATTCTCAATGTTCTGACTCTCGCCACTCAGCCGGGTACCGATTTCAATAAATTGCCGATCCCATTTCGTGCAGTAGCCACCGATATCGACACCGGCGACGAAGTGGTGGTGGATCATGGCAGTTTGGTTGCCGCCATGCGCGCCAGCATGTCAGTGCCCGGGGTCTATGCACCTGTAGAGCTCGATCACCATCTACTGGTGGATGGCGGCCTGGTGGATAATCTGCCGGTGGACGTAGCCCGCAAGATGGGCGCGGATATCGTTATTGCCGTTGATGTGAGTACTCCACTTTCAAATCCCCAGAGCCTCGATAATGTAGTAGGCGTTTCACTGCAGGTCATTAAACTGTTGGGAAATCAGAATGTAAATCAGTCGATAAAGAGTCTGAAGCCAGATGATGTCTTGATCCAGCCTAATCTCGGCGATATCACTGCTGTGGATTTCAACCGTGCTGCTGAGGCCATCCAGATTGGCAAGCAGGCAGCACTTAAGGCGCTGGCATCGGCACACGCTTTGCAGCTTTCACCGCAGGCGTACGCAGAGTACCAGCAGCAACACCGTTATATCCCGCATACCCCGAAGACGGTGGATTTTATTGAGATTCATGGAAACTATCGCATCCCTACAGCAATGATTCGTAACCACATGAGCACACATGTAGGCCAAGCCTGGAGTTTTTCGCAGATAGGGCGTGATCTAGAGAATTTGTACCGTCTCGGATATTTCCGCTGGGTCAACGCCAGCATCGCATATGAGGGGAGCCGCAGTGGGCTTGTGATCACGGTGGATGAGAAACCCTGGCAACCCAATTATCTGCGCTTCGGATTAGCGCTCCAGGATGATTTCGAGGGCGGTAGTCAGTACGAATTATTGTTCAGCTGGACACGTGCCGATATCAATCAGCTGGGTGCGGAGTGGCGCAACCAGTTCGAGATGGGCAGCAACCGGCGCATCTATTCCGAACTCTATCAACCAGTCAATTACTCGGGCACAGTCTTCGTCGCCCCCCAGGCCGAGTATCAAAATACATTGTCAAACATCTATAGCGGCCAGGACTTGATCGCGCAATATAACACCCGTTATATAAACGCTGGTTTCGATATCGGCGGTGAATTTGGCAATGTGGCCGAACTACGTATCGGCCCATCCTATGGCCATGTGAATTCCACGCCGCGGGTCGGGGAGCCCAACTTGCCATCGTATGCCGATAACCTGGGTGGCATGCGCCTGCGTTTTGGACTAGATACACTGGAAGGTGATACAGGATTTCCGACCTCGGGCTCCTATTTGACACTCAACGGTTTCTTTGCGCGCGATGCCATGGGAAGTGATATCAGTTTTGATAAAGTTGAATTAACCGGCGCACAGGTATTCGGTAATAACTCCCGCAGTTTGATACTCACTACCGACGTGGGTTCTTCATTGCACACAAATATGCCCTACTATGATGAATTTACCCTGGGCGGGTTCCTGTCACTGTCGGGCCTGCGCGAGCAGCAACTGCGAGGTCAGCAGGTATTCGCCGCTCATGCCATCTATCTCGAGCACATAGGGAATCTGTCTACTGTGTTGGGCAACGGCCTGTATGTTGGCGGAAGCCTCGAAGGCGGCAACGTCTGGAGCAGCGACCAGAATATCAGCCTCGCCAGACTGCAATATGGCGCCTCGCTGTTCATCGGTGCGGATACCGCGCTGGGGCCCGTGTATTTAGGCACCGGTTTCTCGCAATCCGGTAATCAGACATTCTATCTGTTCATCGGACTGCCGTTTACGCTTGATTGAAGGACAAGATCAAAATGAAGAAATTGCACATCTTTACCACCGGCGGCACCATCGACAAAATTTATTTCGATGCCAAAAGCGACTATGAGGTGGGCGAGCCACAGATCGGCGAGATTCTGCGGGAAATGGGTGTGACATTCTTGTTTGAGATCACCTCACTGATGCGTAAGGACAGCCTGGATATGACATCCACAGACCGGAAGCTGATACATAAGGCAGTGCTGCAGTGTCCGGAGAATCACATCCTCATTACTCATGGCACGGATAGTATGACTGAGACGGCTATGGCGTTAGCGAGTATCCTGAATAAGACAATCGTGCTGACAGGCGCACTCAACCCGGCGCGTTTCCGCGGCAGCGACGCCATGTTCAATATCGGCGGAGCGGTGGCGGCGGTGCAGACTCTGGGTGCTGGCGTATATATTTTCATGAACGGCCGCGTATTCCAGGGGCGAAAGGTACGCAAAAACCGTGAAAAAAACCGTTTTGAAGATCTATAGGGTTACGTAATTTGTCGGTGCGCTTGTCAAAAGTCTGTTTTGAGAAGACTGCATGATGAATCAATGTTTCAGACCGTATTTTGCCACTAACTCCTGGAATTGTTTTTCATTATGCAGTGATTTGTAGTGGATATCGACCGCAATATCATTGCAAGTATCTGGCGCATTGCCACAGAATTGCCTTATCAACTGGATCGCCTTGGCATTTTCGCCAAGTATGATGTAATCGGTAGCCAGATAATACTGGTTAAATCCACTGCTTCTGCCCACGAGTAGATCCAGATCAGACAGGGCCTGTGTCCGTAAGCTCGGGTCCAGGAGTGCCGCATAACATGAGCGCGTTGCCGCCAAGATGGCCGCATTGTCCTTGTCCGATGTCTGTATGTCAGTAAGTACACGCACCGCCTCTGCATTATTTGACAAACGGCGGCTTAAAAAGGCGATCTCCAGCGGCGCATCAATATCTGCCGGTGACAGCTTTTGGGCTGCGCGGTAAGCCTTGATCGCTTCAGAATCTTGCCCCAGTTGGGCATAAGCGGCTCCCAAATTCATTTGTGTTGCCCAGGATTCTGGACTGAGTGTAGCGGCTTGCTGGAACTGTGACAGTGCTTCCTTGGGAGACAGGAGATAAGCGTAGCTTGTGTGGGCAGAGACATTGTTGGGATCCAAAGCCAGGGTCTTTAACAATTCGGCTTTGGCGGCATCGATGTTATGTTTTGAAATATAGATGTTGGCCAGTACCGCATGCGCCTGAGCGAGATTTGGATTGATGGCCAGCGCTTTCTGAATCATCGGCATGGCTTTGGCATTGGCCTCCTCAAATGACATGGAGGTATTTTCTGGGAGTATCGTATAAGCAGCAGCAAGCTGGGCATACGCCAGGGCATAATTGGGATCCAGTTTGATAGCCCTTTTGAAATACTTGATGGCTTTATAGAGATTTTCGGTGCTACGGGCATTCGAGGCTGCCATGCCTTTCAGATAGGCATCATGGGCTTCGGTGCTGGTGGTTGCAGCAATAACCACATGCTGATTGCCTTTAAGCTCGATCTGGAGGGAGCCGGCAATGGCTTTTGAGATCTCATCCTGCACCGCAAATACATCCTTGAGTGAGCGGTCATACTTATTTGACCAAACTTGATAACCGCTTACCGTATTGACCAGTTCGACATAGACCCGCAGTTTATCGTCTTCGCGCAGCACGCTGCCAATGAGCATATAGGCGACATTCAGTTCTTCACCGATCTTGTTGGCAGGCAAGGTACTGTCGCGGAAACTAGCTACTGACTGCCAGGCTATGACCTGCAGGCCGGAGATTTGACCCAAGGCGTTGGTCAATTCTTGGGTAATGCCATCGCTGAAATATTGACGTGACTTATCGTTGCTCAGATTCTGGAAGGGCAATACGGCGATGGAGTCTGTGGGTGGATTAAATGTAGCAGTCTCGGTGGCAACGGATGCACTAGAGGAAGCGTCCGAATACTCGGAATTTACTTTCCAGATGTAAACCCCGGAAAAACTAACGAGGGCGATGACAACGATGGTCAACAGCGAACCCAAGCGCCAGCGCCGATGCTGCCAACGGGTTATTTTCTCGGGATCCGCAGGTTTGATGAACATCCAGGCCACCACCATTACTAGCGGGAAGCCAAGCGCCACGAAGGCGATCACGATGCGTACGCTGCTGCGCATCAAGCCGAAATTTGGGAACAGCCCGTTGGCGAGCTGGATGACTACCCAGCCAGCTAGCGCATAGATGGATGCGACCCGATAGATGTGATGGCGCTTGAGCTTTGCGAGCAAACTTATGGAGTCGTCTGTCATTTTAGATTATTGACCAGCTGGAACTTCTCTTAACCAGTATGTATTTACCATATACTATCCGTGTGGAAATGCAATCGATTGACAGGGTTCGATTTAGATACATGCCAGGTAATTTCCATGCGCTAGCAAGACGAGCATTCAGCACGTCGTGCTTCAGTTATTCATGCATAGTGGATCAGTAGCGCGACAGCACCCGCCAGCAGGCAGTAGATGCCGAAAGGACGGAGAGCAGCCATTTCCTGCCGTTTGAAATATTTCATCAGAAACCAAGTGCTCAACCAAGCGAAGATACCCGCCAGCAGGCCGCCCAGGAGGAGTGTGAACATCAATCCTTCGGACATAATTGCTCGGTGTTTGATAAGTTTAGGCACTTCCAGCAATCCGGCTGCACCGATGATGGGGGTCGCCAGTAGAAATGAAAACCGCGCGGATGCTGCGTAATCCAGCCCGGACCACACACCCGCCACCAGGGTAACTCCGGAGCGGGAGATTCCCGGGATCAGCGCCAGCGACTGGGCACATCCGATGCCAACGGCTCGCCACCATCCCATGCTGGTGAGTTCATGACGCGCAACGCGTTGTTTGAGGGCATCGCCGATCAGCAGGATCCCGCCGTTTATCATCAGGAATATAGCCGCCACCAAGAATCCGCCAAACAGGGCCCTGATTTTATGTTCCAGCAACAGACCCAGAATACCGGCAGGGATGGTGCCTACCACCAGTAACCAGAACAGGCGGGCGTGAGGGTCGTACAGATGCCCGCGCGCCTTCCAGGCACCACCCAACAACGCGAACCAGTCCCGCCAGAAATACACAAATAGTGCAACGGCGGTGCCGAGATGCAGCAACACGATATAGGGCAGGAACCACGGGGCTTCACGATTGATAGGCCATTGGAATACTGCCGGCACCAGGATGCTATGACCGAGACTACTGATGGGAAACAGTTCGGTTATGCCCTGAAGAATGGCGAGCAATAGCAGATGCAATGCCTGCATGGCGAGGACTCCTAGCAACAAGATAATGCCGCATCAAGTGCGGCATTTTAATTCATCATCGATCGAAATCAGTCATCTCAACTTAGATTGAATTTAATGCCTTGCGCCAAAGGCAATTGATCAGACCAGTTGATGGTATTCGTCTGGCGCCGCATATATTGTTTCCAGGCATCGGAGCCTGATTCGCGCCCGCCACCGGTCTCCTTTTCACCGCCAAAGGCCCCGCCGATCTCGGCGCCGGAGGTGCCAATGTTCACGTTGGCGATGCCGCAATCGCTGCCGGTAACTGACAGAAAATATTCCGCGTTCTTCAGGTTGGTGGTGAAGATTGCGGAAGACAGACCCTGGGGTACGTCGTTATGCATGCGCACTGCCTGTTCGAGTGTACGGTATGACATGACATACAGGATTGAGGCGAAGGTTTCGATTTTGACGATATCCCAGCTGTTGTCGGCACGCACGATGGTAGGTTCCACAAAATACCCAGGACGCGAAAGTACCTTGCCGCCACACAGTATTTTGCCGCCAGCTGTTTTGATGGCGTTGATGGCTGAGCGATAGCGCTTGACCGCATCTTCACTACACAGCGGTCCCATGAGAGTGTCCTTGTCCAGCGGATCTCCGATGCGCACTTGCTTATAGGCATGCACAAGTTTATCCAATAGCTGGTCCACGATTTCCTCATGCACGATGAGACGCCGTGTAGAAGTGCAGCGTTGTCCGGCAGTGCCGACGGCACCAAACACCACGGCTGGTACCACCAGCTTCAGATCGGCAGTCTCATCGACGATGATGGCGTTGTTACCACCGAGCTCCAAGAGCGAACGGCCCATACGAGCCGCCACCATCTCGTCGACCTTCCGGCCTATGGCCGAAGAGCCGGTGAAGGAGATCAGCGATACGCGCGGATCCTTGGCAAATTTCTCCGCCAGCCTCACGCCCTTGTCAATGAACAGCGAGAATATCGCCGGATAACCGTGTTTCTTTAGTACCCGGTTGCAGATGTGTTGAACAGCGATCGCGCATAATGGCGTGCGTGGCGAGGGTTTCCATACCGTGGCATTGCCGCAGATAGCGGACAGAAAGGCATTCCAGGACCAAACCGCCACCGGAAAATTGAAAGCACTGATGACGCCAACGACGCCATAAGGGTGCCACTGTTCGTACATGCGGTGATGCGGTCGTTCCGAATGCATGCTGTTCCCATACAGCATGCGTGACTGGCCCACAGCGAGGTCGGCGATGTCGATCATCTCCTGGACTTCGCCATCGCCCTCGGCTTTGATCTTACCCATCTCCAGAGAGACCAGATTACCCAAATAATCCTTGTTCTCGCGCAAGGCTTCGGCGATCAGCCTGACAGCTTCCCCGCGTTTTGGAGCCGGGACTTCGCGCCAGGCAAAAAATGCCGTACGCGCATCCTCGATGACTTGTTCGTAATCAGCTTCAGTCGCGCATACGACTCGCGCGATGCACTTACCAGTGGCTGGGTTGATGGATTCCAGCAGTTCACCGCCGCGGCTCTTGAGCCAGCCGCCGGTTGAGGTCCAGACCCCGGCATTGGTTTTCTCCAACCCCAGCGAATGCAATATGCTGTCAATGCTCACTTTGGCCATGCACTGCTCCTCACGCCACGACCTGTTTGGCAGCTACGCCGTTGCGCACCATGCGCGCCGACAGTTCCGCAGTTTCTGTCTGTGCATAAGCCTTGCCGAAACGGTTGGCCAGGACTTCGTCAAGTTTGAACTGCTCCTGTCTCACTGAGCCTTTGTAGGCTGCGTGATTCTTCAGTACCAAATCCACAACAGCGCACACGCCGGCGCTGGTGGTCACCTGTATCGCTGACCAGAGTTTGCCGGCGATCTGCTGCGGATAGATGTGGTTCACATAGTTCTCTTCCATGAATTTGCCGTGCTGCATGCCGGTGACAGAGACATATACCAGAACCACATCCTGTACTGTACGCGGTACTGCACGCTCCAGGATGGTCTTGAGTTCATCGCGGTGTTCGTTCATGCGCAGGTCGTTCATGAGGAGACGCATGATTTCACAATGGCCGGGATAACGCATGGTCTTGTAGGTGAGGTTACGCAACTTACCGGCATAGGTATCCGCCAGCGAACCCAGGCCGCCTGAGGTGTTGAAGGCTTCGTACAATCTGCCTTCCAGTTGGATGGTCTCCAAGCCTTCCAGCGGCATGAAGGTTGCAGGTTTGCCATCCGCAACTCCGTAGCAAAGATTGCCGTATTCGTTGATTACGCCGTCCGACGACCAGGTGAGGGCATACTTGGTCATGTTTCCGGGGTTCTGGGGCAGGGCGCCGACGCGCAGCTTCACATCCTGGATGCTGTCAAAATGGCTCATGAGTTCATTGGCGGCGATGCTGATGAAACCGGGAGCCAGGCCGCACTGGGGCGCGAATGTGGTGTCAGCCCCCTGACTGATCTTGGTGACCGCGTGGGTCACTTCCACATCTTCAGTGAGATCAAAATAGTGAAGCTTGAGTTTACGTGCCACTTCCGCCACCGGCGGGTTGCAAAAATAGGGCAGGCTGGAGATCACTGCATCCACGCCGTGGGCGCCTAGATGTTTTTCCAGAGCCTGTTTGCTGCTGGCATCCACCCGGTGGGCATGGATGTTCGTGAGCTTGTAGCTAGAGGCCACGGCCTGGGCTGCATCCGCATTCACATCGCCGATATCCACCTGGTAGTCACCGGAAACGGCGAGCATGCCGGACAGCAGGGAACCGATCTTGCCGGCTCCGAGAACGAGAACACGATGCATGTATGAAACTCCTGTCAGATCAAACGCTAGCCGTCGACTTACGGCCGATTTTAATGACGCGCAATTTTTAATATTTGCTGGTGGAAGGGGCAGGGCAAAGCCCAACAATGCCAATTTTAGCTAATTTGACCTGCCCGGCGCCAGCTGTGCTTTTCCAGGTGTAGCTGCCCGTGTAGCATGTAGTACTTCTATGGACGATAAATTCATACAAGATTGGCAACCAAGCAGTTGGCACGCGCATACCGCCGACCAGCAACCCCTGTATTCCGATACGCGAGCCGTTGAGCGCGTGCTGGCCGAGATCCACCGGCGCCCACCCTTAGTCACCAGGGGCGAAGTGGACAAGCTGCGCCGCCAGTTGGCGGAAGCTGGACGCGGCGAACGCTTCGTTTTACAGGGCGGTGATTGTGCCGAGAGTTTCGATGATTGCACCTCGGAGCCAATTGCTAACAAACTCAAGATACTCTTGCAGATGAGTCTGGTGCTGGTGCATGGCCTAAAGAAGCGCGTCATCCGTGTTGGGCGAATGGCAGGCCAGTACGCCAAACCCCGTTCCGCCGAACACGAGACTCGCAAAGGCGTCACCTTGCCGAGCTATCGCGGCGATCTGATCAACCGTACGGGGTTTAACGCTGCCGAACGCACCGCTGATCCACAGCTCATGCTACGTGGTTACGAGCATGCAGCACTCACGCTCAATTACCTGCGGGCGCTGGTGGACGGTGGTTTTGCTGACCTGCATCACCCTGGTTACTGGGATCTTGATTTTGTGCGCAACTCCCCGCTGGAAGCCGAATACCAGCGGATTGTGCATTCGACCGTTGAATCGCTTACTTTCATGGAAAGTATCTCAGGTCAGCCTTTGCTGGATAGCGGTAGCACAGATTTCTTCACGAGTCACGAAGGCCTGCACCTTCTGTATGAACAGGCGCAAACTACTTTTGTACCCGAGGCTGGCCGCTGGTACAACTTGGCAACACACTTTCCCTGGATCGGCATGCGCACTGCGGACGTAAACAGCGCGCATGTGGAATATTTCCGCGGCATCGCTAATCCGATCGCCGTGAAAGTCGGTCCTGGCATGAGCGTAGAGCAATTGCTGGAACTCTGCGCCATACTGAATCCGCATAACGAGCTGGGAAGGCTGACGCTCATCCATCGTTTTGGCGCCATACTGATCTACGACAAATTACCAGACCTGCTGGAAGCGGTAAGGCAAAAAAATCGGCAAGTGCTGTGGATATGTGATCCCATGCACGGCAATACCGAAACCACTGCCAGCGGCATCAAGACTCGGCGTTTCGAAAACATCCTCGCTGAACTAGAAGCCGCCTTCGCCTTGCATGAACAGCTCGGTAGCTTACTTGGTGGCGTGCATTTTGAATTCACTGGCGACGATGTGACCGAATGTACCGGCGGCATCCGTGGTCTTACGGACACCGACCTGGAACGCGCCTATAAATCACAGGTAGACCCACGCCTTAATTACGAGCAGGCACTGGAGATGGCCATGCGCATCGTGGCGCGTAAAGCCAGCAGGAAGCTTTCAGTTATTTAAACGCCGATGTCTCTCCAGTCTCCGGGATTGAGACCCGCCAGCGTCCAGTCACCGATCTGCCAGCGTATCAAGCGCAATGCAGGATGACCGATAGCTGCAGTCATTCGGCGCAGCTGCCGGTTGCGGCCTTCGCGTAATTGCACTTCGATCCACGCCGTCGGGATGTTCCTACGAAAACGGATGGGTGGATTCCGCGCCCACAGGTTTTGAGGTTCTGTGATTGGTTGTACATCGGCCGGAAGTGTAGGGCCGTCATTCAGCATGACGCCGACACGTAAGCGCTCCAGCTCGCCCTCGCTGGGAATACCTTCCACCTGCACCCAATAAGTCTTGGCTAATTTATGTCGCGGATGACTGATGCGACTCTGTAGGCTTCCATCATCCGTCAGCACCACCAGACCTTCACTATCTTTATCCAGGCGCCCGGCAGGATAGACACTCTTCACTGGAATGAAATCCGCGAGCGTGCGGTGGTTGCCACCACCGCTGAACTGGCAGATGACATCATAGGGTTTGTTGAACAGTAGCATTGTCATCAACGGCGCATCTTTACTTGCATGCTATGATTATGCGTGTCTTACAGTTTGCATGCCGCATTCCCGTATTCCTCGCCATGAGGCTTCAATAATGAAGTTCGAAAGAATCATGTCACCCACGAGCGGTACTGCCATCAAGATCAATACCGATTTCAGCATAAATGTACCGGATCAGCCCATTATTCCTTATATAGTGGGCGATGGCATCGGTGCGGATGTCACTCCAGTCATGCGCGGGGTGGTCGAAGCCGCGATGCACAAGGCTTATGGCGGCAAGCGCAAGATCGCCTGGATGGAGATCTTTGCAGGCGAACTGGCGACCCAGAAATACGGCAAGGATATCGATCTTCCAGATGAGACCTTGCAGGCCATGCAGGAATATGTGGTTTCCATCAAGGGACCGTTGGGTACGCCCGTAGGTGGCGGTATCCGTTCTCTGAATGTAGCCATACGCCAAAGACTGGATCTGTATGCGTGCGTACGACCGATTCGCTATTTCCCGGGCGTATCCACGCCCATGAAGGATTCAGAGCTCACCGATATGGTGGTGTTCAGGGAAAACACCGAAGACATTTATGCGGGTATCGAGTGGGCTGCCGGTACACCCGAAGTGCATAAGGTCATTGATTTCCTGCAGCGCCAGATGGGTGTGACCGGCATCCGTTTCCCCAACAGTTCTGCCATCGGCATCAAGCCTGTATCCAAGGAGGGTTCGCAGCGCCTGGTGCGCAAAGCCCTGCGCTACTGCATAGATAACGACCGTGTGTCGGTGACACTGGTGCATAAGGGCAACATCATGAAATTCACCGAAGGCGCTTTTCGCACCTGGGGCTATCAGGTAGCCAGGGAGGAATTTGGCGCAGTCGAAATTGATAGTGGTCCCTGGTGCAAATTCAGAAATCCAAAAACCAATCACGATATCGTGGTCAAAGATGTGATCGCCGATAATTTTCTGCAGCAAATTCTGATGCGGCCCGAGGACTTCGATGTGATTGCCACCCTGAATCTCAACGGTGATTACATCTCAGATGCACTGGCGGCTCAGGTGGGTGGCATCGGCATTGCCCCGGGTGCCAATATCTCGGATGCAGTGGCGGTATTCGAGGCCACCCATGGAACGGCGCCGGGATTCGCCGGCAAAGACCAGGTGAACCCCGGATCGTTGATCCTCTCGGCTGAGATGATGCTGCGTTACCTGGGCTGGACGGAGGCGGCTGATCGCATCATGCACGGTGTAGCCCGGACCATCGCCGCCAAGGTTATGACCTACGATTTAGCGCGCTTGCGCCAAGCGATCCGCATATCCAAGCGCGATATCGCTGCCCGCAGGAACGTGGAAGAGAAGATGCAGTCGCTGATTCCCGGAGCGACCCTGGTGGGCTGTTCGGGATTCGGTAAAGCAGTGATTGCCAACATGGATTGACATCAGAAACCGTGCCTCTGGGCATGAACGCTGGTTTGAAGTACTCTCTAATCCCAGGCATTCATAATTCTTGAAAAGAAGGGCGGAAATGATCCGTGTTCTGCTGGTGGACGACCACAAGCTCATGCGGGCAGGGATTCGTCTGATACTCGAAGATACATCGGATGTACGCGTTGCAGGCGAGGCCGATTCTGGAGAAGCTGCCATCGCCTTGAGCCGCGAACTCAAACCGGATGTGGTTTTGATGGATGTAAGCATGCCGGGTATTGGCGGGCTGGAAGCCACCCGCAAGCTGCTGGCCACGCAACCCGGTGTGAAGGTAATCGTGGTATCCGTACATGCCACCGAGCCTTTTCCCTTGCGTCTGATGGAAGCCGGGGCCCAGGGGTATCTCACCAAGGATTGCGCGGCGGATGAAATTATCATGGCTATCCGCCAAGTCGATGCCGGCCAACGTTACATCACACCGGTGATAGCCCAGCAGCTTGCTTTATCAGCAGTTGAAGGAATGCATGGCTCGCCTTTCGAGCAATTGTCGCAGCGTGAAACCCAGGTGATGCTGATGATAACCGGGGGCGAATCACCCCAGGTTATCGCCGACAAACTACACCTGAGCCCAAAGACGGTCAGCACCTACCGTGCACGTTTGTTACAGAAACTGGGTGTCACCAATGCGGTGGAATTGACACGCCTTGCGTTACGCTATGGCATCATCGAAGAAAACACCAAGCGTGACAGCGCCCCTCATTGATACGACTGACGCGTAGGGCATCACAGTTACACTTTGGCATGCACTCAGGCTGTTTCAATATCCATTGCAGGCGGTGTCCACGCTTGGCCGACTTCCTATCGGAAGTGCGACTTACTCATCCTGATTACCATGCGCGACCGGTGCCGCCATTCGGAGATTATAATGCCCGCCTGCTGGTCGTGGGACTGGCACCGGGCCTGCATGGCGCCAATGCCAGCGGACGGCCATTTACAGGCGATCATGCTGGTATCCTGCTGTATCGGACACTGCACAAGTATGGCTTTGCCAGCGCAGTGCTATCGCAGGCGCTGGATGATGGCTTGCAACTGTATGACTGCCGCATCACCAATGCGGTGAAATGTGTACCTCCACAGAATAAGCCTACAAGCAGCGAGATCGTGACTTGCAACCGCTACTTACGCGCGGAGTTGCAGCAGCTGCCAGCGAAGGCGCTGGTCCTAGCTCTCGGGCATATCGCCCACGATTCGGTACTGAGAGCGCTCGGAGTTAATCCAAAATTATTCCGGTTTCGACATGGGGCAAGCCATGCGCTCGCCAAGGGCATCAGCTTGCTGGATTCCTACCACTGCAGCCGCTATAACACTCAGACCCGGCGCTTGACAGTGGCGATGTTTGAGACGGTCTTTGATAATGCACGCAAGCAATTGGATGAAATGGGAAGACCGGGATGACCAAGTTGGCACCAACATTTGATAGCGCAAGTTTTTTGCAGCATGTGACAGCAGCACCCGGTGTTTATCGCATGCTGGATGCAAGCGGTGAGATCCTATATGTGGGGAAAGCGGGCAATCTGAAGAAACGGCTTGGCAGTTATTTCCGCAAAAAAAACCTGACAGCCAAGACCGAGGCCATGATGCAGCATATGGCGAGCATCGATGTGACGGTGACACATACCGAAACAGAAGCGCTGCTATTGGAGAATAACCTCATCAAGCGGCACAAGCCGCGTTATAACGTAGTGTTGCGCGATGACAAAAGCTATCCATATATACATCTCGAGTTAAACAAACCCTTTCCACGCCTGGCTTTCTATCGAGGGCGACGTCGAGATAACGGCCGATATTTTGGGCCTTATCCCAGTGCGCACGCTGCGCGTGAGACAGTGAATCTTTTACAAAAACTGTTCCTGCTGCGTCAATGCAATGATATTTTTTTCAAAAATCGCAGCCGCCCGTGCCTGCAATACCAGATAAAACATTGTTCAGCGCCCTGCGTGCAACTGATTAGCAGGGAAGATTATGCACATGATGTACAGCATGCGGTCCTGTTCCTGGAAGGACGTACACGCGAAGTCATCGACGAGATGGTGAAGCGTATGGAGAGCGCTTCCATACGACAGGACTTCGAGCTGGCGGCGCGTTATCGAGACCAGATAGCCAGTTTGCGCAAGACCAGCGGACGCCAGCAAATCAGTGCGGAGCATGGCGATTACGATGTCATCGCCGCCGACCAGCGTGCCGGCCTTTTTTGTATCGCTGTCATGCTGGTGCGCGGTGGTCACAATCTTGGCAGCTGTACATTTTACCCAAGGATAACGGGTGGCGTGTCCCCGCAGGAAGTATTAACAGCATTCCTGCCTCAATATTATCTGGGGAGGGATATACCCAGGGAAATTATGGTCGCAGCGAAAGTGACGGGCAGAGCAGTGCTGCAAGCAGCTCTATCCGAACAATCGGGTCACCGTGTGCGCATACGCCACCCACAACGCGGCGAGGGCCTGCGCTTGTTGAAATTTGCCCATGCAAATGCCATACAGGCCCTTACTCTGCGCCTCGCCATGGATGTGGGTTTACGTGAGCGTTTCGAATCACTTCAGGAAGCCTTTGAGCTTGAACAGCTACCGGCACGTCTGGAATGCTTCGATATCAGCCATGCCATGGGGGAGGGCACCGTGGCGTCCTGTGTGGTGTTCGCTGCAACTGGACCACTCAAGGGGCATTATCGCCGCTTCAATATCGAGGGCATCACACCGGGTGATGATTATGGCGCTCTGCATCAGGCTCTCACGCGACGCTACACCCGATTGAAGAAGGGTGAGGGTCCGATTCCCGATGTGCTGTTCATCGATGGCGGCAAGGGACAATTGCATGCAGCGGAGAAGGTACTAGAAGAGCTTCAGATTGAAGGGATAATGCTGGCGAGCATTGCTAAAGGCCCGACGCGCAGGCCGGGTATGGAACAGCTTTTCTTGTCCGACCGGGAGGCACCACTTATACTGCCACCGGATTCTCCGGCCCTGCATCTGATCCAGCAGATCCGCGACGAAGCGCACCGTTTCGCCATCACTGGCCACCGCCAGCGGCGTGCCCGTACGCGCAATACATCGGTACTGGAGAGCATTCCTGGTCTCGGTCCCAAGCGGCGCCAGCAGTTGATGAAACAATTCGGTGGTCTGCAAGGAGTCGCGCGTGCCGCGGTCGAGGATCTGGTAAGTGTGCATGGCATTAGTCGTGAATTGGCAGGGCGCATTTATGACCTATTCCACGGCGATTAGATGAACAATAACCATGAAATTTAACTGGCCAAACCAGCTGACATTACTGCGTATCGCACTCATCCCGGTGTTCGTAGTGGTTTTTTACCTGCCTTATACATGGGCGCCACCGGCCAGTGCGCTGATTTTTGCATTGGCAGGCATCACTGACTGGTTCGATGGCTGGCTGGCACGCCGCTGGAATGAGACTTCGGCGTTCGGCGAATTTTTCGATCCTGTAGCTGACAAGCTCATGGTCATGGCTGCTTTAGTGCTGACGCTGCAGGCGGATGCGCGCGTAGTGCTTGCCATCCCAGTTATCATCATCATCGGCCGCGAGATCACCATCTCAGCTCTGCGTGAATGGATGGCTGAATTAGACGCGCGCCGGCGGGTGGCCGTCACTTGGCTTGGGAAAGTCAAAACCGCGACGCAGATGCTGGCGATCGTGCTGTTGCTGTACCGTTACTCCATCAATTCGATACCTGTGTACACTATCGGCCTGGTTCTATTGATCATCGCGGCAGCCCTGGCACTCTGGTCCATGTTTCTGTATTTGCTGGCTGCCTGGCCAGAGTTAAGCCGCGAGCGCTAATGCCTTGACAGGGCGGCAATCAGCCCTACAATATCGGCCCCTCAATGCGGGAATAGCTCAGTTGGTAGAGCGCAACCTTGCCAAGGTTGAGGTCGCGAGTTCGAGCCTCGTTTCCCGCTCCAGACTGAAACCCCGGTTAATAACCGGGGTTTTTGTTTCATCCGATTGCATCGGCAGCGTTCGCTCTGAAACCAGTCGGCCATTTGTGGTAAATTCCGCGAGTTTTTACACTTTCAAGGTAAGGCTAGGTGGCAGAGTGGTCATGCAGCGGCCTGCAAAGCCGTGTACGCCGGTTCAATTCCGACCCTAGCCTCCATATGGTGATTCCACGACGTTCAGAGAAGCACAAAAAAGCGAGTAGCGATAGGCAGTTAAAGATAATTTCACGTTCCGCACCGTCCCACAAAATCCGTTGACATCCGGGGTAACTAGGGGTAACTTTCGGGGTAACTTGAGCCTATCGAAAGGCTGTTACCCCAGATGCTGTCGGATACCAAGATTCGCAACTCCAAGCCGCGTGAGAAGCCCTATAAGCTCTTTGACGGCCAGGGGCTGTACCTGCTTATCAAGTCCAAGTCTCAACGCTGGTGGCGGTTTAAGTATCAATCGGACGGTAAGGAAAAACTGCTATCCCTCGGAATCTATCCGGATGTATCGCTCAAACAGGCGCGCGAGAAACGCGATGAACTGCGTCGCAACGTAGCCGCAGGCATTGATCCAAGTCTCCAGCGGCGTGCAATGCAGCAGGCCGACGCTTCAAGTTTTGAGGGTGTCGCCCGGGAGTGGCACGCGAAGCGCTTACATACCTGGACGCAGGAACATGCTGCTCGCATCCTGCGACGGCTTGAGAAAGACATTTTCCCTTGGGTCGGGACGCGCCCCATTGCTGAACTCATTGCCCCGGAAGTGTTGGCGGTACTGCGGCGCATCGAATCCCGTAGCGTGCTGGATACCGCCCACCGGGCACTGCAAAATTGTTCCGCCGTGTTCCGTTACGCTGTTGCCACGGGACGAGCCTCCCGCGATCCATGCGCCGATTTGCGCGGGGCGTTACCACCGACACGCGGTAAACATCACGCCGCCATTACTGAGCCGCAGGCCGTGGGTGAACTGCTGCGCGCCATCGAGGGCTATCAGGGCAGTCTCATCACGAAATGTGCGCTCCAGCTATCCGCTCTCGTATTTGTACGCCCGGGAGAACTGCGGCGAGCCGAGTGGAGCGAGATTGATTTCACCACAAGCGAGTGGCGTATCCCAGCCGGGAAGATGAAAGCACGTGCGTTGCATATTGTGCCGCTGTCTCAACAGGCAGTAGCGACCCTGCGTGAGTTGCAGCCGCTTACAGGCTCCGGCCGGTACGTGTTTCCGAGCGTGCGCACGGCGGACCGCCCCATGTCTGAGAATACGATTACCGGCGCACTCCGACGCCTCGGTTATACCAAGCACGACATGACTGCTCACGGGTTCCGCTCACTTGCCTCAACGCTACTCAATGAGCAGGGCTGGTCACGGGATGCCATAGAGCGGCAGCTTGCCCACGCCGAGCGCGACGCGACGCGCGCCGCCTACAACAGGGCTGAGTATCTGACGGAACGCCGCAAGATGATGCAATCGTGGGCGGAGTATCTGGACGGACTCAGAAAAGGGGCTGACGTAGTGTCGATCCGCAGTCGCATGCAGGTTTGAGCGGGTAGTCGCACTTTTATTTTTGCTCCAAGATTTAGGCAGTAAAACTATGAAAAGCGTTGCTGTAGGCCTGCTCGTATTAGTTGTTATCGCTGCGCTCGGTTTATTTATTTACTTCGAGACCCCAGTGCTCCAAGAGCAACGCTTGTCTGCCCGCCTTGATCTTCAAAAAAAGTGCGCACAAGAAGCTCAAGATGTATTTAATTCGAGTGGTTTGAATCGTTTGAATAGTAGTGATGCACCTCCAGATTCCAAAGCTTCCTTTACGGACCACTATAACGAGAAGCTAGATAAATGTTTCGTGGAAATCAAAAGCTATTTTGCCCCTTCCCTCGATGATCAGACCGATGCTTTTCTAGCCGAAGATCATGCTCTTCTAGCCGAAGATCCGTTTAGGCCTGGACCTGCCCAAACCCAAAAATTCTTTGATACCGGAGCTTGGCAGACGACGGTTTATGATGCATTTGAACGCAAAAATTATGCGGTTTACAGCTGGAAAGCAATGTACGAGTGGAATAATGATGCAACCAAAAAGTATTCGGATGTTGATACCAAGTGCACGGTTACACTTCCATCAGGTGAGACAACAATCTGCCACTCTTCAAAGGAGTTTGATGCGCTGGTCCAGCTCTATATGGAGTGAAGAAATAGTATCGTAAAACCGCGCCTAGCTCGACGGGGCGAAAACCGGGCAACCCCTTCCCGGCTGGTGCGGTTCCCCATAAGGGAAAAAGCGAAAGTGCACTATGAATTATCCAAATTGGGCACCGCCCATCTTGGTTCTTATGCATAAAGCTGGGCAGAGCGACGAGAAAGAAATCCATATCGAAGGGGATGAATACACGTTTCCCGTACCGATACTGAAACCGGAGGATTACGCATGCCTCAAAGCATTAATAATAGATCATAGGATGAAAAAAGTCTGGAACACGTTACGCCGGCATTGGGAAGGGAAGGACTTATCTTTGGAGGCAATGGCGCTGTGGTCAGAGTGTCACGCTGCCGTTGAAACGTGGGGACGTGACAAAAAGCTGA
Organism: Gammaproteobacteria bacterium; assembly: GCA_049591615.1. Lineage (GTDB taxonomy): Bacteria > Pseudomonadota > Gammaproteobacteria > Natronospirales > REEB76 > REEB76. The sequence continues at coordinate 3,642 of JBAWFD010000034.1, read as the reverse complement.
CTGCTCGTGAACACAGACTGCATCACGAGGAGATTTACAAAAAATGCAATGAACTTGCCCGCTTGATACGGGGCTCGTCACTTCGTGATCGTCACCTAATCATATGGCTTCCAAAAGATTTGCGATCCACTCTCATAAAAGTACAAGCGTTAGATTATTTTAATCCGGAGTCAAGGCTTACAGTTGAAAACTTACTCAAAGTAATATCCTATTGTTCTCGTGATGTAGCAACTTGGCGCATCCTCATGAAAAAACCGAACGCCAAGAAGGCGGAAGCTCACTATTTTGCAAGGAGACTGTCTGCATATTTCAAAACTTACTATCAAAAACCCTTCCACAAGCAAGTAATAACGCTGACAGAAGTATTCTTAGGCATCCCCATAGACACGTCCATAGACATTGACGGCCTCAAAAAACTGCTACACGGCAGCCCACCAGAACACAGCTTGTGGAGGAGGCAGTACGGGTAACATTTTCGTGTTTTTTATTCAAAATCTTCATTTCGCAACAGAGAATAAATAAACCATACTGACCATACGCAAATAAACTCAGTAGGAGTTAATTGGTATGGTTACTGAAATCGAAAGACTTCCAAAAGTGATGGATCGGACGGGACTTAGCCGGTCCACAATCTATCTCAAGGTATCCCAGGGTGAATTCCCTCAGCCAATCTCCCTCGGCGCTCGATCCGTCGGATGGCTTGCAGAAGAGATAACCGCCTGGATTGAGGCACGCGTTAAAAAAAGCCGCGATACAGTCGCCGCATGACCGTGGATACACTGCTCTCGCGCCTTCAAGGCGTGCGCGCACTCGGTAAGGGCCAGTGGATGGCGCGCTGCCCTGCACATGAAGATCGCAGTCCTTCACTCTCGGTCGGGTTGCGCGATAATGGCTGTATCCTGTTGCATTGCTTTGCTGGATGCGCCACCAGCGATGTGCTGGCCGCGGTTGGACTCACGCTGGCTGATTTGTTCCCCGAGCCACTGCACAATCCCACGCACCCCGCTGGTACTTTCCGGCGCGAACGTTGCCCATTCGATCCGCTCGATACGCTGCGAATCGTGGCGCGCTCCGCACTTGTTTGCGCCTTAGCTGTCAGTGACGCCGCTACCGGCAAGCCAGTAAGCGAAGCAGACGCGCAGCAGGCCGCGTTCGCGGTCGGCCGCATCATGGCGGCGCTGGATGCCGTGGAGTGCCGCCCATGACTAGCATCCTTGCTGACACCATCCGCCAGATGGACCAGACCGATAAAGCTACTGCGCGACTGGATGCACTGGCACGCTCGCGTGGTATTCCACTCGATGGCAAACCAGAACCGAAGGCGGCCACCACTGACAAGAAACCCGACAATCAGCCGGCTCTCTATACCCCCCAGAAAGAGGCTGCACACCTGCACACCCCCCCTAAGTTGGCCTATGAGCCCAACATTCTCAAGCGCTTTGGGGAAATAATCGAGGTGTGCGGCGTGGTGGGTGAGGTGCGCACAGCCAAGATGCTCTACCTGGTCATCACGACCAGGCTGCTGCTCAAGCCGGTATCGGCGGCGGTCAAAGGATTGTCCAGCTCTGGCAAATCCTTCACCACCGAGAAGACGGTGGAATTTTTCCCGAAGGAAGCTGTAATCCTTATGACTGCCATGAGCGAGCGGGCATTGATCTATTCAAAAGAAGATTACGCCCACCGCACGTTGATCCTGTACGAGGCGACCGCTCTGCGCGAAGGGGCGGAAGACAACTTGACCGCCTACTTCGTGCGATCCCTGCTTTCTGAGGGGCGCATTGAATATCCAGTGACCGTGCGCGACCCTGCTGGCGGGTTCATGACGAAGACCATCATCAAAAATGGGCCAACCGGGCTGATCCTCACCACAACCAAGCCCCGCGTCCACGCAGAAAACGAAACCCGGCTGCTGTCGCTCAACACCAATGACACCAGGGAACAGACGAAGGCCATTTTCCACGCGCTCGCTTCCGAAACGACCACCAACGTAGATCAAACCGAGTGGCACCAGCTCCAGCGATGGCTACAGGAAAAATCCACTAATCATACGGTGACGATCCCCTATGCTTCACAGCTCGCGGAACTCATCTCACCGGTGGCTGTAAGGCTACGCCGCGACTTTGCTGCGGTCCTGGCCTTGATCCGTGCTCACGCGATTCTGCATCAGCAAACCCGCGAGACGGATGCAGCCGGCCAGATTATTGCCACCATTGATGACTATGTGCAGGTGAGGGAATTAGTTGCTGATCTTGTCGCCGAGGGTGTTGGCTCGACCGTGTCCCCTACAGTCCGTGAGACCGTGAAGGTGATAGAGGACATTGCCGGCGACACGGGTGTTACGGTCCTTGCGGTGGCCGACAAATTGAAATTGGACAGAACAACTGTGGCCAGGCGTTTAAGCGTCGCCGCTGCCGGTGGCTACATCAAGAGCTTGGAAGACAAACGCGGCAAACCCGGCCGTTGGATCAAGGGTGATGAATTACCCGGGTCGGATGACCTGCTGCCCACAGTGCACACCCTTACCACAGCACTTAACACAACTCCAGACCAACAAAATCAGGGGGTGTGCAGGTGTGCAAGCACAAATGAGGGGATAGAAGGAACACCCCTTGAGCCACAGATCGAGGCAGCGATCACCGCCGACCGGGAGGCTGAATTCTGAACGCCACCGCCATCATCGAATACTGCCAGCACCACGGTATCCAGTTATTCCAGCGGGCCGACAAGCTGGTGGCGAAGCCAGCCGAGAAGCTGACCCCTGACCTGACTGCGGCAATCCGTGACCATAAGCCGGACATCTTGGCCGCACTGGCAAATGAGGATGCCGCCGAGTACGTCGCGGAGCGGTCGGCGATCTGTGAGGCGGACGGCTTACCACCTGCCCACCTGCGGCCTGTGTTCGAGTACTGCCTGGCTGACTATCCAGGCCACCCGCTCATCATGCTGGGTCGAGTAGGTCAAACCCTTGTGGAAGCCCGGGCATCGCTGCGAGATCGTTTAGGCGCATCCCGGGTGCTGAGTGTTGAATTCTATCAATGGCCCCCAAAACCTGGGGTGCTCCATTAAGCGATTCAATTCATTCCACCGTTGAAGCCAATAGGTAATTCCCACCAACCGGGCCGGCAGGCACAGTCAACGGGTATGGTGTCACAAGGCCTGGCAAGGGAAATGATGCTTGCCATTCCAAGCGCGAGTAAGCTAGTTATTGCGTCATTGCTGATTTTAGGTGTGGCTATGTCGAAAATCAGAATTTATGTAGCGTTTGTATTCGCCCTCACTGTCGCTGCGGCTTGGCCAGCCCAAGCAAACCCCATTATGGGTTACTACAAGGGACAAACCACGGGCGGCCTATCCAAGATCTGTTATTACGATGCTGCTGGAGAAGAATACACACTAGATGTACCTAGCTCTGCTCTATGTCCAGTGTCGCATGAATTCGAAAACAACCCATCCGTCTACTCAAGCTCACCGTCACCGACCGGGCGATCTGCTAGGGTAGGTTATTATAAATTTGAGAAGATTCAGGGACAAACAAGAATTTGTTATTACGATGTGCAAGGCGACATGCAGGCAATCACGATAAGTATCAGTAGATTTTGCCCTTTTCAAGCCAGTTTCTAAACTCATACGCGACACAAGTAC
>JBAWFD010000033.1:0-15346 GCA_049591615.1 Gammaproteobacteria bacterium | reverse complement strand
GGAATATTGGTTCGAAGCCTGGGATGGGCTGTTGACGGGCTATTACCTGCCCACGTAGCTCAGACAGGTGGAGCACGTGTTGTAACTACACGGATGCACGTCCGCGCCTGCGCACTGCTTGCCGCAGGCATTAGGTAAAAAAACCAACCTGCGCGACTTGATTGATCACAGTGTACAAATATTGGACTGAAATCATAATGCCGATACTCAAAATCTGGTTCTTTTCTGAAATTTTCACTCAAAAGCGGCTAGGCAGATTGTCGCGGACGCGCGGACAGGACACCTGAGAGGCGATTCTAGCCCCGCCACCTATCCCTACCGCCGCCCGAACCCACCCCCTACGTCAAATAAATGGGGGAGAAAGTTGTGGGATAAGGTAGGCTGAAATCCTGAAAGCCTTGCTGTGCGTGGCCTAGACGGAGAGTAATGGCGGAGAGGGTGGGATTCGAACCCACGAAGAGCTTGCGCCCTTGCCGGTTTTCAAGACCGGTACCATCAACCACTCGGTCACCTCTCCTTGAGCGGCCGCGCATTATATAACGGTGACTTCACCCATATAGGCGTGCAAAGCCTTTGGCACATGAATCCGGCCCTGCTTGTCCTGGCAATTCTCCATGATAGCAATCAAAGCCCGGCCCACAGCAACGCCGGAGCCGTTGAGCGTGTGCAGCAATTCGGGTTTGCTGGTTGCAGGATTGCGCCAGCGGGCCAGCATGCGACGCGCTTGGAAATCCGCGCAATTGCTGCAGGAAGAAACTTCCCGATAACGTTTCTGGCCGGGCAGCCAGACTTCAAGATCGTAAGTCTTGGAGGCTGCGAAGCCGGTATCGCCGGCACACAGCGCCACCACCCGATACGGCAACTCGAGTTTCTGCAGGATTCTCTCTGCGTGGTCGGTGAGTTCTTCGAGAGCCTGGTATGAATCTTCCGGCTTCACCATCTGTACCAGCTCCACTTTCTCGAACTGATGCTGACGGAGCATGCCGCGGGTGTCCTTGCCGGCGGCACCCGCTTCGGCGCGAAAACATGGCGTGTGCGCCACATAGCGGCGCGGCAATGTATCCGCTTCCAGAATCTCGTTTCGCACCAGATTGGTGACCGGCACTTCCGCTGTCGGGATCAGGAAATAACTGGATTCACCCTTGAGTGCAAACAGGTCTTCGAAGAATTTTGGGAGCTGTCCGGTGCCCCGCAGGGTTTCGGCGTTCACCATGTAGGGTACATAAACTTCCTGGTAACCGTGCTCCTGGGTATGCACATCCAGCATGAATTGGATGAGCGCCCGGTGCAGTTTTGCCAACGCACCCTTAAGCACCACGAAACGCGCGCCGGAAATCTTGGCAGCGCTTTCAAAATCCAGATAGCCATGGATCGCTCCCAGGTCCACATGATCTTTGGGTGCAAAGTCGTATTCGCGCGGCTTTCCCCAGCGTCGTATTTCCTGGTTGGCGGTTTCATCGCGGCCGTCAGGAACACTGTCGTGCAGCAGATTCGGCAAGCCGAGCTGGATGGCGTCCAATTCGGCTTCAATTTTGGCGAATTCTTCCTCGGCGGATTTGAGCCGGTCGCCCAGATCGGCCACCTTTGCCATGAGCGGTTCCGTGTTCTTCCCCTTGCCCTTGGCCATGCCGATTGCCTTCGAATGGGTGTTGCGCTCGTTGCGCAATTGTTCCATGCGCGTCTGGATCTCCTTGCGCTTGTTTTCGAAAGTACTGTAGCTTTTCACATCCAATGTATATCCGCGGCGCGCGAGATTGCGGGCCACAGCATCCGGTTCGGTTCTCAACAGTTTGGGATCCAACATAAATTTTTACTTTGGCTTGGTGGTTTTCTTGGCGACCGCTTCATCAGCGCTGCGCAGTTCCGCGAGCTTCTCCGCGATCTTGATCTCGAAGCCGCGTGCTACCGGATGATAATAGGTTTTCTGCGACATTGCCTCCGGAAAATAGTTCTCGCCGGCGGCGTAAGCATCTGCTTCGTCATGGGCATAGCGGTAATCGCGTCCATAGCCCAGCCCCTTCATGAGCCGGGTAGGCGCATTACGCAGATGCAGCGGCACCTCCAGGGTTCCGTACTGCTGGGCGTCCGCGGCCGCTTCCCCGAAGGCGGTGTAGACCGCATTGCTCTTGGGCGCACAGGCGAGATACACCACCGCCTGGGCGATGGCCAACTCGCCTTCCGGCGAGCCCAGGCGCTCCTGCACATCCCAAGCATTCAGCGTCAGCTCCAGCGCGCGTGGGTCGGCATTGCCGATATCTTCGAAAGCCATGCGCACCACGCGGCGGGCTATATATAGAGGATCACAGCCGCCATCCAGCATGCGCGCCAGCCAGTAGAGCGCGCCGTCCGGCGATGAGCCGCGCACCGCTTTGTGCAGCGCCGATATCTGGTCATAGAACAGCTCGCCGTGCTTGTCGAAACGCCTCAGTCCGCCGCATATGACGTCATGCACCATGGCTTCCGTGATGTTTTCGCGGCCGTCCTCCGGCTCCGCCAGATCCGCGGCCACTTCCAGGAGATTCAGCGCGCGACGGGCGTCGCCATCCGCCGCGGCAGCCATGTCATCGCGCAGCGCTTCCGCCAACTCGATCTTGCGCGAACCCAGTCCGCGCTCCTCATCGGTCAGGGCGGCATCAATGATGCGGCGGATCTCGGATGCTTCCAGCGGCTTCAATATATAAGTTCGCGCCCGAGACAACAGTGCGTTGTTCAGTTCGAAGGACGGGTTCTCGGTGGTGGCACCGATGAAGGTCAGGGTGCCGTCCTCCACGAACGGCAGGAAGGCATCCTGCTGGGATTTATTAAAGCGGTGCACCTCGTCCAGAAACAGCACGGTGCCCATGCCGGCCTGCTGGCGCCGCGCATGCGCCTGCTCCACCGCCGCACGCACGTCCTTGACCCCGGCCATGACTGCTGAGAGTGCGATGAAATCCGCTCGGCAACTGTCCGCCAACATCCTCGCCAGAGTGGTCTTGCCGGTGCCCGGTGGCCCCCAGAAAATCATGGAATGCAGATGGCCGCTCTCGAGTGCGCGGCTCAGCGGTTTGCCGGGTCCGAGGAGTTGGGTTTGGCCGACGAATTCCGCGGCGGTGCGCGGCCGCATCCTGTCGGCCAGCGGCCGGCCTTCCTGAATGGCCTCGGGATCAGCTACTTCAGTGGCTGGGTTTCTCACCGGTATCGCCGATAACATCCGCACCGGCCGGCGGTGTGAACTGGAACAGCTTGTCGGGTATCGCCGGATTGAGTACCAGATGGCTGAAGGTGATGCGCGTCAGGTTGCCGAGCGCATCCTTGAGTTCCATGACGGAGACCTCATTGCCCCTGAAGCCCATCTTCACCATTTCAAAATCTGTGTCCTGTATCTTGGGGGTCAGCCCCACCCATTGCAGGCCCTCGGCCTCACCCAGATCCTTGATTGCGAAACTCTTTTCTACGTCGTTGGAGCCGGATAGCAGTACCGCAGGGCTGGCTGCCAGAGTGCCGTTCAACGGTTTGACGGTGACCTGCTGCAGTTCCACATCGTAGATCCACACGCGCTGGCCGTCGGCGACGATGATCTCCTTGTTGGGTGTGGCGTAATCCCAGCGGAAACGGTCCGGGCGCTTAATCTCAAGGGTGCCGATAGATTTCCTCACCTGCTGCATGTTGGGATCTAGCACCACTTGGGTGAAATCCGCTTTCAGGCTATGGACGTTCTTCAAAAACGCATGCATGCGCTCAATAGCGCTGCCGGATGGCGGCGCAGCGGACGCGGCGACTGGGAGCAGCGGCAGCGGTGTTGCCAGCAACATAAGACCTATAAATTTAACCATCCTCACCATGTTCTCCAGAATTTAAAGTGTCTAATAAAACGTCTTAATTCCCCCTCACCTTAACCCTCTCACGCAACTGGAAGGGTATCGTATGTGAAATAGTGAGGTATGTATTCATTTTTTTGATGCTCTTAGTACTGCATCGTCGGCTTAATCTTCACCAAGATCATCCTTCGGTGGTGGTGCCACCAACACTTCGCGCATGCCGTTAGTCTGCAACTGGCCGACGATACCGGCAGTCTCCATCTGCTCGATCATGCGCGCCGCGCGGTTGTATCCAATCTTGAGCCGCCGCTGCACGCCGGAGATGGACGCACGTCTTGATTCGGTGACGATGCGAACCGCTTGATCATAAAGCGGGTCCGACTCGGCATCCGCATCACCGTCACCCGCTTCGCCGAAGCCCGGCATGCCCGGCAAGGCTTCAACCGGTCCGTGCAAGATCTCATCCATATACGGCGGCAACTTGCCTTTGAGACTGTCGCGCAACTTGGCCACCACCTTGTGCACTTCCTGGTCGCTCACGAAGGCGCCGTGCACGCGTACCGGCACCGCGGTGCCGGGCGGCAGGAACAACATGTCGCCGTGACCCAGCAAGGATTCGGCCCCCTGCTGATCCAGAATAGTGCGCGAATCCACGCGCGCCGAGACCTGGAAAGCGATGCGTGCCGGTATGTTGGCCTTTATAAGTCCGGTGATCACGTCCACCGACGGGCGCTGCGTGGCTAACACCAGATGGATGCCGGAAGCACGCGCTTTCTGCGCCAGACGCGTGATCAACTCCTCGACCTTCTTGCCGACCACGATCATCAGGTCCGCCAGTTCGTCCACCACCACCACGATGCTGTAAATCGGTTTGAGTGTCGGGATGTCGGCATCGTCCAGCTCGTTCAATTCCTCCGGCTTGAGCAACGGGTCGCGGATGGGTTTACCGGCATCCATGGCATCTTTGACTTTGCGGTTGTAGCCCGCCAGGTTGCGCACGCTGAGCGCGGCCATCAGGCGGTAGCGCCGTTCCATCTCTGCCACGCACCAGCGCAAGGCATTGGCGGCTTCCCGCATGTCGGTGACCACCGGTGTCAGCAGATGCGGGATGCCCTCATACACCGAGAGCTCCAGCATCTTGGGGTCGATCATGATGAGCCGCGTGTGTTCGGTGGTGGCCTTGTACAGCAGGCTCAGGATCATGGCGTTCAGGGCCACGGATTTTCCGGAGCCGGTAGTGCCGGCGATCAACAGGTGCGGCATGCGCTCCAGATCCGCCACCACCGGGTTACCACCGATGTCCTTGCCCAGAGCCAGGGTCAGCGGCGAGCGTGACTCGTCATATTCTTTGGATTTCAATATCTCACCGAGGGTCACTAGCTCGCGTGACTCGTTGGGGATCTCCAGGCCCACCACGGATTTGCCGGGTATCACTTCCACTACGCGCACGCTGATGGCAGACAACCCGCGCGCCAGATCCTTGGCAAGATTGGATATCTGGCTGACTTTCACACCCGGCGCCGGCTGCAGTTCGAAACGTGTGACCACCGGACCAGGGTTCACCGCCACCACCTGCACTTCCACGCCGAAATCCCGGAGTTTGAGTTCCACGGTGCGCGACATGGCTTCGAGTGCAGATTCGGAGTAACCGTCCACCCGCGGCGGTTGATGATCCAGCAGCGCCAGCGGCGGCAGTTCCGAAGCCAACGGCGGCTCGAACAGTGGCACCTGGCGCTCGCGCTCCACTCGCGGGCTGGGCACGACTGCTTTCATAACCGGCTCGATGCGCGGCTTGGAGCGACTCTGTACCTCTTCCTGGCGCACCCGGATGATCTCCACCTGCTGTTCGCGGCTGCGGCGTGCCTGGATGGCTTCGCGCAACCAGCCCCAGCGGTTACGCAAACGCTCCGCCAGGATGATACTGATGCGTCCGATGCGGTCCATGACTGCCAGCCATGACAGGCCGGTAAAGACCGTGACCGCACTCAAAAACAGGGCCAGCAATAACAGGGTGGCGCCCAGACCGCTGAGACCATGAGCCAGGCCTTTGCCGATGAAATCCCCCAATACGCCGCCGGCATCCACCGGCAGAGTGCCCTGGCTCACATGCCAGTTGATGGAGGCCATACCGCTGGCGCTCAGCAGCGCCAGTACCAACCCACCGATACGCATGCCCAGGTGCCACTTGTTTATGGGTACGGTGGATTTACGGGTTCTGAAAATCATCCATCCGGACCAGGCCAGCAGGATGGGAAACAGGAATGCGGGATAACCAAACAGGAAATACAGACCAGCCGACAGCCAAGCCCCCACCGGGCCGATGGCGTTATGAATCGGCCTACCTGTACCACTATAGAAAGGACTTGGATCGGAGGGGCTGTAGGTGACCAGACAGGCGAACAGCAATAAGGCGATGGCGAGCAACACCCACAGGGCCGCCTCCTTGAGGCCCTGTACCAGATGGATGGCCATGGGTGAATGGCTCTTTTCTTTGCGCGTCGCCTGCGCCACGGTTTGGTCTGACTTTAAGAGTATAATATAACTTATTATATTATATAGTTATTTTAATAAAGCAGGGTGCACCACTTTGCCGGCTTCCACATTGATGCCCTTGCGCAGCGCTTCGCTGTTGCGCCAGTTGCCGCCTGCCAGCTTCAGGGCATAGGGGGTGATGGCTGCCGACAGTGCCTGGGATGAGGTGCGTGGTACTGCACCCGGCATGTTGGTGACGGTGAAATGGGTCACGCCTTCCCAGACATAGGTGGGCTTGTCCCAGGTGGTGGGCTTGGTAGTCTCCACGCAGCCGCCCTGGTCCACGGAGATGTCCGCCACTACGCTACCCGGCTGCATGGACTTCACCATCTCGGCCGAGACCACATGCGGGGCTTTCTCGCCGGTAATCAGCACTGCACCCACCACGATATCCGCATACTTCACGGCTTCAGCGATGTCGGCCTTATGGGGATAGAGGGCTGTCACATTGGGCCCCAGCGAGCGCATGTGTTCCATACGGTCGCGGGAGATATCGAATACCGTGACCTCCGCGCCCATGCCCGCTGCCACCGTCGCAGATGCGCCGCCGGCCACACCAGCGCCGACGATCACTACTCGGCCGCGTTTGGCCGCCGACACCCCACCCAGCAGGATACCTTTGCCGCCTTGGGGCTGGTGCAGGAGATGCGTGCTCACCTGGATGGAAAGCCGTCCAGCGATATCGCTCATGGGGGCTAGCAATGGCGTGCGCCCATCCACCTCCACAGTTTCGAAGGCCACCGCGGTCAGTCCAATCTTCTTGAGGGCCTCGGTGAGTGCCGGCAGTGCCGCCAGATGCAGGTAACAGAACAAAAGGTGTTCCTTGCGCAGCAGCTTGAGGTCGGCTTCGATGGGCTCCTTGACCTTGACGATCATCTCAGCTTTGCCATAGACATCGGCAGCCGAACTCAGCACTTCCACGCCCACGGCGCTGAAATGCTCATCGCTATAGCCACTCTTCACGCCGGCGTTGTGCTCGATGTACACCTGATGGCCGTGGCGGACCAGCTCGGCTGCGGCTGCCGGGATCAAGCCGACGCGGCCTTCAAGCGGCTTGAGCTCACGGGGAATACCAATACGCATGCAGGCTCCTTTACGCTAAGGGGGTTGTTTCGTAACATGGCCGCCTTCGCGGCCGTATACATAAAAACGGCATAGCCCGTGTAGCATCTGTAATCGGCCAAGCTACACGGATTGCGGACTTCTCCTTGAGATTAATCAAACTGGGACGACCCAGAATTGCTACCGCCGTCGGGAACTGTACGCTTGAAATCCAGCGCGCTGTCACCAATTCGGCACTAAGGATAATTATACATGAGTGCCCCAAAACACTGCCGTTTGCTGATCTTGGGCTCCGGTCCGGCCGGTTACACCGCCGCGGTGTACGCTGCACGCGCCAATCTGAAACCGGTGCTGGTCACCGGCATCGAACAGGGTGGCCAGCTCATGACCACTACCGAAGTGGATAACTGGCCCGGCGATGTTGAAGGACTCCTGGGACCGGCGCTTATGGAGCGCATGCTCAAACATGCACTGCGCTTTAAGACCGAAGTGATCTTCGATCACATCAATAAGGCGGACTTGAGCGCACGGCCGTTTCGCCTGACTGGCGACCAGCACCATTACACCTGTGATGCACTCATCATCGCCACTGGCGCCACTGCCCGCTACCTGGGACTGCCTTCCGAGGAAGCCTATAAGGGCCGCGGCGTTTCCGCCTGCGCCACTTGTGACGGTTTTTTCTATAAGGGCCAACATGTAGCGGTCATCGGCGGCGGCAATACCGCTGTGGAAGAAGCCTTGTATCTCGCTAACATTGCCTCCAAAGTCACAGTGGTGCATCGCCGCGATAAATTCCGTGCGGAAAAGATCCTGGCACATGAACTCATGGAAAAATCCAAGCACGGCAACGTGGAGATTCTCTGGGATCATACCCTCGACAAAGTCCTGGGAGATGAATCCGGCGTCACCGGTATCGAAGTACGCAGTACCAAACAGAATGACAATCTCCAAAAAATACCCGCCAAAGGCGTGTTCATCGCTATCGGCCACACACCTAATACCCAGTTGTTCGAAGGCCAGCTGAAGATGAAGAATGGCTACATCATCGTGAAGAGCGGCATCGAGGGCAATGCTAGCGCCACCAGCGTTTCCGGGGTATTTGCTGCCGGTGATGTCATGGACCAGGTGTACCGCCAGGCAGTCACTTCCGCCGGCACAGGTTGCATGGCGGCGCTGGACGCGGAGAAATATCTGGATAGCCTGGCCCGCAAGTAAGAACGCATTCACGAAGCAATGAATATCATTTCGGCCAGAGGCAGTTTCTACGTTCGACCAATCACTGCATCGCGCTAAACTGGCAACGTGCACCTTGAGATTCACGATTCCATTGATGAAATTCCCGTCACCGACTGGAACCGTCTGGCGGGTTCTATCCCATTTGTGCGGCATGAATTCCTGGCGGCGCTGGAACACACCGGTTGCGTAGCTCCCAACAGAGGCTGGACACCACAACACCTGACCTGCAGTGATGCCAGCGGCCGTCTCATGGGCGCGCTGCCGCTGTATCTGAAATCCCATTCTTACGGTGAATATGTATTCGACTGGGCTTGGGCCGAGGCCTGGCAACGCGCGGGCCTCGCTTACTATCCGAAACTGGTCTCGGCCGTCCCGTTCTCGCCGGTCAGCGGCCCGCGCCTGTTACTGGAGGAGACCGCATTAGAAGCAGAGTCCGCCAAGGCTTTGATGGACAAGGCGCAGGCGCTAGCCACCACCCATAGCGCTTCATCCGTCCATTGCCTATTCCCGACCATCGATGAAGTCGAATATTGGGAATCACAGCACTACATGCTGCGCAAGGATTGTCAGTTTCACTGGCACGATCGGGATTACCGGAGTTTTGATGGTTATCTCGCTATCCTGTCCGCCGAGAATCGCAAGAAGATAAAACGCGAACGCCGCCGGGTGTCGGAAGCCGGGATCAGGCACCAGATGTATAGCGGCAGTGAGCTGAATGAGCGCTTGCTGGATATCCTCTTCCGCTTCTACACCGCTACCTATGCCAAGCGTGCCCGGCCCGCCTACCTAAATCGCGCGTTCTTCGCCGAGATCGCTGCACGCATGCCCGATAGTCTGCTAGTAAACTTCGCTTTGCTGGCCGATGAGCCCGTAGCTTGCGCAATCTTCTTCAGGGATGCGGATACGCTCTACGGCCGGCACTGGGGTTGCGGGCGGGAGTTCCACAGCCTGCATTTCGAGACCTGCTATTACCAGGGTATCGAATACTGCATCCGCGAGGGACTCAGGCACTTCAATCCGGGTACCCAGGGTGAACATAAACTCGCGCGCGGTTTCGAACCCACCGCTACCTATTCTCTGCATTGGGTCGCCGAGCCCACATTCCGCAAACCCATCGCTGACTTCCTGCGACAGGAGACCCGCATGGTGGATGGTTATATACAGGAAGTAGCCCAGCATCTGCCCTTTCGCGTAGCACATGAGACCCATGACTGATTCTTCTGGGATCGTTTGGATCAACCCGGGTAGTCCTCCAGAAGATTTTCCGGATATAAAACATGCACTGCGTGATCCGAATGGATTGTTAGCAGCTGGCGGCGATCTCTCGCCGGAACGCTTGCTGTATGCCTACCGCCACGGCATATTTCCCTGGTACAGCGAAGATCAGCCAATCCTGTGGTGGTCGCCAGATCCACGCACGGTCCTGTTTCCTGATCAGATGCACATCAGCCGCTCTTTGCGCAGGGAATTGCGCAAAGGTGAATTCATAGCCAGCTTCGATACGGCATTCACAGAAGTGATGGTCGGCTGTGCGGAGAATCGGCCCGATCAGCCTGAAGGTGGCACTTGGATAACCTCAGCCATACGAGATGCTTACACAGAACTGCATCGCCTCGGTTACGCACATTCTCTGGAAATACTGCTGGACGACGAGCTGGCGGGCGGGCTTTATGGCATCGCTTTGGGAGGCGTATTCTTTGGCGAATCCATGTTCAGCCGCCGCGCCAATGCCTCGAAGATCGCCCTCGCCTGCCTGGCGAAGCAACTCAATGCCTGGGGATTCGGACTGATCGATTGTCAGGTAACTACCGGACATCTCATGCGCTTGGGCAGCGTCTCGATACCCCGCATGGAATTCATAAGCCTGCTGAGTCGTTACACGGCCCTGCCGGCCCAATCGGGTCCGTGGCAACTGGATATCCCACTGGCATTCTGATGCAACCCACTGTCCACAGGATCAACTCGCTGATGCTTTCCCCGGAGCACGCCTGTAGCTACCTGCCAGACAAGACGGCGCGCATGATCTTTTTGTGTCCGGGTGCGGCCTCACAAGACCATGTTTACAGTCGCTTGGCAGAGAAAGGATTCCGGCGCAGCGGACCTTATCTCTACAGACCAGGCTGCGAGCACTGCCATGCCTGTATACCGCTACGCGTACCTGTGGAAAGTTTCATGGCAAGTCGCAACCAGCGCCGCACCTGGCAGCGCAACCAGGACTTGAATGTGGAACTACGACCTGTAAAATTTGTCGAGGAACACTTAGATCTCTACCAGCGCTATATGCACTGGCGCCATCCACACGGCAGCCTGGATAAACCCTCAGCGGCCGATTACGCAGCTTTCCTTATCGGAAATGACGATACATTCGCCGTGGAATTCCGCCTGCAGACACAGCTCGTGGGCGTGGCGGTGGTTGATGCTCTGGATGATGCTCTATCTGCGGTCTATACCTTCTACACACCTGAAATGCCGCCGCGCAGCCTCGGCACTTTTGCCATCCTCTGGCAGATTGCCGAAGCCCGGCGACGCCAACTGCGCTGGCTGTATCTCGGTTACTGGATCGCCGAGAGCCAGAAAATGGCTTACAAGAGTCGCTTCCGTCCCTTCGAGCAATTGACCTCAGACGGTTGGCAAACCGTAGTCTGAAGTCGTCTGGTTGTACATAAACCCCAATTCCGGCAGAATCTGCGCGCCGCAAGCTGGCCGTGGCTCGTTTTGCGTCTCGTTATCACTAACCAGAAGAGTATGGCAAAAGAAGAAAACATCGAGATGGAAGGCAAGGTCATCGAGACCCTGCCCAATACCACCTTCCGTGTGGAACTGGACAACGGCCATGTGGTGCTCGCCCACATCTCCGGCCGCATGCGCAAACACTATATTCGCATCCTCACCGGCGACCGCGTCACCGTCGAACTCACCCCCTACGATCTCACCAAAGGCCGCATCACCTACCGCGGCAAGTAATCTTCAATTATTCGGTCTGGCTTTATTTTTCTGACCCTACTTGCTTTATTGACCTATTTTACAGAAATCAATTTCTGCTGTATTCGTTTGATCGCGGCTATTAATCTCTTTGAGTAACTTTGGTGTAATTACTCCTTCAGAAACGAGATATTGTGTTGCTTTAGGTAAATTACGACGAAATTCAGCTAATTGCCCAAATACAGCATTTCACTGAGAATCGAGATAATTAAATACTATCTTCTTTTTGTATATGCCTTGAATAGCACCAAATCCGCCCTTTTGCCTATACACAATTAGCCGGCACAATGTTTTTAATGGTGCGCCTTCAACACTAGAGATTTCTGGACAAAACAAAGCAACCGTCAGTACTTTAGCAATATATGTTATCAAACCCCGCATCATCGGTAACATTTACTTTATTAAATACACTACTTGCTCGAGTATCATTTGAGATATCATTCAATTCAATGGTGGCAAACTGTGTCTCCAACGTCGTCTTGTTAAATATGCTGATTAGAACCAAGAAATAACCCCACTTGTGATTATGCAAGCTATCAGAATAAATATGTATCTTTTCATTCGATTTAATGACTAAGAATTAAAATAATGATCAGAGCAAATATCAATACTGATAACTAGATTCTTATACAGATGATACGCACGTCATGTGCCTGTCTATTGTAAAGTTATCGGTTGTGATGGTGTTTGTGGTGGTTGGCCTTTCTTGATGATGCCCTGCTTCTCAAGTGCATCCACCATGTTCTGTAGATTCTGGTAAAGCGTAAGTGCGCCGATCAGCGGCATCACCAACCTGCAGGAAGGATGTTGCTTACCTTTGGGAGGTTCAGGCGGCTGTGGCGGGTCCAGGCGATTGACGACGAAGGTGAATCGGAAAGTGGCGCCATCGAACACCAGATTCTGTATCGAATCGGCATAGGTTTCTGCAAGACCCGGTTCGTCTACAAATACGTAATTGCTTTTCGGGTCTGGCATGACGGATTCCTTTACATTATGTGTGGATGGCTACTAAGCATAGCTAACAAAAGAGCTTACCCCCTCACCCTCACCCTCACCCTCACCCTCACCCTCACCAACCAGGTGAGAGGGAATTTAAGAGATGGACTCCAGAAACTATCAAATAGGTTCTTTTAGAAAGAATCATGAAAAGTCTTGGCGGAAATTGATCTTTAACTTTTTCGGTGCCTGATAAGACTGAGTTCAAGACTGTGCTGATGCAGTGGGTACCGGTGACACTGGCTTCGATTCGATGGTGAAGCCGAACTCGCCATTCTTGACGCTGACGCTTACATGCCCACCTTGGGCGAGCTTGCCGAACAGCAGTTCTTCGGCCAGTGGTTTCTTGATGGCTTCCTGGATGACGCGCGCCATGGGGCGTGCACCCATCTTGGCGTCGTAGCCACGAGTGGCGATGAGTTTGCGGGCCGCCTCGTCCACATCCAGGCTCACACCCTTCTGCTCCAGCTGGTGCTCCAGTTCGATCACGAACTTGTCCACCACCTGGGCGATGGTGCGCTCGTCGAGGCTGTTGAAATGGATGATGGCATCCAGGCGGTTGCGGAACTCCGGGCTGAACAGGCGGCGGATGGCTTCCATGCCGTCGGGGGTGTTGTCCGTCTGGGTGAAGCCGATGGATGGCCGGCTCATCTCCTGGGCACCGGCATTGGTGGTCATGACGATGATTACGTGGCGAAAATCCGCCTTGCGGCCATTATTGTCCGTGAGCGTGCCGTGATCCATCACCTGCAACAACAGATTGAAGACTTCCATATGGGCCTTCTCCACTTCATCCAGCAGCAACACGCAATGCGGATGCTTTAGGATTCCATCCGTCAGCAGACCGCCCTGGTCGAACCCCACGTAGCCCGGCGGCGCGCCGATGAGTCGCGAGATCGTGTGGCGTTCCATGTATTCGGTCATGTCGAAGCGCAGGAATTCGATGCCGAGTATCAACGCCAACTGTTTGGTGACCTCGGTCTTGCCCACGCCCGTGGGTCCGGCAAACAGGAACGAACCGATGGGCCGCGTATCGGTGCCGAGACCAGAGCGCGACATCTTGATGGCGGCAGCCAGGGAACCGATGGCCTTGTCCTGGCCGTAGATCACCAGCTTCAGATCCCGCTCCAGATTGCGCAGGCCTTCCTTGTCGGAGGTGGACACGCTCTTGGGCGGTATACGCGCCATCTTGGCGATGATCTCCTCGATGTCCTGCACCGTGATGGTCTTGCGGCGTTTGCCGGGTGTGCGCAGGCGCATGTTGGCACCGGCTTCATCGATCACGTCAATGGCCTTGTCCGGTAAATGCCGGTCATTCAAATAACGTGCTGCCAGTTCGGCGGCCATCTCCAGGACTTTGTTCGGATACTTTACCTCGTGATGTGCTTCGAACTTGTGGCGCAGGCCTTTGAGGATGCGCGTGGTCTCTTCCACCGTCGGCTCCGGCACATCGATCTTCTGGAAGCGGCGTGCCAGTGCCCGGTCTTTTTCAAACACGCCGCGATATTCCTGGTAAGTGGTCGAGCCGATGCATTTGAGCTCGCCGTTTTGCAGCACCGGCTTGATGAGGTTGGAAGCGTCCATGACCCCGCCGGAGGCGGCACCGGCGCCGATCACCGTGTGGATCTCATCGATGAACAGGATGTTACCGGGATCCTGCTTGAGTTCCGTGACCACGCCCTTGAGGCGCTTCTCGAAATCGCCGCGGTACTTGGTGCCGGCGATGAGCGCGCCCATGTCCAGTGCGTAGATAGTGGCATCCCGCAATACTTCTGGCACCCGGTCTTCCACGATCAGCAAGGCCAGGCCTTCCGCCAGTGCGGTCTTGCCCACTCCGGCTTCGCCTACAAACAATGGATTGTTCTTGCGCCGCCGGCACAGGATCTGGATGGTGCGCTCGATCTCATGTTCACGCCCGATGAGCGGATCGATGCGTCCCTCGCGTGCCATCTGATTCAGGTTGGAGGTGTACAGTTCGAGCGCCGACTTGCCGCCCTTGGACTCGGGTTGTGCTTCGTCCTCGCCCTGTTCGGCAGCGCCTTCATGACCTTCATCCTCATGCACCTTGGAGATGCCGTGGGAGATGTAATTCACGATATCCAGCCGCGCGATGCCCTGATGATTCAGCAGATACACCGCGTGGGACTCCTTCTCGCCGAAGATCGCCACCAGCACGTTGAGTGCCGTGACTTCCTTGCGGCCGGAGGACTGCACATGGAACACGGCGCGCTGCAATACGCGCGTGAACCCCAAGGTAGGTTGTACATCCGGGTCCGGCTGATCCAGATGCGGGGTGTTGGCATCGATGTAACTCACCAGCTCTTGGCGCATGGGCTCGATCTCGACACCGCAGGCGCCCAGCACTTCAAGCACACGCGGCGTATCCAACAGGGCCAGCAGCAGATGCTCCACAGTCATGAACTCATGCCGCTTGGCACGCGCCTCCTTGAAAGCGGTGTTCAGGCAAAACTCCAGCTCCTTGCTGAGCATGCTCATGCTTCCTCCAGGGTGCACAGCAGCGGGTGCTGGTGCTTGCGGGAATAATCATTCACCTGCGCGGCCTTGGTCTCGGCGATCTCATAAGTGAACACCCCACACACGCCTTTCCCACGGGTATGCACGTGCAGCATGATCTGCGTGGCCTGGGTACGGTTCATACGGAAGAAGGTCTGCAATATTTCCACCACGAATTCCATGGGTGTGTAGTCGTCATTCAGCAGCACCACCTTGTAGAGCGGCGG
>JBAWFD010000032.1:0-65889 GCA_049591615.1 Gammaproteobacteria bacterium | reverse complement strand
AGCGGCGTCACTGGCGGCACCAACAGCCTCAAGATCGTGCGCGTCGGCGACTAGAGCAAATCTTTTATAGCCAGCCTTTCTGGCGCGCGATGCGTGCGGCCTCGATACGGTTGACGGCGCCCAGTTTGCCGATGGCTTCCGACAGGTAATTGCGCACGGTTCCTTCCGAGAGCGATAGTTGTTTGGCGATCTCGGCGCTGACAAGCCCGTCGCCCGCGAGTCGGAGTACTTGGCGCTCACGATCATTCAATGGGTCTTCGGTATCCCAGGCTTCCGTGGCCAGCTCCGGCGCAATGACTTTGCCACCTCTGTGCACCGTGCGAACGGCTTCCGCTAATTGTTGCGCCGGGGAATCCTTCAAAAGATAACCTTTCACGCCGGCGTCCAGGGCCCGGCGCAGGTAACCGGGTCGTGCAAACGTAGTCACGATGATCACGCATGCGGCATTACCCTGATGTTTCAGGGCCTCCGCGAATTCCAGGCCGGTTATACCTGGCATTTCGATGTCCGTGATCACCACGTCGGGTTGTGTCTCGGCGGTGAGCCGCAGCGCATCTTTACCGTTGGCGGCGCACGCTACGACTTGCATGTCCTCTTGCATGTCCAGAAGAGCAGCCAGCGCACCCAGTATCATGCTCTGGTCTTCGGCGATTAAAACGCGGATGCTCATGCGAGTTATTTAGCGATGGCCATGCTATCGAACTGGCCGCTGCTGTTCAGGGGTAAGCTTGCAAGCACGCGCGTGCCGTCATCATCCGATTCGATGTCAAGCGTCCCACGTAAAAGCTCCAGGCGTTCACGCATGCCTTTAATTCCATTGCCTGGGTTGATATTGCCGCCGTGGCCATCGTCTCGGATTTGTAAGCGGGTCTTAGTGCCATCGCAGGATAGCCGCACGCTGCAATGTCGTGCCGCGGCGTGACGTATGACATTGGTCACAGCCTCGCGCAGCACCAGTGCCAACAGGTGATCATGTGCCGCTGGGAAATCATTCGCGCTGTTTAGTTCTGAAGTCAGTTGAACGTTGGCGGCAGTCAGTGAAATGCGCGCGATCGCCATCTCGCCCGCCAGGCCGCCGCTGCGATAACCGCCGACAGCCTCCCGCACCTGCCGGAGTGCATCGCGTGAGATGGATTCCAGGGCGCGTATTTCGTGAGCAGCGGATCGCAGATCACGCTCCGCCAGTTTCGCGGCCAGCTCCGCCTTTACGGTGATGAGCGTGAGCGTGTGTCCCAGCAAGTCGTGCAGATCCCGCCCGATACGTTCGCGCTCGGCGCTGGCGGCAAGTCGACGGATCTCTTCCTGGGATTCATCAATCAAGCGCCGCTTGGTGATGTCATCCGCAAACCAGGCACTGCCGAGTCCGATGATCGAACCCATCAGCAGCGTGGGCAGCCAGAACCAGACCGAATGGGCGAAGGCCGCATCCGGCATGAAATACAACACCGCGGCTTCGATGCCGAAACCGCCCAGTATCGCCAGCATCACCGGCACGCTCTTGCGCAGGTTATGGTAGCGGGAGGTGAGTGCGGCTGCATAGATCACGAAGGTGTGGCCGGTGCCGGTGTAAAAGACGAACACATACCCGAGGGATGCGATGCCGAACAGGATTCCACCCAGTTGACGCGGATCACAACTGAAGCTGCGGAAATACAGCACCAGGAAAACGATCGTGGCGGCGATCGACAGGATCCATTTGGTGAGATCCCAGGGCATTGAGCCTGGCCAGGGCGCGAAAAAGAACGCCAGGTAAAACAGCCACAGATAGGGCGTCCATCCAGCCCAAGATGCATCCGGCAATAAACGCCGATGCAGCCGCACGAGTTTATTTGAAACCGATGTAAAACCATTGACTAGTAAATTCGACATGCATTTAGCCTATCACTTTCCAATCACGGTGTGACACCTGCAAGCCCCAAGAATCTGTCAGTAGCATTCACGTCGCTGTCATGTAGGTATAAACGATGCAGGTGTAGTATCGGATTTTATCTGTGCGGGTTGCGCATGACATTTGTCATAGGGAATTGCTGACGAAGATAACTGGTATATTCGATGCGTGAGTACTGATAATGCATTCAAGACGTGATGTCGAGCTCATGGAGAGCACGATGCAAGCAGATGCAGCAGAAAATTTGGTCAGGCCAGATGTCCCAGCGCTGGTACAGTTACGCGGCGTCACCAAGAATTACCGGCGCGGCAGCGAGACGGTAACAGTGCTGAAGGATCTGGATCTGGACGTGCCGGCAGGAGATTTCCTGGCGCTCATGGGACCGTCGGGTTCCGGCAAGACCACGCTCATGAATCTGTTGGGCGGCCTCGACCGGCCCAGTTCCGGCGGTATCCGGGTGGCAGGGCAATCCCTGGAGCGCATGAGCCATGCCCAGTTATCAAGCTGGCGCGCCCGGCATGTAGGCTTCGTATTCCAGCTGTATTATCTGTTGCCGGTACTGAGCGCGGCGCGCAATGTGGAATTACCGTTGCTGCTGACACATCTCAGTGCCGCGGAACGACAGCGGCGCGTGCGAGCGGCACTCAGCCTGGTTGGTTTGCACGATCGGGACCAGCATAAACCCGGGGAACTCTCGGGTGGCCAGGAACAGCGTGTCGGCATCGCCCGCGCCATCGTCACGGATCCGGATCTGCTGCTGTGCGATGAGCCCACCGGCGACCTGGATCGCAAAGCCGGTGATGAAATACTGGGGCTGTTGCAAACCCTTAACCGTGAACAAGGCAAGACCATCATCATGGTGACCCACGATCCACATGCGGCCGCCAAGGCGCAACGTACTCTGTTCATGAACAAGGGCGTACTCAGCCAGGAACCGGAGGCATGAAATACCTGCCGCTGATCTGGGCCAATCTCACGCGCCGCAAGACCCGCATCCTTTTTACGCTGCTATCGGTGATCTTCGCATTCCTGTTATTCGGGGTACTGGTGGCCATGCGCCAAGCTTTCACCCTAGGCGCGAATCTTGCCGGCGCCGACCGTTTGGTCACCATGAGCGCGGTGTCACTGGTGAATTCCTTACCGATCAACTATGGCGAGCGCATTGCCGCGGTGCAGGGTGTGCAGGAGGTGGCTGGCGAGGATTGGGTGGGTGGTTATTTCCAGGATCCACGCAAGCCCGTCTTCGCCATGGCGGTGCAGGCCAAGAATTATCTGGACATCCACAGTGAATATCGGCTGCCGGATGACCAGAAACAGGCCTGGCTGACCGACAAGCGCGGGGTGATTGTGGGCGCAGCCTTGGCGAAACAATATGGCTGGAAAGTCGGCCAGCAGCTGCCATTACGTTCCAATATCTGGCGCGACAATAACGGCAACAACACCTGGGTGGTCACTGTCGATGGCATCTTCACCACCCAGGAAGGGGATAATTCCCTATTGCTGATGCACTATAAATATCTGAATGATACCCGTGCTTACGTCAGGGATAGCGTTAGTTTCTTCGTGTTAAAGATCGCAAATCCGCAACAGGCCGGCCAAGTAGGGCAGGCAGTGGATGCCTTGTTTGCCAACTCTCCTGATGAGACTCGTACCTCCACGCAAAAAGAGTTTGCACAAAGCTTTGCGGCCCAGTTCGGCGATATCGGCGCCATCGTCACTGCAGTGGTCAGCGCGGTGCTGTTCACCATGCTGCTGGTGACCGCCAACACCATGGCGCAATCCGTGCGCGAACGCACCAATGAGCTGGCCTTGCTGAAGGCACTGGGTTATGGCGACCGGCGTATCGCTGGCATGGTGTTGATGGAATCGTTGTTGGTGACCGTCATCGGTGGCGCCGTCGGCTTGTCATTGGCCTATGCACTCATCGCTAGCCTCGGTTTCTTCGCCGGCGCACTTCTGGAATTTTTGCCGGGCTTATACATACCGGTATCCAGTGCGCTACTCGGCGCATCGCTCATACTGTTGCTGGGAATTCTGGCAGGCCTACTGCCTGCCATCCGCGCCATGCGTCTGCAGGTGGTTGCGGCTTTGAGGGGTGCCTGATATGAACTGGCTGAAGCAGCTTCTTTCCGTGAGCGCCATGAACTTCAGGAACCTGCGCTACCGGCTGGATTCCTCATTAGTTGCGGTGATCGGGTTTGCGGGCGTGGTGCTGGTGGTGGTGGCGATCCTGTCTATCCGCAACGGCTTTCGCGCGACCCTCGAGACCACCGGTTCCCCGGACGTGGCCATCGTACTGCGCGGCGGCGCCGGCACCGAAGTGAACAGCGGACTCGGCGGCGAGGCACCAAAGTTGATCGGTGAAGCGCCCGGGCTTGCCCAGAGTGCCAGTGGGCCGGTCGTGTCACCTGAATTGCTGGTGCAGATCAGCCTGAAGAAACGTTCTACCGGTTTACGATCCAACGTCTCGTTCCGCGGCGTCACCGCCGCTGCTTTCCAGGTACATGACAAGATACATATCATCTCTGGGCGCATGTTTACGCCGGGTCTGAACGAAGTCATCGTGGGCGCAAACGCTGTCCGGAGTTTCCAGGGGTTACAGTTGGGGAGTGTCCTGCACTCGGGGCGCTATAACTGGAAGGTCGTGGGGATCTTTGATGATGGCGGCGGGCTGCACAATTCCGAAATCTGGGCCAGCCTGCCGTTGTTGCAAGGCGCCTATCAGCGCGGCAACTCCATGAGTTCCGTGTATGTGAAACTCACCACGCCGGCTGCGTTCGCTGCCTTCAAGCAGGCACTCACGGACAATCCGCAGCTGAGTGTCAGCGTCGAACGGGAATCAGACTATTTTGCCGGCCAGGCCCAGGGCATGAGTCTGTTCATCAGCATCGTCGGTGGCATCATCGGTGTGCTGATGGGCGGCGGTGCGGTGTTCGGCGCCATCAATACCATGTACACGGCGGTGACCGCGCGTGCCCAGGAAATCGCCACACTGCGAGCGCTGGGTTTCGGCCGCATACCGGTTCTGGTATCGGTGCTGCTGGAAGGCCTGCTACTGGGACTGGTGGGCGGGGTGTGCGGCGGCGTGTTGGCCTATCTGCTGTTCAATGGCTTCCAAGCCACCACCTTCAACCAGTTCAGCATCATGGCTTTCCAGTTTGCCGTGACACCTCGGCTACTGTTGCTGGGGGTTATCTATGCTTTGCTCATGGGCTTACTGGGTGGCTTGCTGCCGGCGATACGCGCCATCCGCATTCCGATCGCGGCCGGCTTGCGCCAGAGTTGAGAGTCGTTATTTATCCGCCTGCGAAATCGCAGTCGATACTGCCATTCCCACAGACTTAAGGGATCACTGAATAATTTTATTTTTCGTCATTCCGGCTTTCGCCGGCATGACCATGTCGGGATAAGTGTGAATTACTTGATCAACCGCAGAGAGATCGGATAGCGGTAATCCACGCCCTTGGACGCCTGGATGGCGGCCATGATGATGAAAATCAGGTCAATGATCGCCACTGCCCATAGCAGGAAGATCCCGATGACTACGATAATCAATACGATGCTGATCAGTGCAGCGATGACCATGGTGATCTGGAAATTCAAGGCTTCCTTGCCCTGGCTGTTCACGAACGGCATCTCGTCTTTCTTCATCAACCACACAACCAGCGGGCCGATAATGGTTCCAAAGGGGATGACATAACCGGCCAGCGCGCTCAAGTGTGCGGCCATGCCCCAGTTGTTTTCAGCTTCAGTGGTCATTGCGGGTGCTCCTCTGTCGGTGTGTCCACTTGCCCGCGACACAGTTCCCTTGTCGTCCGTGTGCCGCTTGCAGGAATCCTGCACGTTTTGGTTACGGCTGACAAGCCTGCGCATCGAAGCGCATTGGATTGGTATACCATGGCCGGCTTTGAGGCCCCGTAAAAGGCTGGCATCGCATGCGCCGTATACTCATCGGGCTGATCACTGGCATCGGCAGCTTGCTGCTGTTGGCGACCATCACGGTCTGCGTCTTTTTGCATGCCAGCGCGCCGCAATTGGACGGTAAGCTGAAACTAGCCGGGCTTACCGGCCCAGTGACTGTGACCCGCGACCAATTGGGAGTGCCGGTAATCACCGCCGGCAATCGTCTGGATGCAGTCCGGGTGTTGGGTTACCTGCATGCCCAGGATCGGTTTTTCCAGATGGACCTGATGCGCCGGCTGGCGGCCGGTGAGCTGGCGGCCCTGGTGGGCCCGGCAGCACTCAAAGTGGACCAGCAGCATCGACTGTTCAGATTACGCGCGGTGGCGCGCGAAGTGTTGGCCCGGGCTACACCCGAGCAACTCAGATATATAGATGCGTATACGGCCGGCGTGAACGCCGGCCTGCAGGCACTCAAGGCCAGGCCCTTTGAGTATGGCCTGCTCAGGCAGCGTCCCAGGAACTGGCGGCCGGAGGATTCGGTGCTGGTGATCTTCGCCATGTATTTCGATCTGCAGGATGCCTATGACCGGCGCGAATCGGATCTGGCATTGATGCGCGCGACCCTGCCTGCGCCGTTATTCGAGTTCCTGTATGCGCCCGGTACTCAGTGGGATGCGCCGCTTACGGGCGAGGCTTTCAGCACGCCGCCGATTCCATCGGCTCAGCAGGTGGATATGCATACATGGCCGGCTACGGATTTTCCCGTGATCGACCACCCGCGCTTCACTGAACCTGAAGTGACCGGCAGCAACAGCTTCGCTGTGGATGCCGCTCACAGCGCCGATGGCCATGCGATCCTCGCCAACGACATGCACCTGGGTCTGGTGGTGCCGAATATCTGGTACCGGGCGCAGCTGAATTATCCTGACGCGGAACATCCAGGACACAATATCGCTATTACCGGCGTCACACTGCCGGGCGTGCCGGTGATCGTGGTGGGCAGCAACGGGCACGTGGCCTGGGGATTCACCAACAGCTACGGCGACTGGGTGGATCGGGTGCTGTTGCATCTCAAGCCCGATGATCCCAGTTATTACCAGACCGCCGGCGGCCGGCGCGCATTCGGTCATCACAAAGAGATCATCCGGATCGCGGGCCACAAGGATTTTGTGATGGACATCCGCGCTACCGTTTGGGGTCCGGTGCCCGGTGAAGATCAGCATGGGACTCCGTACGCCTTGCACTGGATGGCTGCGGATCCGGCCGCCACCAATCTGGAGCTGGGTGACATGGACAGCGCGCAGAACGTGCAACAGGCCCTGTTGGTGGCCAACCGCGCCGGCATACCGGAGCAGAATTTCCTGGTAGTGGATGTCGCCGGCAACATCGCCTGGAGCATCGCGGGCAGGATCCCGGTGCGCGTGGGTTACGATCCGAATTTCCCCGCGTATTGGGACAAGGCCGGCGTCGGCTGGACGGGATGGCTCGCACCGGACAAATATCCGCGCATCGTCAATCCACCCGCTGGCCGTCTGTGGACTGCCAATGCACGCGTCGTGGATGGTGCAATGCTCAAACAGATCGGCGATGGCGGTTACGATCTGGGGGCCCGTGCCCAGCAGATCCGTGATGACCTGATGGCCCAGGATAAATTTTCACCGGCCGACATGCTGGCTATCGAACTGGATGACCGGGCGGTGTTTCTGAGCCGCTGGCGTTCGTTGCTGCTGCATCTTTTGACACCGGAGACTGTCAAAGCCAATCCGCAGCGCGCGCAATTCCTGCACTATGTCCAAGACTGGGATGCCAAGGCCGCCATCGATTCCGTAGGCTACCGGCTGGTGAGGGATTTTCGTAAGCAGGTGGATCAGATGGTGTTCGGCGCGCTCACTGCGCCCTGCAAGCAGCTCGATCCCGATTTTGATTACAGCGTGCTGACCCAGCGGGAAGGGCCCTTGTGGGCCATGGTGACCCAACAGCCCGACAACCTACTCGATCCGAAATACAAATCCTGGAATGCACTGCTGCTGGCGGCGGTGGATCAGGTCGATCAGTCTCTGTGGGTGCCGGGATCCGGACTCGCAACCCGCACCTGGGGCGAGCACAACACTGTGCGTATCCGCCAACCCATGAGTCGCGTGCTGCCGGTGTTGTCCCGCTGGCTGGATATGGCAGCGGTGCAATTGCCCGGCGACAGCAATATGCCGCGCGTGCAGGGCGTGGACTTCGGCGCCTCGGAACGCCTGGATGTGGAACCCGGGCATGAGCAGAACGGCATCTTCGAAATGCCTACCGGCCAGAGCGCTTATCCGTTCTCGCCGTTCTATCGCGACAGCGAACCCGCTTGGGAACAGGGCTTGGCAACAGGGTTCCTGCCGGGTGCGGTGCGTGACACGCTGGTGTTTCAGCCCGCCGGCTGATCGACCATCGGGATGGCTGTCTGTAATGGCCGTTGTTCCAGCCAGCGGATCAGCGCATTCCAATCCTGCACATCCTGCCGGGCTTTGCGGCTCTCCAGTTCATGGATGCCGACACCGGCTTCCGAGGCATGCACATAATTCTGGGTATCCCGCAAACTGGTGACGAAGGGGATATCCAGACTGTGGAGAAAAAGTTGCAGCCGTTCGTAGATGAGGGTATTCCATTTCACCCGGTTGGCGATTACTGCCACGCGTTCGGCGCGCCGCTCGATGCGCCCCACCAGTAAAAGATCCGCGATGCAGCGCGAGGCCGCATGGATATCGATATCCGACGGCAGCACCGGTATCAGGATGGCATCGGCGTCGCGGGTGAAATCCTGCAGGCGCAGGCTATCGAGCGCTGCCGGCGTATCCACGATCAATCGCTCAGTACCCGGCGGCACCCGCATCTGGAAGCTGCGCGTCACCCGGCCGCTGCGTTCGGCACCGGCGATGCCGGTGACGGCCGCCGGCTGGTCGCCGCGATTCTTCAGCCATTGCAGGCTGGAACCCTGTACATCCGCGTCCAGCAGCGCGGTGCGATAGCCATGGGAGGCGTAATAACCCGCCAGATTGGTGCACAAGGTCGTCTTGCCGCAACCGCCCTTGGCATTGATCACCACGATGCGCATCAACGGGCGGAGGGCAAGCGCCGGTTGTTGGCCCTGCGGATGGCTCGCCGGCGTGTGCGCGGGTTTGGGATGCCAGAGTTTCAGGTTTAGCATGGACTATTGGTCCGGATACTGCCACCTTGAAAGTGCAGCATAATTGACTGCAGCATCAAGCTGTTCCTTAAGGTAAGCATAGCTGGTATTTGAATATACATGAACTTACTATCTGTCAAGCCGCCGATTGCAGACTCGCTCGCTCGCAACTGCGTAGCATGCATACCTGCAAGACTGGCCCCGTTAAATAAAGGCCCCCGCGCATCTTTGTACGGTATCTGACATAAGGGTGCCTCTAAATATTAGAGATTTTGGTTTCCGGCCAGGCAAAAAGACCGAGAAACCGGAGTGTATATGCCAATACATGAGGATTTCGAGGTCATTTTTACCACCGCTGGAAAGCATAAAGATCAATTTTTAGAGACGCGCATAATAAACAAACACCAAAACATGATCGGATACCTGCAGCCACTCGTAGCATACGCGATCGCAAAGAATCGCAGAGCAGGGCAGTTGCAATCCATGTGCTTGTCGAATCCTGTATGCAAGACTTGAATACACCGCGACCGAAATTGGGTTTAGTGCTGCCGGGTGGCGGTGCACGCGCCGCCTACCAGGCCGGCGTGCTCCAGGCCATCGCCGAACTGTTGCCCGCTGATGCCCCCAATCCCTTCCCAATAATTTCCGGCACCTCGGCGGGCGCCATCAATGCCGCGTTCATCGCCACGTATGCCTCGCATTTCCGTAATGGCGTCGAGCAACTGGCCGGCATCTGGGAGCATATCCACAGCAATCGGGTGTTTCGCACCGATACCCTGACGATTTTCAAGAATGTCATGTACTGGCTGATGGCATTGATGCATCCGGGATTCGGCCGGCGCAACCCTATTTTGCTATTGGACAATTCGCCGCTCAGACAGTTGTTGGAGCAACATATCGTTTTTGCACGGCTGCGCCAGGCCATCAATCTGGGTACTCTGGATGCACTGTCCATCACCTGCTCGGGTTACACCTCGGCGCGCGCCGTTTCCTTTTATGAAGGCAGGCCTGATCTGGAACCCTGGCACCGCACCCGCCGCCGGGGACAGCCCACAGTATTGCGCTTGGATCACATCATGGCTTCGGTGTCGCTGCCGGCGATCTTTCCCGCGATCCGCATCGGCCGCGAATATTTCGGCGATGGCTCGTTGCGGCAAGGGGCGCCCTTGAGCCCGGTGGTGCATCTGGGGGCTGAGCGCATCCTGGTGATCGGCGTGCGCAATGAACAGGCCAACAAATTACCGGCGGAGGGTGAGCCGGTGCCGTATCCACCGCTGGGCCAAATTGCCGGTTATCTGCTGGACGTGATCTTCAGTGATAGCTTGTATGCAGATCTGGAGCGCTTACGGCGCATCAACTCCACCATCGGCCATATGTCGCAGCGGGCGTTGCGGGATCAGCCGCTCAGAATCATCGATACCATGGTGATCGTACCGAGCGAGGATATCCGCGACATCGCGCGCCGCCACGCCAATGATTTCCCGCGCAGTGTGCGTTTGCTGCTGCGTGCCATCGGTGGCTTGCATAAAACCGGCAGCCAGCTGTTGAGCTATCTGTTATTCGAAGCCGGCTACTGTCGGGAGCTTATAGAGCTGGGCCGTAAAGACGCGCACGCGCAGGCCGATAAGATCGTGCATTTCATAGCCGGGGATGCGGTTTCTGTCGACTGACGCACGCTGCCGCTCATTTCAATTCGTTATGTCTCACCAGCACTTCGCGTCCCAGTTCGCGGAAATGTGCGGCCAGCTTTTCAACCACATACACCGAGCGGTGGTAGCCACCGGTGCAGCCCACCGAGACCGTAAGATATTGGCGGTTGGAGGACTCGAACTGGGGAATCCAGTGTGCCAGTAAGCTTCGCAGATCCTGGACGAAACGCTGTCCCACCGGGCTATCGTCCAGAAAACGTATAACGGCCGGGTCTTTGCCGGTGAGCGCCCGCAGCTGGGGTTCCCAATAAGGATTCGGCAGACCGCGGGCATCGAAGATGAAATCCGAATCGCCCGGCAGCCCATGACGGAAACCGAAGGACTGGATCAGCAGCGATAAGCCCTTGCGTTCACCGCGATGGATGCGCGCGCGCACCAGTTCGCGTAATTCATGGATCGAGGTGCGGGTGGTATCCAGCACCACGTCGGCTTCATCGGCGATGGCGCCCAGCAATTCACGTTCCGCGCGGATAGCGTCCCGCAGCGAGCGGCCTTCGTCAGCCAGGGGATGCGGGCGATGGGTCTCGTTATAGCGTTTCAAGAGCACGCCTTCCTCGGCGTGCAGAAATACGATCTCGCACTCGATGCCCTGGGCGCGCAGCTGGCGCACGGTCTCCGGCACCGTTTGGATGTCCTCGAGGCGGTTGCGGGCATCGATGCCGATGGCCATATCGTGATAGGCCGGATCGCTGCTCAACAATGTGACACGCACGAATTCCTGCAGCAGACTGGCGGGGATATTGTCCACGCAGTAATAATCCAGGTCCTCCAGCATGTGCAGGGCTACGGATTTGCCGGAACCGGAAAGCCCACTCAGGATGATGAGACGCATGCCGTGCCTGTGATGCCAGTGGCGATAGGTGATATCACATTAACATAACTTTTGGTGGTGAGAATGCAAACACGGCGCGCCATCGGGGCGCGCCGTGTTTGGCTCGTCGAACAGTTTTTACGCTAACTAAGTAACGGCGTTGGTGCGCACACTGGTACGATCGTTGTGGCCGTTGGTCTTTTCCTTGAACTTCTTGATCTGGCGGTCGAGCTTGTCGGTGAGCGCATCGATGGCGGCGTACATGTCGGTATCCACCGCATCCGCGAAGATCTTGCCGTGAACGACTATCAGCGTGGCTTCAGCCCGGTGTACCAGTTTGGACACCGTCAAGACTACGTGGACATCGGTGACATGCTCGAAATGTCGTTCCAGGCGTTCGAATTTATTCTGCACATAACTGCGTAATGCCGGGGTGATGTCCAGATGCTGGCCGCTGATATCGATTTTCATGCTGCACTCCTGATGTCCTCATGTTGTTACCTCATGGCGAGGCGTTTA
Organism: Gammaproteobacteria bacterium; assembly: GCA_049591615.1. Lineage (GTDB taxonomy): Bacteria > Pseudomonadota > Gammaproteobacteria > Natronospirales > REEB76 > REEB76. The sequence continues at coordinate 53,896 of JBAWFD010000032.1, read as the reverse complement.
CGTTTGTGGGCCGGGGGGATAGTCATGGACTCACGGTATTTGGCCACCGTGCGTCGCGCCACGCGGATGCCACGGCTCACAAGCTCCTTGGTGATACGGTCATCGCTCCATGGATCGTTGGGATCTTCCTGGAGCAGTAATTTGCGGATCAAAGCTCTGATTGCGACTGTCGATTGTGCACCTCCATTATCTGTGGACAACTCATTGGAAAAAAAGTGCCGGAAGGCCAGCGTACCGCGCGGCGTGGCCAGATATTTGTTGGCCACCACCCGCGAGATGGTGGATTCGTGCAATTCCAGTTCCGCCGCCACATCCTTGAGCATCAATGGATGCATGGCTTCCTCACCATCGGCGAGAAAATCCGTCTGATGCCGCACGATGCATTCGGCCACGCGCAACAGCGTGTGGTTGCGCATCTTCAGGCTGCGGATCAGCCAGCGCGCCTCCTGCAGCTGGCGCCCCAGATCCGCGTTCTCGCCGTTGCGCCGCCGGCCGATGGCGGCCGCGTACACGGAGTTGACACGCAGACGCGGCGCGATGGCTGGATTCAGTTCCACCACCCAGCGCTCATCGCGGCGCGTCAGCACCACATCGGGGATGATGAAGTCCACCGCGTTGGCAGCCAGGCCGGTACCGGGCCGCGGATTGAGAGACTGGATGAGCGCGGTGGCCGCGGTCAATTCGTCGTCGCCGGCATTCAGCTGCCGACACAGCTGCGCCTGCGAATGCTCCGCCAGTTCCTGTAGATGTCCGGCGGCCAGCCGCAATGCCAGTGCCTGGACAGGCGAGGGTTCCAGCTGGCGCAGCTGGATGCTTAAGCATTCGCTCAAATCCCGGGCCGCCACCCCCGGTGGATCCAGTGACTGGATATGATGCAGCACCGCTGCCATCTCTTCGGGTTCGGGGCTATTGCCCTGGTCGTCGAAAGCCAGTCGCAACTCATCCAGGCTGGCGGTCAGATAACCATCATCGTTGAGGCTGTCGATGATCAGGGCGCCGATGGCCGCGTCGCGGGCGCTCAGATGCGTGAGCTCCAGTTGCTGGTGCAGATAATCCTGTAGACTGATGTCCACGGGACCCGTGGGCTCGGGGAAATCCTCCTGAGCAGCGCCACCACCCCAGCTCACATCCACATCGGCACTGTCCCATTCCACATCCGGCAGTTCTTCGGCGGTTTCGGAAACCGGGGCCTCGGGATCCGGGCTATCGATCGTGGGGGGCTCGGCGATCTCGTCAGCGGTATTGGCGTCGCCGTCCTCGGCCTTTTCCAATAGCAGGTTATTTTCCAGCGCCTGTTGCACCAGATCGCGCAACTCCAGGGCCGACATCTGCAGCAGCCCCAAAGCCTGCCGCAACTCCGGGGTCATGGTGAGTCGGTGGATCTGTCGCAGGCCGAGAGAGGCTTTCAATCGCTCAATCCTTAACTGTCATATATAAGGCTGGGTATCCATGCGGCCCGGCCTTGAGGGGAAAGGGTACCACCGGCCGCCCGGGTCTCCAGGGCTGGCTATATAAGGCGAGGGCCGTAGAGTAGTTATAGCTGACCGGGCGGGAGGCGTCCATGCCGCAAGTCACAGGTGCGTTCACCTGACTGGTCACAGATAGCAAAGCCTGCCGGCCCTGGGCGACATTCGTATGCGCACCGCCCGAGCTTATCGTTTGAAACTTACCGTGTAACGGTATATGCTTTTGCCATGCTCAAGAGCTTCGGAAATCAGATGACCGAAGCCCTGTACCAGGGCAATTGTCCTGCGGCCTTTAGGGCGTTCCGCAAGGTGGCGGAGCGTAAATTGCAGATACTGGATGCGGCCAAGGCGCTCCTTGATCTGCGCTCGCCACCCGGGAATCGCCTGGAGCAGCTGTCACACGACCACGCCGGGCACTACAGCATACGTGTCAATGATCAATGGCGACTGTGTTTCCGATGGCAGGACGGCGATGCCCACGATGTTGAGATCGTGGATTACCATGATTAGGAGACGACTATGAACGCACGCAATAACATGCGCCCGATCCATCCCGGCGAAGTGCTGCGGGAAGAATTTCTAGTTCCGCTGGAGATCACTCCGCACGCGTTGGCCATGCAGCTGCGGGTCACGCCTTCGCGCATCAATGAGATCGTGAGGAAAGAGCGCCCGGTAACCATCGAGACGGCGCTGCGGTTGGCGCGTTTCTTCAACACCACGCCGGAGTTTTGGATGAATCTGCAGCAGACCTATGACCTGAAGACTTTGCCGAAACCTTTGCTGAAAGAAGTCAAGCGCGATATCAAGCCGCTGGTGGCCTAGCGACTGGCTATATAATATTAAGGTGCGGGCCATAGGGTAGTTATAGCTGACCGGGCGGGAGGCGTCCATGCCACAAGTCACAAGCGCGTGGGGATGCGCGGCCGGGCTGATATATTTCAGTGGCGTATCATGTCTCTACCACCCGGGACCGGGCGGGCCAAACCTTGCTAGATGTGTAATGGGTTGCCAGGGTTCGACCATTGAATTCAAGCTATTTGAGGAAATTCACTCTTTGCATCCGATCTTTGCGGTTGTGGATGTTACTGCTGGTAGTGGCAGCACCACAGGCGCTTGCACAAACAAAAATCAACATTCCAGCTGCGGCCTTCTTTCAGCATGCTCAGTTCAGAAACGTCAAGATATCGCCTGACGGGAAATATCTGGCGGTGATCGGCCCGATCAAGGGCCATGAGGAGCAATCGCAGGTCGATATCGTGGCTATCGCGACTGCCAGCGTTTATGCCCATTACTCGCTGGGTGAATTTCTGCCCGTCGGAATATGGTGGGCCAATAACAGCCAGCTGCTGTTTACCACGGCCCATCAATACGGCTGGTACGATCATCCGGTCTCGACCGGGTATGTCTGGGCGATGAATATCAAGAGTGGCAACGTCGACAGCATCGCCTATCCCAATGACGTATACCGCGTCTTGTATCGCAACCAGGGGAGAACTGGCTATGTTGAATTGGGAGGCGGGGAATTCCTGGAGTTTGATCAAGACGCAAAATATGCCGGCGACAATAAAAATGCCAGAGCCACCCACCTGTTGTCCTGTCCCGGCACACCGATCAGCGCGCCACCCAGTGCTGAAGAATTGACTGACCGGGCCGGCGGTTATGTCTATGACGACAATGCGGGCTATACACGCCTGTGGTTGGGTTATAACCAACTGACCTACGTCCCGGAGATGGCCTACGCTATTCCCTGCGACCCGCAGTCCAGGTGGTACAACATGTCTGATTTCCTGGCAACGCAACCGCGCTACACGGCTTATGGGCCGTGGATGTTCACGGCGGACAACCGCGCGTTCTACTATGCCGGCCTAACTCCGGCCGGCACCACCGGTCTGTTCCTGGTTAATCCGCGCACCTGGAACAAAATCTTGCTGTACGCAGACCCCGGTTACGACATCGATAATCTGTTTAATGCGAAAAATGCTTGGCTGGTTTCAGACGACGGCCTGTCGCTGCTGGCATTCGAATATATGGCCGACCGGCCGGTATGGGTTTTGATCGACAAGTCGGCACCGGAGGCCAAGCTGCTGGAGGATCTGCAAAAGAAATTTGACGGGCAGAATGTCATGATTACCAGCCGCACAGTGGATGGCAGCCTCAGCATCCTGTTCGTGTCCAGCGACCAGAATCCCGGGGATTATTATCTTTATGAGGCCAAGAGCGGCAAGACCATACACCTGTTCAAGGTGCTGCCGGGCATCGATCCGGACGCCATGGCGCCCATGCAACCCATCCAGTTCAAAGCGCGTGATGGGATGACGATCCATGGTTATCTGACACTGCCTCGGGGTCAAGGCCAGCAGCTTCCGCTCATCGTGCTGCCGCATGGCGGTCCCTTCGGAATACGCGACAACTGGGGCTTTGATCCGGAAGTGCAATTCTTCGCCTATCACGGCTATGCGGTATTGCAGATTGAATTCCGGGGATCGGGCGGCTACGGCTATGCCTACCAGAAAGCCGGCTACCGCCAGTGGGGCGGCGCCATGCAGGATGATGTGACCGACGGCACCCACTGGGCCATCCAGCAAGGCATCGCCGACCCGAAGCGCATCTGCATTTACGGTGCGAGCTATGGCGGCTACGCGGCCATTGAAGGCGCGGTCAAGGAGCCGGATCTGTACCAATGCGCGGTCGGTTATGCCGGGGTCTACGACCTGGTGTCATTCCGCAGCCACTTCCACACGCTCCACTATCAGTACGAAATCCCGGCCATCACCACGGAACTGGGCGATGACGAGGATTATCTTAAGGCCCACTCGCCGGTATTCCACGTGGACCAGATCAAGGCCGCGCTGTTTCTGGCCCACGGCGGCGAAGACAAGACCGTGCCTGAAGAGCAGGCGGACGAACTCCGGGATGCGCTGGACAAGATCTATAAACCCTATGAGTGGCTGTATTACCGCAACGAGGGCCACGGATTCTATACCCTGGATCACAAAGTTGAGCTGTACACCAAGATGTTGGCATTCTTCGACAAGAGCATCGGGCAACCCAGCGCTACGCACTAAACCCTGTATCTGCTCGCCGGATGACTGGTGAATGCTAAAGGGGGGTCGATCAAAGGCAATGATTTCTCGGGATAAACCAGCAACTCGCGGAAACCGACTGATTCAGGCGATCCTTGTCATCGCCGTATTTCTGTTCCTGACCATAATTCCAGACGCAGCCGTGCATTGGCTCGGTTTGGCAAAAACGGTCGGGCATCTGGCCCAGGCGAAATTTATAAGTCAGCTCTTATTCGCAGGGCTCTATGTGACGCAGCAGCTGGTGACGCTGTGCCTCTGCGTGATGTTCATCATGTTGCTTTTCCGCAAGGCATTGCTGCAGGCGCTGCGCGAATTGGGGCTCGGCAATAATTTCAAAACCGGCTGGCTGCTGGGGCTCGCTGCCACCCTGCCCATGCCGGTTATTTTCAGCATTGTCGGCCATGCGAGCTTCAATGCAGAGATAGCGCTGCAAGTAATCGTATTCGGATTATTCACCGGTTTTGCCGAAGAAACATTGTTCCGCGGTTTTGCCTTCGGCTTGCTGTATCGTAAGGTGCATCTGGGTTTCTGGCTGTCGATTATTCTGCCCACGGTATTCTTCGCCGCTGGTCACTTGTACCAGGTGCACGGCATCCTGGATTCCCTTGGTATCCTTGCGGTCACCGGCTTGGGCAGTCTATGGTTCGCGTGGCTGTACGTACGCTGGGAATACAATCTGTGGGTGCCCATCGCCATGCATGGCCTCATGGATTCCTGGTGGACTGTGTTCAGCGCCAGCGGTACGGCCCTGGGGAATACCGAAGCCAACCTGGCGCGGCTTTTGACGATTTTGTTGTCTATCGTTTTAACCTTATGGCATTGCCATTGGGATTGGCGCAAAGCATTCATCCATATCCGCCCTTCGCAGCCTTTTTCTGTGTCGGAAGCCACTGGAGCGCAGGTTCGTGATTAAAAGGCATCACACAACAAAGGAGAAAGAAGTGCTAACCGAACTTTTCAATCAAGCGTTAAGCTACGCGGAAGAAGTGCACCGCCAACAGAAACGCAAGGGCAGCGAGGGTCCCTATGTTGCGCATCTCATGGCCGTGAGCGCGCTGGTGCTGGAGCATGGCGGCGACGAAGACCAGGCCATCGCCGCGTTGCTGCACGGTGCAGTGGAAGATCAGGGCGGACACCCGAGGCTCGAGGACATCCGCGCAAAATTCGGCGTATGACTAAGCGTTCACCGTTGAAGGAAAAACCGTTACGTAATCCTGGCCAATCACTGGAACAGCAGATTAGCGACCTAATAGCCGATTAGTTTCTAACCCCATTGATGATGGTGCTAGCGTTTGCAGTGATGGCCAGGTTTATCTACGCAGGAGGTTCATCCGATGTACCATTGACATCGAAATCCGAATTTCGTCCTGGTACTAATCATGCTGGCTGGCCAGGTTCAGGCTCAGACTCGATTGATTCATTTCTAGCGCAGTCAGATCTCGCGGTTTTACTTGCGATGTCCTGACCACTAACCTCAAGTCTTAAACAACCCTTCGTATTCCCTCGGCTGTGAGCGTAGGCCACCGCCTGATCGCCCAAGCGCGCGACCGCGCGCCACACCCATAGATCCACACGCAAGCCAGCCCGGCTTGCCAGATTCACCAGAGCTATTGCCTATACCCAATAAGGGAACTATCATTCCCAATATGGGAACGATGAAAAAACCAGGCCTAGCCGATGCGCTGTTTACCAAGACCCAGCGCCGGGTACTCGGCTTGCTGTTCGGCAATCCGGACCGCAGCTACTATGCCAACGAGATCGTGCGCTTTGCCGGAGCTGGCATCGGGGCGGTGCAGCGGGAGCTGGAACAGCTGGCGGCTGCGCATCTCGTTACCGTAAATAAGCGCGGAAACCAGAAACATTATCAGGCAAATAAGCAAGCGCCGATCTTCGAGGAACTGCGCAGCATTGCCCTGAAGACTTTCGGTGTAGCAGATTATCTGCGGGAAGCTTTAGCGCCATTACATAAGCACGTACATGCAGCTTTCATCTATGGCTCGGTGGCTAAACAGGAAGACACTGCCAGCAGCGATATTGACGTGATGTTGGTAAGTGATGAGCTATCATTTCCGGATGCCATAAAGGCGCTGTCCAAAGCCGAGGGTATGATAGGGCGGTCGATCAATCCCTCGGTCCTTGGCGCCAATGAATGGCGTCGCAAGTTTAAAGAGAAGGGCGGATTTCTTCAGCGGGTGATGGGACAACCAAGGATTTATCTGATTGGATCAGACGATGACCTCCCAAAATCTCGAAAATCTGGTAAAAATCGGTAAGTTAAAGAAAGAGCCGGTCAGCCAGAAGGAGTTCGACGGCCTGGTGGCATCCGGTCGTGGGCGACTCGCAGACGCTCGCAAATCATCACTTGCCATCGAAAGCCGCTTCGATCTTGCTTACAACGCATCGCATGCGCTAGCGCTCGCAGCCTTGCGCTGGCATGGGTATCGTTCCAACAACCGCTATCTTGTGTTTCAGTGCTTGCAGGATACCCTTGGCCTGGCTCCGGAACACTGGCGACTATTGGCACTAGGCCATGAGCGGCGCAATATCGCTGAGTACCAGGGACATCTGGAGATTGAAGAGAAGTTGATCGCCGATATGATCAAAGTTACTGAAATGCTTTCCAAGAAACTTTCGTCCTTGGGTAGAATTCCATAAGAAGTAGATGCTGGCAGAACCATTTAGCGATGAGCTACCGCCAAGATAAAACGCAGAAACGGATTGTAATGCTTACAGCCTGAAATTCTCCCCCAGGTACACTTCCCGAACTTGCTGGCTGGCGAGGATCGTCTCGGGCGGGCCGTCGGCGATCACTTGGCCATTGCTGATGATATAGGCACGCGAGCAGATGCCTAAGGTCTCGCGCACATTGTGATCGGTGACCAGCACGCCGATGTTGCGGGCCTTGAGATGATCGATGATGTGCTGGATGTCGATGACCGAGATCGGGTCCACGCCGGCGAACGGTTCGTCCAGCAGTATATAAGCCGGATCCGCGGCCAGGGCGCGGGCGATCTCCACGCGCCGTCGTTCACCGCCGGAAAGTGACAGCCCCAGGGAATCGCGCAAGGGCGCAATATGCAGTTCGTCCAGCAGCTGTTGCAAACGTTTTGCACGATCTGCATGCTTCAGTCCGGGACGGGTCTCAAGAATCGCCAGGATGTTGTCCGCCACCGTCAATTTTCTGAATACCGACGCCTCCTGGGGCAGGTAGCCTAGACCCAGACGCGCGCGTGCATGCACCGGCAGTTTGGTGACGTCCTCGCCATTCAGGGAAATGCGGCCACCGTCGGCAGGCACCAGTCCTACGATCATGTAGAAACACGTGGTCTTGCCGGCCCCATTGGGCCCCAATAATCCCACGACCTCGCCGCGCGCCACTTCCATGGATACATTGCGCACCACTTCGCGACGGCGGTAACGCTTGAGAAGGTTTTCCGCGCGCAGGGTATTCACGGTGGCGGGTTTTGGCTCGGGTTTTGTTGCGGCGGCGGATTCTCGAGCATGCGATGTTTCTTTCCTTTGGGCTGTGCTTTGGCCGGCGCCGTCTTGGTGACGTGCTTGGGTGGGATGGTGATGTTGATGCGTCCGCCGCTGGTCTTGCCGCCGGTGGCGGTCACATGCTCGGTAGCGGTGTTGTATTGGATGACGTCGCCGGTGATCTGACGTTCGCCCTGCTGCACGTGTGCGTGGCCGGTGAGTACCACTACATTCTTGTTGGCGTCATAGGTGATCTCATCGGCTACCCCGTGGGATAGAGGGCCACTATCAGGTTGCTGCTGGAAGGTAGCCGGGGCGCCGGTGATGTCGGCGGTCTGAATCTCGCCATTCAACATGTGCAGGATGGCCTTATCAGCGGTGATGCGGATGCTGCCCTGGGTGATGATGACATTACCGGTATATATACCGGTACCGTTGTTGCTGCTGGCATCGCTCTGGAAATCCCCATGATCAGATTGGATATTGATGGCTTGAGTCTTGTCGCTTTTGAGCGCCCAAGCTGGTGCCATGACACAGACTGCACATATCAATAGCAACAGGCGGCGATTATTGCTTGCGCACATAGTAGCCTCGTATAGCCGATTCCAATTGCAGGCGGTCATCTTTCAGATAGACTTGCATGCCGACTCCCGTGATGCGACTGTTGCCTTGCAGGATCTCCACCGGATCGGCGCTGGTGGCGATGTCGGTGTTCAGGTCCACGTGCATTTTATCCGTATGGATGATCAACGGGGGGCCGCCGTTACTGCCGGCCTGCTGCAGTTCCACGTGGCCATCCAGGTCCACCAGTTTGCCACCGGAGTGCATCAGTGCATGCTCGGCCTGTAAGTGCCAGGGTTGCCCGTTAGCAATGAAATACTCGACGCGCGGCGCAAACACCTCGACGCTATCGTCATCCGGGTGATGCAGGATACGCGGCGCGGTCATGACCGCTTCGGGTTTGCCCTGATCGTTGAGCGTGGTGACCGTGGCATCGGTGAAATAGTAATCGGGCTCATGGGTGACTGGGGCGGGTTTCTGCATAAGCGGGGGCGTCACATGCTGGAGCAGCCACCAGGTGCCTGCCGCCGCCAGAGTCAGCACCAGAATCAGCAACCAGATGCGCAGATTCACCCGTTTGCGTTCCGCGCTGCCAGGATCAGGTCGCAGACTTCGCGCACTGCGCCATCGCCGCCGGCGGTCTGTGTGCACCAGTCTGCTTGAGCGCGCACTTCGGGTTGTGCATCCGCAACGGCAATCGCGGTACCTGCCGCTTGCATGAGTGGCAGATCCGCCAGGTCATCACCGACACAGGCGGTCTGCTCTGCGCTCAATCCGAGTTTTTTCAGCAGCTTTCCAAATATCGGGAGTTTGTCATCGTCGCCCTGAAATACGTGTTGCACGCCCAGTTCCTGCATACGCCGGGTCACGGCCATTGAGCTGCGTCCCGAGATCACCGCCACCTGGACTCCCTGCTGCAGCAGGGATTTGATGCCGTGGCCATCGCGCACGTGAAAGACCTTTAACTCTTCGCCGTCAACGCCATAATATAAATGGCCGTCGGTGAACACCCCGTCCACATCGAAGATCACCAGTTGCACACGCGCCGCCAATTTGCGGATGTCCGGCATATCAGACCACACCGGCGCGCAGCAGATCGTGCATGTTGAGCGCACCGACGAGTACGCCGCTGGTGTCCACCACCAGTAGCGCATTGAACTTGCGGCTCTCCATCAGATGCAGGGCTTCACCCGCCAGGATCTCCGGCGCGACCATGGTGCAGCGGCGCGTCATCACCGCGTCGATCTGGGTGCGGTGCACGTCGATTTCCTTCTCCAGGGTGCGTCGCAGATCGCCATCCGTGAAGATGCCGGCGACGTGATTCTTCTGGTCCACGATAGCTGTCATGCCCAGACCCTTGCGGGTCATCTCCACCAGGGCCTGGCTCAAGAGCGCACCTTGGGTGACGGCAGGAATGGTTGCACCGGTATGCATGATGTCCTGCACCCGCAACAGCAAGCGCCGGCCGAGGCTGCCACCCGGATGGGAACGCGCGAAATCTTCCTCGGTGAAGCCGCGCGTGGATAACAGCGACACCGCCAGGGCATCGCCCATGGCCAATGCCGCCGTGGTGCTGGCAGTGGGCGCCAGATTCAGTGGGCAGGCTTCCTGGGCCACGGAGACATCCAGATTCACGTCGGCGGCTTTCGCCAGAGTCGAATCTGCATGCCCGGTGAGCGCGATGAGTTTGACGCCCAGACGTTTGATGAGCGGCAAGATGATGATGAGCTCGGAAGTTTCACCGGAGTTGGACAGGATCAGCACCACGTCCTCGCCGGTGATCATGCCCATATCGCCATGACTGGCTTCGCCAGGATGCACGTAGAACGCCGGTGTGCCGGTGCTCGCCAAGGTCGCCGCAATCTTGTTGGCAACATGTCCCGATTTACCGATACCCATGACTACCACGCGCCCACGGCAGGCGAGCAGCAACTGGCAGGCTTCGCTGAAATGCTCGTCCAGACGTGGACTGAGAGCGCTGATGGCATCGGCCTCGGTCTTCAGCACTTGACGCGCGAGACGCAGCAGGCTGGTGGTGTCATTGCTGTTCATCGGCGGGCGTTGGCCTAGCGGGAAGAACGATATCTAGCGTCAATAATACACGTTTTGCGGAGCATTCCCGCACCCGCCCATTCCGGCTAGCACGCCTAATCGGTTATCATTCAGGTTCGAAATCAGCAATTTTTTCAGGGCATCCAGCCTTGCAACCCACCGGAGTACGCCATTGAGCCCTGCTGAGATCAAGCGCCTCATCATGCAGGGATTGCCAGCCGCTGAGGTCAGCGTCAGCAGCGACGACGGTACGCATTTTGCAGCCGAGGTCATCGCCGCGAGTTTCAATGGCAAGCCGTCGCTGGTACGCCATCAGATGGTGTATGCAGCTTTAGGTGAACGCATGGGCCGCGAGATCCACGCACTGAGTCTGCGCACGCTCACGCCGGATGAATTGCGGCAACATCAAAGCCGGTCATCGGCCTAAAATCAGAAGGCAATCTTTTTGGATAAACTTCTTATCAATGGCGGCCGTCCACTGGAAGGCGAAATTCGTATCTCCGGCGCCAAGAATGCCACCCTGCCGATCCTGGCGGCCACTTTGCTGGCCGATGGACCGGTCACCGTGGGCAATGTGCCGCATCTGCACGATGTCACTACGACGATCGAATTGCTCGGCCGCATGGGCGTGGGCGTCACCATTGACGAGCGCATGCGTATCGAAGTGGATCCCACCAGCATCCGCGAATTCTATGCACCTTATGAACTGGTGAAGACCATGCGTGCTTCTATCTTGGTGCTGGGGCCGCTGGTCACCAAATATGGCCGCGCCGAAGTGTCCTTGCCTGGAGGCTGCGCCATCGGTACGCGGCCGGTGAACCTGCATATCGCGGGGCTGGAGGCCATGGGCGCGGATATCAAGGTGGAGAACGGCTATATCCGTGCGTGTGCAGGACGCTTGCATGGCGCACGTATCTGCATGGACACGGTCTCGGTGACCGGCACCGAAAATATCATGATGGCGGCGACCCTCGCCGACGGCACCACGGTGATCGAGAATGCCGCGCGCGAACCGGAGGTGGTGGACCTGGCCAATTGCCTGATCCAGATGGGCGCGCGTATCAAGGGGCACGGTAGCGACACCATCGTCATCGAAGGCGTGAAGAAATTGCATGGCACGGAATACAACGTATTGCCGGACCGCATCGAGACCGGCACCTATCTATGCGCCGGCGCCTTGACTGGTGGACATGTGCGCGTCAAGGACACCAAACCCGAATTGCTGGATGCCGTGACCGCCAAGCTCGAGGAAGCCGGCGCCAGGATCGACAAGGGCAGCAACTGGATCGAGGTCGATATGCGCAACCGCAGGCCGCAGGCAGTGGATGTGCGGACCGCGCCGTTTCCGGCATTTCCCACCGACATGCAGGCACAGTTCACGGCCCTTAACGTGGTCGCCAAAGGTACCGGCACCATCACCGAAACGGTTTTCGAGAATCGCTTCATGCACGTGCTGGAGATGCGGCGCATGGGCGCGGATGTGAAGCTGGAAGGTAATACTGCCATCAGCCAGGGCGTGGAGCATCTGACGGGCGCGCCGGTGATGGCCACGGACTTGCGCGCCTCCGCGAGCCTGGTGCTGGCAGGACTCGTGGCCCAGGGCGAAACTGTGGTGGAGCGCATTTACCACATCGACCGCGGTTACGAGACCATCGAGGAGAAGCTGGGCCAACTGGGCGCAAAAATACGCCGGGTGCCGGCCTGAAAGGGAAAACCTTCAGTCAGCCAGCATCTGTAATTAACTACTATTCTGCACGGGCCGCTCCGCCACTCGCACCTGGACACTGAAGGGGTTTCCCTGGCGCACACCGCCCAAGGTCACCCGAGTGCCGGGCGGTTTGCCGGCGATGCGATTGAGTGCGTCGCTGCTGTTTTTGACGGCTGTGCCGTCGATGGTTTCGATCACGTCTCCTGCCACCAGCCCGGCTTTGCTGCCCGGGCCGCCCTTGGTAACACTGGTGATGATAAAACCATCGGTGCTCTTCAATTGAAAGGCCTGCGCCAGTTGTGGAGTGATGTCCTGGGGCTCCACGCCCAGGTAACCACGACGCACGCGGCCATAGGCGATGAGCTGCTGCATCACGCCGCGCGCCAGGTTTACGGGAATGGCAAAGCCGATGCCGTTGGAACCGCCGCTGGGTGAATACAGCGCGGTATTGATCCCCACCAATTGGCCCCGGGCATTCACCAGCGCACCACCGGAATTGCCGGGATTGATAGCGGCATCTGTCTGGATGAAGTTCTCGAAAGTACTCAGGCCCAATTGGCTGCGCCTCAGTGCACTCACGATACCGAGGGTCACGGTCTGGCCGACCCCGTAGGGATCGCCGATAGCCAGAACCACGTCACCTACGTGCAGATCATCGGAGCGTCCCATATCGATGGGTTTTAGATGCGGTAAGCTAATCCTGAGCAGGGCCAAGTCAGTGTCCGGATCAACGCCAACCACATGCGCCACCGCAGTGCGGCCGTCGGCAATGCCAACTTGTATGGCATCCGCGCCACTGATGACGTGGTAATTCGTGAGTATGTAACCGTCGGGGCTGATGATGACCCCGGAGCCAAGACTGTTTTCCATGCGTTCGCGTGGTGTTCCATAGGGATTACTGAAATAACGTCGCCAGAAGGGGTCGTCCATGAGCGGAGCCGGAACATCGGTGCGCCGTGCGCTGTGCACGTTGACGACCGACGGCGAGGAGGCGTTCACGGCCGCGGCATACGATTCCACGGAGCCGGCATGCAAACCGGCCTTCAACAAGCCCGGGCGGAAATACACCAATATAAAGGCAATCGCCAGGCCCAGCACGGCGGCCTGTAGCAGGAACAACATGCTACGCATCAGGGTTTTCATCGGCATACGCTAACATGCGGCCGCGCAGCATGTCAGACATGGGCATTTACACTGGCGGGGCCGTGAAGCCGCTGTGTATAATGCGCCGTCCTTTTTGCCGTCTTCCGCCTGGTTCACCGCCGTGTACGGGCCCATGGGTCCGTGAGCGGCGATTCTCGATTGTCAGGAGAGGGGTGAATGAGCGAAGAAATCGACACGAGCAAACGTCACTTCCTCACTGTGGCCACTGTGGTTGTCGGTTCCGTGGGCGTGGTCATGGCGGCCGTCCCCTTCGTGTCTTCCATGGAGCCCAGCGCCCGCGCCAAGAGCTTGGGTGGTCCGGTGGACATCGATGTCAGCAAAATCGAGCCAGGCGGGATGATCAAGGCGAAATGGCGCGGCAAGCCCACCTGGGTGGTGCAACGACCCCAGCCGGTGATCAATGAGCTACCCAAGAATAACCCGCTGCTGCGCGATCCCGATTCCGATGAACCGCAGCAGCCTTCCTATGCCAAGAATGAGTGGCGATCCATTAAGCCGGAATTGTTCGTAGTGATCGGGATTTGCACGCATCTGGGCTGTTCACCACTGTATGTACCGCAGCCCGGTGATCCCAGCGTTGGTCCCAACTGGCCGGGTGGATTTCATTGTCCCTGCCACGGCTCGCTGTACGACCTGGCCGGGCGCGTATTCAAGAATGTGCCGGCACCGCTCAATCTACCGGTGCCGCTGCATTTCTACGTGAATGACAAAGTGATCCGTATTGGAGAGAACCCCAAGGGCTCGACTTCCAAATACACCGAGCCACTGGTGTGGTAGACATACGGCACAGCCCGATTGAGAATCACCGGAGATTCATCCGATGAGCGACGAACAACACAAGCGCGATTATCTGGACGTCACCGGTGGCTGGCTGCACCGTCTGCGTGACTGGATCGATGCGCGCTTCCCCATGTCCAAGTTCTGGAACGAGCAGGTCGCCCAGTACTATGCGCCCAAGAACTTCAATTTCTGGTATTTCTTTGGCTCCATCGCCCTGCTGATCCTGGTCAACCAGATCGTCACGGGCATCTTCCTGGCCATGAACTACAAACCCGCCGCCGACGCCGCCTTCGCTTCGGTGGAATACATCATGCGGGATGTGAATTGGGGCTGGCTGATCCGCTATATGCACTCGGTCGGCGCCTCCATGTTCTTCATTGTGGTTTACCTGCATATGTTCCGCGGCGTCATGTACGGCTCCTACAAGAAACCGCGTGAGCTGCTGTGGATTTTCGGCATGCTGATCTATTTGGCGCTCATGGCCGAAGCTTTCATGGGCTATCTACTTCCCTGGGGGCAGATGTCTTACTGGGGTGCCAACGTGATCATCTCGCTGTTCGGTGCGATACCCGGCATCGGCAATGGGCTGGAACAATGGATACGCGGCGACTTTTACATTTCCGATATCACCCTGAACCGGTTCTTCGCATTGCACGTGGTGGCGGTGCCGCTGGTACTGCTGGGCCTGGTGGTGTTTCATCTGGTCGCGCTGCATGAGGTGGGTTCCAATAACCCCGATGGCGTGGAGATCAAGAAGCGCAAGGGCGCGGATGGCCATCCGTTGGACGGTATCCCGTTCCACCCGTACTACACCATCAAGGATATCTGCGGCGTCATCCTATTCGTGGCGATATTTGCCGCCATCATTTTCTTTTCACCGGGGGTACATGGGCTGTTCCTGGAACCGGCCAACTTCGAGCCGGCCAACGCTCTCAAGACCCCGCCGGATATACATCCACTGTGGTATTTCGGGCCGTATTACGCAATCCTACGTTCCATACCGAATAAGGGGCTGGGCGCATTGGCGTTGTTGTTGTCCATCGTCATATTGTTTGTTTTACCGTGGATTGACCGCAATCCGGTGAAATCCATACGCTATCGCGGCACCTTGTACCGTATTTTACTGATGCTGTTCGCCCTGACCTTCATGGTATTGGGTTTTATCGGCATGCAACCGGCCACCGCATTCTGGGCCGAAATCGGCCAGCGCATCTCAGAATTGTATTTCCTGTTTTTCGCGGTTTCATGGATATACTCAAAACCGCGTTCGCGAGTGTTCATGGCGGTTGCATTTGTAATTGTAATGTTAGTGATCACCGGATTGGATGCCATTAGCTGGGTTTCGAGTGCTGCCACCCTCAAGCTGTATTCCTGGCTGATCCCGTTGGTGTATTGCCTTATTTTTCTGCTGCTGCCGGCGTTCTCCCCGAAGCTCGTCGAACCAAAGCCGGTGCCGGACAGGGTGACGATGAAATGAAAACAATCATGTGCGCACTTTTGCTGACGTTGTTGCCGGGATTTGCCTATGCTCAAGACGAAGGTGTCAAGCTGGAATCCGCCAATGTCGACCTTGGCAATACGGCATCGTTGCAGCGCGGCGCCAAGTTCTTTGTTAATTACTGCATGGGTTGCCACTCGGCCCAGTACGTGCGTTACAACAGGGTCGGCGAGGATCTGGGGCTCAATGATGCCCAGTTGGAAAGTTATCTGATATTCACTGGCGGCAAGGTCACCGACACCATGGTGAGCGCCATGCCGTCGGCGGATGCGCAGAAATGGTTTGGAATTGTACCGCCTGACCTATCGCTTGAATCCCGCAGCCGCGGCGCCGACTGGATATACACCTATCTTAAGTCCTTTTATCTCGATCCGAAATCAGCGACCGGGGTGAATAACGTGGTATTCCCCAAGGTTTCCATGCCCGATGTGCTGTGGGAACTGCAGGGCACCCAGAAAGCGGTGTTCAGCACGGTCAAGAACCCTGATGGCAGCAGTTACCAGGTGTTTGATCACCTAGAGCCGGTAACGCCCGGCAAATTCACGCCACAGGAGTTCGACAAAGCAGACCGCGACATCACCAGTTTTCTAGTCTATATGGGAAATCCGGTCATGCTCGAGAGCCGCGATCTTGGTCTGCGGGTTATCGGTTTCCTGATTGTGTTCTTCATCCTTGCTTATCTATTAAAGAGAGAAATTTGGAAAAAAATACATTAATGCATGGTGTAGACGAGCGCGTCATCTGATGCGCACCTCATCCCATTCCGATGCGACATTTCCTGCCCATAGGCCGACTGCCATGACGCTATATTCCCGAGCCAGCTGTCCCCACTGCCACCGCGTGCGTTTTGTGCTCTCGGAGAAGGGCATCGCCATGGACATCGTCAATATCGAGGGCAGCAAACTGCCCGAGGATCTGCTGGAACTTAATCCTTACAACAGCGTGCCGACGCTGGTTGACCGCGATCTGGCGCTCTATGAGCCGCGCATCATCATGGAATACCTGGATGAGCGTTTCCCGCATCCGCCCCTGATGCCCGTCGATCCGGTGGCGCGCGCGCGTTTCCGCCTGGCGCTGTATCGCATCGAGCGCGATTGGTATAGCTGCGTGGACGAGATCGAGCAATCGCCCAATAAGCCCCACATACGCGCGCGCAAGATGCTGCGCGAGAGCATGCTGGCGGCATCCGAAGCCTTCGCCGCCAAACCGTATTTCCTGAGCGAGGAATTCTCGCTGGTGGATTGCAGCATCGCGCCGATACTGTGGCGGCTGCCACGCTACGAGATTGAGATCCCGGCCCAGGCCAAGGCCATCAGTAAATACGCTGAACGGATTTTCAAGCGTCCGGCATTCAAGTCCAGCCTCACGGAACTCGAGCGCGAGATGCGCGAAGCCGCCTGAGCCGGTCTTCCGCGGTTTGTTACCCGCCATGCTTTCCAGAAAACCTTACCTGCTGCGCGCCATGCACCAATGGATCGTGGATAGTGGACACACACCGCATATCGTGGTGGATGTGGGTATTGCCGGCGTGGTAGCGCCATCGAGTTATGCCAAAGACGGCAAGCTGGTGCTGAATGTCAGTTATGACGCCACCCAGAAACTCGACTTGGCGGCAGGCCATGTGGATTTCGCGGCGCGCTTCGCCGGCGTGTCGCAACATGTGCATGTGCCTATGGACGCAGTGCTGGCGATCTATGCCTACGAGACCGGTCAGGGCATGATCTTCGAGCCCAAGGATGATACGGACTCAAGCAGCCCATCCTCATCCAAAAGCAGCGCAGCCAAATCAACTAAACCTGGCGGTGCCAAGAAGCCGAGTTTAAAAGTTGTGAAATGAAGGTATAAACACCCTTAATATCGCGTGTCTCATTGGTGTGACTGAGCTGCGGTAACCAGCATGCAAACTAAAAGCAATCTCAATCGCACGGTTACCAAGCTGAAGGGTGTCAGGCCCTGGTTGCGTTGGTGGTTGCTGACTTGGGCATTTGGCCGAACAGTACGCTTCGTGCATACCGGCGGGGTGCGTTTCGAGTATCTATCGGAAGAACGCGCCCTATTGCACATCCCGAATCGCAAGCGCGTGCAGAACCATATCGGGACGGTACATGCTGCCGCCATGGCTTTGCTGGCGGAAACCGCCAGTGGCGCGGTGCTGGGAATGAATGTGCCGGATGACCGGGTGCCGCTGCTGAAAAGCATGCAGGTGGATTATCTGAAACTTGCCAAGGGCGATCTGCGCGCTGAAGCTACGCTCGACGCAGCGGCGCGTGCCCGCATATTGGCGGAGGAAAAAGGCGAAATCATGGTGCCGGTGAAAGTCACCGATGAGGTCGGTGATCAGCCGATCCAGTGCCGCATGCAGTGGGCCTGGGTACCCAAACACCGCAAGTGAATGCTTATGATCAAGATCATCCAATACGACATTACCGATTTGGATGTGGATGTCATCGTCAACGCTGCCAACACCTCATTGCTGGGCGGCGGCGGCGTAGACGGCGCCATCCACCGTGCTGCGGGACCGGAGCTGCTGGAAGCCTGTAAGAAGCTCGGCGGCTGTCCCAGCGGTGAAGCACGTATCACACCTGGTTTCCGGCTCAAGGCCAAATGGGTGATCCATGCCGTGGGCCCGGTATGGCGCGGCGGCGATCACGGAGAACCGCAGTTGCTGGAAAGCTGCTATCGAAGTGCGTTCCGCCTGGCGAAAGAGGCGCAAGCCCGCAGCCTCGCGTTCCCCTGCATCAGCACCGGCGTTTATCACTATCCCAAAGAAGACGCCGCGCGCATCGCACTCAAAGTCATGCATGCCAATGATAAGGATTTTCGCAGCATCGTGGCCTGCTGTTTTGATGTGGAAAACGCGGTAATTTACAGGAAATTACTGGGCATTACCTCAGTATCTGAGGATACTTGATACATTCAATCCGGCAGTAGTTTTCCAGGATTGAGGATTCCCTGCGGATCAAACTGCTGCTTGATGCGGCGCATGATGTCCAATTGAACCGAGTTGAATTCCAGCGCCATGAACGGACGTTTCTCCAGGCCAACACCGTGTTCGCCGGAGAGTGTACCGTCCAGTGACAAAACCAGTTGGAAGATTTCCTGCAGGCAAGGTTCGGCGCTTTTCATCTGTTCACGATTGTCGGGGTCTATCAGCAGGTTCACGTGGATGTTGCCGTTACCGGCATGGCCGAAATTCACGTTGGTGATGCCATGACGTTTGGAAATCGCCTGCAAGCGGCTGATCAATTCCGCCATGTGTGACACCGGCACGGCAATGTCCTCGTTGATCTTCTTGGGGGCTATCTTGCGCAACGCAGGAGACAGCGCTTTGCGCGCCGCCCACAGGGCTTCGGTTTCCTGCTGATCACGCGCGGTTCGGAGTTCCACCAATCCGTCGCCACGCGCAGCTGTCTCAACAGCGGCGACGCTGCTCTCAATTTGAGATGTCAAGCCATCCACCTCGATCAACAGCATGGCACCCGCATTGCGGGGCAAGTCGGTCTGCGCATAACCGCGGATCATCTCGATAGAGGCCTGGTCGATGAACTCCAGTGCACACGGCGTGACCGGCTGCGCCATGATGCGAGATACTGCAGCCGCTGCCGCGGTCATGTCGGCGTAGACCGCGCGCAGCGTGCGGACGGTTTCCGGTGTGGGCGTGAGTTTGAGAGTGGCTTCGGTGATCACCGCAAGCGTGCCCTCGGAACCGATGACCAGACGCGTGAGGTCATAACCCATCACGCCCTTGCTGGTATACACGCCGGTATGCAATTCTTCGCCCGCGCCGGTGACCATGCGCAAGCCCAGTACATTGTCCCGTGGGGTGCCGTATTTCACGCTGCTGGGGCCACCGGCATTGCAGGCCAGGTTGCCGCCAATGGTGGAGTAGGCGGCGGAAGTGGGCGACGGACCCCAGAAGAAGCCGGCGGTGTCCGCGGCTTTCTGGGCAGCCGTGTTGGTGATGCCGGCTTCCACCACCATGAGCCGGTCCTCGGGGCTGAAGCGCAATACGCGCTGCATGCGTTCCAAGGCCAGCACCAGGCCGCCAGCCACCGGTACCGCCGAACCGGTGGTGCTACTGCCGAGACCGCGCGCCAGCAGCGGTATCTGGTATTGGTTACACAAGCGCACGCAGT
This sequence comes from Gammaproteobacteria bacterium, assembly GCA_049591615.1. Taxonomy (GTDB): domain Bacteria; phylum Pseudomonadota; class Gammaproteobacteria; order Natronospirales; family REEB76; genus REEB76. The sequence continues at coordinate 33,971 of JBAWFD010000032.1, read as the reverse complement.
CGCGGACTTCATCATGGTTCGAGGGAAATGCCACGGCATCCGGTTGCGCCTGACGACGGCTGTTGTCGTAACTGTAGGGCCAGCGATCGGCCGGATCCGTCAACAGATCTCCGGCTCCGACGATAGTTGCGAGGCGGGAGAGAAAATCCGCGCTCATTTTAGACGTCTTGCTCACACGCTCAGCGGACTGGGCCGAATAATTGTTCGTCGATCAGATCGCACAGACAGTGCAGTACCAGCAAATGTACTTCCTGGATGCGCGCGGTGATTTTCGCCGGTACCCGGATTTCCACGTCCGGTGATTTCAATATAGGCGCCATTTTGCCGCCATCACGGCCGGAGAGCGCCACGATATGAACGCCCTTTCCATGGGCGGTTTCCATGGCACGCATCACGTTAGGCGAGTTACCGCTGGTGGAGATCGCCAGCAGTACATCACCCGATTGAGCAAGCGCTTGCACCTGTTTCGAGAAGACCTGGTTGTATTCATAGTCGTTTGATATCGACGTAAGCGTCGAGGTATCCGTGGTGAGCGCGATCCCGGCGAGCGGTGCGCGTTCCCGCTCAAAGCGATTGAGCAATTCCGCGGAAAAATGCTGCGCATCCGCCGCGGAACCACCATTGCCGCAGCTCATGATCTTATGGTTGGATTTCAGGGCAGTGGCCATGAGTTGCGCGGCGCCGACAATGGATGGCACCAGGGTTTGCAGTGCAGCCTGCTTGGTGGCAATGCTGTCATTGAAGAGCTGTATAACGCGGGCGTTCATATCCATGTGTATTCCTCAGTAGCTAATCAGCACGAAAAGCATCTTTGATCCAATCGGTTTGGGTTCTTCCACCGGCGGCTTTGCTCACGGCGACCACGTCGAAACGCAGCGGCCGGCGCCGGTAGCGGGCATCCTGCTGCAGAAAATGCTGAGCGGCACGCAGCAGTTTTTGCTGTTTGCGTGCATCCACGGATGCTGCGGCATCACCGAAGCCGCGTTCGCGGCGAAAACGCACCTCCACCATCACCAAAGTTTCGCCATCGGTCATCACCAGGTCCAATTCTCCCTGCGGACAACGGTAATTACGCGCCATCAGCTGCAAACCCCGCAGTCAGTGTGGCGAGTGCCAAATTTTCGGCTTCCTGGTCACTGGCGAGATGTAGCGCAAGAAGGTTCATGGCGAGGGGTTGGGCACGGCTGCTATTGGCGTCGGCAACAGCGATAGGGGTGCAAGCATAACCGGCACGCCGTTATTAAAGCTCGCCCAGTCCAGTTGGCGATGGATACGTCCCGCGCTATCCATGGTGAGCAGTCCGGTCATGCCTTGTACCGGCATACTGAATCCCTGGCCTTTGAAGAGCAGTGGCACCAGCCGCCAGGCATCGAATCCCAGAGCATACAGCCGGCTGTTACCGGAAACATTGTTCGGCCACAGGCTCGCAACGGTCTTGCTGATGTCGGCAGCCGCACCGCTGGTTTCCAGGGTCCAGGGCATGTCATCGAAGGTGATGCCATCCAGATCCGGATCCGCAGGCTCACCCGGCTGATACACCTGGGAGGTTGAATACACCGGCACATTGATGGCACGGTAGAACTGCAATTGCGGTCGGATCAGTTTAGCGTCAGCTGCATTGGCCGCCAGGAATATGAACTGTATATCCTGACGGCGGCGCGGTTCGAATTGCAGTCGCCTACCGAGTAATCCGGCCAGTTGATCTTCCCGATACTGGCTCTGGTCGAGGTTCAGGAGGCGGGTGATGGAAACAGTAAAATCGCTGGCATTCGGTGGATAAGTCTGGGTGCCGAGCAGGGTGCCTCCCAATTGGACGAAGCGCGCGGAAAAAGCATTCAGTACCCGTGAGCCCCAATCGCTTTGCGGTATCAGTGCGACTCCGCGTTTCAAATCCTCCCCAATCAAGCGATCCGCGACCTGCGCGGCTTCATCCTCGGGCGGCAGACCGAATTCGAACAGCTCTTGTGGAGCGGGCTGGCTGGAGTCCAGGGAGTTGAGGGCCAAGACCGGGACTGGCAATGAGTTCATGGCAGCGATACCACCCACGGCATCCTTTATAAGCGGCCCGACGACCATGTCCGCACCCGCAGCCACGGCCTGCTGATAGGCGGCTTGAGCGCCAACAGCGCTGGCGCCGGTGTCATATAACGTCACGATCGGCGCGCTGCCATTGTTTGATAACTGGAAATAGGCTGTTAATAGTCCATCTCGGACTGCATCGCCGGCAGATTGATAGGTGCCGGATAGCGGTAATAGCACGGCCACGCGTGTTGGATAGGTTACGAAGGCTTTTTGTTTGGCGATCAGATCCGGAACGATATCCTGGTTGGCTGGATGATTGGGATAGTTTGCCTGCCAGGCTTGCAGTTGTTGCAGCATCTTTTGTGGCTGCTGCCAGAGGTTACGTGCGAGATTGCCCAATTGCAGCCAGCCGCGCACTGTCAGTGAAATATTTTTTGGCAATGTCTGGAGATTGATCACTGCGTGACTTTGGTTTATCACTCCCCAGATGCGCTGATGGTTGTCTTGTATCGCAGCAGTATTGTTGCCGAGGTAAGCTTCACGCTCGCTCAAGTCTTCCACGGCTGACACAGTGTCATTCATAGCCACGTGCACTTGGGCACGTAACAGCAGGGCGCGTGCTTTCAACTCATCCGGCAGTGGCGCCAATGGGAAATTAAGATGTTTGAGCGCGGCCTGCGGTTGCTGGGCAGCAAAATCCAGACTTGCCTTCAGCAACTCAACGCGTGCATTCAGAGTAGGGGTCAGGGTTTTTACCTGGACCTGGGCCAATAGTTTCCAGGCGTTCTGGCTTTGTCTGGCTTGCCACCAATCTTCGGCCGCGCTCACCAGATATTCGTTGCGTTGTTGGCCCTGCACGGTGTCAGCCAGAGTTGCATAGAGTTGGGCAGCGGGGGCATATTTGCCCTGCTGTTCCAGCTGCAGGGCCTGATTAACCTGGCTTTGCGGGGTTTGTATTACCGGGGTGATGGCGCAACCTGCCAACACGCCGACAAGCAGCACTTGCAGGCAAAGGTACTGGACCAAGATTAGTGCAGACTTGCCTTGCATGGATTTTGGCTTGCGGTGCAGGATGGACATTGTCTAATCATACCTTTATGGACGGGTCACGGGAAAACCTAGGGGGCCGCATGACTGAAAACAACCAAGGGATGCTGTATGTGGTCGCCACACCCATTGGAAATCTTGATGATCTCTCACCCCGGGCACAACGTATATTGGCCGAGGTACAACTCATCGCCGCCGAAGATACGCGCCACACCAGCATGCTGCTCAGTCACTTCGATATCCATACCTCATTGATCTCTCTGCATGATCACAACGAGACTCAAAAGACACCCAAGCTAGTTGAGAAGCTCCTGGCAGGTACCTCACTGGCACTGGTATCGGATGCCGGCACGCCTCTGATCAGCGACCCAGGTTTCATTTTGGTGCGTGCAGCCCGAGCCGCCGGCATCCGCGTGATACCCATTCCGGGAACCTGTGCATTGATAGCGGCGCTGTCCGTGAGCGGCCTAGCCACGGATCGTTTTGTGTTCGAGGGATTCCTGCCAGCGAAAACCGTGGCTCGTAAAAAGCGGCTTGCGGATCTTGCTATTGAACCCCGGACTCTGGTTTTTTACGAGTCGATTCATCGACTCGAGGAATCTTTAAGCGACATGGTGCAAGTATTGGGTGGCGAACGGCAGAGCGTGATAGCACGAGAACTCACCAAATTGTATGAGGATATACGTACCGGAATGCTTGCTGAACTTGTCAGTCAAATTACATCGGACAGTTTTGCAACCAAAGGGGAAGTGGTGCTGATAGTGGCGGGTGCCACGGCGACCAAGACCACTAAGGCTTCCGCGGATGTGGATCGGGTTTTGAAGGCGCTACTCGCGGCGATGCCTGTAAAACAAGCAGTGGTCCTGGCGTCGGAAATTACTGGAGTGAGCAAAAATCAGCTGTATCAGAGAGCATTGGATATTTCGGGAAATCAATAGGATTGTCCTGTTTGCCGATTTAGGTGTGAGTAGGTATTTACGGCCAGCGCTAACCCGAAAAGTACCCTAATGGATAACCCCTCCGGTATCATGGATGCTGGAGTCGGCCGGGCGGTCGCTGCGTCCGCGCAGAGGAAAGTCCGGGCTCCACAGGACAAGGTGCCAGGTAACGCCTGGGGGGCGCGAGCCCACGGACAGTGCCACAGAAAACATACCGCCGATGGCCTTTGGGCTCAGGTAAGGGTGAAAAGGTGCGGTAAGAGCGCACCGCGCGACGGGTAACCGGCCGCGGCACGGAAAACCCCACCTGGAGCAAGACCAAATAGGGAAGCAGCGGGCGTGTCCCGCACATGTGGTCCGCATGGCTTCCGGGTAGGTCGCTCGAGGTGTACGGCGACGTACATCCCAGATGAATGACTGTCCCTCGACAGAACCCGGCTTACAGGCCGACTCCTTTCATCTTTCTGCATCAATCCCCACTAACTCCTGTGACAAGACTTCGGTTTTTGAACCCAAGCTAAAAATTATACAACTTATTGTAATTATTGATATTTTTAGCGTCCACTACTTGGGTCCCCGAACAAATTCTTACAAATTAAGGGCATTCAGCCGGGGTTTTGCATGATTTAAGAAATTTGCTCGGATTTGTCACAATCTAGGACACATACCTAAGCGCTAAATAAGCTTATCGGCCTTCCTATTCGGATTCATGAAGCCCAGATCTAGGTGGAATTTCATGCGGAGAATAGGTGGAATATTCTCCGCACAATATGCGGAGAATATATTGCTGTTGCGGAGAATAGGTGGCATAATATCCGCACAATGTGCGGAGATTATGATGACCTACGTTCATGAACTACCCACCTGGCCCAAATTTAGTTGGGACCAGGCAAAGCTCGCAGAACCACTTACTACGGTACGCCTGCATCAGGGACGACTGCTTGGGCGGATGGAGGCGCTTGGCTTCCAGCTGCGCTCCCAGGCGCTACTCCAAACACTTACAACCGATGTATTGAAGTCTAGTGAAATCGAGGGGGAGAAACTCGATAAAGACCAGGTACGTTCATCGATCGCGCGTCGTTTGGGCATGGATATCGGTGCGCTCACGCCTGCTGAACGCAATGTTGAGGGTGTGGTCGAGATGATCCTCGATGCTACTCAGAATTATGAATTACCCCTAACAACCGAGCGCTTATTTGCTTGGCATGCCGCGTTATTTCCAACCGGGCGTAGCGGTATGCACAAAATCAAGGTCGCGATGTGGCGTGATGACAGCACAGGGCCTATGCAGGTTGTCTCAGGTCCCATCGGTAAGGAGAAGGTACATTACGAAGCGCCACCGGCTGATCGCCTAGTCCATGAAATGGAGGCATTCCTGGCTTGGTTTAACAGAAGTAACGGGGGTGATCTGGTAATGAAGGCCGGTATTGCCCACCTTTGGTTCGTCACCATCCATCCCTTCGATGACGGCAACGGACGTATTGCTCGTGCAATAGCGGATATGACTCTCGCTCGCTCCGAGAATAGTAAACAACGCTTTTATAGCATGTCCGCACAAATCTGTGAGGAAAGAGCTGATTACTACGACATTCTTGAACACACTCAAAAAAGCACATTGGATATCACGAACTGGCTCCAATGGTTTCTTGCTTGTCTAGATCGTGCTATCGGTGGTGCTGAAGCAGCCCTCGGAGATATCCTCAACAAAGCAAACTTCTGGCAAAAACACGCGGGTGAATCCTTCAGTGACAGGCAGAGGAAAGTTCTGAATATGCTATTCGATGGATTTGAAGGTAAATTAACATCATCTAAATGGGCAAAGCTTTGTCAGTGCTCCCAAGATACGGCTTCTCGCGATATCGATGATCTCATTCGACGCAAGATTATATTCAAGGAGTCGGCGGGTGGGCGGAGCACCAATTATGTGTTGGCATCTTTTGGATAAATGATTCTTATTATCAAAGCATGCTTTGTCGATATGCCTGATATTCGAACTTCCTTAAATTCTCCGTATTTAATAGCAGCCGGGTGAATTGATAATCTTGGTTCCTTTGCTTTAGCTTATGGTAGCGTCGACCTTACGATCGCTTCAATTGCTGCTGTTCCAGAGACGAGTGGCTTATCACTCTTTGCGCTTTCTTTTGCTGGGGTTATGGCTGCTGGATCTTATAGTGTTGACGCTAGCTAAAAAGTGACCCCATCTGCTGTTTAGCAATTGACCCCACAACTAGAACACATTATCTATGTGACACTGAAGTTTATGCATTTCCACCAGGGTCATTCGTCGCTCAGCAAACTGGCCCAAATGGGGTTACATTTCGGCTAGCGTCAACAAGCCATCGGTCAGAACTATCGAATAAGCGTGTTATGTCGGGGACCTCGCCTACACAGAGTAGGTGCTTAATTGAAACTCCCAGAATCTCGTTTTTGGGACAAAGGGCACTCTATATCTCAACGCCCCTCCATTTTGGATGGCTGAAAAACCAAGATCTAAGGAGTAGTTGCCCGGAATTCGCATGATCTAGGGGGCGTTTCACAATCTAGGGGTGTTTTGCCATTAAACAGGGTATGGCGACAACCTATTCACGTATTTAAGCGGAATAGTAGTTAATGCTTCCTCTAATATCCTTATATAACTCATTGATATTCAATTCTTTATTATTCAGAAAACCCATCGGTTTTCACTCCTAAGTCCCTGTCTCACAAGCATTTTTTTGTTGTTTACCCTTGACGGAGTGCCAACCGCTTCCTATAGTGTGCTCGGGTGGGAAAAAGTGGAATGAAATGGGATAAATGGGTAACGAGGTGGGTACTTGTTTCGTGGCGTAAACAGCCTGACGTTGGATGCCAAAGGGCGGCTGGCAATCCCGGCGCGCTACCGTGCGCATTTGATGGACGCCTGCAATGGCCAGGTGGTGGTCACCATTGACCGTGGTTACTACCTGCTCCTGTATCCCTTGCCAACTTGGGAAGAGATCGAGCTCAAGCTCGTGAATTTGCCCAGCCTGCATCCACAGGTCCGTGAATTACAGCGTTTATTGGTCGGCCATGCCACCGAGGTGACCATGGATAGTCATGGCCGGGTACTGCTGCCGCCGGAATTACGCGAGTTTGCCCGGTTGGAGCGCGATGTGGTGCTGCTCGGCCTCATGAATAAATTCGAACTGTGGGACAAGGCTACGTGGGATGCCCGACGTGAAAACAGTCTCGCGGGTGAACATAGTGCGGGTGGCGGTTTGCCGGAGGAGCTGGCCAGGCTTTCGTTGTGAACCAGATATCTGCCGGGGATTCTCACCGACCGGTGTTGCTTCAGGAGGCGGTGGAACGGCTTGCGATACGGCCTGAGGGCGTGTACGTGGACGGCACCTACGGACGCGGTGGCCATAGCCGCGAAATTCTTGCGCGCCTGGGGCCCGCAGGACGGCTGATAGCAATTGATCGCGATCCGGAAGCGGTCACATCGGGACAAGTCGAGTTATCGGGCGATCGGCGATTTGAAATTTATAGAGGTGCGTTTTCCATGTTGGAACGGATTGCGCAGCAAACAGGTCTAGCAGGACTGGTGAACGGCGTGTTGCTGGATGTGGGTGTGTCATCTACGCAATTCGACAATCCGCAGCGCGGCTTCAGTTTTCTGCATAACGGCCCACTCGATATGCGCATGGATCCGGATGTCGGTGAAGGTGTTGGCGAGTGGCTCAATCGTGTCTCCGAAAATGAAATTGCAGATGCCATTTATCAATTTGGAGAAGAACGGTTTGCCAAGCGCATCGCCCGCGCGATAGTTGTACGCCGCGCCAGTACGCCCATCACTACAACGCAACAACTTGCGGCTATCGTAAGCGCGTCTATTCCGACGCGTGAACGTAATCGTCACCCGGCCACCCGCACATTTCAGGCATTGCGCATCTTCATCAACCATGAACTGGATGAGCTCAGCGCCTGTCTGGATCAATGCCTGCGGGTTCTGGCGCCGGCCGGAAGATTGGTTGTCATCAGTTTCCATTCGCTCGAAGACCGCATAGTCAAGCGATTCATCCGCATGCATGCCCGGGAAACACCGCCAGACCCACGTGCGCCGTGGCTGCAATCAACAGCGGTTCCATTGCTGCGGGCGGTTGGTAAGGCAGTTCATCCGCAGGCAGCAGAAATTGCTGTTAATCCACGCGCGCGCAGTGCGATATTGCGTACTGCGGAGCGCTTGCCATGAAGCTTACCCGCGCGCTGGTGGCTTTAGTGATCACAGCCGTGTTTCTGAGCGCACTCGCAGTCATCGACGCGCGCCATGAGAATCGCATGCTGTTCGCGCATTTGCAGCAACTGCGTCAGCAGCGCGATCAGATCAATATCGAATGGGGGCAACTATTGCTGGAGCAGAGTACCTGGTCGACCCATGCGCGCATCGAACAGATGGCGACCCAGAAGCTGGATATGGAAATGCCGATGCACCCTGAAATCGTGGTGGTGCATCAATGAACCATGACATTGAGGATGCTTCATGGAACTGGCGCAGCGTGCTGGTGCTGGGAATGCTTACACTGGCGGCGGTCGCATTACTGGGACGCGCTGTGTATTTACAGATGCTGGACAACCAGTTCCTAAAGGACCAGGGCAGTGAGCGTCATCTGCGTGTGGTTCAGATACCTGCGCACCGTGGCATGATTCTCGATCGCAATGGCCAACCGCTGGCAGTCAGCACGCCGGTGGATTCCATCTGGATGGACCCGCAGGAGATCTCCAATGCGCTTGGGCGCATTCCACAGCTGGCCAACGCGCTGGGCGTAACTAGCCATGCTGTCATGAGTCTGTTGCATCAGAACCATGACAAGGAATTCGTGTATCTCATGCGTGGCCTGGACCCCTATTCGGCACACAATGTGTTGGCACTGGGTATTCCCGGCGTATATAGCCAGCGTGAATACCGTCGCTATTATCCCGCCGGTGAAGTGACGGCCCAGGTTTTGGGTTTTACCAACATCGATGATGTGGGCCAGGAAGGCCTGGAACTCGGCTATAACGACTGGTTGCACGGCGTCCCGGGTGCCGAGCGCGTTATCGTGGACCGCTACGGACATTCAGTGCAGGACGTGGAAAGCCTGGGCGCTCCACGTCCCGGCAAGGATCTGGTCGCCAGTATCGATTTGCGCGTGCAATACCTGGCCTATCGTGCCCTTAAACAGGCAGTCATGGAACAGGGCGCCGAATCAGGGACGATCATCGTCATGGATGCCAAGACCGGTGAAGTGCTGGCGATGGTCAACCAGCCGTCTTTCAACCCGAATAATCGCGATGATTACCAGGCCAGAGCTTATCGCAACCGCGCTGTCACGGATCAGTTCGAACCCGGTTCGAGCATGAAGCCGTTCACAATCGTGGCGGCATTACTATCGGGCCGCTATACACCGAATACCATCATTGATACCACACCGGGCTTTTACAGAGTGGCGGGTTACACCATCCGCGACGACAATGACTACGGCGACATCAATCTCACCACGATCCTGGAGAAATCCAGCAACGTGGGCGCCAGCAAGATCGCACTATCGCTCAACCCGGAACTGCTGTGGAATACACTCGCAGCTTTCGGCTTCGGACGCCTCACTGGCAGTGGATTCCCCGGCGAGGTGCAAGGCTCATTACCAAACTATCGCAGTTGGTCGACTGCAAGCCGGGCTACCATTTCCTATGGCTACGGAGTTGCGGTAACTGCATTACAGCTGGCAAATGCCTACGACATCATCGGCGACAACGGTGTGAGCGTGCCGCCAAGTTTTGTGCGTCTCGACGATCCGCCGATAGGTCAGCAGGTGATCCCCGCACCCATCGCTACGACCCTGCGGCAAATGCTCGAAACCGTGGTTTCCAACGAAGGCACTGGCAAACTCGCGGATGTGGCGGGCTATCACATCGCCGGTAAAACCGGTACGGCGCACATCGCTGAGAACGGCGGTTATTCCAATAACGATTACTACTCGGTGTTTGCGGGTATCGCGCCTGCCAGTGATCCGCGGCTGGTGACCGTGGTGGTGATTCGCGCTCCTAGCCGCGGCCAGTACTATGCCGCCACGGTGGCGGCGCCGGTGTTCGCGCGCGTAATGAGCGGCGCCCTGCGGCTTCTGGATATTCCACCAGATGACTTGAGTAACTTCACGACTACTGCTTATGTGGTCAAACTGGGGCATGCCTCATGACAGCACAGGCCCAACACCTGAGCGGAGTAAGTCTTGCACACATAATGCGGGGTGAAGCCCAGATTCCTCCGGGTCGCGACTTGCGATTACAGGGACTCTCGCTCGACAGTCGCGGTGTATACCCGGGATACCTATTCCTTGCCTGTCGCGGGCACCATCATCATGGCCTGCAACACTTGGCCGATGCGCGCGCACGTGGTGCAGTAGCGGTGGCTTACGATCCCGAAGGCGCACTCGATTATCTGCCGTCACTCAAGGAACTGCCGGCTTTTGCAATCCGCAATCTGGACCAGCACGCAGGTTTCATGGCCGCGCGCTTCTACGGAGACCCGTCCGCTATACAACAGATAATTGCTGTTACCGGTACCAACGGTAAGACCTCTGTAAGCCTGATTACGGCTCAAGCACTCACGGAGCTGGGAAAGCCCTGCGGGGTGTTGGGCACCATCGGCTATGGGCTGTATGACAAGCTGGAAAACCCAACCCACACCACACCCGATGCTGTCAGTGTGCAGCAATGGCTGGCGCGGTTCCGTGATCGTGGTGTACAGCACATCAGCATGGAAGCATCCAGCCATGCGCTCGATCAGGGTCGCCTGGCCGGCGTGCATGTCGGGGTGGCGGTATTCACCAACCTCACTCGCGATCATCTGGATTACCACAGCAGCATGCAGCACTACGCCAATGCCAAACGCCGTTTATTCGAAACACCTGATCTGAAGCACGCCGTCATCAATCTCGATGATGCGTTCGGACAGGAATTGTCCGCCGGTCTGCATGCAGGAACTGACTACATCGGCTACACAGTCGAATCATCGCGTGCGTACAAGGCTAAAACGCTGCGCGCTACGCGCGTGGCTTTGCATTCCAGAGGGATAAGCTTCGATGTGGATGGCAGTTTCGGTGCCGGTCATATTGATTCCCGGCTGCTTGGCGATTTTAACGTACACAATCTGCTGGCGGTGCTGGGTGTATTGCTGGTGCTGGATATCCCGCTGACTGATGCGCTGCGCGTGCTCGACAATGCCCGTACGGTTCCTGGACGCATGGAATGTTTCGGCGGTGGGCGACTGCCGTTAATAGTCGTGGATTATGCGCATACGCCGGATGCTCTTGACAAAGCCTTAAATGCGGCACGCTCTCACTGCAGTGGACGGGTATGGTGCATATTCGGTTGTGGCGGTGAACGCGACCGTGGCAAACGACCACAGATGGGTGCGATCGCCGAGCGGCTGGCGGATCGCATCATTCTGACCGACGACAATCCGCGTCACGAGGATGGCGATGCCATCATCGCAGAGATTATTGCCGGCATCAGTGACCGCGGCCGGGTACAGGTGCAACGTGACCGTGCTCAGGCGCTTGCGCAGGCTCTGCATGCAGCAGCACCGGATGATGTGGTGCTGGTCGCTGGTAAGGGACATGAAACCTACCAAGTTGTCGGTGGTGACCGGCTGCCCTACAGCGATCGCGATACGGTGGCGGCGCTGTTGCATGAGGTACGTACATGAACGCACGTCGCCTTTCTGATGTGGCCACCGCGACCGGCGGCAAACTGGTCGGGGCAGATGCAGAATTCCTGCGGGTTAGCAGCGACACGCGCAAGCTCATGGCCGGCGATCTGTTCGTTGCCTTGCGTGGACCAAATTTCAATGGCCATGATTATGTGATGCTGGCTGAAAAACTTGGCGCCAGCGGTGCACTGGTCGAACATCCGATGCTCAGCCACCTTCCGCAGGTGGTGGTGCGGGATACACGTCGTGCCCTGGGTGCCTATGCAGCCCATTGGCGCGCGCAGTTCAGTATCCCGGTGATCGGCGTCACGGGATCCAATGGCAAAACCACTGTCAAGGAAATGATCGCCAGCATCCTGCGCAGGCGCCGCATCACGCTTGCCACGCGCGGCAATTTGAATAACGACATCGGCGTGCCATTGACCCTGCTGGAGCTGGATGAGAAGCACCGCGCTGCCGTCATCGAAATGGGCACCAACCATCCCGGCGAAATCGCCTATTTGGCGTCCGTGACTTCCGCCAACGTGGGCGTAGTGACGAATGCCGGCGCGGCCCACCTGGAGGCACTCGGCAGTATTCAAGGTGTGGCTATGGAAAAGGGCGCGCTGTATTCAGGCATGCGCGTCAACGGCATCGCCATCCTCAATGCCGATGATGCTTACGCAGCATTGTGGCGGGAAATGGCCGGCCGACGTATACAGCGTAGTTTCGGCTTGAGCGAGCTTGCGGACTTTCATCCGCAACCCGATTCAGTGAAACAACTGCCAACCGGGATGTGGGCATTCAGGCTGGTATCACCTGCCGGTGAAGCTAGCATCCAATTGTCGTTGCCTGGTAGGCATAACGTGATCAACGCTTTGGCTGCCGCTGCGACCGCCAGTGCTGCAGGCGCCAGCCTTGACGATGTCATGAGCGGACTCGCCAACACCCCGATCATCGGCGGCCGCCTGATCGTGCTGCCAGGTATCCGCGGCTGCTGTCTTATAGACGACAGCTACAACGCCAATCCCCAATCCCTGAAAGTCGCCATGGAATTTGCCTTGAGCCTGGGTGATCCAGTGTGGCTGGTGCTTGGTGACATGGCTGAGCTGGGTGAGAACTCTAGTGAATTGCACGCCGACTGCGGCGAGCTCGCAGGCATGCTGGGCGTTGCACGTCTGTTTAGCTTCGGCAGTCTGAGTCTGCATGCGACCGAACACTTTGGCGATAGTGCAGAACACTTTGTGAATCCCGAAGCATTGATCGCGGCATTACGCAGCGGCCTGCGCCCGGGGATCACTCTGCTAATCAAGGGCTCACGCAGCATGCGCATGGAACGAGTCGTGGAGAGCTTGCGTGCACCACAAGTCGTGGATAAAACCCCGGGAGTTAGCTGAACTATGCTGCTATTGCTCACTGAGTACCTGACGCGTTTTGATTCTGCGTTTCACGTATTCTCCTATCTCACTTTACGCGCCATTCTCGGCGTGCTCACTGCATTGCTGCTTTCCTTCCTGACAGGTCCCAGCATGATCAGGCGTTTGAGTACGCGTCAGATCGGACAGAGAGTGCGTAAAGACGGACCGCAATCACATCTTGCCAAAGCGGGCACGCCGACCATGGGCGGCACGCTGATACTCGTCACCATCATCATCACCGCGCTGTTGTGGTCGGATCTGCATAACCGTTATGTATGGGTGTTGATCGGTGTCACTGTGATGTTTGGACTTATCGGTTTCGTCGACGACTACAAGAAGCTGGTGTTGCGCAACTCCAAGGGCTTGCCAGCCGGCAGCAAGTACTTTCTGCAGTCCGTAGTGGGCCTGACAGCAGCCGTGGCTCTGTATATCAGTCACCGCGAGCCCGCAGATATTGAATACATCGTGCCACTGCTGAAGCATGTGTCCATCAGCTTCGGCGGCTTTTACATTCTCATCAGCTATTTCGTGGTGGTAGGCATGAGCAACGCGGTGAATCTCACCGATGGCCTGGACGGTCTGGCCATCATGCCGGCAGTCATGGTTGGCGGCGCCCTCGGCGTCTTTGGTTATGCGTCCGGCAACTTCAACTTCGCACACTACCTCACTATCCCGTATCTGCCCGGTGCCGGCGAAGTAGTCGTTTATTGCGGAGCGCTGGTGGGTGCCGGACTTGGTTTCCTGTGGTTCAACGCCTACCCGGCGCAGGTATTCATGGGCGATGTAGGTGCGCTCGCTCTGGGCGCCGCCCTCGGTGCTCTGGGAGTCATCGTGCGCCAGGAGATCGTGCTGTTCATTATGGGCGGTGTATTCGTGATGGAGACCGTATCCGTCATCCTACAGGTGGGTTCGTTCAAGCTCACTGGACGGCGGCTGTTCCGCATGGCTCCGCTGCATCATCACTTTGAATTGAAGGGCTGGCCTGAGCCACGCGTAATCGTGCGCTTTTGGATCATCACGGTGATCCTGGTGCTCATCGGTTTGTCCACGCTCAAGGTGCGTTGAGAGAAACACATGCACATGCCGCAACATCGTCCCCGGACACTCATCGTCGGCCTCGGCAAGACCGGGCTGTCGTGTGCGCGTTTCCTGGCTGGACATGGTATGGAAGTGGCAGTCACCGACAGTCGCGAGCAGCCACCCGGACTCACTGAGTTGCAGAACACGGTACCCGACGCGGCAGTATTTCTCGGTGGCTTTTCCGAAGAGGCACTCAAGCGCGCAGACCAGGTGGTGCTTTCGCCAGGCGTCGCTATAGCCACCCCATATATTGCCAAAGCACGCAATCTGGGATTGCCGGTATTCGGCGATATCGAATTGTTCGCCCGCCAGGCGCATGCACCAGTGGTGGCGGTGACCGGCTCTAACGGCAAGAGCACGGTGACCACGCTGGTGGCAACTATGGCCGAGCATGCTGGCATGGATGTACGCGTGGGCGGCAACCTGGGAACGCCGGCCCTGGATCTGATTCAAAGTAAGGAACCCCAGTTATATGTTCTGGAATTGTCCAGCTTCCAACTGGAAGTCACTGCTTCCTTGCGGTGTGTAGCGGCAAGCGTGCTTAACATCTCACCGGATCACATGGATCGTTACGCCACGCTGGCAGATTACGCCGCCGCCAAGGCGCGCATCTTCAATTACTGTGATGTGGCGGTGGTGAATCGCGACGATATCCGCGTGCGCGGCATGTCTAAACCTGGGCAAAGGCAGCTGAGCTTCGGCCTGCAGGCACCGGACGCTGGCAACTATGGCCTGGTGGTACACGATCGGGAGCGCTGGCTGGCGCGCGGAACAGAGCGATTGCTGCGCGCAGCAGATCTGCAGATCCAAGGCGACCACAACCTCGCGAATGCATTGGCAGCACTGGCGCTGGGCGAGGCATCAGGCCTGCCGAAGGCGGCGATGCTTGATGCACTCAAGAGCTTCCGTGGGCTACCGCACCGCATGGAGTATGTGGCCACGGTCCAGGGCGTGAACTATTACGACGACTCCAAAGGCACGAATCTTGGTGCGACTTTGGCAGCAGTCTCGGGAATATCGGGGCCACTGGTATTGATCGCAGGCGGCGATGGTAAGCATCAGGATTTCGCGCCACTGGCGCGTGCCCTGGCAGGCAAGACGCGTGCCGTGGTGTTGTTGGGTAAGGATGCCACTTCGATCGCAGCAGTGCTCACAGGCAAAATGCCGGTGCAGGTTGTAAAAGACATGCAGTCGGCGGTGCGGATCGCCGCCCAGCTCGCCCAGCCCGGCGATCGGGTGCTGCTGTCACCTGCCTGCTCCAGTCTCGACATGTTCGAAAACTTTGAACATCGCGGCCAGGTATTCGCACAAGCTGTGAGGAGGCTCGCCGATGGATGAAGCGAAACCCATCGCCGGTGGAATCCGCATGCCCCAACCCGATCGGCTGTTGCTGCTGACATCCGCAGTGATTCTGGCAGTGGGTCTGGTGATGGTGGCATCCGCCTCCATAACTTTGGCCGACAAGGTGACCGGTAATCCGTTCTATTACCTGGAACGGCAGCTGGCATTTGCGTTTGTGGGACTTGGCATGGGTATCGCCACCTATTGGCTGCCACTTTCCTGGTGGCAGCGTTCCAACTTTCTAGTGTTGATCCTGGCTCTGGGACTGTTGACGGTTGTGCTGGTGCCAGGTATCGGACGCCACGTGAATGGCAGTATACGTTGGATAGTGCTGGGCCCCTTCCGCTTGCAGGTTTCGGAGCCCGCGCGTCTGCTTATCCTTATATATATCGCCAGTTATTGCGTACGCAGGCATGCCGAACTCAGTACCCGATTCACGGGCTCACTGAAACCGATGCTGGTAGTGGCATTGGCGGCACTGCTGCTGCTGGCGGAACCGGATTTTGGCGCGGCCATGGTGTTGATCGCCACCGCCATGGTCATGCTGTTCTTCGGTGGCGCCCGCTTAAAGGATTTCGCGGTGTTCGCGCTGCTAGGAGTGATGGGGTTCCTGGTGCTGGCGGTGGCTTCGCCTTACCGGCTGGAACGCATCACCGGTTTTCTGCATCCCTGGAGCCACCCCTTCGACAGCGGCTTCCAGCTCACACAGTCATTGATCGCCATAGGCCGTGGCGGATTTTTCGGCGTGGGTCTAGGCGAGAGCGTACAGAAACTTTTCTATCTACCCGAAGCACACACGGACTTCATGTTTGCGGTGTTGGCGGAAGAGCTGGGTCTATTGGGTTGTGTTGCGATACTTGCGTTGTATTTTATTTTCACCTGGCGCGCCATCATGATTGCGCGTCAGGCGGCCAGAAAAAACCAAATGTTCGGTGCCTATCTGGCCTTCGGCTTGGGTTTGTGGATCGGGCTGCAGGCATTCATCAATATAGGCGTGAACATGGGGATACTGCCGACCAAAGGCCTGACATTACCGCTCATGAGTTATGGCGGCAGCAGTCTGATCGTGGTGTGCGCCGCCGTGGGGCTGATATTGCGCGTGGATCGGGAAACACGCGCAGGGCGTTCCTGGAGTACACAGGAAGCAACCGCATGCTGAGAGGCAAATGAAGATCGTGATCATGGCAGGTGGCACCGGTGGTCATGTTTTCCCCGCGCTGGCAGTGGCGGAAGTGCTGCGCGAGCGCAGCCACGAAGTCGTCTGGCTGGGCACGCAAACCGGATTGGAAATGCGCGTGGCGACCAGCGCCGGGATTCCGATTGAATGTATCAGCGTGGGGGGGGTGCGCGGTAAAGGCATGCTGACCCTGCTCAAGGCACCGTTGACGTTATTGAAGGCCATCGTACAGTCACGCGCGATCTTGCGGCGCTTTCAACCACAGGTCGCTCTGGGGATGGGCGGATACGCCAGCGGACCGGGCGGTCTAGCAGCACGCCTGTTCGGCTGCCCGCTGGTGCTGCATGAACAGAACGCCGTGCCCGGTATGACCAATCGCGTGCTCAGTCATGTGGCGACCCAGGTTCTGGAGGGTTTCCCCGGCAGCTTCGGCCCATCCCGGCAGGCACGCTATATCGGTAATCCAGTGCGTCACGCTATCGTGCAACTGCCGCCTCCCGCAGCCCGTTTTGCAGAGCGTTCTGGCAGCAGACGGCTACTGGTAATCGGCGGCAGCCAGGGTGCGCGTGTGTTGAATAACAACCTGCCGCTGGCTGTGGCGAAGTTGGATGCGCCACTGCGCCCTGAAATCTGGCACCAGACGGGAGTCCGCGACGCCGATCAGGTTTCGCAGGCCTACCGCACGCACGCTATCGCCGCGCGTGTCACAGCCTTCATCGAAGACATGGCAGCGGCCTATGGCTGGGCAGACCTGGTGCTATGTCGCGCGGGTGCGCTCACCGTCTCGGAACTGGCGACAGCAGGTGTGGGCGCGGTGCTGGTGCCGTTTGCCGCCGCTGTCGATGATCATCAGAGCCGCAATGCGGCCTTCCTCGTAAACGCCGGTGCCGCCGAGTTGTTACCCGAATCGCAATTTACACCTGCAACTCTGGGAGACTTGCTCAAACGCCTGCTGGGTGACCGTGACACGCTGTTGAGCATGGCGCAGCGTGCAAGGGCGCTGGCAAGAACGGATGCCGCTGAAAAAGTCGCGGACGCCTGTTTGCAAGCAGGAGGTTACGCATGAACGAATTCATGCGCCGCATCCGGCATCTGCATTTCGTCGGCATCGGTGGCGCCGGTATGGGCGGCCTCGCCGAGGTGTTCATCAACCTCGGCTATCGGGTGAGCGGCAGCGACCTCCGGCAAAACGCCATCACTCGGCGGCTCACGGACTTGGGCGCGCAGGTAAAGATTGGTCATAGCGCTGAGAATCTGACCGACGCGGATGTGGTTGTTATATCGAGTGCCGTCACCGGGGGCAATCTGGAAGTGGCAGCGGCACATGCACGCCGTGTCCCGGTGGTGCGGCGTGCGGAAATGCTCGCCGAGCTCATGCGCTTCCGCTTCGGAATCGCCGTAGCCGGTACCCATGGCAAGACCACCACCACCAGTCTGGTGGCGAGCGTGCTTTCCGAAGGTGGCCTGGATCCCACATTCGTCATCGGTGGACGGCTCATCAGCGCCGGCGCCAATGCGCGCCTCGGCACCGGCCGCTATCTGGTGGCGGAAGCCGATGAAAGCGATGCGTCATTCCTGCACCTGCAACCCCTGGTAGCCGTGGTCACCAACATCGATGCTGACCATCTGGGTACGTATGGGGGTGATTTTTCCCGGTTGCGAGCCACCTTCATCGAGTTCCTGCATCACTTGCCATTCTATGGCCTGGCCGTGCTGTGTCTGGATGACGCGGAGGTGCGCAGCATCATGCCTGAGGTGGCGAGGCCGGTCATTACCTACGGCTTTAGTGAAGACGCTGATTACCGCGCAACTGATATCCGGCGCAATGGTCATGTAACCCATTTCAAGGCGTGGAAACCCGGACATACACAGGCGCTGGAGATCACGCTCAATCTCGCTGGCCGTCACAATGTGCTCAACGCACTCGCGGCCATGGTCATCGCCCAGGATTTGGAAATTGCTGACGACGCGGTGCTGCGGGCACTGGCGAATTTCCTGGGCGTGGGACGGCGCTTCCAGATCCATGGCGAGATCGAAATACATACAGGGCATGCGCTGCTGGTGGATGACTATGGTCACCATCCGCGTGAACTCGCGGCCACCATTGAGGCCGCCCGCGAAGGCTGGCCTGACCGGCGTCTGGTAGTGGCCTTCCAGCCGCACCGTTATACGCGCACTCGCGATCTGTTCGAGGATTTTGCCGAAGTCCTGTCACACGTAGATGTACTGGTATTGCTAGAGGTGTATGCGGCAGGTGAACAGGCAATCGCAGGCGCCGACACGCGTGCGCTGGCACGCTCAATCCGCAACCGCGGTCGCGTAGATCCTGTATTCGTGGCGCAAGTTCAGGAATTGCCGGAAGCCTTGTTCGGCATTCTCAAGGATGGTGACTTGTTGTTGACGCTGGGCGCGGGTGATATCGGTGGTATGGCAGCCGAGTTGCCACAACATCTGGTGCAAAAACCTGCAGGAAAACTATCCAAGAAGGAGCGCAAACTTTGAACACGCGCGCGCGCCATTCAGAGAAAAGAAAGATCTGGCAGTTGTTGTTGCGGACCGGGGCAGCGCTATTAATCGTGCTGCTGGCGATCATCTCCTATTTGAGATTTTCTACACATCCGCTGTTTTCGGGTCCATCCCTGACTGAGCTGGTGATTCCGGGACCGCTGGAGCATGTGCAGCCGCAGGCGGTGCGCGCAGCGGTATTGCCGGCGCTCGCAGGCAAGGGTTTCTTCAGCATCAATGTTGAACAGATTCAGGTGGCCGTGCAGGCGGTGCCCTGGGTGGCGACTGCAGCGGTGCGGCGCAGCTGGCCGCATACGCTTTATATAGACATCACCGAAGAAGCGCCGGTGGCGCGCTGGAACGGCAGCGGCCTGCTGGATGCCCAAGGTCGGGTATTTGTGCATTCCATAGACAGCGCCTGGGCCAAGCTCCCGATGTTGTCAGGTCCGGAAGGCAGTGAGTCGGACATACTGGCTGAATTCGATGATCTGACCACAACTCTGGCAACGCGCGGACTTGCGATTCAGCAATTGATAGTCGATGCGCGCGGTGATTCCACCGTAGAGCTGAATGACAGTATCAATGTGCGCCTGGGCCGTGCAGATGCGAAATCTCGCCTGCAACGTTTCACCAGCGTAGCGCTGCCGGTTTTAAGTGAAAAGCTCGCAGACGTAGCCTACGTGGATATGCGTTACACCAATGGATTCGCCGTGGGTTGGAAGGACCCGATGACCAGCGGCAGCACGTACCCTAAAGAGGTTAGACCGAATGGCTAGAAAGACCGACAAACAATTGATCGTTGGCCTGGATGTGGGCACTTCTAAGGTGGTGGCCATCGTCGGCGAGATCCTCTCCGACGGAGCGGTCGAGATCGTCGGCATCGGCTCGCATCCATCACGCGGGCTCAAGCGTGGCGTAGTGGTGAACATCGAATCCACGGTGCAATCCATCCAAAGGGCTGTGGCCGAGGCCGAACTCATGGCTGGTTGCCAGATCCATTCAGTGTATGCAGGTATTGCCGGCAGCCATGTGCGCAGCCTCAACTCCCACGGTGTGGTCGCCATCCGCGACAAGGAAGTGACCGCCGGGGATGTGGAGCGTGTGATCGATGCCGCCCGTGCCGTCAGCATTCCGGCCGACCAGCGCATCCTGCATATCCTGCCGCAGGACTTCGTGATCGACGGCCAGGACGGCATCCGTGAGCCCATCGGCATGTCCGGGGTGCGCCTGGAAGTGCACGTGCATATCGTCACCGGCGCCATGAGCGCGGCCCAGAACATCGTGCGCTGTGTGGAACGCTGCGGCTTGAAGGTCGACGACATCATCCTGGAGCAGATCGCCTCCAGCTACGCGGTCCTCAACGAGGATGAAAAGGATCTAGGTGTATGCCTGGTGGATATCGGCGGCGGCACGACCGATATCGCGGTATTTACCGATGGCGCCATCCGCCACACGGCGGTGATCCCGATTGCCGGTGACCAAGTCACTAACGATATCGCCGTGGCCTTGCGTACTCCCACTCATCACGCTGAAGAAATCAAGATCAAGTATGCCTGTGCTTTGCCACAGCTGGCGAGCGCAGACGAGACCATCGAAGTGCCGAGCGTCGGCGAACGTCCGCCGCGGCGGTTGGCACGCCAGACACTCGCGGAAGTTGTAGAGCCGCGTTATGAGGAACTTTACAGTCTTATCCAGACGGAGATGCGCCGCAGTGGTTTCGAGGACGCAGTGCCGGCCGGCATCGTGCTCACCGGCGGTAGCGCCAAGATGGAAGGTGCGGTGGAACTGGCTGAAGAAGTGTTCCATGCGCCGGTACGTTTGGGTGTGCCGCAGTACGTCACCGGTTTGGTGGATGTGGTGCGCAACCCCATCCATGCGACCGGTGTGGGCTTGTTGCTGTTCGGCGCGCAAAGCCTGCCACGCGATGGCGCGGAGCGCCGCAGTCGCGGCAACGTGAATGTCAAGGATGTATGGCAACGCATGAAACAGTGGTTTCAGGGTTCGTTTTGACGAGTATCTATTATTAAACGTGCAGAGGAGACCGGGATATGAACTGGACAATTGAAGAGGACGTTAATCAGAGCGCCGTCATCAAGGTGATCGGCGTGGGCGGCGGCGGCGGTAACGCCGTGCAGCACATGCTGGCCAGCGGTATCGAAGGCGTGGATTTCATCGCCATCAATACCGACGCTCAGGTGTTGAAGAAAATCAACGCCCGCACCACGCTGCAGATCGGCAGCAATCTGACCCGTGGCCTGGGTGCCGGCTCCAATCCAGAGACCGGCAAACAGGCAGCATTGGAAGATCGCGACCGATTGGAAGAGGTATTGCGTGGCAGCGACATGGTGTTCATCACCGCGGGCATGGGTGGGGGCACTGGTACCGGTGCCACGCCGGTGGTGGCGCAAGTGGCGAAAGAACTGGATGTGCTGGTGGTGGCGGTAGTCACCAAGCCATTTCCGCACGAGGGCAGCAAGCGCATGAAGGTCGCGGAGCAAGGGCTTGCGGAGTTAAGTCAGTACGTGGATTCGCTGATCGTGATTCCCAACGAGAAGCTGTCGGCGGTACTCGGGCGTGATATCCCGATGTTGCAAGCCTTCCAGGCGGCCAATGAAGTGTTACACGGTGCGGTGCGTGGTATCGCGGATATCATCACCCGGCCAGGTTTGATGAATCTGGACTTCGCCGACGTGCGCACCGTCATGTCGGAGATGGGTATGGCCATGATGGGCACAGGTCAGGCGAGTGGTGAAGGCCGGGCTCGCAAGGCCAGTGAGGCTGCAGTCACCAGCCCATTGCTGGAAAATGTCAACCTGCAAGGCGCGCGTGGCATCCTGGTCAATATCACCGCCGGTATGGATCTGACCATGGGCGAGTATGAAGAAGTCATGGATATTGCCCATAGTTACGCGGTGGAAGATGCTTCCATCAAGGTGGGTACGGTACTGGATCCATCCATGAGTGACGAGATCCGGGTCACGGTGGTCGCCACGGGCTTGTCCCGTCCACAGGTCGAGTCAGCCCCGGTGGCAAAACCTGCAGTAGCGCCCCCCCAGCTGGTGACGCTGGCGCGCACCGGCACCGATGAACGGCCCGACTGGAAGAAGCTGGAAAAGCCCGCTTATGTCAGGCAACGTGAAAAGGACGATCTGGATCCACAAAGTCAGGAATATCTGGATATCCCAGCTTTCCTGCGGCGGCAGGCGGATTGAAAAGGGCCTAGGACTTAACCTGAGGGGCTATAACCTTGTGAGGCGCGCGCAGCCTGTGATAACGTACGTGGTCGCGAAGTCATGAACCGGGCTTAAGATCCGTGGGTTACATGCAGTGGCTTCTTCTGGAGGGAACAATACCTGCTCCCAAATTGGGTTGATGCGGGGTTTCTAGCTTGTGAAATTTAGGTAACACCCCGGCATGTTGAAACAGCGTACCCTCAAAAATTCCATCCGCGCCACCGGCGTCGGCTTGCACACGGGTGAGAAGGTCTATATGACCTTGCGTCCGGCGGCACCCAACACCGGCATCATCTTCCGGCGAGTGGATCTGGAAAAACCTGTCGAGATACGCGCGAACGCCGAACATGTGGGCGATACCATGCTGGGTACCACCCTTGTAAACGGCGATGTACGTGTATCCACGGTGGAGCATCTGTTGTCAGCATTCGCTGGCCTCGGCATCGACAACGCGCATGTGGACTTGAGTGCTGCTGAAGTGCCGATCATGGATGGCAGCGCCGGTCCGTTTGTGTTCCTGTTGCAGTCCGCAGGTATCGAGGAGCAAAACGCCCACAAGCGCTTCATTCGCATTCGCGAAAACCTGGAAGTTCGCGACGGCGATAAATGGGCACGCTTCGAACCATTTGATGGATTCAAGGTCAGTTTCCAGATCGATTTTGATCACCCGATTTTCAAGAAACATACACAGAATACCACTGTGGATTTTTCAACGACCTCTTTTGTGAAGGAAGTCAGTCGTGCGCGCACCTTCGGGTTCATGCGCGACATCGAAATGTTGCGTCATCGACATTTGACCTTGGGGGCGTCACTGGATAACGCTATCGCGCTGGATGATTACCGGATTCTGAATGAAGATGGCTTGCGTTACGAAGATGAATTTGTCAAACATAAGATTCTTGATTCCATCGGTGATCTTTATCTGCTCGGGCACAGCCTGATTGGTGCCTTCAGTGCGTATAAATCAGGCCATGGCCTGAATAACACCTTGTTGCGCGCGCTGTTAGCCAAGCAGTCATCCTGGGAAGAAGTGACCTTCGATGACGCGGCGGAGGCGCCTATTTCCTACATGACGCCGGTACACGCGCTTTAGTTTTTCACGAAAATTCAAATTTAATGTTTGATTTTATCGCCGGGGATTCCGGTTGCGGGCAAGATGCTGGAGAGAATTTTTGAGTGAACCCTCAGCGAGTTGGGATGCTGTGGTTTCGAGAATACGACGGACCGTATTCGATAATGTATAGGGCGGCGCTTTAGGTGCAGGCAGTGTCGGTGGATCCGGCAAGACCTGTACCTTGAGTGACTGACAGTTCAGGCCGGCGGCGGCGAGTTTGCTCAGAAGATCCTGTTGCTGGTAACGGACTGGGGTTGCGGTCGCAGCGCTGTCCATGTAGATAACTAGAACGCCAGCTTCATGCTGGGCTCCTATACAGTGGGGCGCAAGCGCTGGTGGCAATTGACGGCGCACCGTGTCACGCAGATGAATGAGCTGCTGGGCCTCGACCGTCAAGCGTTTGATTTGGGAATTATTGCCGGTGAGCCACGAATTGAGGGAATGAAGGTTGGATGCTGCCATTGGCCTGTTCAATGATTACGGGGAGTGTTGCTAATGAGTCGTATATTATTCTTAAAACAGGACAGATTGCGCCAGTTGGATCTGGGCAGGCCCAAGGTTTTGGTTGCGCTCGCGATCGCCGGGATCCTCATCGGCAGTTCATTGTTCCTGGCAGGTTTTGGCGCAGCCAGCTGGTTGATCCGCACTCCCGAGGGTGTCCTGGCCTGGAGAAGTCAGTTCAGCCGGCAGGCACAGGAAATCGATCGTGCTAAACAGGTCGCGCAAGCCAATATTGATGCGCTGTCTGCAAAAGTGGGCGAGTTGCAAGCGCATATCATGCGTTTGGATGCCCTGGGCCAGCAGCTGACCCGCATGGCGGGGCTTAAGCACGGCGAATTCAACTTCAATGCGCCGCCCGCTGAAGGCGGTCCGGAGGTCAGCGGACCGCTGCAACATATGCCTGTCTCCGATTTCATCAGCAATCTCGACCAGCTATCCCTGCAGATCAATAACCGCGATCAGCAGCTCACGGTGCTCGAAAGCCTGCTTATGAACCGTACTGTCCAATTGCAGGCCATGCCCTCCGGACCGCCCGTAACAGAGGGTTATGAGAGTTCACCTTTCGGTATGCGCATTGACCCGTTTACCGGCGAGCTGTCGTTTCATCCGGGTATCGATTTCGCCGGTCCCGAGGGCGAGCCGGTGAAGGCTGTGGCGGCCGGCGTGGTCACCTGGGCTGGGCCGCGTTCGGGATATGGCAACATGGTGCAGATCGACCATGGCAATGGCTACTCGACCCTTTACGGCCACTGCGAAAAGCTATTGGTGCATGTGGGCGAAATGGTGAAGAAGGGCCAGGAAATCGGTTTGTTGGGTTCCACCGGACGTTCCACCGGACCCCACGTGCACTTCGGAGTCTTATACAATGGCATACCGGTTAATCCGGCACAGTTTGTAAATGCTTTGGGGAAGGTTAAACTGGCTGCCATGCCCCGGAGTATGGACTGACAGCACGCTTAGAATCTCCAGGCCTTCACTGCCCGGCAAACTCGAAACACGGTTTTCGAATTCCCACAGCCGTCGCTGAAGGGCATGGATTTCCCGGCATCCGGCTTGCTCGTTTCTTGTCCGCGGCTTCAGATTCCACCGGAAGCGTCTTGATATCCTCGGCCATGCCTATATTGCATGTGCTTGGATGCGGGCTGTTGTCCTGATACCTCGTAGTGCAACAAAACGGAATGATCAAATGCTGAATGGTGCCTTAAAGAAAGTCTTCGGCAGCCGCAATGAACGACTGCTGCACGGCATGCAACGTAACGTGGCGCGCATCAACGACTTGGAGCCGCAGATGCGGGCCTTGTCCGACGCAGCCTTGAAGGCCAAGACCGCTGAATTTCGTGAACGGCATGCCAAAGGCGAAAGCCTCGACGATCTGCTACCTGAAGCCTTCGCGGCGGTACGCGAGGCCGCGCAGCGCAATTTGGGCATGCGCCATTTCGATGTACAACTCATCGGCGGCATGACGCTGCATCGCGGCAAGATCGCCGAAATGCGTACTGGCGAAGGCAAGACCCTAGTGGCGACCCTGGCGGTCTATCTGAATGCCATTCCCGCTCGCGGTGTGCACGTGGTCACCGTAAATGATTACCTGGCGCAACGCGATGCCGACTGGATGAGACCGATATATGAAGCCCTGGGGATGACGGTGGGCGTTATTCTGGTCGGCCAGGATCCAGTCACAAAACGTGCTGCCTATGGCTCCGACATCACCTATGGCACCAATAATGAATTCGGTTTTGATTATCTGCGCGACAACATGGCGTTCCGGCTCGAAGACAAGGCACAACGAGAGTTGTATTACGCCATCGTGGACGAAGTCGACTCGATCCTGATAGACGAAGCGCGGACTCCGCTGATTATTTCCGGTGCGGTCGAGGATAACACCGAGCTATATCGCAAGGTCAACGTGCTGGTGCCGAAGCTGACGAAACAGCAGGAAGAAGACGGTCCCGGCGATTACAGCGTGGATGAGAAGACCAAACAGGTGTATCTCACCGAAGTGGGCCACGAGCGCATCGAGGAACTGCTGACCAAAGCCGGGCTGCTCAAAGCCGGTGAATCGCTGTACGACGCCAGCAATATCGTGCTCATGCATCAAGTCAATGCCGCCTTGCGCGCACATGCCCTGTACAACCGTGAGGTGGATTACATCGTCAAGGATGGCGAGGTGATCATCGTGGATGAGTTTACCGGCCGCACCATGCCCGGGCGCCGCTGGTCCGATGGCCTGCACCAGGCCATCGAAGCCAAGGAAGGCGTGAAGATCCAGGCCGAGAACCAGACGCTGGCTTCCATCACCTTCCAGAATTATTTCAGGTTGTACAAGAAACTCGCGGGCATGACCGGTACCGCGGATACCGAAGCCTCGGAATTTCACGAGATCTATAACCTTGAAGTGGTGGTCATCCCCACCAACAAACCCATGATCCGCAATGACATGCCCGATCATGTGTACCTGTCCACCAAGGGCAAGTTCCAGGCAGTGATCGAGGATATTCGTGAAGCCCATGGCCGCGGCCAGCCGATACTGGTGGGCACCGCTTCCATCGAGACCTCTGAATACCTTTCCACGCTGCTCAAGAAAGAGAAATTCCCGCATGAGGTGCTGAACGCCAAACAGCACGCGCGCGAAGCCCAGATCATCGCCCAGGCCGGCCGGCCGGGTACCGTGACCATCGCCACCAACATGGCTGGTCGCGGTACCGACATCGTGCTGGGCGGCAATCTGGAAGCCGAGCTCAAGACGCTGCCGCCGGAGACTACCGATGCGGAACGCGCGCAGGTGCGGGCTGCCTGGCAGCAGCGGCACGACGCGGTGGTCGCTTCGGGTGGGTTGCATATCATCGGCAGCGAACGCCATGAATCACGGCGCATCGACAACCAGTTGCGAGGCCGTTCCGGCCGCCAGGGCGATCCGGGCTCCAGCCGCTTTTATCTGGGGCTCGACGATAACCTGATGCGCATCTTCGCCGGTGACCGGGTCAAGGCCATCATGGAGCGTTTCGGCGTGCAGGGCGACGAAGCCATCGAACACCCGTGGGTCACCAAGGCCATCGAAAATGCGCAGCGCAAGGTGGAAGCCCATAACTTCGATATTCGCAAGGAACTGCTGGAGTACGACAACGTCGCCAACGACCAGCGCAAAGTGATCTACGAGCAGCGCAATGAATTGCTGCACGCTGCTGATGTAGCCGCCACCGTACGCAACATCTACAGCGATGTGATTAACGGCGTCGTTAGCAATTACATCCCGCCCAAGAGCGTGGAAGAGCAGTGGAGCATAGCCGGGCTCATGGAGACCCTGGAGAAGGAGTTCGCCCTCAAGCTCGACATCCAGGGCTGGCTAGAGAGCGATGCAACCCTGCATGAAGAGCCCTTGCGTCAGAAGATCGTCGACGCCTTCATGGCTTCCTACCAGGCTAAGGAACAGCAGACCGGTACTGAAGTCATGCGCCAGTTCGAGAAAGCCGTGCTCCTGCAGGTGCTCGACAACCTGTGGCGCGAGCATCTGGCGAATATGGACTATCTGCGCCAGGGCATACATCTGCGCGGCTACGCGCAGGTCAATCCCAAACAAGAATACAAGCGCGAAGCCTTCGAGATGTTCGCCACCATGCTGGAGCGTCTCAAGTACGAAGTGGTGGGCATTCTCGCCAAAGTGCAGGTGCGCACCCCGGAGGATGTGGCGGCGGTGGACGAGCAGCGGCGGCGAACCCGCGCCATGCAGTTCCAGCATGCGGAAGCAGCCAGCGCGACTTCTGCCGATGCTGCGGGCGATCCTCAAACGCCAGCGCAACCCCAGCAAGCCGCACCCGTGAGCACGTTCGTGCGTGAGGGCCGCAAGGTCGGCCGCAATGAACCCTGTCCCTGTGGCTCAGGTTTGAAGTACAAGCAGTGTCATGGACGTCTGAATTGAATTTTGGATTCTGAAGCGCATGCAACACGCAGCGGCTTGACGTGCAAGCCATCCAGGTCATCGCCGCGGTTTTGGCGGATACTGAAAACCGCATACTCATTACCCAGCGTCCCGCCGGCAAATTCATGGCGGGCTATTGGGAATTCCCTGGCGGTAAACTCGAAGCGGGCGAGACTTCGCTGGCAGGCCTCACGCGTGAACTGCGTGAAGAACTCGGCATTACAGTCCGGTACGCACGCCCATTGATCCGGCTCACGCATGCGTATCCGGAAATCCACGTGGATCTGGAGGTCTGGCGCGTCACTCACTATAGCGGTGAAGCGCGCGCCGCCGAGCAACAATCACTCGCCTGGGTAAGCCCACAGGAACTCCCCGGTTGCAATCTGCTGCCCGCGGACGGGCCCATCATCACCGCCATCCGATTTCCGCCGTTGATGCTGGTGACGCCATCACCGGCTGCTGATCAGGGACGATTTCTGCAAACCCTGGAACAATCTCTCGAACGCGGTACGGATCTGGTGCAGCTGCGCGCGCCGGAACTCGGTGTCTCGGATTATGTTTCCCTGGCGCGGGCCGCCATCGCCATCTGTCACCGGCAGGGTGCTCGCGTCATCCTCAATACCGAACCCGAGATGGCGCGCGACGTGGGCGCCGACGGTGTGCATCTTAGCAATGCGCGTCTCGCATGCATTCGCAGCCGACCGTTATCAGAAGATTTCCTGGTGGGCGCATCCTGTCATGATGAAATTGGGCTACGCATGGCGTCGGCCCATGGCTTGGATTACGTCGTCCTGGGTCCGGTGCAAGCCACGCCCAGCCATCCGCAGGCCACACTCCTTGGCTGGGATGGATTCAAACGTTTGGCCTCGTGCAGTCCTCTGCCGGTCTATGCTATCGGCGGCATGTTGCCTGAATATTTGCAACAGATCCGTGACCTGGGCGGCCACGGCATCGCCGCGATGCGCGGAATGTGGAAAGCTCAGGGTTCAGCGTCGTCCTGATTCTCAGGGAGTGGAGTGTCGGGGATGGCGGGTTTTTCCAGCAACCAATCGCCCAGATCGATGAGCCGGCAGCGTTCACTGCAGAAAGGTTTGTATTTGGATTCCGTCGCCCACTGGACTGCGGCTCCACAGTGCGGACATTTGACGGTGGCCGGGTTCTCAGGATCCTCAGCCATCGATCTTTGCTGTCGCCTCACAACTGGCAGCAAACCAGCTTGAAACTGACGTCACGCTTGGCCTGTTGTGGACGGTTATCGGCCGGATTCGGTTCCAGAAAATGGATGGTGATGCGTTGGCGGCCGGCGCTGATCTCGGGATAGACACCGCTGCTAGCGGGGACCATGACGCGCACCAGCGGGCACACCGGGCTGTCGAAGATGCGCAGGAACATGCCCTGCTCGGCCACTTCGCGGGTCGGCAGGGCGCTTTCCCGGGTCAGGGCCATGAGCAACGTGATGGTGTCGCGCAAGGGCCGGATCTCCTCCAGCCAGTGCTGCAGATCACGCGTGCGCTTGGCATGTGCCTGGGTCAGCCAAGCGTGATACACCGGCAGATCGAATTGGCAGGTGCCGCCTGGGATCGCCAAGCGGTTCTTGATGGTGTTGAGGAATTCATTTTCCTTGAGTCCCAGACCCAGTTGTCGGCCATCGCCGTTCATGGCGCGGCGCAGGGTCTCCAGTTCCGCCAGCACCGATTGCAGGCGCGCGCCATCCACCTCGGGACTGTCCTTGAGCCGGCTCAGGAATAACAGGCAGCGCTCCAGTTCCTTGAGCACTTCAGTGCGCACATCGCCCCGGGTGAGCAGGGATCCGATTTCAAGCAGTGCGTTGATGGCTGAGCGGCTATTCCAGGACGAGGTCAAGGCAAGATGATGGGTGCATTGCTCGAATAGGAATTCCAGACGCAGGAAAGTACGCACCCGCTCGGTCAGCGGTTGTTCGTAGACCAGCCACTCCGCCGGCAGTAATTCCTCAACTGTGTTTTGTTCGAAATTCAGCATGCAAACTATGGGCCCTTTCAGGGCAGCCGTATGCCTGGGTGGGGCTGGGCCGGACGCCTGGCGATATCCAGATAAAGCTCATGCAGCTTATGGACGGAGCCAATAAGCTCTGCAACTCCGCCATTATTGTTCAGAATATCATCTCCGGATGCCAGGCGTCGCTCCCGGCCCGCCTGTGCCCCCACCATTGCGTGGGCAAATTCGGTACTTTCTCCATCACGTGACATAAGCTGGGACAGTTGCGTGGCTTCGGGACAGTCCACCACCAGCACCCGGTCCACCAGTGCCCGTGCCTGTGGGTTTTCAGTCAGCAGCGGAATCACGGCGACGGCATAGGGCGCCTTGATTGCGCTTAGAGCTGCCCTGAGTTTGTGCATGACCAAGGGATGCAGGATGGCTTCGACCCGGGCGCGTACAGCCGCATCCATGAATAGCCGGCGGCGCAGCCGGCGGCGCTCTAACCGTCCCTGGGAATCCAGGATCTGCTCACCGAGTTCCCCTACCAGCTGTTTCAGCCCCTGACCGCCCGGTGATGTGAGCTCGCGGGCCAGCACATCCGCATCCACGACCGGTACGCCCAGGCGTGCGAATTCCGCCGCCGCTGTGGATTTGCCGCAGGCGATGCCGCCTGTTAGGCCCACTTTGAGCATCGGGTTCAGACGCCACCCATCAGGCGGAAATAGACATGCGTGAGTTGCGGTCCCCACACCAGCGCAATCCAGCCGGCCACCGCCAGATAGGGTCCGAAGGGGATGGGGATGCCACGCTGCACACGGCGGCTGAGGATCAGACCGATGCCCACCAGTGCGCCGGCGGCGGATGCCAACAGGATGATGAGCGGCAGGCTCTGCCAACCCAGCCAGGCACCGAGTAGGGCGAACAACTTGAAATCACCATAACCCATGCCTTCCTTGCGGGTCAGCAACCGGAATCCATGGTAGACGCACCACAGGCTTAGGTATCCCGCGA
Organism: Gammaproteobacteria bacterium; assembly: GCA_049591615.1. Lineage (GTDB taxonomy): Bacteria > Pseudomonadota > Gammaproteobacteria > Natronospirales > REEB76 > REEB76. Next base: position 3,025 of record JBAWFD010000032.1, on the reverse strand, counting down.
CTGCGCCAATCAAGGCAGAACGAATATCCGTGAAGCTATCTCCCAGATTGAACAACAGACCCAGCCACAGGACGGGCAGGGTGATTTTGTCCGGCAGCAGCTGTTTATCCACATCGATGGCCGCCAGCGCCAGTAGCGTCCAGGTGAGCAGCAGGGCACCCAGAGCCGGCCAGCCGAAACCGAAATGCCAGGCGAGCCAGCCAGAGAGTGCTCCAGAAATAATTTCAATCAGCAGATAGCGTATCGAGATATGCGCCTGACAAGCGCGGCAGCGGCCACGCAACAGCAGGTAACTCAGTACCGGTATGTTCTCAAAGGCGCTGATGGCATGACCGCAATGCGGGCAGCGGGAGCGGGGCATCACCAGGTTATAAGGTTCGGTGGGCGGTATCTCGCCACCCTGCAGCTCAGCGCACTGGTTCTGCCATTCCCGCTCCAGCATGATGGGCAGACGGTGGATGACCACATTCAGAAAACTGCCCACGACCAAGCCCAGGCAGACCGCTGTTGCCACCCACGCCGACAGATTGGATTCCAGGAACGAGACTAGCAGCATCGGCAACCATGCTCACAGGGAAATTTCCAGCCACTCACCGATGACCTCTCCGGTCCAGTGATAAGCAGGTCAGCATCCACACCAAAGCCTTGGTCATCCATTCTGGGTGCATGCAGAGTTAGCCTTGTGGGCAGTCGAGCAAGCGCCGCTGTGGCGGTCGTTTATTTGACGATCAGAATGCGTTGCCGAGGTTGAAGATGGGCAGATACATGGCGACCACCAGTCCGCCCACCAGCACGCCCAGGATCACCATGATGAACGGTTCCATGAGGCTCGACATGCTATCCACGGCATTGTCCACTTCTTCTTCGTAGAAATCCGCCACTTTGGATGCCATGGTGTCGATGGAACCGGCTTCCTCGCCGATGGCGATCATCTGCACCACCACGTGCGGGAAGATGCCGCTCTGGGTCATGGCCAGATTCAACTGCTGGCCGGTGGACACCTGGTCGCGCATCTTGAGGGTGGCCTTCTCAAAGATGACATTGCCAGTGGCGCCCGCCACCGATGTCAGGGCTTCCACCAGGTTCACACCGGCGGCGAACATGGTGGACAGGGTGCGGGCGAAGCGCGCGATGGCAGCTTTGGTAAGCACCATGCCGATGACCGGAAACTTGAGTAGTGCCTTGTCCATCAATTCGTGGAAGCGCTCCGAACGCTTTCTGGCCTGGACGATGCCGACGATGATGCCGACGATGATGATGAGATACAGCCAGCCAATTTTGCGTACGGAAACCGACAGATTGACCACCCACTGGGTGAAGGCCGGTAAGGCGGCACCGGCGCTGCTGAACAAGGATTGAAATTGGGGGATCACGAACACTAGCAGGATGCCAGTGACAATGAATGCCACCACCAACACCGCCGCTGGATAGAACATGGCCTTCTTGATCTTCTTCTTGATAGCCTCGGTCTTTTCCTTGTAGGTGGCGATGCGGTCCAATAGGGTTTCCAGGGAACCAGATTGCTCACCGGCACGGATCAGGTTCACGAACAGGGCATCGAAATACAGTGGCTGCTTGCCCAGGGAGTCAGCCAGGGTATTGCCGGATTCCACGTCGGCCTTGATGCCGAGCACCATATCGCGCATGCGCGGGTTGGCATGGCCCCGGCCGATGATATCGATAGCCTGCACCAGTGGCACGCCAGCGCTCATCATGGTGCTCAGCTGACGGCTGAAGAATGCGATGTCACCGGAGGTGATGCGCTTGCCGCGGCCTATGGCGGACAGGAAGTTTTCCTTGCGGATGCGAATCGGCACGATGCCCTGACGCCGCAGATCCGCTTTGACCGCGTTTTCGCTGGATGCCATGCTCTTGCCCTTAATGCGGGCGCCTTTCTTGTCCGTGCCTTCCCAGAAGAAGTTGGATTGTTTGACTGCTGCGATTGCCATGACGACCTCTATCCCTTCGATTGACTATTCGGTGGTGACCCGGTTGAGCTCCACCAGACTGGTGATGCCATTCTTGACCTTGTTGAGACCGGATTTGCGCAGATCCCAGATCCCTTCCTTGACCGCCTGGTCCGCAATCTGGATGGCGCCGCCGCCCTGCATGATGAGGCGGCTGATGGCTTCGGTGACCGGTAATACCTGGTAGACGCCGGTACGTCCTTTATAGCCCTCCACGCATTGGTCGCAACCCACCGGCTCGAAAATCTCCACACCCTCTTTGAGTTCCTGTTCGCTAAAACCTTCTTTGAGCAGCGCTTCCTTGGGAATCTTGGTTGCGCGCTTGCAGCTGGAGCATAGTTTTCTAGCCAGACGCTGGGCAATGATCAGGTTCACGGCGGTAGCGATGGAATACGGCGGCACGCCGATATCCGCGAGGCGCGAGAGGGTCTTGGGCGCATCGTTAGTGTGCAGTGTGGACAATACCAGGTGGCCGGTCTGGGCGGCCTTGACCGCGATCTCCGCGGTTTCGAGGTCGCGGATCTCACCCACCAGGATTACGTCCGGGTCTTGGCGCAGGAAGGCGCGCAATGCCGTCGCGAAAGTCAGCCCCACCTTGGGATGTACGTTCACCTGGTTGACGCCCGGCAACTGAATTTCCACCGGGTCTTCCGCAGTACAGATATTCCGGTCCTTGGTATTCAGGATATTGACGCCGGTATACAGGGACACGGTCTTGCCGCTGCCGGTGGGGCCGGTCACCAGGATCATCCCGTAAGGACGCGCCAGTGCTTGCAAGTACAATTGTTTCTGGAAATCTTCGTAGCCCAAGGCGTCGATGCCGAGTTTGGCGCTGGCCGGATCCAGGATGCGCATCACGATCTTCTCGCCCCACAGGGTCGGACAGGTATTGACGCGGAAATCGATGGACCGGGATTTGGAGAGCTTGAGCTTGATGCGGCCGTCCTGGGGGATGCGGCGTTCAGAGATGTCCAGGCGCGCCAGCACCTTGAGCCGCGCCGCTAATTTCATGGCCAGCGCGATCGGCGGCTGGGCGACTTCCTGCAGCATACCGTCCT
>JBAWFD010000031.1:0-9956 GCA_049591615.1 Gammaproteobacteria bacterium | reverse complement strand
TTCGAGCAGAGAGGGGTTAGCAGTAGACTGCATCCACCGCCATAAGTCTCCGTCTAGGCCAAGCGCCGCAAGGCTTTCAGGATTTAAGTGTCCTGTCCGCGCGTCCGCGGTAAATAGCCTAGCCGATTTCGAGTGAAAATTCAGAAATGGGCACCTCATAAGTATCGGCAGCGTAAATTTCAGCGAATAGTCTAGCTGTTGAGATTGACGAAGCCGCGCATTGTGGCTGATATCAGCCAAATGTCTGCGGCAAGCTATGCGCAGGCGCGGACATGCATCCATAAAGTTACAACACGCGTTTCGCCTGTCTGAGCTAGGTAGGCAAGTAATAGCCTGTTAATAACCCATCCCAGGCTTCGAACCAGAATTCCTTCCAGGAGTAGCTCTGGCGGATATCTCGGCCGCTCCAAACCTCAGCGGGTGTCTGACCCTGCAGATTCTGGTGCGGACGGACGTGGTTGTACCAAAGCCGAAAGTACTGCAGGGATGTGGATAGCTCGCTGAGATCGTGCACAGCTCAGTGATCGAGCTTGGATTTCAAGGTTCCAAAGAACCGCTCTATTCGGCCGTTCTGCCAGGGGCAATGCGGCTCGATCCGCTGGTGGCGGATGCCGACCAGCCAGAGCGAGAGTCGGAATAGCCATGACCGAAACATGGCTTCGTTGTCGGTCCGAAGTGTCTGGGGCCTGCCAAAACATTCAATGCAGTCGGCCAGCGCGCGCAGGAGGGTGGCAGTAAATTTATTCTGAAGCACGTCGCGGGCTAGATTAGCTCGCGTGCCGTGATCCAGTATGCCGAGGATGGAGTGCAGCTGGCCCTGGTCATCGGTATTGCCGGTGAGATCCAGGCCCCAGATACGGTTCTTGGGGCCAGCCGTCAGTTTCCGACGCCTGAGCATTCGGCGAATGACTTGGATGTCGTAGTGATGCTTGCGGATGACCACACTCACGAAGGTCTTGCCCACAGTCATCCCCTTGGCGGCATAGCGGCGATTGAAGATCATGGCGATGTGCCGGCATCCCAGATCTAGGCCTTGAGCCTTCAGTTTGATGATCTCCTGTCGAACCCACTTCGGCTTGGTGGGAATGCGTAGATGGATTGGCACAGGCAACGGCTTGCGCCGCCCATAGCGGGGGATGTGGTAACAGTAGAAACGATAGGCGAGAAGAGCAGCGGCACTCATCAGCAACAGGGGTAAGATAACCATCAAAATCAGGATAGGCAGGGAGGGCATGGAATCCTCTATAATATACGGTTACTGAACGTACCTGATCATGCCTTTGAATCCTGCTGTCCGCGAGCCGAGAGATGAAGGGTTTGGATGTGTTAAGAAAACCACCCAGTTGGACGGTATCCAGAATTCCTGGTGGCAATTATTTATAAAATGAACGAAAGATTGGCTAAAGGATGCATAACATTTCAAAAAAGCTGATCATAAACCTTGAGGATACTCATCGCGGACAGACGGACAGGACACCTAACAATTCAAAAATCGGTCCTAACCCTTGAGGATACCCACCGCGGACGGACGAACAGGACATCAAGAATTGGCGAGCAGTTAGCTATGCAATGCACGCACCGCGTGCTGGGGATCATTCTTAAAAACATTGAGCAGCGCGAGGGCTGGCCCTTGTGGTTGCCGGCGACCTTGTTCCCAGTTCTGGATGGTGCGTACACTGACCCCGATCAGAAGCGCGAAGGCACTTTGCGACAAGCCCATCTTTTCCCGCACAGCTTGGACATTAACGGATTCCAATATGCGCCGGCGTGCAGCTTTTGCCTTACCGTGCCTTATCTGACCGGCCTCCTTAAGACTGGTGACCAGTTCGTTAAACAGCGTTTCTTTCATGTTCCAAACTCCTGCTTTACTAGCTTCTTGAGGGCGCTGAGCTGTTCACGGGTGAGGTTGTCTTGCTCGTTCTTGGGATAGGCAAGCAGCATGTAGAGCTGTGCATCCGGGGAATACCAGTAATATATGACCCGGACGCCGCCACGCTTGCCCATGCCTGGTCGTGACCAACGTACCTTGCGCAGCCCGCCGCCGCCTTGGATCAGATCGCCTAGCTGGGGGTTCAAATGCAGGGCGGTCTGCAGCTCCCGATAATCATCATCCGGCATCAACTGAGTAATTTACCGGGTAAACGTAGGGGTTTCGATGATGACCATCGGTAGGTGGTCTATACGCCATTGGCGTATAGAGTCAACTTGGTGCCCTGTCCGTCTGTCCGTGCTAGGGTGCGTGCTGACATGGGAGCCAATTTTTAAACATAAAATACGTAACAGGGAATTTAAATTCCCTGTTACGACTTTTAAATTCCCTGTTCCGTTGTGTAGGGAATTTGCTTCTAACTGACTGTTACTCCAGGGCTTTTAGACACTGTTTTATTGTTTCAGAGCCTAAAAATTGAAAAATTCCCTGTTAATTCCCTGTATTCAGGGAATTCGAGCGGAGAGGGGTTAGCAGTAGACTGTACCCACCGCCATTCAGTCATGTGCTAACCAGCCCTTTACTCCGTAAATCAGAGAAAGGGCCTGGTTTTCGCACAGTTCCAGGTCATCCTGAATCACATGTGCCCGCAAACCGCACTTAGGGTGCTGCTATTGAGGGCGCGACACTCCGTTTTTCTCTGATGGATCGCTTCGAAGCCCGTTTTCAATAACGGAGTTCGGCACCCCGTGGACGCAAATGATTGAAACCGGCTGGTTATCACCAACCATCTAAGGTGGCGCAAATAACCGGATATAGGGGCGGTCTCAAAAGGTCGATGCAACACTAGCTCGGCCCTCTACTTGCAGCGGTCCCAACGGCTAGAGTCGGCCATGAGTGTTAGTTCTGACGTTACCCGAACATTCATACCCGTAGTAAGTTAGTTCTCGCCGAATTTTGCATTTCACGAACCACCCCTGCACCACTCCAGCACCCCACTTACTTTCCCTGTCTATGGAGAAGCAGAAACCAAACTGTGCACACAACCTGCGATAAGTTTTGTTACGGCTGGCACGCCATCCTTGTACCTATAACTGTGTTATGCGTAGAGCTGCCTTTTTTGCCATCAAGGTGAATCCAATGTATTCATGGTCAATTCGGTAGCGCTTTGCAAAATCGTGCCACGCACGAAATTCATGTTGAGTGTAACCTGGGAACCCGAGATATTCGTCAAATACTAAAACAGTGCCAATCTGTAGAAGTGGGTAAAGTTCTTCCAATACTGTGTGAGTTGAACTGTATAGGTCACAATCGATATGAATGAGACGGATTTTTCCAGTTTGACTGGTAACAAAATCAGGTAACGTGTCTTTGAACCATCCAGGATGAAGCACAACCTGGGAGGGCATACTTGGCATACGTCCATGTGTGCTATAGGTGCCTGCCGGCTCGCCCGGCTTCCACTCCTCTGGCAAACCTTCAAAACTATCGAAGCCATGCACAGGCCCGTCGATACGTTTGGCGATTCGACGTAGCGATAATCCGAAGTAGACGCCGAATTCGAGCACCAATCCTGTGGCGGGTGCATGCGCAATTGCAGACTCAAGCAGTGCAGTTTCCCTACCATGAAAACTATCTATTCTGTCAGGTCTATACGCAAACAAAAAGCTTGACCATCGAGCATCGAAGCGCTCATCTCTTTGGACTCTATCAAGGTAGGTGCATACCAGATCTGACTTTCCAGAGAGCATGAGCAAAACAGCTTGTAGATAATTGAGCGTGGGGTCTGCCAGATGCGCCGCCATCTCGTCATTTAAAATATTGCGTGCGCTCTCAATTCCGTGTTCGTCATATTCCGAAAGTGCCAGTAAGGCCGTCATATCCACCGATGGTCTCCGATGGCGCCATGATCGTAAGATTTCCACCGCCTTTGGAGCCTGATCAAGACTCAAATATGCTTTGACCAGTGATAATGCGATTCTGCTGTCATTGGAGTTCTTGGCGAGACTGTAAGTAAAATATTCCACTGCCTGGCTATGTAAACCCTCGAGCCAGAGCATCCTCGCATAACTCAAAAGGTATTCTGACCGTGTATCGTTTCTTGCTAAGAGCTTTTCAAGATGTGGCCGAGCCGAGGTAGTATCTTTTAAAAGTATATGTGCGTTTGCGAGATCAAACACCAAATCAATATTTTCCGGTAGGTACTTTATGCCCTGTTCTAATAATTCAATGGCATCAATATAGCGATGATCTCTCAATGCAATACGTGCTCGTAATTGCCAAAGCTCCGGCAATAACGGGTTATTTCGTAGCAAGCGGGCATATAGCGCGTCATTAGCTTCACTATAAGCCACTCGAGTATGGCCAGCCAGCATGATTAATACCTGGGCTCATGTCGGAATTCGAGGTCGATGGTACATCGGATGAGCCTCCTGGGTAGGACGGGGTTGACCCAAGGCCCGGCACACACGCCGTTCGGAGAAGCCGTACTGCTCACGCACCTCGTGTACGGACTCTCGGCGGCGGGCCGGACTTACGGCTTTCCCTTGGCGATCTCCGACAGCATCAGCTTGTCGATGGTCAGATCCGAGACCGCACGCCTAAGTTTGGCATTCTCCGCTTCCATCTCCTTCAACCGCTTGGCTTGCTCGACTTTGAGCCAGCCATACTCCTTGTGACAATAGCCCCTAATTTCAATCCAATATCTTGGTCCTAATATCTGCTCTTGGTGGTCATATTCTATGGCTTGTAATGACGTACTCCTCCAGTAAGGATAACTCCATCTCTCACAAGACCTTTAGATATAGAGTAACTGCTATGTTCGATTGTGTCGGCAGGATTTCCGCTCGCGCGGGCATTTGCATTCCAAATGGCTAACCCATCTAGCAAATAGACTTTTACTGAGTAGTTTTCCCAATCCACCGTTGTCGAACCGCCGTAACCAGTCGCCGTAGCGAATCCTGGATTCCACGGCATTATATTGAGAACGACGGGCTGGTTTACCGTTGTCGTGCCACGTTCTAAAGCGGAAATGTAAATCACTCCGTCCACCTTTTCCTTGATTAAGGTTGTGGCAAGCATCGTACTAGTATCTTGACCAGCAAATTGGTAGTTGCGTGATTGTAGACATACGGTATCTGAGAAATCGGAGATGTATTCGCACATCTGACCTTCCGCATAGTGTCTGTACACTAGATTTGTAAAGTCGCCAATCACCATGACCCGTCTTAATGGCTGCCCATGCCACTCCGGGTTGCGTTGCGTGAATATATTCACGCTCATGCATGCCGTAAGTATTAGCGCAGCTATGAGCCAAGATAGATATCTCGACGCTATCGGTACGAATTTTTGTTCCATACGTCTCTCATCCTCATAGGCATTGGCCAGGGCGGATATCCGTTGCTTATGGCGGCCAGCTCATCCGGTCGATGCAACACTGCCTGATCAGTAAATTTTGTTATTTTCCCCCTGGGAAAACTGGTCCAATTTGAATGTCGTAAATTGGCTAAAAAAGTTGCCAGGAAAGAGCCTATGCCAAAGCGTCGATTTAGGGCAGAAGAAATCATTCACAGGCTACGTGAGACCGATGTCCTGCTAGCTTCCTGGAAGTGGCTCGCAGACGTCTACCGAGCCCTGGCTGTATCGAACATGACCTCTTGCCGCTGATGGAAGGAGTTTGGAGAATTGCGCGTGGACCAAGCGAAGCGCTTGAGGGATTTAGAAAAAGAGAATGGCCAATTGCGGAAGGCAGTGTTAAGCGGTGGAGTATGAGATCCAGCGACTGTTCGGTATTTGAGTCAAATACGCCCATAGCACCTGGGGATGCCTTAGATATAGCGGTTGTAGTCAGAGTTTTACGCACTATTTAGGAGTTGCAAGCTAGTGTGCTGTTTGCGGAGCTGGGTAAGGATAGAGGCTCCCATCAGACCATTTACGCACCGGCACGAAGTAAATGGTGACTGGCATCAGGTCACTGGGAGCCGACAATACGGGCGAGCCGGGAAGGTCTGCGCCCCATTCCGAGCCGGGTCCCGGGGGAGCATAGAACATCACGTGAGGATACCAGGGGCCTCCTGCGCCCGCCAGATATCCGTCTTTCGACAGCATGAAGCACATGGCGCCAGCTTCCGGTGCCGTGATCTGCCTCGCAGCGATCTCGGCCTTGGTCCGCTTGAGCATCTCGGCCCTTGAGATACCGGACAGCACCCATTGGGTGCGCTGGAGATAGTACCGAAGCACAGAGCGCGCCGCCGCCGCGTTGTCACACTCGGGAGCACGTTGCTTCGGGTTCCAGAAATTCGCGTTGTCGATATCGTTCTCCCAGGACCTGCCCACATAACAGACGAAGCCGTTCGTGCCTTTGACGGCAGTTTTGTAGCCGTGGGCGCCGAGCACCAGGACTCTGGCTTTGTCAGAGACCGACGCAGGCGCTGCACTACGGGCGAGAGCGATCTCGGCGGACTGGTCCATCATGTAATGAGCCACGGGAACCATGGCTGGATAGGCGATATTGCCTGCGTTCACTGCCGCCGGATTGATCACGGCCAGGGCTAGCGTCAAAATGTACAGAGGTATTGTCTTAAACATCGTCCGTCTCCTTAAGTTGGCGAGACCGCAGATTCTGGTCAGCAAAGCTGGGCGATTCGGGCTTTTGCAAAGTTCCGCATGAGTTTGTCCAGGGCACCGCTCCAACCCCATTCGTGGTCGCGAGCGGATATCTCATCGCGCAGGGCAGCGTGAATGAGGGTAAGTTCCGTCCCCGTGTCGATGGCCCGCAGATGTAGCTCAATACGCGAGACGTTTTCCTTTTCCTGGGGCTCACCCCCGGATGTCCACTGCCAGCTCATGACAATCCGCTCGGGCCTGCTGATCTCGAGGAATACGCCGGCGCACTCGTGTTCCAGGCCGTCCTCGGTGCGGAACCGCACCTGGAAGCGTCCACCCACCTGCACGTCTGCCTTGGCCGCCAGCACGGGATAATCGGCTGGCCCCCACCACGAGGTCATACCCTCTTCCGTCGACAACGCATCGAAGACGATGGACGGCCGCGCCGCGATACGCCGTACGAGGGTCATGCTCGTCATTTCCCCTTCCCCCGTGCCGCAGCTTCCTTCGCTTCCGCATACTTGATAAGGCGGTCCAGGCTGCTGGACCAGAAGCGCTGGTGCGGGCGGAGCCAATCCATCACTTCCTTCAAGGGGTCAGTTGAAATCTCGACAGTCACAGTTCGTCCGCTTTTCGATCGGTTTATGAGTCCGGCCCTGGACAAGACGTCCAGGTGCTTCATCACCGCAGGTAGCTTGATGGCGAATGGTTTGGCCAGCGCACTCACAGAAAGACTGTCCTCTCGCTCCAGGCGAGACAGGATGGCCCTGCGGGTCGGGTCACTTAGCGCTGCGAAAACGCCGTTAAGATGCTGAATATTATAGTTCACCATATGGTAAAGTATTCGGGATATATGGAGCCATGTCAAGAGGTGAGCACAAGAGAGTCTTTTCGCAAGAAAATACGGAGCTGGGCCTGGATTCGATCGCTTGTATAGACAGCAATTTCGCTGAAGGTGATGGACGCAACGAACGTCAGCCTGTGATCAACCCGATCAGGAATATTTCATTTGTTATCCGACCTGACAGCAGAACAAACAGATGACATTACTGTCACAAAGGTTTTTATGTACGAACAAAACCAATCAATACTTGAATTCTGCTATTTGTGTATTTTAATTGAGTTTCCTTATCAGAAAATATCTTTCGTATTATCTTAATCTAAAGATATATTATATATATATCAGATTTAGTGAAACTGTTTGTTCTATATTATCTACAGCGGGCATAGCTGACTATGCCAATAAAGCCAAATCAATCACGTGGAGATCATTCGATGTTAACGTCAATGACGGATCACATTATGAGCAATGAGATGCGTGCCGAAACATCCAAGCTTCTTGTCAAGGTTGGAAGACATATCAGAGTAGTTAATCTTACAAATATCCTATATATCCATGCGTCGGGAGATTATGTTGATATAGTGTTGGCCACTGGCGAGATCATCCATACTAAGGACAAAATTACTCACTTTGAATGCAGATTACCAACACGTCTATTTGTGAGAATACATCGCTCTTTTATCGTCAACAAAGACTACATCAGGGAGATTAAAGCAAAACAAAATAATTATGGGTTTACACTTGCAAATGACGTAGTAATTATTTCTGGCCCAACCTATCGAAAATACGTCCGAGAGCGGTTTATTTTGAATCTAGATGAAGTGAATCCCGCTAACTGGGCAGTATGGGGTAGAGTTTAAGTTACACTGTCGGGGCTTTATGGAGAAGTCCCATGCGAGCCAGACGCCATTACAGTGAAGAGTTCAAGCTCTTCCGTGTATCGCTCCTTCATATCCAAATCTCCTTCAGTTGAGGATTGGACTCTATACTTCAGTGCTACTCAAGATTGGGTGATGTCACTGGTACTAATCATGCAGGCTGGTCATTATTTAAACGTCAGATGATACTTGTCATTCGACTATTTGTAACGATTTGACAACTGAATTATTCGATTCGACCGCATATTGATTTTCCTATAAGCATTTCTGTTTGGCGTTTATCTTCGCTATTTAAGGACTATCGTCCCTTTTCCATTTTGTAGTGCACGCGAAGCGCTCACTCGAGCATTAGCGTTCGTTACCAGTGGGGAGCTCTTGCATTCCACAAGCATTCATTTGCAGCTATGAGCAGCACCGAACAGTGCGAGGGCGCGCAGGTAATAAAATTAATATTTTTAAAACTATGGTTGAAGAAATAAAACCAGTCGGTAAAAGCAAGTAATGCAGAGTTGATTGTCGTAAACAAGTCGCTGACTAGAAGTAATTGATGAAGTTTATGACTGGAACTATCTTGTATACCAGCTAACATGTAATTGTCCTAAGCAAGTTAATACATTTTTGATACAACTTGCATTTGTTATGGCATTCAGTACTAGTTACGAGTTGCAAAAAAATAACATGTTATTCCAACGCGTGACTCTTGTGATTTGACGGGCGAATAAATTGTAGGATCAATCAAGAGCTACCCATTTCTGACGAGGGACTACTTTATGAAAATAAATTTGATCACCAAAGCCGTTCGTTACGCCATCGTGGCAGGTGGGGTCACTGCCCTTGCGGCCCCCGCGATTTTCGCACAAGACGCCGCCGCACCGGCTGCCACTCCACCCGCCACACCACCATCCAACACTGCCCAGCTCGGCAAGATCGAAGTCACGGGTACCCGTATTAAGCGTACCGATGTAGAGACCGCCCAGCCAATCAGCATCATTACGGCGGCCCAAATCAAGGCCACGGGGTTGACTTCCATCGGTGATGTGCTGCAGCAGATTACTTCCGCGGGCGCATCCTTCAACACTCAGTTCAATAACGCTGGCACTGGCGCAACTTTCATCGACTTGCGCAACCTCGGTCCCCAACGCGTGCTGGTGTTACTCAATGGCCAACGGGTAGACGCGGGTGTTGCTGGGGAAGTGGATCTGAACACTATCCCGATTGCAGTTGTAGATCATATTGAAATCCTGCAAGACGGCGCCTCGGCCATTTACGGTTCCGATGCTATCTCAGGGGTGGTGAACATCATTACTATCAAGAACTTCAACGGTGCCGAAGCCAATGCCTATATGGGCATGTTTGACGGCCATGCGGACGGCGGTGGTTGGGACGGCAAGCAACAAGAATATGATTTCACTATCGGCACGAGCGGCGACCGTTCGGGCGTGGTGATGAACGCAGAGTATGTGAATACGGATCCAATGTGGGCTGGCAACCGCAGCATCTCCAAGGAACCGGTGATCGGCGGCGGGCCCTCATCCGGCAGTTCGGGTTCGGCCGCAGGCCGGTTCTTCATCGGCATTCCCAAAGGCACCACCTGCCCGGCGGGGGTCACGACCAATGTGAATCCCTTTTCCACCACCTGCGACATGTCATTGATCAATCCGGGCACCAGCAACCCGACGCTCGCCAATTTCCGCGACTGGCAAAA
>JBAWFD010000030.1:0-36543 GCA_049591615.1 Gammaproteobacteria bacterium | reverse complement strand
ATAATAGGCAGCGCGCGAGTAACCGTAATCCACCAGTAACAGTGCTCCACGCGTCAGCAGATCCGCCAGGCTATACAGGAATGCCGGCAGTCGCATACAGATTTCTGAACGATAGTCTTCCACCAACGGTTGCGGCAAATTGGTTTCGAGAGTCGTGAGAGCGGCGCGTAACTCGGCGGACGCGGGGCGCGTACGCCAGACAAAACGATCGTCTTCGACGGCCACCGTAAATTCTTCGAACCCTTGACTCGCGCGGCGAAAGCGGCTAACAGGCAAGGCATCCAGCACTTCGTTAGCAACGATCATGCCGGTAAATGACGCCGGCAGGCGCTCCAACCACTCGACCTTATCGAGCAACGCGGGTACCTGCTCCGCGAGTGTGCGGCGTTGGCGCTCACGTAGGTCCGCACTCACCTCCAGGATCAGATAACGTGCGGGCAGCTGCCGCAGCTGTTCGAGCTTCTTGAGCATACCGACGGCCAGCGCGCCAGTGCCGGCTCCCAATTCCAGGATATCGCCGCCGCCCAGTTCCGCCAGCACCTCGGCGCACTGCAACGCGAGGCAGCAGGAATACAGCGGCGAGAGTTCCGGCGCGGTCACGAAGTCGCCCTCAGCGCCGAACTTGCGCGTGCCGGCACTGTAATAACCGAGGCCGGGAGCGTACAGCGCCAGGTCCATGAAACGTTCGAAACCGATGGCACCGCCGGCGTCGGCGATCTCGTCACGCAGCCGCTTGCACAGCCTTTTGCTGTGCAGCAACGCCTCCGGCGTGGGCGGCGGCAGGTCTCCGAGGGCTTGGCGGATAGGTAACATGCTTTCTGGTTTAATGATGCAGACTAGAATCATGATCAAGGCGCAAGCATGAAAAATGATACCCCAAAGCTCGCCGGCAAGACCGTGCTCATCACCGGCGCCGCGCGCCGCATCGGCGCGGCGGTCGCGCAACGGCTGCATGCCGAGGGCATGAACCTGGTGCTGCACTATCGCAACTCAGAACAGGATGCCCAGACCCTGTGCCAGGCGCTGAATGCAGCACGCCGCGACTCGGTGATATTGGCACAAGCGGACCTTGCCAACGTCGGTGGCTTCGACTCGCTTATCAAGAGCGCGCTGCAATGGGGCAGCCTGGATCTGCTGATCAACAACGCTTCAGTGTTTTATCCCACGCCCATCGGCAAGGCGAGCGAGGCGGACTGGGACGAGCTCCTGGGCAGCAATCTGAAAGCGCCGTTTTTTCTGTCGCAGGCGGCTGCGCCCTACCTGAAAAAAAGCCGCGGCGCCATCATCAATATGCTGGACATCCATGCGCGCCGCCCGCTGCGCGAACACACGCTCTACAGTACCGCCAAGGCGGGTCTGGCTATGTTGACGCTGTCGCTGGCGCGTGAACTGGGGCCCGAGGTGCGCGTCAACGGCGTGGCACCCGGTCCGATCCTGTGGCCCGAAAAGGGACTGGATGCGCACTCCAAGCAGTCGATCCTCGACAACACTGCGCTGAAACGTGCCGGTTCGCCCGACGACATTGCTGCTGCCATCGTGTATCTGGTGCGCGATGCGGATTATGTGACCGGGCAGATTATCGCGGTGGATGGCGGCCGCAGCATCGGCTGGTAGCGGTGATTCAGGCGCGAGCATTATGCGACTGGCACAGCGCGCGCGCCCTCGAAAATATTCAGATGCGCCGCTGGAATGTCTTGCCGAGATAGCTTGGTACTACTGCTTCCAATGAAATTGGTTCGATTCCCAAAGCTCCAAAACCATTCTGCTCGCACACACTGTCCAGTTTGAGTGAGCGGTAATTATCCAGCGACAAGGGTTTGCCCGGCAGCCATTCCATGAGCGCCGCTTGCAGCCATGACAGCGGGCGTGGCAGGCCAATGACGAGGCGATGCAATCCCATGACCCGCGCCGTATAGCGCACCAGATCCCGCAGCGTATAGATTTTGGGGCCGCACAGACTGTAACGCTGACCAAAGCTCGCGCGCAGCGTGAGGCACCTGACGAACGCTGCCACTACATCGCCT
Organism: Gammaproteobacteria bacterium; assembly: GCA_049591615.1. GTDB lineage: Bacteria > Pseudomonadota > Gammaproteobacteria > Natronospirales > REEB76 > REEB76. Next base: position 34,519 of record JBAWFD010000030.1, on the reverse strand, counting down.
ACATACACCGGTGCGAACCTGGCCCGTGGGCAGGCCAATGGGAATATGCCGGGCGCCATTTTCAAAAGTGCAGCGAAGCGGTTGATAAAACTGTCGCCGGGTCCGAAGATCACGCTCGGTTCGAACACCGTGATATGCAGTGGACCCTTAGATTCAAGCACCCGCTTCGCGGCCCGGCCTTTGCTGCGCAGATAATGACTGGGCGCATCTTCGGCCGCGTTCAGAGCACTCATGTGCAGCAGACGCGGTACGCCGGCAGTTGTGCAAGCCGCCAGAATTTTCCTGGCCAGTTCCACATGCACCTGCTCAAAACCCCTGCCACGGTGGCCGCGCTCATTGAGTATGCCCACCAGATTGATGACCGCGTCGCAGCCGGCAAATTCACGCTTCAAGGTTTCCGGGTCATGGATGTTGGCAACCACTAGTGAGACGCGGGGCAACACCAGCAGTTGCCGGTGGCGCGCCGGTGAGCGCGTCAGGATCTTCACAGCCACATCCTGCTGTGCAAGGCGCGCCGCCAGGTGCCGGCCCACAAAACCGCTACCACCTAATATACAGATACTGGTCGTGGACATGCTCTTGGGCCTTTCGATGGCACCAGCGATATACATAGCCCGGTGCCGACATATTGCTGGTCGATACTTAAATGAAGTTTATCCCAGAGTCTAGAACAGCTCGTACAAAGCGGCTGAGCCTGAATACTAACCAGAAGCTTTGTGCTGGACCCCGTCATGGCGGTGCTAGCGCCTGCGTCTGTGTGCTCACGGCTGTCGGCGCCGCTGTGGTGGTGACTGCGGGTGCAGAAGTGATGTTGCCGAGGCGCGCGCTCAGGCGCTCGGTTTCCGGGTGTAGTCGCCAGTCGAAAATCACCGCCTCGCTCATGACGCGACGCACGTAACCCCGGGTTTCCCAATAGGGGATGCTGTCGACCCACACGTCCCCGGGCAGGCTGCCGCTCTCGGGCAGCCAGGAATCCACGTGCTTGACGCCGGCATTGTAGGCGGCGGTCGCCAACGGCTCGCTGCCATCGAAACGTTTCAGCAGGTGGCTCAAGTAGGCGCTGCCGAGGGTCAGGTTGGTTTGGGGATTCAGCAGCGCATCGCTGCCGTCCAGCACCAATCCAAGATTGGCTGCCAATCGGTGGCCGGTCTCCGGCATCAGCTGCATGAGGCCGATGGCCCCCGCCTGAGAAATGGCATTCGGACGGAATACGCTTTCGGCACGGATCACGCCGTACACCCACGGCAGGTTCAACTCCAGTGCCTGCGCACGCGCTGCCAGCATCTCGTGATAAGCCAACGGAAAATTGATCGTCAGATCCTGCCAACAGCCGGCATTGGCGAAACTGCGGATAGCACGTCCATACCAGCCCCAATCTTGTGCCAGCAGTGCCGCCTGGCAGTTGGCCGGTTTTGAGAGCGCGTCGGTGGCCGCCTGCCATTCGGCGTTGGCATAGTCATACAGATCTGCATAAAACAACTCGCGCGCGCGCACCAGGCCCGGGCGCTGCTCCAACTGTGTGATGACCTCCGGCTGTGGCTGGCTTGGTTCCTGGGTGATGTCATAGCTCAGATGCAGGTGGTCGGCGGCCAGAAACGCGTAATAATCCATGCCGTCGGCGAGCGCCTGATAAATGGCGGCGGCGGAGTCCGCATGCCCGGTGGCCTCCAGGGCCCGGGCTTTCCAGTAACGCCACTCCGGCTTGGCCGCCCCTGGACCCAGGTCCGGCAGGATGCCGAGCAGCAATTTCCAATTTTCGTTGCGCAGTGCCGTGCGTAAGCGCCATTCGATGACCCGCGGATCGTGCATGCGCTGCACGCGTGCCAGCATCTGTGCGGCATCCGGCTGATGGTTCCAGGCGTACTCCAGTGCCAGCCGTACCTGCATGTCCTGAACATCGTCGCTGGCGAAGTGATAACGCTGCGAGAGCTCGGTCCACAGATGCCGGGCAAGCACCGGGTCGGTGCGTGCCAGCAGTTGCACCCCGTTGATCAGTAACGGCTGGTATTTAGGTTCATCCGGCACCTGGATAGTGGCCAGCACGTGCGCAGGATCCTCGGCCACATCCAGCCAGATGCGTGCCCAGGGGCGATCCGTGGCGTTGAGTTGCGGTAACAACTGACGCGCGAGCGCGTAGTGACGTAACTGCAACGCCTGTTGTATGCGCTGCACCACCATGTCGTTAGTGATGCGGTGGTGCGCCTGCAGATACTGGAATGCCGCTTCACAGGTGGGCGGCTGCGTATCCGGCACCAGCCACAGATGCTGCGCCGCCACCACCCAGGCATCGCGGTCTTGTCGGTCGCCGCCCGCCAGATGTGCGCTCACCGCCGCGCAGCGCAGTGCCGGCGTGGTCTCGTTCTGATAATTGGCCAGAAATGTTTTCCAGTCCTGCCTGCTGGCCAGCGCCAGCAGCCAATCCTGGCGCAGCGCTTCGGCTACCGGCAACTGCGCCTGCTCATTGAGGAAGGATTCCACTGCTCCGTCGGGTTGCTGCGCCAGCGTGGCGCTGAGATAGGCATAGCGCAGATACGGATACAGAGGGTAATCCACGAGTTCGTTGAGGTAGGGTGTGAGAGCCGCTAGATCACCTTTCTGCGCCGCCGCCCACGCTGGTTTGAAATCCGCGCGCTCCGTGGCCAGATCAGCTGCGAACACAGACGGGAGCATGCAGACGAAAATAAACGCAGCCAGCAATCGGGAAATCCAGGTCATGTGCCTAGATTATCGCGAAGCGGATTTGCATTACTACCCTCGATGGCGCGAACAGCGTAGTCTTTTTCACTGTAACTGGCATTAAGCTCGACACGACAGGAGGACAATAGGGTGTTCACCAGCATCAATCCCGCTAACGGCGAAAAACTGCGCGATTACCCCATGTGGAACGCGGTGCAACTCGAACAAGCGCTGGCGCTCACTGCATCGGCAACACCGACGTGGAACCAGAGCCCGTTGACTGATCGCATCGCCTTGCTGCGCAGCGCGGGCGAGATATTACGCAAACGCCGTGACCAGTACGCCGTGCTCATGAGTCAGGAGATGGGCAAGCTGATCGGCGAAGCGCGCGCTGAGATCGAGAAATGCGCGCTGTGCTGCGATTACTATGCGGAGCATGCCGCCGCACTACTGGCGGATGAGCCGGTCGCGACTGATGGAACGAAAAGTTATGTGGCTTATCAGCCGCTCGGCTGCCTGCTGGCCATCATGCCGTGGAATTTCCCCTTCTGGCAGGTGCTCCGTGCCGCCGCCCCGGCGCTCTCCGCCGGCAACAGCTTGCTGCTGAAGCATGCCGACAATGTGCCGGGTTGCGCACTGGCGCTGGCAGAGATTTTCCGCGATGCCGGTTATCCCGAGGGCGTATTCCAGACACTCATGATCGGCATCCCGCAGGTCAAGGACGTGATTAAGGATGCACGCGTGCATGCAGTCACGCTCACCGGCAGCGAACGTGCCGGGCGCGCCGTGGGCCGGCAGGCGGGTGAGGTGCTGAAGAAATGCGTGTTGGAATTGGGTGGCTCGGACGCTTTCGTGGTGCTGGAGGATGCGGATGTGAAACTCGCAGCCGCAGCCGGCACCAAATCTCGCTATCAGAATGCCGGACAGAGTTGCATCGCCGCCAAACGCTTTATCCTGGTGGAAAAGATCGCCGCGGCCTTTCTCAAGGAATTCCAGTCAGGCGTCGCCGCGCTCAAACCCGGCGATCCGATGGCTGCGAACACCAGCCTCGCGCCCATGGCGCGCTTCGATCTGCGCGACACCTTACATCAACAGGTACAGGATGCTTTATCGAAAGGTGCGCGCGCGCTAACCGGTGGTGCACCGCTCCCCGGTAAAGGCGCGTTCTACGCGCCGACCATACTCGACTCTGTGCAGCCCGGCATGCGCGCCTGGGATGAGGAACTGTTCGGTCCGGCGGCGAGCGTGATCCGTGTGCGCGACGAGGAGCAGGCGCTGAAGGTCGCCAACGGTAGCCGCTATGGTCTTGGCGGCAGCGTGTGGACGCGCGATCCGAAGCGCGGCGAAGCCTTTGCGCGACAATTACAGTCAGGCAGCGCCTTCGTAAACGGCATTGTTAAGAGCGATCCACGACTGCCGTTCGGCGGCATCAAGAACTCCGGTTACGGCCGGGAGCTCGCGCACCACGGTATTCTGGAATTCACCAATGTGAAGAGCGTGTGGATTAGATAACAACAGGGCCGGTGAACCGGCCCTGTTTCTCAAGTATGCATCAACGCGTCGTTCATCCGCCGATACCGCTGGCGCCTGCATTGGTACTGCCCGAAGGTGCCGGCGTAGGGGTGGTCTGCGTCTGTGGTGTGTGGGTAGCCTGTGGTTTGTGAGTGGCATTGGGTGTAGGTGCGGGCGCCGCGGTGGAGCCCGAAGGTGCCGGCGTGCTCTGTGCCAGCACACCCGCGGTGCTCAGCAGCAGTGCTACAAACAACAATGGAACGAGCTTTTTGATTCGGATCATGACTAAATTTCTCCCTGATTGTTATCCTAACTACAGTGTTGGTGGAGGCGCAGCATGCGTGCTGGCCGAGGCTGCCGGTGTCGGGGTGCTCTGCATGGCCGCCGGTGTGTGGGTGGCTTTAGATTCGGACACCGGCGCCTGAGTATAGTCAAACGACTTGGACATTAACACTTTGCCATTGTCGTCCAGCACTTCCACCGTCCAGGTGCCGGTCTGATCCGGCAGCAGAGTCTTGCTCGACCAGGTGCGCCAGTGATTAGCCTTGGGTTGCAAGGTCACTTCCGCCACAGTTTTACCGTTGAATTCCCAACGGTGAGTGATGGTCTGGCCGTCGGCGTCTTTGAGGACCGTAAAAAAGAAAATCTTGTTGTGGTTGTTGTCGAGGGTGGTCACGTCATCCCCCGGTGTGCGGTTGCTGATGCCGGTGGTGAACTGTGCCTGGATCACAACCGGTGGTTTGTGAGTAGCGGCAGGTGCAGCCGACATAGCAGTGGAGGCGCTAGCGGCTGGTTTAGCGGGCATGGCAGTCGAAGCCGGTGCCACCGGCATGGCGCTGGACGCAGCCGGGACGTTCTGGGCTTGGACACTGCCAATCACCAGTAACAGGGCGGCAGTCAGCAAAGCCAGGATGGTTATGTAAAAGGTACGCATATTCAAATCTCCTAAGTAAACACCGCTGAGCCAGCGGGAATTCGGTCGTTGAGTATATAACCTCTGCATACACACGACGCAAAGCCCGGCGGTTTTTAGGTATGAACTAACATAATCTGCCGCGAGGTGCGGCCTCTGCGAGCAGGTAGCTTTGATAGATACTGAAATTCCTAAGCTGGACAAAGCAAGGGCCCCTTAAGGGGCCCTTGCTGTTTACACGTGCACACGCGCGTCATTCGCCCAGTACCAGATAGAAGATCTGGTCATTGCGGCGTACCCTCAGCGCCACCGCACCGCTGGTCTTGCTCAGGGCTGTGCGGAACTGCGCCACATCGGCTACTGGTTCGCGGTTCACAGCGGTGATCACATCGCCCTGGCGCAGACCGGCCATGTAGGCTTCGCTGTTAGGATCCACGCCGGTCACCAGCACACCCTTCACCTGGCCATAGAGCGGCGAACTCTCGTTTAGGTTGCTGACGGTAATGCCACGCAGTTGCGGATGTGAGGATGAAGCTATCTGCTCGGATTGCTGTTTGCCGATGGTGGCATGAATAGTCAGATTCTGACCGTTGCGGATCACGCCCAGGGTAATCGGCGTACCCACGCGCATGATGCCGATGGTGTTGCTCAGGTCTTGAGCGCTATCCACCGGATTGCCGTTGATGCTCACGATCACGTCACCGGGTTTGATGCCGGCTTTTTCAGCCTCGGATCCCGGCACCACCTGATTGACCACCGCTCCCTGGTTTTGTGGCAGCTTGAGTGCCTGGGCCAGGTCCGGCGTGAGTGATTGAACCTGCACGCCCAGCATGCCGCGTTCCACTTTGCCGTACTTGATGAGCTGGTCCATCACCGACTTCGCCATATTGATGGGGATGGCGAAGCCGATGCCCAGGTTGCCGCGGCTGCCGCCGCTGGTGACGATCATGGTGTTGATGCCCACCAACTGGCCTTCCAAATTCACCAACGCGCCGCCGGAATTACCCGGGTTGATGGAAGCATCGGTCTGGATGAAATCCGAATATTTGCCATCCTGCACCTGGGTACGGCCCTTGGCGCTGACGATACCGGCGGTTACCGTGTGGTTCAGGCCGAAGGGATTGCCGATGGCGATCACAAAATCGCCCACCTGCAGGCTATCGGAATCGCCGAGCGGGATCTGGGTGAGTCCGTCGGCCTTGATCTGCAGCACCGCGATGTCGGTATCCGGATCGCGGCCGATGACCTTGGCCTTGAAGGTACGGTTGTCATACAAGGTCACGGTGATCTTGTCGGCGTTCTCGATCACGTGATTGTTGGTGAGGATATAGCCCTTGGCAGCATCCACGATCACGCCCGAACCCAGCGCCTGGAAATTTTGTTGCATGGACGGCTGATTGGGCATGCCAAAGAATTGCTGGAAGAACGGGTCGTTGAAGAATGGGCTCTGCTGCAAAGTCACATGGCCGCTGGTAGAGATGTTGACCACCGCCGGCGCGACGCGCTTGATGATGGGCGCCAAGGTCGGCACCGGCTGGCCCTGCACAAACGGCGGCGGCATGTGCGCAGCGGCCATGATCGGATTGATAAGCATGAGTGCGGCACACACGGTGGCGGCGAGAGTTGTCAGACGTTTCATAGTGATCCCTCGGGTTAACGGATGTGGGGAGCAGCGCCATGCTATGGCGCTGTCTGGTTTTAAAAAAATTTACAAAAACGAAAAATTGAACCCCATCTGAGGTTTATTCAGTAGCTTTTGTATCAGCATAATCACGCGGTTTTCTGCGCTGCTTGCGCAGTTTATGCCCACACATGATTACAGACGAATGTTCGGCGTGTATACAGACATTTTTATATAAGGAAAGTTCCGCGCGGTGTACCTACAGCCGGTGGCAAGCACCGGAACCAACCCTACACACGTGTGTCCGAATTTCCCGTCGCAGCGACTGCGCGACGGGAAATTCGGAACGCTTCGTCTCAGGCGGCTTTCACCGTGATGCGGCGCGGCTGGGCTTTGGCATGCTTGGGGATCACGATCTCCAGCACACCCTGGTTGCCGCGGGCACTCACGCCTTCGGCATCGGCGGTATCCGGCAGCGTAAAGCGGCGGAAAAACTGACCGCTGACGCGCTCCACGCGGCGATAGCCGTCGTGCTCATCGCGGGTTTCGCTCTTGCGCTCACCCTTGAGGGTCAGGGTGCCGTCTTCCATGGTGATCTCGATGTCCTTGGGATCCACGCCCGGAACATCCGCATGGATCACGAAGCGCTGGTCTTCTTCTTTGATGTCGACTGCCGGCACCCAATCGCTGGCGGTCAGGCCGTTTTCGTCAGCCGCACCCGTCAGGTTGCGGTCCAACAGCCGGTTGATTTCATTGTGGAGCTGGCTCGCCAGTCCCCACGGTTGGTAACGGATCATATTCATGTGTAGTCCTCCAATGTCGGATGAATTTCAATACCAGTTAGGTAAGGTCGCTTGCGCATTTCTCAAGAGGCACTGCATGGCTGGTGGCGGAATTTCGCGACTAAAAATGCCGTGGCTTCCCTTGCCGGAAAATTTGTGATTTACTCGCCGCATCCTAGATGTTGTGTTTAATCAAGGTTAAAGTTCGACCTGAAATTCAGTTCGAACACGCTTGAGTTGTGTCATATAAGCCTTTGATTTATAACATTAAACATATTTGACAAATCCGTGATGAGGGTCTAGTCTTTAAGCGGGTGTTGCCGGGTACCCGCCGCACAAGATGTTGTGGTGTGTCGTCCCCAGCTTTCCCACACGTTATCCAGAGGATGTACACCTGTCGGGGATCTGGGCCCGGCAGGTATGGACAGCTTTCCGATAAAAACCAATAGAAATTCGCAGGAATGGACTTACATGAATACTGTGCTTAAAACCGCCGCCACACTCGCCACTGACATCCCGGTACAGGAAGCCTCGGCCGATATCTGGGACAAGAAATACCGCCTCAAGGCCAAGGACGGCACCGTCCTAGACCAAACGGTGGACGACACCTGGAAGCGCGTGGCGCGGGCACTGGCGGACGTAGAGCCAGCCGAGCAGCGTGATGCCTGGTACGAGAAATTTTTGTGGGCGCTGCGCCACGGCGCCATCCCCGCCGGCCGCATCACGTCCAATGCCGGCGCCCTGGAGCACAAGCCCGCCACCTCCACCATCAACTGCACCGTGTCCGGCACCATCCGTGACTCCATGGATAACATCCTGGACAAAGTCCATGAGGCTGGACTCACGCTCAAAGCCGGCTGCGTGGCTCCCGGCACCTGGGTGCGGACCGAACACGGGCTGGTAAAGGTCGAGCAAGCGGTGACCGAAGGTCATCGTGAAATCCTGAGTTACGACCGGGAAAACAACCGCGTTGAAATGCGGCCGATCCTGAAGCATCTGACCGTGTCAGTACCGCGCTCCGATAATATCGAGATCGTCGCCAACGGCGTGTCCCTTAAAACCTCCGTCAAACACCCGGTGCTTGTATACAGGGACGGTAGTCTTATATACGTGCGTGCCGATGAAGTGCAGCGAAGCGACGCGTTGGTTCAGCACAGCTTTTCTTGGCAGGCGGATCCGGACACTACACTGTCCGCTTGGTTCGCCGGGGCCTATCTGGGCGATGGCAGTGCCTACGCAAAGACCATGAATTACAAGCCCTCACGCACGGCCTGGGCGGAGCGTGCCAGGGCTCTCGGCCAACGGCTGGTATTTAAAATCCGCGCTGCCGAGCAACAAGTGGTAGAGCGTTACGCGGAATTCTTTTATCGCTTTTATGACGCGCAAGCGAAGGTGGTGACGGCGGTGACGCCCAATGGCACGCTGGTGTACGACTACTGTGTTGCCAGCTTTGCCGCAAGCCGGGCGGCGGATTTGATTGACCGCCAAATTGGAGCCAAGACCGCTCATCTGCACGTGCCCCAATGGATCGCAGCAAAACCGGAAAAATACTTCCTGCCGTTCCTGGCGGGGCTGATCGATACGGATGGAACCGTCAGCCGCGAGTATGGCAATGCCATTCTTGCAACTCAGAATTCCGCCTTCGCCATGGAATTGAAAGCACTACTGGGTTTATTCGGCATCCACGGCACATTGACAGTGCGCAAACCGCGCAATCACTTGCTTAATGGCCGTAAAGTGTGCGACAGCATGCTCAAGATTTCGGATTCTCAATTCCTGCTCAAAGTAGCGGACTATATGGCGGACAGCGGCAAACGCAACCGCATTGTGAAGTTCGCCAGCCAGTCTGGCCAATACGATCATTACCGTTTGCCGCTTGCACTGCGCGATGCGCTCACTACTGAATGTGCAACGCTAAGTCACACGGAACGGCAGACTCTGGGCTTCTATCACGGCTATCACCTGAAGGACACCGCGACCCGCATCTGGCTGAACCGTTGGGAAGCACGTTTCCCCCAACTCGAACCGCTCATCGCACTTGCGCGCCGCCTGCGGCCTGTGGACACCATTCGCCGTCAGTTGCCTTTGCCGGAGACGTTTTATGACTTTCATGTGGAAGGCCACAACAACTATCTCGCCGGCAATAACGGTCTGATGGTCATCCACAATTGCGGCATCGGCTATGAATTCTCCACCCTGCGTCCGCGCGGCGCGTATGTGGCCGGCGCCGGCGCCTACACCTCCGGCCCCATGTCGTTCATGGATATCTACGACAAGATGTGTTTCACCGTGTCCTCGGCGGGCGGACGCCGCGGCGCGCAGATGGGCACCTTCGACGTGGGCCATCCGGACGTGCTGGATTTCATCCGTGCCAAGCGCGAGGACGGGCGCCTGCGGCAGTTCAACCTGTCGCTGCTGGTGACCCGCGATTTCATGGAGGCGGTGAAAGCCGACGGCGAGTGGCAACTGGCGTTTCCCCTGGACCTGAAGGAAGTGGCCGCCGACGGCATGGATCTCAAGGATGCAACCCAAGTGGTGTGGCGCGAGTGGCCCACCACCGAGGGCTACTTCACCAACGCCGCCGGCCAGGTGGCCTGCAAGATCTACAAGACCCTGCCGGCACGGCGTGTATGGGACATGATCATGGCCTCGACCTACGACTTCGCCGAGCCCGGCTTCGTGCTCATCGATAAGGTCAACGAGATGAACAACAACTGGTGGTGCGAAAACATCCGCGCCACCAATCCCTGTGGCGAACAGCCGTTGCCGCCCTACGGTTCCTGCTGGACAGGTTCAATGCGTCTCAACACGAATTTCGGTCTCATTAGAACCGAGGATGCCTATGCACGTGTGCAACACGGTGAACAACTGTCGATTGCCGTTGATGATGTCTTCAGTCACAACAAAACTGATTTGCGTCCCTGCCGATTGATTCAAAACGGGGAGCGTGAAGTTTTCGATGTGCAATTTACAAATGGCCAACAAATTGAATTAACCGCCGATCACCGTGTGTATACGCCCCAGGGATGGCGTGAGGTGCGGGAACTGAATCCTGGGGATGCCGTAAACGTGCAGGCCCGCGAACTTGCCTCACTCAATCTTGTGGAGCCATTCTATCTCGGCGCGCTTAAATATTTATTGCCGCGCTATAGCGGCGAAACGCTTACAGTAACGCGGCAAAGCCGGCGTGCATTTCTGCGGCCGTTACTTGATTTGTTGTGCATCAATTACAGTGATACGTCCAAAGGCCTGAGCCTTTCGCGTAATCACGCAATCATAGAGGAAATGGAACGGCTGGACATGGCAACCGCCTCCAGGAAATCCCTGGAGGGATATGCCTATGCCGCACATTCGACCGCCGCTGCCTACAAATCCAAGCGTGCTGTTTATGGAAGCGAGCGGGTCTGTCAAGAACTCGCCGCGGTGCTGGAACAGCTAACCGGCGAGACCGTGGTACCGATCAGGCATCGCAGACAGCGGTTCCGCCTAATCATGCCGCCACTCTCAGTGCGCGCACCCGCCTTGCAGGCGCGCGCCCAGCACTTGGACTACAGCCTCTATGGCTGGCTGTTGGCCGACGGCTGGCTGACTGAATCTGCAGGATTGCTATTCAGCGACCAGGACGATGTCGCCATGCGTGTGCTCGTACCGCAGTTTAAAGCGCTCACCGGCACCGATGGTGAGCTTCGCCAAACTTACCGCGGTCAACAGCGTGACGTTTATTCAATCGCCTGCTACCGCAAGAATGTGGTAAACAAGCTGCGCAAGGACCTGGGCCTTCCGGATTACCGTTCCAAGGTGCTGAGAGTTCCAGAGCCCATATTCAAGGCAACGCTGGAACAGCAAGCATCATTTCTGGACGCTGTGTTTTGCGCCGATGGCAGCGTGTCTGCAAGGAAGCCGCTGATTTCCCTGGTGTCGGCCTCAAAGGAATGGCTCAAGGATATTCAGCTGCTGCTGCTAAATTTCGGCGTCCACGCCAGCATCCATTCGTCCATTTCTAAGGGCAATGTTTTCTATTCGTTACTTTTGCAGCAGCGAGACGCTTATCGCTACTACCGCTACATCGGCTTTTCATTCAACAGCCATAAACAAGAGCTGTTGCGTAAACATCTAACGGAGAAAGAACGCTGGCATGAACCCCACGAGCAACATACCGCCGTGGTGAAAGTTATTCGTCCACTGGGTGTGCAGTCGGTGTACGACATCGAAGAATATTCCACACATACCCTGGTCGTGAACGGCATCGTGGTACATAACTGCCTGCTGGGCTCGGTGAATCTCACCCAGTTCGTGCGCCAGCCGTTCAGCGAGCAGGCGCATTTCGATTGGGACGAATACCGGGAGGTGGTGAAGGTGTTCACACGCATGCTCGACAACGTGGTGGAGGTCAACGGCCTGCCGCTGGAACGCCAGCGTCAGGAAATCCTGCGCAAGCGCCGCCACGGCATGGGTTTCCTGGGCCTGGGTTCCACGTTCACGCTGCTGGGCATGAAATACGGCTCGCCGGGAGCGGTCAAGTTCACCGAGGATGTGTCCCGCGAGATGGCCATCGCCGGCTGGCTGGAAGCCCTGGAACTCGCCCGGGAGAAAGGCCCGGCGCCCATCATGCTGGAGGAATTCGAAGTCACCGCCGAGATGCTGCGCAAGCGTCCGGAAATGAAGCGCGACGGCTGGAAGGTGGGCGACACCATCAAAGGCAAGGACTTGCACGCCAGCTACAGCCGCTACATGCAGCGCGTGGCCGAGGTGGCGCCGGAGCTGGTGGAGCAGCTGGCCGAGAGCGGCGCGCGCTTCACCCACCACACTTCCATCGCGCCCACCGGCACCATCTCCCTGTCGCTGGCCAACAATGCCAGCAACGGCATCGAGCCGTCGTTCGCGCACCACTATTTCCGCAACGTGATCCGCGAGGGCAAGAAGAGCAAGGAGAAAGTCGATGTGTTCTCCTACGAGCTGCTGGCCTACCGGCACCTGGTGAACCCCCAGGCTATGCCCAACTCGGAGAAGCCCGAGGAGAAGCTGCCGGCGTACTTCACCACCGCCGAGACCATCACGCCCAAGCAGCATGTGGATATCCAGGCGGCCTCACAGAAATGGATCGACTCCTCGATCTCCAAGACCGCCAACGTGCCCACCGATTATCCCTACGAGGAATTCAAGGATATCTATCGGTACGCCTACGACAGCGGTCTCAAAGGCTGCACCACCTTCCGCTTCAACCCGCAGGCCTTCCAGGGCGTGCTGGTGAAAGAGCAGGACCTGAAGAACACGGTGTACCAGTTCACGCTGGACGACGGCACGGTCATCGAAGCGCGCGGCGACGAAGAGATCGAGTATGACGGCGAGACGCATACGGCCGCCAACTTATATGACGCATTGAAAGAGGGTTACTACGGGAAATTCTGACGCAGTCTGAATTACCTAAGTGACTCAGTAATGATTTAGTGGAGGGCGGGAAGCGCGGCCGGTAAAGCCGTAATTCCTGCAGCCTCCGTTCAGTTCCGAGCCCGCAAGGGAACGGGAGACTGGGGAGGGCGAATGCGCGGCCGGTACAGCCGCGCATCACGCTTGCAGACAAATGTATCGATATTCAGTGAGCAGACCATGAGCATCAAGATCGAGAAGAAGATTACCCGCTATGCGGTGCAGAAACCCGAAGAGACTGTTTCCAGACCCGAGAGCGTGAGTACCGAGAAGGTCGACGTGAAAGCCGCGGCCCTGGCGGTGTCCTCGCGCCCGGTGGAAAAGATCATCGCCGAGAAGCGCCCCAAGGCCGAAGTTATCCGCATGCACGAGAAGCTGGAGCGGCCGGACATGCTCATCGGCTCCACCTACAAGGTGAAGACCCCGGTCTCCGATCACGCCATGTACATCACCATCAACGACATCCTCTTGAACGAGGGCACGCCCTACGAGCAGCGCCGGCCGTTCGAGATCTTCATCAACTCCAAGAACTTGGACCACTTCCAGTGGATCGTGGCGCTCACGCGCATCATCAGCGCGGTGTTCCGGAAGGGTGGCGACGTGACCTTCCTGGTGGAAGAACTGAAAGCCGTGTTCGACCCGCGTGGCGGCTACTGGAAACCGGGCGGGCATTTCATGCCCTCGCTGATCGCCGAGATCGGCGAAGTCATCGAGAAGCACCTGATCATGATCGGGCTGATGCACAAGGACGAGCTGGATGACCACCAGAAACAGCTGGTGGCCGAGAAGCGCGCCGAATTCGAGGCCGCCACCAAGCAGACCGACGCCTTCGCGGAATCCAAGTTTCCAGCCGGCGCGCAGCTCTGCGCCAAGTGCAACAACGCCGCAGTGGTGATGATGGATGGGTGTATGACGTGTCTCAACTGTGGCGATTCGAAATGTGGGTGAGATATGTGAGTTGTAAACTTACTCAGATGTTGTAGATTCAAGTGAAAACCGCCACCTGTTCCGGTAGGAAAGCCGCGACTGCCGGGTCCTACTTAGCGCACCCGGTGCGTGTAAAATTGAAGTCACGCGAAGTGCTGCAACTGGCCCAGACTGTGTGAAAACATGAACTTCTGCGACTTCATTTGATCCAATCACTTAATCATGGGTGATTGAGGGGAACGAAATGAAGCGTTTCATCCAGGGTGACAGCCGGACACAAAGTACTTTACTCCCCGAGACACTTGACGACTACATTACGGATACCAATCCAGTGCGGGTGGTGGATGTATTTGTCGATGAGTTGGATCTGGGCCAGCTGGGATTTGAAGGCGTCGAGCCCGCGGCCACCGGTCGGCCGAGCTATCACCCGGGCGTATTGCTGAGGACCTACATCTACGGCTATCTCAACCGCATCCAATCCAGCCGGCGGCTGGAACGCGAAGCCCAACGTAACCTTGAACTGATGTGGCTGACCGGCCGGCTGATGCCGGATTTCAAAACCATCGCTGATTTTCGCAAAGACAACGGTCCGGCTATCCGCCAAGTCTGCCGCCAGTTCGTGGTGCTGTGCCAGCAGCTGGGGCTGTTCACCGAAGCCCTGGTCGCCATTGACGGCAGCAAGTTCAAGGCCGTGAATAACCGTGACCGGAATTACACCCATGCCAAACTGCAACGGCGGATGCAGGAGATCGAAGCCAGCATTAACCGGTACCTCACGGATCTCGATACCGCTGACCGGCAAGAGCCGGCCGTTGCCAAACCCAAGACCGAGCGCTTAAACGACAAGATCGCCGCCCTCAAGGCGCAAATGAAAGCGCTCAAGGATGTCGAGCTCGAGCTCAGGGCGTCATCCGACCAGCAGGTCTCCCTGACCGACCCGGATGCGCGTTCCATGAAGACGCGCGGCACAGGCATCGTGGGCTACAACGTCCAGACGGCGGTGGATACGAAGCATCATCTGATTGTGGCGCATGCGGTGACCAACGATGGGAGCGACCGCGACCAACTGACCACCATGGCCACACAGGCCCGCACCGCGATGGGTACCCAAGAGCTCACGGCTATCGCCGATCGGGGCTATTTCAGCAGCACCGAGATCCGCGCCTGTCACGAGGCCGGGATTGCCGCCATCGTGCCCAAGACGGTGACGTCCAATGCCACGGCAGAGGGCCGCTTTGGCAAGGCGGATTTTATCTACGATGCGGCGCACAACGAATATCGCTGCCCGGCCGGACAACGCCTGATCTGGCGTTATGACACGGTCGAAAGAGGCTTACGCCTGCACCGGTACTGGAGTTCACACTGTCCAAGCTGTCCGCTCAAGGCGCGTTGTACGCCCAGTTCACAACGCCGCATCAGCCGCTGGGAGCATGAGGTAGTACTCGAGGCCATGCAATCCCGTCTGGATCGTGCTCCCGAGAGCATGCGCCTGCGGCGCCAGACCGTTGAGCATCCGTTTGGGACGATCAAATCCTGGATGGGCGCCACGCACTTCCTGACACGCACCCTGGATCGAGTCAGTACCGAGATGAGTCTGCACGTGCTGGCCTACAATATGAAGCGTGTGATGAAACTGTTGGGGAATGCGCCATTGATGGAAGCCATGCAGGCCTGAAAACGATCACGACTATCGGCGAGTCGCTGCTTCATCCATCTTATTTGATAAGACACGCTTCGTCGGATGCTGTGGCGCAGTTTGTGTCATTATCTCGGATGCGTTTTCACACAGTCTCGGCCGACCGCTGCCTTCTTTAGCGGCTTTGCAGAGGTCCGGGGCCCATCCTATCGGCACACAAGTACGATCTTTCCTAAGCCACCTCTTTGCGCCAATCTGTGCGCCTCACCCGCATCGCGCAGGGGCATCCAGCGACTGATAGGCAGTAGGAATTTTCCGTCTCGTACATCATCAGCAAACTCGCGGACTTTCGAGGCGTCTGGACGTGCGAGCACCCGGGTGACAGTGACCGTCGGATTCAGTTTGGATATCTCGTCTGGGAACACCGAGGCATAGCCGAAGTTTCCGCCGTTCTTCACTCTGCCAAATAGTTTCGCGGCCGTTTCGCCGCCAACCGTATCGGCAACACAGTCCACCATCGCAAGCCCGGCAATCGCGGAATCGTCGTCAATGGGTACAGTATCGGAGACACCCAGTGTTTGCGCTTCCGCCAGCTGCCGAGAGCGGACGCCCGCAATCACGTTGACGCCGAGTTTCTTGGCGCTGTGCACCGCGGCCCGACCGACGCTCCCCACCGCCCCGGTCACGAGAAGCGTCTGGCCAGGTTGCGCCCGAGCTGCCAGCCGCACGAGCTGATCACCTGTCAACGCCACAAGCGGTATGGCTGCGGAATCGACCACATTCAGCCCGTCAGGTAGATGCGTAAGGATGGACCCTTCAACCGCTACCAGTTCAGCATAGGTCTCCCGGGTTAGCGCCAACACGCGATCACCCGGCCTGAAGGTTCGAATGTTGCGCCCTACGGCCCGTACCACGCCACTCACGTCTCTACCGAGAATGGCCGGTAGCTTTAGTGGAACATCCTTTTGCCGCGCACCCGATCGTACTTTCCAATCAATAGGGTTCACGCTGGTCGCCGACGTTTCCATGAGCACGGAGTCGTCGCTCAACGCTGGCTCGGGAACATTGTCCTCATATATCAGGTTTTCAGGACCACCGTATTCGTACAATCGAACTGCTTTCACATCACTCTCCAACTCCGAGTAACGTCTTAGGTGTCGCGCAAGAGCCGGATGTAGCACTCAATATCTGACACACCTGATTCTACTCCCTCAACTGCTGCAGCCGGCAACCCAAACGGTCCTTTGATTTTCTTTATTGGAGCCGATCACGGAGTTCTTACTTGTGTTTTTGCCGGCTCGCTTGCACGGCCATGTAATGGGTAACCTTTGGA
Source organism: Gammaproteobacteria bacterium (assembly GCA_049591615.1). Classification (GTDB taxonomy): domain Bacteria; phylum Pseudomonadota; class Gammaproteobacteria; order Natronospirales; family REEB76; genus REEB76. The sequence goes on along the minus strand of JBAWFD010000030.1, from coordinate 17,692 downwards.
CTACCTCCCACAAGGTAGTGGTTGATGACTTCTTGCAATACACGATCGGCGTTGGTAACCCGCTGGTGCTGGCGCAGGTGTTCTGCCCACGATTCCACCAAAAATGTTTCTAGGAACCTGCCCGTCTTAGTGATATCTTCAAACACATGCCAGGAATAGGCACCATCCCGACGCCGACCATGCGACAGGCGTTCCATGGCTTGCAGGAATTCGTCCTGGTATGGCTGCTCCACATGATACTCAACAATGACCAGCACCGGCCCTCGATCATAAGCCAGCTCGCTGCTTGGAATCGGTGCCGGCCAGTGCAACGAGGGTGTAAGGTCGAGCCCTACACCAGTCTGCAGTTTCGCGTGCCAAGTCATTGGGATGATAATCAAGGCACCCACTGCGGATATACAAAGTGTGAGGGGCAGTCCCAGAAAATTTGCGCACGTGCCCCAAAGCAGACTGCCGGCGGTAAGTGCGCCGAAATAAACTGTCACCAGCATCGCGAGACCGCGGCCGCGAACCCAGTCGGGTAAGGCGAACTGCGCCGAAACATTGAGGCTTGCCAATACAGCAATCCAGGAGATGCCTGCGATCAGGCTAGCAGCCAGACCTAACAGGAAACTGTGCACCAGGCCGAACAGCATGAGTGACAATGCTGAACCGAGTGTCCCGCCCGCCACCAGCCGGTCCGGTCCCAGTTTCGTCTTGAGCCAGGGAAGTGCGAAAGCGCCGCTTACGGCACCGATGCCGATCGCTCCCAGCAAATATCCGTAAATATCCGGGCCGCCTTTGATTTGCATGCGCGCCACCAGCGGCAGTAGTGCCCAATAAGCGCTCGCAAACACAAAGAATCCGACCGCGCGCACCAGGGTAGCCCGTAGATGCGGATTGTGTCGGGCATGACGAAAACCAGTGGCAATTGCAGCGGCAAAGCCCTCCGCGGGCAACGGGCTTTGGACCGAGCGCGGTGGACGCCACCATAACAAGGCGGCCACGGTGGCTAGGTTGGTGATGGCGTTGAGCCAAAACGGTGCCGCAATGCCGAGGCCAACGATGATTAGTCCGCCGAGCGCGGGACCGATGGCGCGGCTTACATTGATGCCGACGCTGTTCGCTGCGATTGCGGGTGCTAGTGCTGATCTCGGTACCAAGGTGGGCACGATAGCTTGCCAAGCTGGCGTGGTCATCGCTACCCCGACTCCGATCAAAAAAGTGAATATCAGCAGCGTCACCGGTGTAATCAGGCCGAGCGCTATCAAGATGGCGATTGCGAAGCCAAAAAGCGTGGTTGCCGATTCACCAGCAAAAAGAAACCAGCGCCGATTGACGATGTCTGCTAGTGCGCCTGCCGGCATGGCAAGCAGAAACAGCGGCAGGCTATTGGCTACCTGGACCAGGGATACGATCAGGGGGTTGGCATCGAGGCTGGTCATCAGCCAGCCTGAGCCGGCGTTATACATCCAGGTGCCGATGTTCGAGATGACGCTCGCAGTCCAAATGACGGCAAACGATGGATAGGCAAACGGGGCCCAGGCGGCTACTGTTGTCGTGGACGTATCTGTAGCGACAGACGCAAGGCTGGCGACAGGTTTTGCCGGTTGCTTTACCATGACGTATATCCGTTATCGAGTCTTACGATTCGATCCACTTCCTATTTGGCAACGCTACAGCATTGTGCGTTATCAGCACAGATTCAATGTCCATGATTGTGCCATCATTTATGACACACACACATCTATAAATCTGTGACTCGTTCCGGGGCGGGGAAAAGTGAGGTTGTGCACCTTACCTCACGCCTTTCGTAGCGCAACCGTGCCAAGGCTTTGATTCAGAAAGAGGCCTCGATTTTGATTTGGAACACCAGTGCATCGGGAGTCCCGGGCGTAGCGCCAGGGTGTATGACATACTGCAGGTCTGGTTGGATCGCCAACCAGCGAGTCGCCTCAGTAACGTAGGTAAATTCCAGTGCCGTCTCAGCACTATCATAAGGTGTTCCCGCAGCTGACGATGCATTCTGAAAATGCGATCCGTTCTTGGCGATGGCAATGGCGATCCCCATCCGGTCGTTTGGCCGGCTTGAATTGAGACCATCCGCCGCAAGGCCGAAGCCGATGTAGGATCCAACCCGGTCGACGCGTGGATCGCCTAATCCTACCTGTAGAAAACCATTGATATGGGCACCACCTGATTCGAAGAGACGCTTGTCGAGCAGAAAATATTCCCCGCTGCTACCCCTATGCATGACAGGAGTTCCATTGGCACTCAATTCGCTGAGATCATCGAGGGAAGTGGTGTAGTACCAACCGCCGATGGCGATCTTATCTGCATATGGCGGTAGAGACGACATTCGTCCAATCAGTGATCGCATCGCGCCGGGTTCAGGCTCCACCCCGGGGCGCGTAAGGAACGCCAGCTCAGACATGATTAACAAGCCGTCTTTCGATGAAAACACTCCACCGAAAGAAGACGGACGTTCCACGGGTGCGCCGTCCATGACCGCCACACGGAAAACAACATTCGGTTCAGGCTTGTAGGCGAAGCGTGCACCCAAGGCTGTATCGGGATAGACGGAGGCGCCGGCTGGACCACTCTGGGAAAATTCCGGCCCGATTCCAAAGGAACTGTTGAGGAACAGGCTGGAAGATGACAGCCGATAGAATTCGGTATTCAGGTCGAAACGGCCAAACAGTATCGACGTCTCAAATAGATTGTATTGCGCCCACGCCTCGTAGACACGGGTGTAGGGAGCCGCAGCAATGTTGCTTACGCCCTGAATATCTCCGACGAGTTCGCTTGGTTGTTCGCCGTGCGTGTTCAAAATATCTGCGTAGAACGAAAGGCCGGGTGTGTCAAAGAGAGCTTTGCTGTCGACGAGCATCTGCAATTGGATCGCGCCCGCATAGAAGACACCTTGCTTTAAACCGCCCGCCAAGTTGGCACCGACATCGCCATCATAGACGAGCGTTGGCGTAACACCCTCGGATGACATCTGCGCCTTGAAATCGTCCCATGAGCTGGCACGGCATGGTGGAAGGGCTGTCGCACACAACAGCGACAGAATAGCCGTCCGACCTGCAAAGCCCGGTTTTACAAGGCGAAGCGTGGGCCAGCTCACTTCCTACCGTCCAAAAAGCCTGGATACCGGCACAGCTCAAGAATTTGACCAACTAATGGAAAACAATGTTCATTCGGCCTAAACGAACAGCAGCTCGAGCCATTCCCCAAACCGATAGCATAGTCAGAAATCCGTATGCATCGCCAATCGTTTAAATGACCGGGAGCATTGCCACATAGACCTGCGAAAAGATATGCATAAACGTCGGAATGATCTGCATAGACGTTTAATCTTGCTTGAACACACAAGACCGAACTGTGCTCAGGTGTAATTAACGTCTATTTCTCAGCGATCCGTACGGCCGTTTGCTCACTCGTTATCACTCTGCGGCTTCGCTGCGTTTGTGGCGCTGCGTATTCGTGCGACTTCCGACGCATGCACCGGCGGTGCGTGGTTCCCCCAACTCGACCGCACGAAGGTCGCAATGTTAGCCACGTCCTCGTCCGTGAGCCTCCAGGCAAATGCCGGCATTGTGTAGTGCGTCGGCGCATCTGCTGTGGCAGGCACGGTATCTCCATTCAATACAATATTGATGAGTGAGGATGGATCGGACGCGTTAACTTCCGGGTTGCCTGCGAGCGCGGGGAACGTCTCGATGTAACCCATGCCAGTTGACCGATGACAGGCTGCGCAATTGTTCAGATAGTCGAGTGCCCCCTGCGCTGCGACATCGCCGGCTTCAAGCTGTGTAGTGATTTTGGGATCGTAGGTGAAACGCGCTCCGGGACCGGCGGCAGGTAGTGATTTGAGATAATAGGCAATGGCACGCAGGTCTTCATCGGACATCGATTGTGTGCTGTGAACGACGACATCGCTCATGCCCCCGAACGCGCCTGCATTCTTGTTGCGACCGGTCTTAAGGAATTGAACAATGTCACTTTGAGTCCAGTCACCGAGCCCAGTGAGCTCATCACCCCGCAGATTGCCCGCGACGTAGTGATCCACAATCCCACCGGATAGATAGAGCGGTCCGTCGCGGTCCGTGAGCGCCTTCTCCTGGAACGCGAAGCCACGCGGGGTATGGCAGCTGCCGCAATGCCCTAACCCTTCGACCAGATAGGCCCCACGGTCTCGCAGTGCATTATCGGATTTTTCCGGTGCCATGGGCACCCTTGGCGCGAACAGCCAACGCCAGTAAGTCAACGGCCATCGTATCGAGAGCGGCCACGGAATGTCGGGCGCCTTGACCTTCTGCGCCACCGGTTTCACGCCGTATTCAAAATAGGCATAAAGCGCGCGCATATCGGCGTCTGTGATTCGGGCATAGGACGGATAGGGCATCGCAGGGTAAAGCGTATGCCCGCGCGGAGTGATTCCTCTGCGCACAGCGCGTTCGAAGTCACCATAGCTGTAATTACCAATGCCGTGGGTTTTGTCGGGCGTGATGTTGGTTGAATAGACCACTCCGACTGGGGTCGATATCGGTAGACCTCCGGCGAAGGGTTGACCGTTCGTTGCGGTGTGGCAGGCCTCACAGTCTCCGGCAACAGCGAGATAATCACCTCGGGCAATCAGTGCCTGATTTACAGGGATGTCGAGCTTCGCGGACCGATTACCTGCGCTATCACCGAATAAAAGTGCGATGCACCATGTGATGACGATGACCAGCACGCCAAGGCCTACCAAGCCCACGACGATCTTCCTAGTACGATGCATGGTTTTCCTCTGTTAAGAATGCACCAGAGGGCCAGGGTGCTTCAGATATTGGGTCCTGATCGCGTGCGCCGCATAATAAGTCAGCGCACCGATGAGGCCGGTCGGGTTGTAACCAATGTTCTGCGGGAATGCCGATGCGCCGGTGACAAAGAGATTGGGAACATCCCAGCTCTGAAGATAGCGATTAAGGGCGCTAGTTTTAGGATTCGCACCGGTTATGACACCACCCGTTGTGTGTGTGGTTTGGTACTGGCGCACGTTGAAATGATCGCCTGGTTGTCGGATCAGTGTGGAATGCGCTTTGGGATTCATTTTGCTGACTATTTCCAGCGCCCGGTCCGTTAAGTAGCGTGTCATCTTGTATTCGTTGTCGTGCCAATCGAAGGTCATGCGCATCAGGGGCAAGCCGATGGAATCGCGATAGGTTGGATCAAGATCAAGGCAAGCGTCGCGATAGGACATGACCGAACCATGCGTTACCACACCGGTGCTGTGCAGATAATTCTCCTTGGCAGCCCGCTTCCAAGCTGCGCCCCAACTGGGCGTCCCAGGGGGCACCGCAAGTTGTTGGATCGGCCGGCCACCGGTCTGGCCGCCCAAGATGTAGCCGCCACCGATAAAACCATAAGTGCCATGGTCGAAGTGATCGGAATTAAACTCGTCAATGAGCTGCGAGCCACCCGCGCCGGCTGCGATAAAAGGATTGGTGTTGACGTTCTTGTCAAAGAAGACCGTTGTTGCGCTCATCATCTGATAAGCGAAGTTCTTTCCAATCACCCCCTTGCCCGTGCGTGGCTCATATGTCTCGCCAATTCCAGACAGAAGCATCATGCGGACATTGTTGGTCTGAAAGGAAGAGAGGATGACAAGATCGGCGGGTTGAAATATTTCTGCTCCTAAGGCGTCTATGTATGTCACACCCGTGGCACGCTTTCCTGTGGAATCGACATTGATTTTAACGACGTGGCTTTGTGTCCTCAGTTCGAAGTTTGGAAGACGGAATAGCGCCGGTAAAACCGTGGTTTGCGGAGATCCTTTCGAATACAGGAAGCAGCCGAAGCGTTCACAGAATCCGCAAAGGTTGCAGGGGCCGAGCCGCACGCCATAATCATTAGTGTAGGGCTGCGAGCTGTTTGCGGACGGCTGCGGGAAAGGATGATAGCCTATCTCTTTTGCAGCCAATGCAAATAATTGCGATGGATAGGTATTGGCGACAGGTGGTGTCGGATAGGGCCGCGAACGCGCGCCTTCGAAGGGGTTACCGCCCGGAATGAGCTTGCCCTTCAGGTTTCCGGCTTGCCCGGAGGTTCCATTCAGATATTCGAACTTATCGAAGTAAGGTTCCAGTTCGTCGAAAGTGACGTCGTAGTCTTGGATCGTCATGCCATCCGGAATGAACCTCGCACCATAGCGCTGGATGATATGGCTGCGAATTTTCAAATCCTCAGGCGATGCCCGATAGAGCTGGCCGTTCCAGTGCACACCGGCGCCGCCGACATTGTCCGGAAGAAGGAACGCACCATATTGTCTGTACGGCACAGCGGTGTCGCCGAGTTTGTGTCGAATCGTGACGGTATCAAGCGAAAGCTTGCGAAACAGCTCGCCGCGTACGGCATACTTCAATTCATCGATGCCTTTCGGGTAATCAAAGTCAGGCGAGGTATCGCGGTTATGACCGCGCTCCAGCGCCAACACCTGGAGTCCTTCCTTTGCCAGCTCCATGCTGAGAACAGACCCTGTCCATCCAAGCCCTATCACTACGACGTCAACAGGCTTCATGGTACGCATGGCGTCAGCCCTTCTCGCCACGAATGGAAACTGGTCCGAGCGGATAGGGTTTCCCTGGCTGCGTCACCCAATCCTTGAAATCGGCGCGAGCCCCAGGGAAGCCAATCATCTTCCAACTACCCATCTGGCGATTCCCGCCATACATTGGATCTGCGAAATAGCCTTCCATCGTATTTGCCAGCAGCTGGTTGAAGAATTCCGAAGCCTTTACGTTGGGAAGGTCGATCTCGCCCTTCTCCAGCTGGACAAGCACGTCGTCGCGCATTTGTGGCTGTAGATCGGCAAACTCCTTGCCATGGGCGCGCTGACACCATGCGTTTACGTCGGCGATTGCCGCGCGATAGAGATCGCGGGGCGAATATTTCAGCTGATAGCCCAGTGTGGCATCGGCTTCAGGATGGAAGGGCCCCTGGAGATACCAGCGGCCGCCATGGCCGTAGTCGGTTTCCATTTGACGATCGATGAATTCCGGCACATGCAGATCGAGGGCGCCAGGCCCGTCTTCGTTTGAAGGGATGAGCCGGTCTACGGCCGCGTTGATAAACATCCACTCTGGTGAGGTGAAATATGTGGGTGAATATTCCGGAGCGGGGGATTCCGCTGACGCTGTCAGACCGGCGGCAAACAAGGCGCCTAGAGGAACGGCACTGAGCGCAGCTTTCAGAAACAATCGACGTTGACGAAATTTCTCATCCTCGGTCATGTCTAGCCCTCCAATTCCTATCGCCCCGGCTGAGGCTACGAAACTCGATTCAACATAAAGCCGAAAGAGAATTCTAGGGAAACTCTGATTAATTCTCTCGCTCTCGTGAAACGTTGATTGAATCCGCTTGTCATAGAATACATCAAATGAATTGATGGAGATGTGACGATGCGCGACATACAAGCGACATTTGCTGAAGCCGGATTCGAGCAGTATCGCAAGACCACGCGGCGTGAACAGTTTTTAGCTGAGATGGAACGGGCGGTGCCCTGGGCGAAACTCGTCGCGGTGATCGAACCGCATTATCCGAAGGTTGAAGGTGCGGGCCGGCCTCCAGTGGGGCTAGAGCGCATGCTGCGCATCTACTTCTTGCAGCAGTGGTTCAACCTGTCGGACCCGGCGGTGGAGGAAGCATTGTACGATTCGACCTCGATGCGTGCGTTTGTGGGGATCGACTTAGGAAGGGAACCGGCGCCCGATGAGACCACGGTATGCAAGTTCAGACATCTGCTGGAGAAACACGCCTTAGGCAAGAAGCTGTTTAAAGCGGTGAACGCGCATCTACAGAAACAGGGGATGAAGGTGAACAGCGGCACCATCGTGGATGCGACCATCATCGGCGCCCCGTCTTCCACGAAGAACCGGGAAGGGAAACGGGACCCAGAGATGTGCCAGACAAAGAAGGGTAACCAATATTACTTCGGCATGAAGGGCCACATCGGGGTGGACAGCCAGTCGAAGCTCATTCACTCGGTGATGGCGACCCCAGCCAACACCCATGACTCCCAGGCGCTGCCCTATCTGCTACATGGGCAGGAGACCCGGGTGTGGGGTGACAGTGCTTACAGCGGACAGACGGACGTGATCCGAAAGCACGCTCCCCATGCCCAGGACTTCACTCACCACAAGGGCTGCCGCAACCGCATGCTGACGGAGGTTGAGCGTGACCGGAACCGCACCAAATCACAGGTCCGGGCCAAAGTCGAGCATCTGTTCCGGGTAATCAAATGCACCTTCGGCTTCGTGAAGGTGCGCTACCGAGGGCTGATGAAAAATGCCCACCGGTTGTTCGTGACCTGCGCGCTCGTTAATCTATATATGGTGCGACGACAGCTCATCAGGATGCAGCCTGCCTAGTTAGCACAAAGCGGTGAGTTCAGATCTGAAAGCGATACAGATACTGAAAATCGCCGCCTGACGGCGAGCGGATGTACACTTCGGGTGTTTCCCTGATACCGATGACCTCAATCAATCTGAAAACACTCGATTAATCAGACCTTCCCTAGTTGTTTACGCGATAGTTATTTTCTCGTGGTTTCATACAGGAACCAAACCCGACGTTCAGTCTCATCGATCCAGATCTCGAGCAGGCTCGTCGTTGCAACGTCTCCGTATCTTTCGCAGAGTGCGTGTGTCTCGCGCATGCGCGCGGTGAGTTGGCTATTATCGTCGCGCAACTCGGCCAGCATGTCCAGTGGCTCGACATACTCGGCATCATTATCGAGGACACGCTGTTCACGCGCAATATGACCGATGGAACGCAATGTAGTGCCGCCAATCTTGCGTGCCCTTTCAGCAATTGGATCGATCATCGCAAATATCTGCGTTGCGTGTTCGTCCAGCAGCAAATGATAGTCGCGGAAATGGGTGCCACTCATATGCCAATGGAAGTTCTTCGTCTTGAGGTAGATCGCAAAGACATCGGCCAGCAGCGCCCGAAGTGCAGCCGGGATGTCGCGGGTAGCATCCGCGTTGAGATTGGTAGGCGTGCCCAGTTGTTCGTGCACAAGGCGTTGTTTGGCTTTTTCAGCTGTTGCGATTGTCATGATATTTCTCCTTTCCGGTTCTAACGATGCCAAGCATTATGGATTATCAGCTAATTTTTCCGGCGGGTTCGGGAACGCTCAATGTGCGATGACCGCATTCCGGGCCAAACTCGCAACACGGTCCGTGGCCATTTTGTTCAAGCGGCGGCCTGGTCTGGCGGAGCCATAAATTCTGGGCCAACCGGCTCGGCGACGGACGATTTGAGAATGCGATCGATTTCGGCCATGGCGGAATGGTCGATATGCCAACCCCAGAGGTCACTGACGGGGCCAAGTTGGTCCGGGCGCCGCGCACCCCAAAGGGCGATTGTCGAGTTCTGCTGATCGAGAATCCAGCGCACCGCAAGATGGATGACGCGCTTTCCGTAATTTTCTTGAGCGAAGCGCTCGAGTCTTTCGACGGCCGTCAGGTATTGCGCAAAGCGCGGTGCTTGGAACTTGGGGTCGTTCCTTCGCAGGTCATCGCCGGTAAATTGCGTCTGTCCCGTCATGCGGCCAGAGAGCAGGCCCCTGCACAGCGCTCCATAGGCAAGCGTAACGATGCCATGTACCTGGCAATAGGGGAGAACGTCGTGCTCGATGGCGCGTTCGAACAAATTGTATGGCGGTTGTGCGGTCTGCAAAGGAGCCACCTTACGAAAGGCCTGCATTTGCGGCGGTGTGAAATTGCTAATGCCGATCGCCCGGATCTTGCCGGCACGCTGTAAATCCGCCATGGCTTCCGCAGTTTCCTCGACCGGCACCTTGGGATCAGGCCAATGCACCTGGTAGATGTCGATGACATCAGTGCGCAGACGCCTCAGGGAATCGTCGACCTCTTTATAAATGCGCACCCTAGAGGCATTCCGGAACGGCTGATCATCCTTCCAATCAAGACCGACCTTGGTGGCAATCAGCACCTGTTTGCGACGCTCACCTTCGGCCAGCGCTTTGCCCACGATCTCTTCGGAGCGGCCGAAGCCATAGACCGGCGCGGTATCGATTAGTGTGATGCCGCGATCGACAGCCTCATGAATGGTACGGATAGCCTCTGCTTCATCGGTTCCGCCCCACATCCATCCACCGATCGCCCAGGTGCCGAGTGCCACGCGCGAAGCCTGCATCGCCGTGCCCGGAATTCCCACCAGTTCCATTTTGGTTTCGGGCTTTTCAGTTCGAGACAGCATAATCGTTCTCCTTACATGAGAAATTGTGCCTAAACGCAGCTGGCGGCTGGCTGATCTTTAATTGACGGCAACCGGCGGGTCGATATTGAGCCCTGCCTCCTGTGCTGCGATCAGACCCAGAGCCGTCCAGTCAAGTCCAGCATAGCCGCGAGCGATTCCGGTGATCAGCCGGTCCCGCACCACGTCTACCGAGGGCATGGGGGCACCAGCTTTTTCCGCCTCGGCAAGTGCCAAGCGCACATCCTTGAGCACCAGAGGCAGCACGAATCCGGCTGCGTAGGTCTGCTTGACGATCTTGTCACCATAGATTTTGTGCACGCGTCCGCCGAACATAGTGCTGGTCATGATGTCGATGAAAACCTTGGGATCGAGACCGCGCTTGCGCGCCACAGCAACGACTTCCGCCAACATCTCCAAAGTGGTCGCTGACATCATATTGCCCAGCAGTTTGATGAGGTTGGCGTGCTCAGGGTCGGTACCGATGACATAGGTTTTTTGTCCGAGAATGTCAAATAGCGGCTGGCAGCGTTCGACATCGGCTGGGGCACCTGCGGCAATAATGTAGAGCTGGTGTGTCTTGGCGGCATCCGGATTGCCAAAAACCGGCGCTGCGACGTAGCCCTGCCCGTGATGGGCATGTTCCTTCGCCAGATCAGACGAAGTGGATGTGCTTATTGTGCTCATGGATAAATGAATCGCGCCGCGTATCAATCCCGAAGCAAGACCCTTATTGTCGGGATCTTGTCGCCCAAATACGACATCGCGAATCGCGGTGTCATCCGACACCATGCTAATGACGATCTCACAATCGAACAGCTTCGTTAAATCCGTTGTGGGTTTGAGGCCAAGTACCACGAGCTTGTCCATCTGATCCGGGCGACGTACATAGGCAATCACGTGCTGGCCGCTGGCGGCAAGGTTTGCAGCCATTTCGGTCCCCATGTGACCCAGACCGATGAAGCCGATATTGAACTGTCCCGGAAGACGGCCGGACGAGCGCGAAGACTCGGGTACAGGAGATTTGGTGGAGATAGGTTGGTCTTTGGACATAAAATGCCTCCTTACACTAACCGGAATTGAATAATCTCTACGCAGTAGGACGTCAACTTTTGGCTGGACGCGGTCCTTCATACTGATCTGCTTAGATTTTACTCCCCATTTTCTACTGCCATAGTGGTCACTGAATCGGAGTAGTCATTTGACTGTTAACTGTATGTTGGATTTCTCTGGGCTCCCAGAGTACGTTATGTCCAAGAACTGGTTGTTTCCGCACATTACGGCAAAAGCTGGTGTAATCCAGCCGCAACTATTCGGTCATTTTTTTAGTATTAACCAGGTTCATGAAAATCATCTTGTCAAAGTATGCTTCACGAAATCTCGGTTGAAGCTCACGACATATGCGTTCTTGACCGGCTAGGTGTCAAATCAAGGATATCAACATATCGCAGAGAAGCAGAAGTTTTTGATATGAAACCCTGAGAGAATCGACGGATATTTAATTACCTCATTGAGTTGAAAATCAATCCACATTTAGGAAGTCATTCGGACACGTTGTTGTCCATTTAAGCTCAGAGGCGTTGAATCACATTGATTTTTGTCTTCAATCCGGCTTCATCCGGTGCATATCATTCAATATTCCATGAACACATCATCCGGATAACAGTACAACCAGCGCTCCCCCGGCTCCGATGAAATGATCACCGGATGGCCACTGGCTGTTGCATGCTTGTGGGCATGGCGGTTGGGCGAATCATCGCAGCACAGGGTGATGCCGCACTCCTGGCAAGTGCGCAGATGCACCCAGGAATCTCCGGTCTTCATACATTCCACGCATTCGCGCCGTTTAGCCTGCTTGAGATGGGTGACAGCTTTGATGTGTTGGCAGCTATTGTCTGGCATACAAGTTCTCCATTATCCGTGCAATATCTGGTGGACGAAGACTATGGCGACGGAACCTTCGCCCACGGCGGAAGCCACACGTTTGACGCTGCTGTGACGCACGTCGCCGACGGCGAACACCCCCGGCAGACTGGTCTCAAGGACGAAGGGAGGGCGCGCCAGCGGCCAGTGAGCGGCTTTCAACTCTTCTTCAGAAATATCCACGCCGGTTTTGATGAAACCTTCCGAGTCGCGCACCAAACAACCCTCGAGCCAGGCGCTGCTGGGATTGGCGCCCGCCATGACAAAGATATGCCGGATCGGATGTGTTTTAGTTTCACCACTCTGGTTGTTGCGCCAGCTCACGCTTTCCAGATGATTCTGGCCTTCAAGCGCCGTGAGTTCGGTGTGGTAATGCAGCGTGATATGCGGGTGTTCCTCGATGCGCCGTATCAAGTAGCGCGACATGCTCTCGGCGAGGCTGCCGGAGCGCACCAGCATATGCACATGCTGCGTGGCGTCGGCTAGGAACACCGCCGCCTGGCCGGCGGAATTACCGCCACCTACGACAATCACTTGCTCGCCGGTGCATAGCTGGCTTTCCATGAAGGTGGCCGCGTAATACACGCCGGCGCCCTCGAACTGCGGCAGATTGCTGATCGCGGGTTTGCGATACTGCGCACCGCTGGCGATGATGATGGCGCGCGTCGGGATGCGTGTGCCGTCATTAATCTGCACAGCATAGGGATGCTGGTCGCAGAACAGGCGCACAGCGTTTTTGGCGATCAATGTCTGGGCGCCGAACTTTTGTGCCTGGGTATAGGCACGGTTGGTGAGCTCCTGACCGGATACCCCCATGGGGAAGCCCAGATAATTTTCGATCCTGGAACTCAAGCCGGCCTGGCCACCGGGTGAATCCGATTCGATCACCAGCACGTCCAATCCTTCCGACGCCCCATACACTGCAGCAGCCAGCCCGGACGGGCCGGCCCCCACGACAATCAGATCACGCACCTGGGTCGGGTCGATAGTTTCGTTAAAACCCAGGCATTCGGCGATTTGCTGGTTCGTGGGGTTCCGGAGCACAGTTTTGCCGCGGCAGATGAGCACCGGGATGTCATCGATACTGAAGTGGAATTGATCCAGCAGGTTCTGGACATCGGTGTCGCGTTCGAGATCCAGGTAAGCGTAGGGATGCCCGTTGCGGCTCAAAAACTCTTTGACGCGTAGAGTGCCGGCGCTGTGCGCCGAACCCACCAGCGCGACATCACTGAACCCGCTGGCGATCAGACTCAGGCGCCGCAAGATGAACGCGCGCATGATGATTTGGCCGAGTTCGGCATCGTTTTGCACCAGTGCCAGCATGCGCGCGCGCTCCATCTCGATCACTTCGCCGTCCTCACTGACGCGAATTTGTATGATCGCCGGCCTGCCCGAAAGCATGGTGACCTCGCCGGTAAACTGGCCACGCGTGTGGGCCGTGATGATGGACTCGAGGCCCACCGACCGGCGCACCACCTGGATCTCACCGGAAACCACCACGAAGAACGGTACGCTCGGCTGACCCACTTCGATCAGGATATCGCCACGCTGGATGGTGCGCAGGCTCCCATGGGCGGCAACCCGCTTGATCTGCGCCGGCATGAGCCTGGGAAACGTCTCACTCTCGGGCGTCGACTGAACTGCGGGTGTCTTAGCAGAAGTATCGGGCATAGCGACCGCTATTGTTAGCGACTTCATTCCAAAAAATCAGCGGCCAGGTATATCCGCTTTACGGCTTGACTCAAATATGAACTAACTGCAGCCTTCTTTGCGGGATATCGATTTGGCTGTTTAGTGAATCGGTTGCCTAACAACTTGTTTTCCCCTATGGCTAAGTTCCAGCTGCTTACGCTTCGGCTTTCCGCTCGGATACGAAGGGTCAGCGCAACGAACTTGTCCGCAGGTATCGCCATTATGTTAGCGTTTCCTGCGACCATCTCAGTTAATTGCTCCCAAGCTTTTTCGCAGCTTGTTCAATCAGTTTTGCCACTTCTTTCGGATGAGGTCAAGCATGACCGGGTTGAATGCTTTGTGCCAAGTTCAATGTAGTACTCCGGTCAACTCCTTCATGGTAACTGATTCTGTGATTAAGGGAACAGGTGTGCGCGTCAGCTTGGTTTCTGGTGCTGGTGGACGGTAACCGAGCGCGCTGTGCGGCCGGTGATGATTGTAGTAGTAGCGCCAGCGCTCGATGATCACCTGAGCTTCCTTGAGCGTGTAGAAGATCTCGCCATTCAAGAGTTCATCCCGCAACTTGCCATTGAAAGATTCGTTGTAACCGTTCTCCCAGGGACTGCCGGGTTCGATGTAGAGTGTTTTCGCACCGACGGCCGCGAGCCAATCACGCACTGCACGCGCGGTCATCTCGGGGCCGTTGTCTGAACGGATGTAGGTGGGCACACCACCTGCAGCATGACCTCGGCCAAAGTCTCCAGCACATCTTCGGAGTTGAGCTTACGCTCGACCGGCATCGCCAGGCATTCACGGGTGTACTCATCGATGAGGGTCAGGATCCGTAACGGCCGGCCATCATGGGTACGGTCCGCCACAAAGTCGTAGGACCAGACTTCATTGGGACGGCTCGCCCGCAGCCGCACACAGGAGCCGTCATTCAGCCATAGGCGTGCACGCTTGGGCTGCTTCTGCGGGACTTTGAGGCCTTCCCGTTTCCAGATGCGCGCCACCCGGCTGATGCTCACCGACCAACCGGCTTCCAGCAGCTTGCCGGTGATGCGCCGATACCCATAGCGTCCATACTGGCAGGCGAGCTCGACGATCTCCCGAGTGAGCGGTTCCTCATCCTCCCGCGGCTGTGGGAAATACCTCTGGGTTGAACGCGGCTGGCCCAGCGCCCGGCACACGCGCCGCTCGGAGAAGCCGTAGTGGGTTCGTACCTCACACACGGCTTCCCGGCGGCGGGCCGGGCTTACGGTTTTCCCTTGGCAATCTCCGACAGGATCAGCTTGTCGATGGTCAGATCCGAGACCGCACGCCGAAGCTTCGCATTCTCCGCTTCCAGCTCCTTCAGGCGCTTGGCTTGCTCGACCTTGAGTCCCCCGTACTCCTTGCGCCAGGTAGTACGTAACATCGGTCACGCCCAGCGCCCGGCAGACCTCCGCCACCGGCTTGCCCTGCGACAGCAGCACGTCGGCTTCACGCAGCTTGTGGATGATGTCTTCGGCTTTGAATCGCTTCTTGGCCATGGTGGCTCCTCCAGTAGTTTATGATTAAAACTACTACATTCCACCTGGCACAGATTTTCCAACTCAGAGTAGTAGCGACTTCTTTATGGCTTGCATTAGTCACTGTGGTTCCAGTGCTTATTTATACATACATAGTGCATCGGGCGATTCGTGCAATTGAGCCGTGCGCAAACAGCGTTGGGCTCAGGCAGATTGCCGTCTCCATTCTATTCTTCAGTCCCTTTGAAGCTGGACTAATTCTTCCCGCCATCAATCTGTGGATATCCCATCGGATTCTTCGTGCATGGGACATATCTCGACTGGTATTTCCGCGCGATAAGAACGATGGCGTTCTAATTGACACCGAACAGAATTCTCGCGGCGCACCAGAATGACGACTCAAACATTGCTATAAGCAGTTGTTTGAGAAGCAATAGATAAAATTCTTAAATTTTGCATTGGGAGTGGATCAACAATCGAAGAGACTGTCTCTTGACCCAGCCAGCAAAACGGTACCAGGTCATAAAAGAGCCCCGCAGCAGCGCGGGGCTCACACTCTCTGGCCGTAATGCGTCTGGTTTAAATGCCGTGCGCCGTCATTAGTCTTGTGACTGTGACATTCACTAATGGTGTCATTCGAATCATTGCGCTACGGTGTCTCGATGTATTGGCATGACGTTTCTGAGTAAATGACGCTCGGGTCACTATTATCCCATCCTATAATCGTTGTGCACCCTTCCTGAGGAATCTGGAACGTTTCTGTTATCGGCGCCCGACCACCTCCACCACCACCACCGGACGGAGGCGACGCGGTCTCATAGGAATACATAGTCTTTATCGCTGACAGAAAATTGCTGGTCTTAACCAAGGCCTGAAGCTGTGACAGGCTCAATCCGGAATTGTTGACAGCCAAAGTGGCGTACCAGGATCCAGAAGCCGGAACGTAATACAAGACTACATAGCTAACATCGTCCGTCGGTCCGTTATACACAATCGCGGACACGACCTCATCGTTTAAAGTCTCCTGAGGGGCTTCTGCCAAGTCCGTGTTCGGTATTGATATAAGCTCTTGGCCTCCAGCGGGACTACCCATATAAAACCCGCCGGTTCCGCCGCCGCTATACTATATAAGAATGGACCGTGGACGGCATAGGTGACACCATTAAACACGTATGTTGGTGTATTGTCTTTGGTGGGCGGATTTGGACATGGACCTGATATCAAAGTAAGCGCCTGACACTGTGTGGGTGGGGGCAATGCGGATGCGCCGGGCGCGAAAGACATCATTGCGATGACGGCAGCCACACCGCTGATAAAGCGTATCGATAAACCATTGCTTCCTCTATTCATGACAATTACCTCCGGTTATGTCATTGGGACCAATTAACGCTGCCTAATTGGCTAATCTGATTTTCTGATAGTTCTCTGTAGCGCGTGCCTCGGCATCCTGGACCTGCAGAGGTGTCAGCTGCTGGCTCAATTCCCACAGTTTATAGGCCAAGTACGGTGATTGAGTCAGCAGGTATTCTGTATACAAGCTTGCATAGGCTTTGGCCGGAAGCCCATTTGTTGTGTACATTTCCGACTTATATTGCCAAGCAACCGGCACACCTGCGTTTGCCGCTAGATCGATCATCTGTTGTCTCTTGTCGAGCAATTCGGAGGCTGTGTGAAGCCCAAAATCTTGCATCGCAATATATGGCCATGCGTGAGCCAATATGTCAGGGTTCTGTGTCTTCGAGGCAAGTGATGCCCAATGGCCAATCTCGGATCTTTCCGTCATGCTTATGCCTGCGCAGTAATGATACTGTTGGCGAACCTTGGCAACGGCGGCCGAAAGATTATCGGTTGTGCCACCCCAACGGTCTTCATAAGTCACTTGCATGTTAGCAATTGTGTTATTTAGCTGATCCTTGTTGTTAAGACTCGCAAAAGTCTCTTCACTGCAGTAATACAGCCCCTTGAACAGGTCAGCAGCTGCTTGCGCATCTCCTCCATTAGCCTTGCTGGCTTCCAGTCGGTAGGTACTTGCCAAAGGAGAACCTGTGATATTCGGCATGATGCCTTGTAGCAGACTCGCATCGAGGGCCTCACGCCAATTCTTTAGCTGTGCTGCCGATGGCTGAGGAGGAGGATCGTGAAGAGGCGAATAAAAATGGGATGCAATCACCGCCCCGGCGCCTGTGGTTGACGGGTGCATGATTGGTGTGGCCTTGGGTGCCGGTTCAGTTGCTGTGGTGGATTTCGCGGTTAAAGAGCTATGATTTTCGGATATTTGTATCAAGCACATCACGACCAGTGCGATAACTAGTCCTATGACGCTTGCTAAAAAAATCCATTTAACT
>JBAWFD010000029.1:0-45007 GCA_049591615.1 Gammaproteobacteria bacterium | reverse complement strand
CCCGACTTGTCGTTTGCATTCGAGACATTGGCTTTGTCGGGGATAGCCTGGAGTTTGGCGATGAACACCCCACCCGGTTCAGGAAAATTCCAGCGACTGAATGCTGTGGTCGATTCTGTTGCGAATCTCGGCCGGTACGGTTTCGCCATTTCTCTTTTGGCATTCTGCATTGTCAACTTCATTTATCACGATTTTATTGCCGGTATGATACCGGCGTGGATTCCTGCGCATCTGTTTTGGGCGTATTTCACCGGGGTTGCATCGCTTGCTGCCGGCATCAGTATCCTGACCGGAGTGCAAGCGCGTCTTGCCGGCATCCTGCTCGGAATTATGTATGGCTCATGGGTAATGGTCATTCACGTTCCGTACGTTGCGGCCAATCCTGACGGCCGCGGAATGTGGACAGACATGTTTATAACCCTCGCGTTGTCTGGAGGAGCTTGGTTCATCGTTGGCAGTGTGCCGGCTGAAGGAGCCGTAAGTCGCCTCATCAGGCGCTGGATTAGCCAAGCGTAGAATTAACTTTTACGAGCAAGATGTAAACGTCTCTGACGTCTCCGTTACGCACACTTGTCGGCGCCATCGATGTTGGTATGAAGTGGAGCGCTCCCTGTTTCTCAACCAGTCCTGGTGTCACTTTCCGGGTCTCAAAATCCAAGTTGAGCCGCAAATTCATAGGGCATTGATTGTTGAGCACCTGGTGAAATCAGCTGTCATTGTACTCTCGTCGCCAGGCTTCGATTGCATGTTGTGCGTCCTTGATCGATTCAAACCAATGTGCATTTAAACATTCAATACGAAACAACTTGTTGAATGATTCAATGAAAGCAATGCCGGTGGGTTTGCCGGTGCGGCTGAGATCGATCTGTACGTGATGATGATAGATTCACAGGTCAAAGATGCGCCCTGAAAATTCTGACCCGCTATCGCAAAATCCTCGCAATGGCGCGCTGAGCTCATAACACAGGCAATTGAATATCTGCGCACATGTACAAGAGCGTGCAGTTGGCTCTGACTACGAGAGCATATTCATGAGATGCAAATATTTGATAATTTTTTTAAGAATGTCGCCTCCAGAGCCCGGTAGTGACTATAGCTGTTTTTTCACTCAGTTGCTTTGCGTATTGGATGGGGGGGGTAATCCGCCCAGACCCTTCGTGGGATGCCCTTCGTTGTAGTCTCGCCGCCAGTCTTCAATTATGGCTTGAGCGTGAGCCAGGCTGGTGAACCAATGCTCGTTTAGGCATTCATACCGCAATCGGCCATCGAACGATTCAACATACGCATTCTGGTTCGGTTTGCTAGGTTCAATCAGCCGCAGGGATATCTGATGCTGATACGCCCACGTCAACATCGCACGACTGCAAAATTCTTTCCTATTATCGGTCCGAATCACGTGTGGCAAACCACGTTCGAGATGCAGTTGATCCAGAATCCGGGTCAGAGCCCAGCTGCTGACAGCGCGGTCCGGCACCACCGCGACTGATTTATGCGTAGAATTATCAACTACTGTCAAGCACTTGATGGGGCGTCCCTCGGCTGTACATTCAAACACGAAATCTATTGACCAGACTTCATTGGCTACCTGGGAGCGTAGTAGCGGTTGCCGTTCGCCCACGGGGACCTTCTTGCGCAGCCGGCGCGAAGTTGTGCTTCGCGAATCTCCGGCTCACCCAACTGAGCTAGCGGGGCACGGGTACCGCATACTATCAGCAGTTATAGCCACGCCGGCATTCCCACCTCCCCTGACATCCTGCCAATGCATTCGGACGGATGCGTATCCTGCTCGCTCCCGCCCTCACACACCTGGGCTACGATTAGGCAGGAAAAGGCCGGGCGCGCCCGGCTTTTTTATGCTGAAATACTGGTGGAGCGGAAGGGGATCGAACCCTCGACCTTCGCATTGCGAACGCGACGCTCTCCCAACTGAGCTACCGCCCCGTACGGCGCGGCATTCTAGCATCGCCTCCACTCTCCCGCTATGCATCTACCGGTAAACCGCCAGTTGTCCAAAGCGCTACTAAGCCTATACTAATCTTGAGCTATTGCTCTATTCAGGTAACGCTGATTCAAGTGCGGTTCCATAGTAGTAAGCCACCCTAAATGCTCCGCAACTACTTATGATGACAACGCAAAAACCGGGTGTAGTCTTGTACAAGGCATGGCTAAGAGCCTTGGTGCTGACAATCGCGCTAACCGGGCTTGTTGCTTGCGCCCAGAGTACACCAGCCCAACCTAATACCCCATTATCATCCGCCCCGGCTTCTAGCAAGGTGTTACCAAGACTGCAAACGGCAGCGCAACATTTGATGGGCGGTGATTCACCCTCCGAATTTCACAGCGGTTTGATCCATGCGGACAGCCAGGGACGGCTGCAGGTCTATGTATATGTCAGTGATTTTTCGCCCGACAGCATGGCAGCGCTGACCAGCCATGGGCTTGCGGATGCCATGCCAAGTCCGTCACTACACCTGGTCCAAGGATGGGTGAAACCGCAGGATATTGATGGGCTTGCCAGTCTGGCATTTGTGACGCGCATCACGCCACCCCACTATGCACAAACCCGTTAACGGAAACACTCTGTCATGAACATCACTCATATATATAGCATGCGCCTGATCCCACTCCTGCTCGCAGGCGCACTGCCGCTGGCCGCACATGCGGCACTATCATCAACAGTCGGGCACAAACTGGACAAGCGGCTGGCTGTCATCGCCACGGCTGCGCAGGAGAACCGCACCGAACCGCTGATGGCTGCTGCCCTCACCCGGGAAATCTTCCAGCAGAATTCGCCGCTGGAGGCACGCTGGAATGCCGCTGGCCAGGTACAGGTCTATCTGCACTATGACCGCAATGGCAATCCGCCCGACAGCGCCGAACTGGCGGCTCTCGGCGCCACCGGCATCGTTAATAGCCCAGCCCTTGGCGTGGTGCAAGCCTGGATCCCTGCCGATAAACTAGAAAATGCGGCAGCTCTCGCGTCAGTAACCCGCGTCTCGGTGCCGAGTTATGCCTTAGTGCGACGCTCTCCGCCGATCATCGCGCTGCCGCGCACCGGCTCAGTAGATACGCAAGGCGATCAAATTCTCGGCGCTTCTCAATTTCGCGCTTCAACCAATTACACGGGCCAAGGCATGGTAGTTGGCGTGATGTCCGGCGGCGACGATAGTATCTCTCAATCCCAGAGCACGGGCGATCTGCCAACCAATATCTGGAACGACCCCAATAATTCCAGTTGGGGAAGCTCAGGCGACGAAGGTACCGCCATGATGGAGATTGTCTACGATCTGGCACCGGGTGTTAAGCAATTGGGTTTCGCCGGGCCTGGCACTACCGCAGAGTTCCTCACAGCGCTCAATGATTTTGCCGGCGGCACCAGCACCCCTACAATCAACGCGAACGTTATCGTGGATGATCTAGGGTTTCCCGGCGAAGCCATGTTCACCAATGGTGATTTTGCCAATGGCGTACAGCAGTTCGCCACCAACCATCCGAACATTTATCTGGTAAGCGCTGCCGGCAATGACGGCACGGCCTTTTGGGCAGGGTCGTGGTCGTCAACGCCGGTGAACGTCACAATAAACGGTGTGACTTACACCCAGGCGCTGAATTTCGGCACTCCGACCAACCCGATTACCCAGCTGAAAATCACGGATGCACAGTCAGGCGATTCCATTGCATATCTGGTGGAATGGGACGATCCCTGGGTTGATACCAGCACCACCAACGATCCCAACGATTACGATGTCGTCATGTACAACAGCACTACTCCGAGTGACGCGACTGCCATCGCCTGCAATCAAGGAATCAATATCGGTCCTGCGGGTTCATCCGCCAGTGGCTGCAACCAAATGAATACACAGGCTATTGACACCCCTGGGCCACTCCCTGTGCAGGGCAGTGGCGCAACACTGGCTTCTAATGAGACGACTGCGTATCTGTCTGTTTATTTCGGGACGGGCAATCCAAGTAATAACCCGGGCCAGAATCTCAAGATTCTGGCGTTGTCCATGAATAGCAACCAGATGGCAGTGACTCCTCCCTACCCAAACGCTCCAATTCCTGGGAGCATTTATGGCCAGTCTGCAGTGGGTATTCCGGTGGGAAGCGCATTGACACCCGGTGAGATCACAGTCGGTGCCGTATGTGTCGATCCATCCCAAGATGATTGCGCCGGTGCGGACTTGATCGAGGCATACAGTTCACTAGGTCCGGTCCAATTCGGAATTCCTGGCACCGGCACAGGAACGCAAGTCCAGGAGTCAATACAAGAACCGAGTTTCGTAGCGCCCGATTGCGTAACCACTACGGGCGCGGGCGGTTTCCCTGAACCTTTCTGTGGTACCTCGGCGGCCGCGCCACACATCGCCGGCCTGCTCGCCTTACTGCTCTCCGCCTATCCAAGCAGCGTAGACCCCTACTCCTTGCTACAGGATAGCGCTTCGCAACCTGACGGTGGCGCCAATCCTAACGGTGTGTATGGCTTCGGATTGCCGAATATTGACACGCTGCTGACATCCGCCACTCCCCACTATCCAGCCACCGGCGCTGTCATCACCAGTCC
Source organism: Gammaproteobacteria bacterium (assembly GCA_049591615.1). Classification (GTDB taxonomy): domain Bacteria; phylum Pseudomonadota; class Gammaproteobacteria; order Natronospirales; family REEB76; genus REEB76. The sequence continues at coordinate 40,443 of JBAWFD010000029.1, read as the reverse complement.
TGCCAGTGGCGCAAGTATTCCTGCGGGTCAGAGCTCGACATTTGAAAGTGAGTGTCTCGGCTACGACGGGACGGGAGCATTTACCTATAACTGGAATTTCGGTACCACCGCCATTGCTGACTCCACATCCAAAAATCCAGACGTGACCTACAACACCGCGGGTGCCTACACGGTGACGCTCACCTGCACCAATACAGTGGGTTCCGGCTCCACCACCAGCACTGTTACCGTGACTGGCCCACGCTTTGGCGCAGCAGGAGGTATCGGTTTGCTGACACTAGTGTTACTGGCATTCGTGCAGTTTGTATCAGTGCGTCGCCATTTATAAATAACAAGATCAGAATTTCAACTTGCTAGTTAGCTGTCAGCTTTTCACCGGCGGGCGTCCCACGGAATACAGGGTAAAGCCCGCGGTGCGCAGATCATCCGGGTTGTAGATATTACGGCCATCAAAAATTAGCGGCTGCTCTAGCCGGCGTTTGAGCATTTCGAAATCCGGGCTGCGGAACTGTGTCCACTCGGTCACTACCACCAGCGCATCGGCTCCATCCAGACACTCCATCTGCAAACCGCACAGGGTCAGTAACGGTTGTTGGCCGTAAAGCCGCTGGGCTTCCTGCATAGCCGCCGGATCATAAGCGCGTACCCGCGCACCGGCTTTCCATAGAGCCTCCATCAGCACCCGGCTGGGTGCCTCACGCATGTCGTCGGTATTGGGTTTGAAAGCCAGACCCCATAGGGCAAAAGTGCGGCCTTTGAGCTCGCCGCCGAAATGCCCTTTGATCTTTTCGAAAAGGGTGTGTTTCTGGCGACGGTTCAATTCCTCCACCGCCTGCAGCAACAACGGCTCATAGCCGGATTTCACCGCCGTGCGCGTCAGCGCCGATACGTCCTTTGGAAAACACGAGCCACCGTAACCCACGCCGGCGTACAGGAAGCCGTAACCGATGCGCGGATCGGAACCGATGCCTTTGCGCACCTGTTCGATATCCACACCCAGGCGTTCGGCGATATTAGCGAACTCGTTCATCATGCTGATGCGTGAGGCCAACATGGCGTTGGCGGCATATTTGGTGAACTCGGCGTCACGTACCGTCATGAGCATGAGCCGTTCATGATTGCGGGTGAATGGCGCATACAGGCTACGCATCACCTCGATGCTACGCGCCTGGTTGGCGCCCACCACGATGCGGTCCGGATGGGCGAAATCCTCCACCGCACTGCCTTCCTTGAGAAATTCCGGATTGGAGACCACGTCGAAGGGCATGGAATTGCCGCGCTGCTTTAATTCCGCGGAGATGGCCGCGCGCACCTGATCGGCGGTGCCCACCGGCACCGTGGATTTATCCACCACGATCTTCTCTGAATCCATATGCGCGCCGATAGTGCGCGCTACCTGCAGCACGTATTTCAGATCTGCGGAGCCGTCTTCATCCGGCGGCGTGCCCACAGCAATGAACTGCAGCAAGCCGAAGCGCACACCATCCGCCGGCACATCGGTGAATTTGAGGCGGCCGCTCTCAAGGCCTTCCGCCAGGAGGTGGTCCAGCCCCGGTTCGACGATTGGCACTTCACCGCGCTTGAGGCGCACCACCCGCGCCGTGTCTACATCCACGCACAGCACCTCGTTGCCCATGTTGGCGAAGCAGGCGGCGCTCACCAGCCCCACATAGCCGCTGCCGTGTACAGTGATTTTCATGCTACTCCCGGGGATCGCTTGTCGGCACAGGGAAAATGCATTATATCAGTGGCTTGCCGCTGACCGGCCCACACGTGCTGGTGCACATATGCTGAAGATCGGCGATCGCGCCCCGGATTTCGAATTACCCGACCAGGATGGTCGGCTCGTGGGTCTGTCCATGCTGTTGAAAAATGGGCCATTGCTAGTGTATTTCTATCCGGCGGATTTCACCCCGGTATGCACGCGTGAGGCCTGTGCTTTTCGTGACCTGCTGCCAACCCTTGGAACCGCGGGCATGGCGGTAGTCGGCATCAGTCCCCAGGACAGTGCCAGCCATGCCCGCTTTCGCGAAAAACATGGCCTGAACTTCCCACTATTAGCAGATCCCAATAAGGTGGTTATCCGCGCCTATGGCTGCGATGGTCCGCTCGGTTTCGGCGTCAAACGCGTCAGCTATCTCATCAGCCAGGACGGTTACATTATGGATAGTGCCCACGCGGCTCTGCGGGTTGGGCCGCACACGGCCCTGGCACAGCAGGCTGCACTGGCAGGGAAAAATCGCCATTGATGCTCACCCTCTCAGTAGCTTGCCATGTCACCCTGTTGGTCGATGATTTCCGCAGCTGATGGCCTTCGCTTGCCCCTATATGTCGGCCCGATATAAGATGCCCGTCCTTTCGGCCTAGCTTTCCACAAGGGACCTGTCGTGGATGTCAAACACCAGTGCCTGGGCGCGCTTGCCTTGCCGATGCCAGCGGCTACGACCTCAAGAAATTCTTTGAGACCATTTTTAGCCATTGCTGCGCGGCGGGCTATGGTTCTATTCACGAACCGGACAGAAAAAATGCGGCCAGCGATGAATTCGTACTCGGCTTTGGTGCAACAGTCATGAGCGCAGCGTCCAATTATCTGCGCGCGCACCGGCACGCGCTCATCGCTGCGGCCCCAGCTAACGCATACCTGTACACAATATCAAAACACCGGAACGATCCCGGCCGTTCCGCTCACCAGAATTGCTGAAACGAGGATTTATTCATGGCCAAGCGCATCATTATCGCAATCGCCATCATGCTAGGCGTCATGCTCGCCATTTACGGCATCTTCGTCATCAAAGTTGCCATGGCGATCAAGAAATTTTCCCACGTGAAGCAGGAAGTGGTGGTTTCCGATGAGGCCGCCAAACTGGAATCCTGGCAGCCGTATTTCAGCTCCGTCGGCAACCTTGTACCGGTGCAAGGCGTGCAGGTCACCAATCAATTGATAGGCAACGTAACCGGTATTTACTTCAAGTCGGGCACGGATGTGGAAAGGGGCCAACTGCTGGTGCAATTGGACGACAGCAGTGAGCGTGCCCAGTTGATCGGCTTACGGGCGCAATTACAACTTGCCCAAGTCAGTTACGAGCGCGCCCAGAAACTCATCCAGCAGCATCTGATTGCCAAATCCGACCTGGATACCGCCAAGAGCAATTTAGAACAGGCCAAATCGAACCTGCTGAACGACCAAGCCAGCATTGACAAGCTCGCCATCCGTGCACCGTTCTCCGGTCACATCGGCATCCGTAACGTGAATCTGGGCCAGTATCTGCCCGTCGGTTCCAACATCGCCAGCCTGCAATCCCTGGATACCTTGTTTGCCCAGTTCTCCCTGCCGGAACAGGATCTGGCGGGCCTCGCCAAGGGCCAGAAGGTAGATGTGAATGTGGACGCGTATCCCGGCAAGACCTTCAGCGGCAAAATCACCGCCATTGATTCCGATGTAGATCCCAACACCCACAACGTGGCCGCACAGGCCACTATCCAGAATCCCGGACATCTGCTGCGCGCTGGCATGTTCGCCAATGTACAGGTGTATTACGGCAAGGCGGCACCGTTGGTGACAGTACCCAACACCGCGGTGGATTATTCCCTGTATGGCAGCTCGGTATTTATCGTGAAACAGGACGGCAAGGACGCCGATGGCAAACCCATTCTTAAGGTCAGCCAGCAATTCGTCACCACCGGACAGCAGCGCGACGGGCGAGTGGCCATCACCAAGGGGCTGCAAGCCGGCGACGTGGTGGTTACCAGCGGCCAACAGAAGCTACAAAACGGCATGCAGGTGGACATCAACAACAGCATCAGCGTGAATTGACGGATCGGAGCGGCCGCACATGAAATTTACCGACCTGTTCATTAACCGCCCGGTGCTCGCGACGGTTATCAGCCTGATTATCCTGCTGCTGGGATTGAATTCCATCAACAAGATGGAACTACGTCAGTATCCGAAAATCCAGACCGGCCAGGTCACCATCACTACCGCGTATCCCGGTGCGAGCGCCGACGTCATACAGGGCTTCATCACCCAGCCTATCCAGCAATCGGTGGCCAGCTCCGAGGGTATTGATTACCTCACCTCCTCAAGCACCCAGGGTATGAGCACCATCACGGTGTACCTGAAACTCAACTATGACATCCACAAGGCCCTGACCGACATCATGTCCAAGGTGGATCAGGTGAAAAACGTGTTGCCGCCGCAATCGCAGGCGCCGGTGATCCAGTCGTCGGACGTGCGCAACACCGCCATCATGTTCATCAGCTTCTATTCCGACCAGATGACCAAGGGGCAGATCACCGATTACGTTACACGCGTCGTGCAGCCCAAGGTGCAGACTCTGGACGGCGTGGCCTCAGCTCAGGTATTCGGCTTCCCCTACGCCATGCGCATCTGGCTGGACCCCAAGAAGATGGCGGCCTTTGGGGTGACCGCCAGCGACGTGGCCAATGCGTTGCTGCAGAACAATTATCTGTCCGCTCCCGGCGCCACCAAGGGCAGCTTGGTGTCCATGAACATCGCCACCACCACCGATCTGCAAAGCGCTCCGGCCTTCGGCAATATCGTGCTGCGCAGCCAGAACGGCGCGCTGGTGCGCATCAAGGACGTGGCCCAGGTCGAGTTGGGCTCGCAAACCTACGACCTGTCAGTGAACTTCAATGGCATTCCCTCGGTGTTCATGGCCATCAACCCCACACCGGACGGCAACCCGCTCACCACCGTGAAGCTGGTGCGCCAGCAGCTGACTGACATCACACCGCAATTACCACCCTCGCTGCACGTACAGATCGCCTACGATGCCACCAAATTTATCAGTGCTTCCATCTATGAGGTCATCAAGACTATCGTAGAAGCAGCACTCATCGTGATTGTCGTTATCTTTCTGTTCCTAGGTGCTTTGCGTCCGGTCATCATTCCGGTGATCACCATCCCCCTATCGCTCGTCGGCGTGACCTTCTTCATGCTGCTCTTGGGTTATTCCCTCAACCTATTGACACTGCTGGCCATGGTGCTGGCCATCGGACTCGTCGTCGATGACGCTATCGTGGTGGTGGAGAACACCCACCGTCACATCGAAGACGGCAAGACCCCATTCCAGGCAGCACTCATCGGTGCACGTGAAATTGCCACGCCGGTGATTGCCATGACCATTACCTTGGCGGCGGTGTACGCGCCCATTGGCTTCATCGGCGGGCTCACTGGCTCTCTATTCCAGGAATTTGCCTTTACCTTAGCAGGAGCGGTGATCATTTCAGGCATCGTTGCCCTGACCCTTTCACCCATGATGTGCTCCAAATTTCTGGCGCCCGCTGGCAACACCGGACGCCTGGAAGACTGGCTGAATCAAACCTTCGACAGCCTCAAGGAGCGTTATCAACACCTCCTGCATAATGCCCTGAACTGGCGCCCGGTGACCGTGCTCGTAGCGGTCGTGGTACTCCTAAATGTCGTCGCATTTTATGTCATGTCTCCCAAAGAACTGGCGCCGCTGGAAGATCAGGGTTTCGTGTTCGTCCAGACGACCGGTCCGTTGGACGCTACTCACAACTACATGGCGAAATTCGGCCAGCAAGTAGAACAGATATTCAAAGATGTTCCCGAAAAGGATGCCTACGCACTTATCAATGGCGGCGGATTTGGTAGCGGTACCAACAGCCTGATTGCTTTCCTGATCCTCAAACCCTGGGGCCAACGCTCCGTCAGCCAATTCACTGTCACCAAGCAAGTGCAACAGAAACTGACACAGATCGCGGGCCTGAGGGGATTCGCCGTGAACTTCCCGTCTCTGCCCGGCTCCAGCGGGCTACCGGTGCAATTTGTGGTGAGCACCACCGAACCTTATCCGCAACTCTACGCGGTGCAGGAAAGACTCATGGAGGCGGCCCGCAAAAGCGGTATGTTCTATTACGTGGACAGCGACCTGAAATACGACAACCCACAGCTCAGCATTGATATAGACCGCAACAAGGCTCAGCAACTCGGCATTTCCATGCAGGATCTTGGCTCGTCCCTGAGCACCTTCCTGGGTGGTGGTTATCTCAATTTCTTCAATCTGCAGGGCTACAGCTACCAGGTGATCCCGCAGGTGGCGGATGAATTCCGTCGCGACGGCAGCCAGCTCATGAATTACCAAATCCGCACCGGCAATGGCTCTATGATCCCCCTGTCCACCGTGGCACACCTGACTTCGAGTGTACAGCCGGACCAATTGAATCAATTCCAACAGTTGAATGCCGCTACCATCCAGGCAATACCAAGTGTCTCGCTGGGCAAAGCGCTGGATTTTTTCAAGGCCCAGGCCCAGCAGATTTTCCCCAAGGGCTATTACATCAACTACGCGGGTGAATCGCGGCAATATGTGCAGTCCGGCAACGCGCTGCTGCTGGCGATTTTTTTCGCCATCATCGTGATTTTTCTGGTGTTAGCCGCGCAGTTTGAAAGCTGGCGCGATCCTTTCGTGATCCTGTTGAGTGTGCCACTAGCCTTCTGCGGTGCACTGATACCGATCTTCCTCGGTGCCGCCAGCATCAACATCTATACCCAAGTGGGGTTGTTGACACTCATCGGACTCATCAGCAAGCATGGCATCCTGATGGTGGATTTTGCCAACAAGTGGCAGATCCAGACCGGCTGCAGCAAGCGCGAAGCCATCGAACATGCCGCCGCCGTGCGCCTGCGGCCAATCCTCATGACCACCGCCGCTATGGTGCTGGGTGTGGTGCCCCTGTTGATCGCTACTGGTGCGGGTGCCGTCAGCCGTTTCGATATAGGCCTGGTGATCGCCTGCGGTATGACCCTAGGTACCTGCTTCACCTTGTTCGTGGTGCCTACGATGTATACCTTCTTTGCCCGGCAACATCACCCCGATACGGAACACGCGACTCGATAACCTCTGGAATGACTCAGCACTAGCCTTCCAATGCATGCATTCCCGTCAACAGCGCCTGCCGTATTTACAAAGACTGCGCGTCAGTGTATAAAACGCGCCGCGATTGACACTTCTAACGGCTGAAGCAGAAATATGCACATTTCCAAATCATCCGGCATCGAAGAGATAATCCAGAAAACTGATGACGCGGCTGTGGATCCGGTGTATGAGCCATCTGCACCCGGCCGGAAACGCAGCACGGGCAAGCCGGTGAAAGTACAGTCATCCCAGGCGTGGCGCGCATTGGAAGATCGCCTCAACGAGCGCAACCTGCGCCACAAGCTCAAGGAAATCTACGACGACTGATGTCAGTTAATCATTACGCTATCTACAAATCGGATAACTATGATTATTAAACCCGGCAGAAGCTGGGTCTACCATTTTTGGGCGCTGCGAACTCCATAGCTAACGCATGCGGCATCGCTATCTTTGAATCCGTTACGCAATCACTTGGTATGTCTTTTCGCGCGGCGTGTAGGAATCGCCGATATCGGATCGTCTGGCCAATAATGCTTTGGGTAACGTCCCTTCATGTCTTTCTTAACATCCTGATAACTGTTGCGCCAGAAACCTGCCAGATCCCGCGTCACTTGCACGGGACGATGCGCGGGCGACAGCAGATGCAGCAGTAAAGGTAAGCGGTCGCCAGCGATGGCCGGTGTCTTCGACAAGCCAAATAATTCCTGCAAGCGTACCGCCAATATCGGTACCTCACCCGAAGTGTAATCAATCGGGATACGCGAGCCTGTGGGCACGGTGAAATGTGTGGGTGCCAGCTCTTCTAGTTGCCGCTGCTTTTTATGATCAAGCAATGCGAACAGTGCGTCATGTAATGGCAGATTCACAAGATGGCTCATACGTGAGCGCCCGACTAAAAATGGGGCCAACCAGGTATCCAGTGTCGCCAGCAACTGTGCATCCGATACATCCGGCCAGTTTCTTTCATCCACTGCTCGCAGGAACAGTACACGCGCCTGCCAGTGCCTGAGCGCAGGTGTCCAGGGTAGGCAGGTAAGTCCGCGTCGCCGGATGGCGGCGAGCAACAGCATCATCACTTGTTCCGGTTCCGGTGCATCCAGTGTGCGTGTCTCCAGGGTGATGGCGCCCAGATGCAGTTCGGAAATGGCCCGCACCGAACCACTGGCTTCATCCCAATCCAAGACAGGTTGCTGCGTGATCTGTGCCGCAAATGATTCACGTACTTCGCTCTCGCTTAAAGTAGCAGCCAGGTAGATGCGGGCTTCGCGTGCGGCGCCATCCAGTTCTGCCACTGCCAGCCACTCGCTGGCGGATAAAGGATCGTTTACCGGCAGGAATGCGCCACGACCGCCGCTCAATAGATAGCGTCCCTCGCCCGCGCTGCGTGAACGCGCGATTCGGTCTGGATAGGCCAAAGCCAGCACCGCGCCCGCCTGTTCCAGACGTATTCCTTGCTCCGAGATTCCCGCCTGTCTGGCGATATCTTTGGCAACAGTCAGTACCCGGCGCAGGCGTTGCCGGTCCACTGATTGCTGTGGATTTTTCGTGCTAACCAGCATCTGCAGGCGCAGAGTGATGTCCGCCGACTTCTCTCCTGATAGGATATCTCGCTCACTGGTGAGCGACGCCAGGAGGCAGGCGAGCCAGCCATAGCCCTGCTGTTTACCTCGCACCACCATGTGCGCCAGGCGTGGATGCAGTGGCAGTTCCAGCAGCTGGCGTCCGTGGGCAGTGATGCTTCCCTGTGCATCCAATGCTTCCAGACCATGCAGCAATTCCCGGGCTTGCGACAGCGCCGCTGCCGGCGGCGGATCCAGCCAGGCCAACTTGCCGGCGTCGTATGCGCCCCATTGGGCCAGTTCCAATACCAAGGGTGCCAGATCCGCCTCCAGGATTTCCGGTGTGCCCTGGGTTTGCAGGCGTTCGCCTTCGCTCCACAGCCGGTAACAGACACCGGGTTCCAGTCGCCCGGCACGCCCACGACGCTGGTCTGCGGATGCCTGGGACACCCGTAGCGTGGTCAGGCGCGTCATGCCGCTCACCGGATCGAAGCGCGGCACACGCATCTGGCCTGCGTCCACCACCACCCGCACGCCTTCGATGGTGAGACTGGTCTCGGCGATGGAGGTGGCCAGCACCACTTTTCGCTGGCCTTGTGACACCGGCTGTATAGCCGCCTCCTGCTGTAGCTGTGAAAGATCACCATATAACGGCATGACCGTCACATCGGAAGGGAGCTGGGTTTCCAGCATGCTTGCGACGCGGCGGATTTCACCCGTACCGGGCAGAAATACCAACAGGCTGCCGTTCTCCTCCTCCAATACCCTACGCACGTGATTCGCCACCTGCGGCTCGATACGTTCCCTCGCTCTCAATGGTTGATAGTGCGCCGTGACCGGGAAACTACGGCCTGCCGATGTCAGCAGTGGCGCGTCACCCAGCAGTGCAGCTACCGGCGCCGCATCCAGCGTGGCCGACATGACGGAGAGGCGCAGATCGGGGCGCAATGCCTGGCGGGCTTCCAGGCACAGCGCCAGTGCCAGGTCCGCCTGCAGGCTGCGCTCATGGAATTCATCGAAGATCACCAGTCCGTAATCGGTCAGTGCAGGATCGGATTGGATCAAACGTGTGAGGATTCCCTCGGTCACTACTTCTATACGTGTGTGTAGTCCGACGCTTGTATCCATGCGTATCCGGTAGCCGACGGTGAATCCGACGGTTTCGCCCAACAGCTTGGCCATGTAGTTTGCGGCAGCGCGTGCCGCCAAACGACGAGGTTCCAGAATGATGAGCTTGCGTGCTTTCAGCCAGGGTGCATCCAATAGCGCCAACGGCACCCGCGTGGTCTTGCCGGCACCCGGCGGCGCCTGGATCACGGCGACACCGTGCCCTGCTAACGCTACACGTATGGCGGGTAATAACTCTTCGATCGGTAACGCAGGCATGCGGTTATTCTACGGGTCAAATGTATGTTATTTGACCAGGATGCGTGTCGCCCGTAAAATTCGCGCTCCCATTGCAAGCCTCTGTTCATAGGAGGCTTGCGCGGTATAGGGATATACCGCTGTTATCCGGCTACCGAGCCGGATAACGAAGAAAACCGAAAACCGCGTTTTCGGTTTTCGTAAAGGAAAATTCCAGGGATGGAATTTTTCGCATCAAACGGCGGGCGGTTAGCTCAGCGGTAGAGCACTGCTTTCACACGGCAGGGGCCACTGGTTCGATCCCAGTACCGCCCACCATTCCAATGTAATAAAAATGACGCTGGACTATTCCAAAGGACTAATTGCACAAGATCTATTACGTTAATAATTGTTGGCCTTGCCTTGGTTCACATCCTCCGGGGTCGGAAGTTGCGCGACGGTCCAACCACCACCCAGGTCTTCGATCAGTGTGACGCTCGCCACCAGACGATTTTGTTGAATGGTCAATGACTGCTGCTGGTCAGCCAGCAGCGTCGCCTGGGCTGTGACCACGGTGGTATAGGTAACCGTTCCGGCCCGATACTGGTTGAGCGAGATTTTCACAGCCAGGTTGGCAGCCGCTACGGCGGAATCCTGGACCGCTGCCTCCTGTTCCAGGATGCGCACCGTGGCGAGCTGATCTTCGACGCCCTGGAAGGCGGTGAGTACCGACTGCCGGTAATTGGCCACGCTTTCGTCGTAGGCCGCCTCGGCGGCACTGACGGCCGCACTGGTTTCTCCACCGTTGAACAGGTTTTCGCTGGCGGCCGCACCCAGCGACCACACCCGGTTGGAAGTAGATACCAGCGTAGCGAGTGGGTTACCCACGAACCCCAGCAGGGCGGACAGGCTGATATCCGGATAATACGCGGCATCCGCCACGCCGATCTGTGCATTGGCAGCAACCACCTGCCGTTCGGCCGTGGCGATGTCCGGACGGCGTTCCAGCAGCGTCGACGGGACGCTCACCGGCACCGCAGGCACCGTAGCCGTCAGTTTGCCTGGAGCAAGGCTGACGTCGGCCGGTGGCTTGCCGATGAGCACCGCGATGGCATGTTCATACACGGCACGTTGGACGCCGACGTTGATGGCTTGCGCTTGCGCACTCTCCAGTTGAGTCTGCGCTGTTATGACATCCAACCGGCTGGTAATACCGGCGGCATACTGATTTTGGGTGATGCGCAAAGATTCCGTGTAGGCCACTACGGTTTTGTCCAATAACTGTTGCAATTGATCCGCCGCACGCAGGTTGAAATAGTTGGTGGCAAGACTTGCTTGCGCCGACAACCGCGCGGAGGCGAGTTGCGCAGCGCTGGCTTGTGCGTTGGCTATAGCGCTCTCTTCGCTGCGGCGAATACCCCCCCACAAGTCCAGATCCCAGCTGGCGGTGCCTGACAAGTCGAAACTATTTTGTGGACCGGATGTTGACCTCGTAATGGTATTGCCAAGGCCGCCGGTGGTTCCGACGGACGTGCCCTGACTGCTGGCCTGACGGGTCGCACCGAGGCCGAGGGACACACTCGGAAATAGGCTGGAGCGCGCTTCCCGCGCCAGTGCGCTGGCTTGCAGGTAGGCGGCGGCGGCTGCCTGGATGTTCTGGTTGGAGATATCGATCTGGCGCTCGAGCGTATCCAGCTCGGGATCTTTATAGATAGACCACCACGCTCCGCGATCAACGCCATCCTGCGGTTGGCTAACTTTCCAGCCTTGTAGCTCCTTATAGGCGGCCGGCACCGGCGCCGATGGTCTTTGATAGTCCGGTCCAACCATGCACGCCGTCAGCACCAGTGTCGGGAGTCCCGCAATCAGCAAGCGGCGCATCATCAGGATTCTCCTTGCATAACAGGGGGTGTCATCTGATTCCGTGGGCGGTTGCCGCGCCGCAGCAGCCACAGACGCAACCGGTCCAGATACAGATAGGTGACGGGTGTCGTGTACAGGGTCAGCAACTGGCTAAAAATCAAACCGCCGATGACCGTGATGCCCAACGGCTGGCGCAGCTCGGCTCCGTAACCTGTGACGAAGATAAGCGGCAGGGCACCGAGCATGGCGGCAAACGTCGTCATCATGATCGGGCGAAAGCGCAATAGACAGGCTTCCCGGATCGCGTCCCGGGGTGAAAGGTTACGGGCGCGTTCGGCGACGATGGCAAAATCAATCATCAGGATGGCGTTTTTTTTGACGATACCGATCAAGAGAATAAGCCCGATCAAAGAAATAATGGTAAAGGGAATATGGCAAATCGTAAGCGCTAGTAAGGCGCCGACACCTGCTGATGGAATCGTGGAAAGTATAGTGATGGGATGCACGTAACTTTCATACAGAACACCGAGCACGATATACACAGCAGCCAGCGCTGCCAGAATCAGGATCGGCTCGGTGGCAAGCGACTGCTGAAATACCTGTGCCGTTCCCTGAAAACTGCCGTGGATGGAATTGGGCATGCCGATTGCGACTTCCGCCTGACGGATCACGGTCACAGCATCGCTCAGTGATTTACCCGGCGCCAAATTGAAAGACAGGGTGCTAGCTACGAACAGGCCCTGGTGGTTTACCGACAGCGGCATCGTCCCGGGCACATAGTGCGTGAATGCCGCCAATGGCACCAGGGTTTCCGCGCTGGTGCTTACCGGCGTACCGCTGGAGGCGGATGCATGTCCGGTACTGGCGATCGAGTTGATGGCGGCGTTGCGCGCCGAGTCGCTGGCAATAGCCGCTGCCGAGGGCACATTAACTGCTGCCCCAGGGCCGTTTGTGCCGGATACTGTGCCTGCGACCGCATTGGTGGATTGCGTGCCGCTGGCAACACCGCCCGATGTGCTCACGTAGATATATTTCAGCGAATCCGGGCTCTGCCAATAACTTGGCGACACCTCCATGACCACATGGTACTGGTTCATTTGTTCATAAATGGTCGAGACCTGGCGCTGGCCGAATGCGTCGTAGAGCGTGTTGTCGATTTCATTGGGCGTGACATTAAGACGCGCAGCGGTCGGCCGGTCAATCACCAGATCGGTTTCCAGCCCGCCCTGTTGTTGATCGGAATTGACGTCCTGCAACACTTGCGAGTGTTGCAGCGCCGCCAACAGGCGCGGGGCCCATGCATAAAGCGTCTGAGCGGAGTCCGATTGCAGCGTGTATTCGTACTCAGCGTTGCTTTGCCGGCCGCCGACGCGTATATCCTGGACGGCTTGCAGGAAGAGGCGTGCACCCGGTACGCGGTTGAGTTTTTTGCGCAGCCGGCCGATGATCTGGTCAGCCGAGACCTTACGTTCGTTGAGAGGCTTGAGCGAAACGAACACAAAACCGGAGTTGGTCTGCCGGCCGCCTGTGAAACCGACCACGTTTGCGACTGCCGGATCGTGCTGCACGATGGACATGAATTGAGTGAATTTTTGGCGCATGAGCTGGAAAGAAATACTTTGATCAGCCTGGATGCCGCCAATGATCTGGCCGGTATCCTCCTGCGGGAAAAATCCCTTGGGGATTAATATGAATAGCACTACCGTAAGCATTACGGTTGCGCCTAGCGACAGCATGACGAGCCTTGGGTAATGTAAAGCCCAATCGAGACTGTGCTCGTAGCCACGGTGCACAAAGTTGAAAATCCGGCTGTTTAGACGCTGCCGCCCCTGCGGCTTATCCAAACGGCGCTCACGCAGTAGTTTGGAGCACATCATGGGAGTGGTGGTTAGCGAGACTAGCAGCGACACGCCGATGGCCAGCGACAAGGTGATGGCGAATTCACGGAATAACCGCCCGACGATGCCGCCCATTAGCAGGATCGGCAGGAATACCGCCACCAGCGACATGCTCATCGAGAGCACCGTAAAGCTCACTTCGCGGGCTCCCAGCAATGCTGCCTGCATGCGCGACATGCCCGCTTCGATATGGCGGGTGATGTTCTCCAGCACCACGATGGCATCATCCACCACGAATCCGGTGGAAATAGTGAGCGCCATCAGCGAAAGGTTGTCGAGGCTGAAACCAAATAGATACATGCCGGCGAAGGTGCCGATGATAGAGATCGGCACCGCGACGCTGGGAATCAATGCAGCGCGTGTATCGCCGAGGAACAGGAACACCACCAGGATCACCAGGATCACGGCAACCAGAAGCGTGAATTCCGTGTCATGCAGAGCCGCACGCACGGTGGTGCTGCGATCGAGTGCCACCGCAATGTGTATGTTTGCCGGTACGGAGGCCTGGAGTGCCGGTAGCAGCGCGCGTACGCCGTCGACGGCCTGGATGATGTTGGCGCCCGGTTTGCGGTACAGAATCACCAGTACTGCGGGTTGTCCGTTCGACAAACCGGCATTACGCACGTTCTCCACGGAGTCTTCCACCTCCGCAACATCATTGAGGTGCACGGCGGCGCCGTTACGATAGGCGATCACCAGCGAGCGGTATTGCGCGGCCTGGGTCGCTTGATCATTGGTATATATCTGGTAATGCTGTCCGCCGAACTCGATTGAGCCTTTGGGACTGTTGGCGTTGGCCGAGGCGAGCGCCGCGCGTACATCCTCCATACCGATGCCGTATTTGGCCAATGCCGTGGGATTAAGCTCGACCCGTACTGCAGGCAGCGAACTGCCTCCCAGGTCCACTTCGCCGATGCCATCCACCTGCGAGATGCGTTGTTGCAGCACGTTTGAAGCCGCGTTGTAAAGCTGGCCCTGGGTCAGGGTGTCGGAGGTGAGCGCCAGGATCATGATCGGCGCATCTGCCGGGTTGGCTTTGTGATAGGTCGGATTGCTGCGCAAGCTGGCCGGCAGGTCGGCGCGTGCCGCATTGATGGCCGCTTCCACGTCGCGCGCCGCCCCGTCGATGTCCCGGTCGAGGCCGAACTGCAGCACGATGCGCGTGCTGCCCTCGGAACTTTGCGAGGTCATCTGGGTGACGTCGGCGATCTCGCCCAGATGCCGTTCCAGGGGGCTGGCCACTGTCGATGCGACGGTCTCGGGACTGGCGCCGGGAAGCTGCGCCTGCACCGAGATGGTGGGGAAATCCACCTGTGGCAGCGGTGCTACCGGCAATTGCAGGAAGGCGAATAATCCCGCCATGGCGATGCCGATGGTCAAAAGCGTGGTCGCCACCGGGCGTTTGATGAAAGGCGTGGCGAGACTCATGGGCGTGCGCCTCCATGACGTGCGCGCCTAATCCGGCCGCGTTCAGCCAGCCGTTCGAAGGCGAGATAAATCACCGGAGTGGTAAACAGTGTGAGCAATTGACTGAGCAGCAAGCCACCCACGATGGCGATACCGAGCGGGCGTCGCAGCTCCGAACCGGTTCCGCTGCCGAGCATCAGCGGCAAGGCCGCCAGCAGTGCCGCCATGGTGGTCATCATGATCGGGCGGAATCTCAGCAGACATGCCTGGCGGATGGCCTTATGCGGTTCCAGGCCTTCGCCACGCTGAGCTTGCAGTGCGAAGTCAATCATCATGATGGCATTTTTCTTGACGATACCGATGAGCAGCACGATGCCGATAATCGAAATGACATCGAGATCGCTGCCCGCAATCATGAGCGCCAGCAACGCACCCACGCCCGCTGAAGGCAGCGTCGAAAGTATCGTCAGCGGATGCACGAAGCTTTCATACAGCACTCCCAGGACGATATAGACCGTGATGATGGCAGCCAGGATCAGGAACAATTCGTTTCCGAGTGCCGCTTTGAACGCCAGCGCTGCGCCCTCGAAGCTGGTGATGACGCTTGCTGGCAAGCTGATGTTGTGTTCCACGCCTTCTATGGCGTTCACAGCTCCGCCGAGCGACGCCCCTTGCGCCAAATTGAAGGATATCGTTGCCGCCGGGAACTGGTTCAGATGGTTGATGACCAATGGAGTCTGGCGCGTTTCGGTCGTTGAGATAGCGGACAGCGGCACTTGGGCATAGGTGGCCACTGAGGATGGCAGATAGATGGAATCCAGCGAATCCAGGCTCTGTTGCATCGACGGATCGGCTTCGAGGATCACGCGATACTGGTTCGATTGGGTGAAAATCGTGGAGACAATGCGTTGTCCGAACGAGTCATACAAGGCATTGTCAACGGTCGCTGGCGTGATGCCGAAACGCGCCGCCGTACTGCGATCAATATCCACATAGGCGGCTAACCCCTGCTCCTCGACATTGCTGGCCACGCCCACGAGTTGTGGCAGCGCCCGCATCTGGGTCAGCATGCTCTCGGACCACCGTGACAGTTCAGCAGGGTCGGTGTCTTCCAGCACAAACTGATATTGGGTGGCGCTGACCGTATCGCCCAGAGTCAGATCCTGGGACGGTTGCATATATAAGGTAATGCCGGGTATGCCCCCGACTTCACTTTGCAGGTTGCGGATGATCTCGCTGGCGTTCAGATGCCGATCGTCCCGCGGCCGCAGATTGATCAGGAACCTGCCGCTGTTCAGGGTAGTGTTGGTGCCATCCACGCCGACAAATGAAGACAGGCTTACCACGTCGGGATTCTTCAGGATCACCCGAGCCAGCGCCTGTTGGCGATCAACCATGGCGGGGAATGAAATGGACGGAGTGGCCTGTGTGACCCCCTGGATCAGGCCGGTATCCTGAATGGGGAAAAGTCCCTTCGGAATCAGGAAATACAGCAGTACGGTCAGCAGCAGTGTGGCCACTGCCACCAGCAGTGTGGCACGCTCGTGTGCCAAGGCAAAATCGAGAGCCTGCTCATAGCGCCTGATCATGGCTTCGAAAAAGCGCTGGCTCCAGACGGAAATGCGGTTGCTGCGAATCTGTGCCTGCGGGCGCAGCAGTTTGGCGCATAGCATCGGTACCAGTGTCAGCGAGACAATGGCGGATATGACGATGGTCACCGCCAGCGTGATCGCAAATTCATGAAATAAGCGCCCGACCACATCACCCATAAACAGCAGCGGGATCAACACGGCGATAAGAGACACGCTCAGGGAAATGATGGTGAAGCCGATCTGTTCAGCGCCTTTGAGCGCCGCCGCCAGCGGTGCTTCGCCCTGCTCCACGTAGCGCGCGATGTTTTCGATCATGACGATGGCATCATCCACCACGAAGCCCGTAGCGATGGTCAACGCCATGAGCGACAGATTATCCAGACTGAAGCCGATCAGGTACATCACGCCGAAGGTGCCGATGATGGACAGCGGGATGGAAAGGCTGGGGATGATGGTTGCGGGAAGATTGCGCAGGAACAGGAAGATAACCAGGACCACCAACCCCACCGCCAATACCAGTTCGAATTCCGTGTCGCGCACCGAGGCACGGATGGTATTGGTACGGTCGGTGAGCGTTGCCACACTGACCGAGGCTGGCAGCGATGCTTGCAGTTCCGGAAGCAACGCCTTGACCCGGTCTACCACGGTGATCACATTGGCACCCGGCTGGCGCTGGATGTTGAGTATGATGGCCGGTGTGGTATCCATCCAGGCGCCGAGTTTGTTGTTTTCAGCGCTCTCTTCCACCGTGGCTACATCCGACAAGTGCACCGGCGCCCCGGCACGGTAGGCGATGATGGCATTGAGGTAGTCCGCGGGAGTTTGTAATTGATCGTTGGCGTTGATGGTATGGGACTGTGAAGGGCCATCGAAACTGCCCTTGGGCGTATTGACATTGAGATTGCCCAAGGTGCTGCGTAAGTCGTCGATGTTCAGGCCGTAGCCGGCGAGCGCCCGCAGATTGGCACGCACACGTACCGAGGGGCGCGCGCCTCCGTTGAGTGTCACCAGACCAACGCCTGCAACCTGTGAAATCTTCTGCGCCAGTCGTGTATCCGCCAGATCTTCCACCTGTGTGAGCGGCAGCGTGTTCGACATGACCGCCAAAGTCAGCACCGGGGCATCGGCCGGGTTGACTTTTGCGTATATGGGCGGCGCCGGCAGGTCCGCGGGCAACAGATTACCGGCCGCATTGAGCGCCGCCTGCACTTCCTGCTCCGCGATATCCAGGCTCAGATTGAGATCAAACTGCAGGGTAATGACCGATGCACCCGCTGAAGAGGACGAGGACATCTGGTTAAGACCCGGCATCTGGCCGAGTTGTACTTCCAGAGGAGCGGTGACCGATGTAGTCATCACATCCGGGCTGGCTCCCGGATAAAGTGTTTGCACCTGGATGGTTGGATAATCCACTTCGGGGAGGGCCGACAGTGGTAGAAAGAAATACGCCACGCCGCCCGCAAGGATAATCGCCGCCATCAACAATGACGTGCCAACTGGCCGTAGTATAAAAAGACGTGACGGATTCATGCGTGCCCGGTTACCAGGCGGACCTTGCCTCAGGAGCCGCCGGACGGTGGTGACGACGGCTGGTGACGATGTCCCCAGCCTTTATGCTTCGCCGAGTGCGGCCGTGACGTGGTTGACGTACCTGCCGGTGAGGAAGCTTTTGCCTGGGCCTGCGGTAGCATCACCTTAGCGCCATCGCGCAACTGTTCGGCGCCGTCGGTGACGACCCGATCTCCCGGACTTAGCCCCTTAAGAATAGCGACGCGCTCGCCATCCGCGGGACCCAAAGTCACCGTGCGCAAGGATACGGTGTCGTCCGGATTGACGAGGTACACAAAGGTACCGGGCGCGCCACGCTGAATAGCTGCCGATGGCACCACCGTCACGTTTTGCAACGTATCTACCAGCAACAGCGCATTAACAAATTCATTGGGGAATAGTGTGTTACTTGAGTTCTTGAACAAGGCGCGCAACTGCACCGTACCGGTAGTGGTATTGACCAGGTTGTCCACAGCAGTCAGTACACCAACGGCGAGCTCGTCGGTATTGGTGCGATCATAGAGCGTGACAGGTAAGTGTGCGCCGGCTGCGATACGCTGCATGACCTGAGGAATGCTGTCCTCCGGAAGTGTGAATATCACACTGATGGGCGACAGCTCGGTGATAACCACAATACCGTTGGAGTTGGATGTTTGCACGTAATTGCCGACGTCAACCTGGCGTAGACCGACGCGACCTGATACCGGCGCAACGATATGGCAGTAGGACAGATCCAGACGCGCCAGATCTATCTGGGCCTGATCCGATTTGACTGTTCCCTGATATTGCTCGACCAGGTAGGTTTGGTCCGTGACCTGTTGCGCCGAAATCGAGTCCTCGGCAGCGAGCATGCGATAGCGTGCTAGATCGCTCTGTGCCTGGTGCAGCAGGCCTTGATCACGGGCTAACTGACCTTGAGCTTGTTCCAAGGCGACTTGATACGGACGGGGATCAATTTGCGCGAGAAAATCGCCTTTTTTGACCATTTTGCCTTCGGTAAAACCCAACTTCATCAGCTGGCCGTTGATTTGCGTCAGCACCGTCACTGTCGCCAGAGGCGTGACCGTGCCAAGCGCACTCAGCGTGATTGGAATATTCCCGCGGACTGCGGCAGATGCTTGCACTGGTTGCGGACCATTGAACTGGCCGAAACCTCGGTGTTGTGCATTTTTCGTTGGCAGAATCCTAGAAATAACGATCGCGATCACGACCAGCAGTAATAGCGCGAACACGGCTAGCCATACATACAAACGCCGTGTTTTTTTGTGAGGTCCCAGAGTAGAAGTGGTATTCATATGTTGGAATCCGAAATGCCAATTGTGAGGTAACCTCATTCATCGGCATAGAGGCTAGGTTTATCCGCGGTCGAGGCACAGAGCACGCGAATCCAGCACCCGGCCAGCCATGCCGAAGATTAGATATAACACTCGCTCATAGATTTTGGAATACAAATTCCGCGGATTACCGATTGATTTATTTCTATGCAAACGTTAGATCACGATACTGTTACTTTTCGTTACACTTCGCCATACAACCCTGTTACATTTCGTAACAATTGCGACTTAGTGGGTAATACGGATTTGAAATGAGACAGGAATCGTCACTCCCAGATAATCATCCCAGATTATGCAAGACACCGAGGTTCAATAGTTGTGCCTGTTCAGAATTCCCAGCCGACTAATATCATGGTTTCCCCGATGTTCTCCCCTTTTAGACCAGCGTTCGATAGATGCCTTACCAATATCCTCCAGTGATGATAATGGAACCCCGCCTGAGTCTGGAAAAGCATTTTGCTCGTTAAGGTACTGGTGATATGGTTGTCCACAGCAACACCGATACCTGCAAACAGATGTGGATCCGTCAGAACATAAGATACACTTGCCCAGGTGGCCGCCCTCTGCGGCGCATCGAATAGTGAACCACCAGAAAGTTCGATCCCGGTCGACCACTTATATGCAAGGACGACTGACTTGGCATCGTAGTTGATGTCATTATTGGTGGTAGCATGGGAGCTTGTCTGGCCGAGATCAATTATCATGCCTGCATAACTATATGCAGGTGATAAAAGCAAGATGCACAAAAGCAGGATAGTTGTTTTATAAATCACAGGATGCATGGATTGCGTAAATGCATCCTTAAGACCGAGTTTGATGTTATCCTGCGCTGATTTTACATTACCGTTTATTGCCATGTTCAATGCCTTTATCCAGTATTCTGGATACTTGTTATTAGTTTTTGCGAGCTGCCGTCAGCTTAACTGCAAATCCCGCAGGTCAGGACCTTTAATACTTCCACGATGACAGTCAGATAGACCACGAGGCATTCTATCTGCAATAACAGACAGCCAAAAACCACATCCGTCATGTTGCATGACGGCGTACCAGTATGACACGATTTATTTTATGCCAGACAGTCGCCGATATTGATCAAAGCATATCAGCCGTAGCGACCGGTGATATAGTCTTCAGTCTGTTTCAAGCTGGGGTTGGTGAACAGCGTACTGGTGTCGGCATATTCGATCAAGCTACCGAGATACATGAATGCTGTGTAGTCCGACACGCGCGCCGCCTGTTGCATGTTATGGGTGACGATGACGATGGTGTAATCAGCCTTTAATTCGGCGATCAGCTCCTCGATCTTCAGGGTCGAGAGCGGATCCAGCGCCGAGGCGGGCTCGTCCAGCAGCATGATCTCCGGTTTCACCGCGATGGCGCGAGCGATGCACAGACGTTGCTGCTGGCCGCCCGAAAGGCGCGTACCCCCTTGATGCAATTTATCCTTGACCTCTTCCCAGAGCGCTGCCTTGCGCAGCGCCCATTCCACGCGTTCCTGCATCTTGGCACGCGACAGGCCTTCATAAAGGCGCACACCGAAGGCGATATTCTCGAACACCGACATGGGGAAGGGCGTGGGCTTCTGGAACACCATGCCGATCTTGGCGCGCAGATAATTCAGGTCCTGGTCGCGGTCCAGGATATTGTGACCATCAAGCACAATCGTGCCGGTGGCGCGCTGGTCCGGATAGAGGCCATAGATCCGATTAAAGGTACGCAGCAAAGTGGATTTACCGCAGCCGGAGGGCCCGATGAAGGCCGTCACCTGGCGTTCGGCGATGTCCATGTTGATATCACGCAGCGCGTGGAAACGACCGTAATAGAAATTCAACTCGTTGATGCCCAACTTCGGTTTTTCGATGACAATCTTCCCGCTAGAGGGACGCGCTTTAACGATCGGAGCTTGCAGCGACACGGCGTGGGTTTTAGTCGGTTCAGGTTGGTTCATGGTTATTTCACAAATGCATTGGAACGGATTACTAGACGTGCAAACAGATTCAGAGCCAAAATAGCAAGGGTAATAAGCAGGGCGCCTGCCCAAGCCAGATGTTGCCAGTTACTGTAGGGGCTCATCGCGAACTGGAAGATCATGACGGGCAGATTGGCCATGGCTCCGCCCATATCCGTACTCCAAAACTGGTTATTGAGAGCCGTGAACAATAAAGGTGCGGTCTCACCACTGATACGTGCGATACCCAGCATAACGCCGGTAAGCATTCCACCCATGGATGCGCGATAGACCACCGTTACTACCACCCGCCATTGAGGTGCCCCCAGAGCCGCAGCGGCTTCGCGAATCTGATCCGGCACAAGCACTAGCATATCCTCGGTAGTACGCAACACGACTGGCAGCATGATAATGGCTAACGCAAAGCCACCGGACCAACCGGAGAAATGACCGAATTGTGCTACCACTACGGCGTAGACAAATACGCCGATCACGATAGAAGGTGCGCTCAGCAGGATATCGTTCACGAAACGGATCACGGCTGCGATGCGCGAATACCGGCCGAACTCCGCTAGCCAGGTGGCGGCCAGGATACCGATTGGTGTTCCCACGACCACGCCCACCAGCGTGATCAGCAATGAACCGACGATAGCGTTGGCAATACCACCTCCAGTGGCACCTGGCGCTGGGGTACTCTGAGCGAAGAGAGACAAATTTATCCAGCGCAATCCTTCATCGACAAGTGTCCAGACAAGCCAAGTCAGCCAGAACAGGCCGAAAACGGTGGCTAACACTGATATTCCGAGGTTGAACGTATTTAACAAGCGGCGACGGAGATAGCGGGCGGAAATAGCCATCAGCTTTTACTCCCTTCACGCGTACCCATACGCAGCAGCAACAGTTTGGCAAAAGCCAGAACAACGAAGGTGATGAAAAACAGAATCAAGCCAAGGGCGATGAGTGATGAGGTATAGATCGGACCCACCGCTTCGGTAAATTCATTAGCGAGGGTCGAAGAGATAGTATTGCCTGGCATGAACAGTGAACGGCTGATGGTATGGCTGTTGCCGATGATGAAAGTCACTGCCATGGTCTCGCCCAAGGCGCGACCCAAACCCAGCATGATGCCGCCGACCACTCCGACGCGTGTGTACGGCAGCACCACGTTCCATACCACTTCCCAGGTAGTGCAGCCCACGCCGTAGGCGGATTCTTTAAGAACTGTGGGTACCAGATCGAATACGTCGCGCATCACGGCGCTGATAAATGGAATCACCATGATGGCCAGGATCAGACCGGCGGTGAATACACCGATACCCATGGGCGGACCCTGAAACAGCGCACCCACCAACGGCCAACTACCGATGTGGTCCGTGACCCACGGCTGGACATACTCGCTGAACAACGGAGCGAATATGAACAGGCCCCACATGCCATAAATGATGCTGGGAATGGCTGCCAACAACTCGATGGCTGTGCTCACAGGACGCCGCAGCCAAGCAGGCGCCAGCTCCGTGATAAAAAGCGCGATGCCGAAACTGACCGGTACTGCGATGATCATCGCGATCACCGAAGTTACCAGCGTCCCGTAGATCGAGGGCAGCGCTGAAAATTTTACGGCAACAGGGTCCCAATCCGAACCTTCAAAAAAATGCCAACCGAAGTGCCGTAAGGCCGGCCAGGCCTGGACCAACAGCACTAGCAGGATACCGGCCATGAGCGCCAGCACTAGCAACGCTGCCAAGCGCGTAATGCCGCGAAACAATATGTCGGCGATAGCCGTACGCCGGCCTGGATTGGCCCTGCCGGTGATCGTCGCAGGGGTAGTACTACTATTCAGAGCGTCGGTTCCTGCTTCGAGCATTGTTCCTTAGCCATTAGAGTATGGGAATTAGGGTACCGTCTCGACTAACGGCAGATGCTTGAAAGGCCTTTGGAGTGTAGGGGTCAAATATGACAGAAACATGACAGGACACGTGGGCAAGCCAGCAAATGACACCTGCTCCGTGCTTAGGGCGTGCAGGATCGCCTAGGGGTGCGCCATCCGGCGAATTGGTAGGCGCATCAGCAGGTAATAGATCACCGGCATGACGATCAATACCAACGGCAGCTGGACCGTCTCACCGGCGATGATGGCTACCGCCAGCGGCTGTTGCATCGCTGCGCCCCGACCGATGTCCAGGGCCAACGGCAGCAACGCCAGGATGGTGGTCAGGGTGGTGAGTGCGATGGGGCGCATGCGGTTCAGGCCGGCTTCCACCAGTGCACGTTCGAAGCTTTCCGCATTTTTCAATTCCACGAATTCCGAGAAATAGAAGATCGCCACTTCGGTAACGATGCCGATGATCATCGTGAGCCCCATCATGGCGGTGATATTGAGCTCGATACCGGTGATCCAGAGTGCGGTAAAAACCATGGCCGCCGCCATCAACGGCGCGCTCATGATTGACAGCACCACCCGGAAGCGCTCGTACAGGAACAACAGCAGCACGAAGATCAGGGCCACAGCTGCTGCGAATACGATTGCCAGTCCGCGGAACGCGATCTGCTGCTGCTTGTAGAGACCGCCCAACTGCACTTCCACGTTCTTGGGGATCAGCCCCGGAGTGGCAAGCACCTGTTTGACGGCGGCGATGGTGGAACCAAGATCGCGGTCGCTGATGCGCGCGGTCACCGCGAACATGCGCTTCAGATTGTCGCTGTCGATCTCCGGCCTGCCGTTGACGGTGGTGATGGTGGCAAAACTCCCCAGAGGATAAACATGCCCGTTGGCCGCACGAATCGGGGTCCCGGCTAACTGTGAGGTCTGCAACTGCAATGCACCGGGCGTCCATACGCGGATGCCAACGAATTTGTAGCCCTTCTGGACGTCCGCAGCGACTGTCCCCTGCAGATAGGTGTTCAACTGTTGTGTGACGCTCTCCGGGTCAAGATCAAGTATGCCGACCTTGACGGGATCCATGTGAATGTTGAGGGTGTCGCCGGAATACATAACGCCATCGTATACATCCACGATGCCCGGTACCTTGCTGATAGCATCAGCTACTTTGGGCGCAAGCTTCAGAATCTCATCGGTGTCGGTGCTAAAGAGTTTAATCTCCACCGGCTGCGGCACGGACGTCAGGTCGCCGATCATGTCCTCCATGAGCTGCGACAGATCGATATCAAGTCCGGGGACTTTTGAATTGATGGCGGCGCGCACTTCGTCCATGACCTTGTCGATAGGTTCACGCGGAAACGGCTTGAGGCGCACGAAAAAATCGCCGGTATTGGCCTCGGTCACACCGCCACCCAGTTGCGCTCCGGTGCGCCGCGAATAACTGGCCACATTGGGGTTGTGCTGCAATATCTCCTGCACCTGGTCAAGCAGCCGGTTGGTCTCAGCGAGCGAGGTGCCGGGCGCAGCCAGGTAATCCAGCGTGAAACCTCCCTGATCCATATGTGGAAGAAACCCGGTGCCCACGTAGTGGTAGCCCAAAAAACCCAGAATCGCCAGTGGAATCAGCCCCGCCAACAGCCATACCGGTTTACGCAAAAGCCTCGGCATGAGCCATGCATAAAACCTGTGAGCATGGCGTGCCAGCCAGCCAAATTTTTCCTCATGGTAATCCCTGTCATTCAGCAGCCAAGACGCCAGTACCGGCACCACCAGCCAGGCCAGCAAGAAGGATATGACCAGCGTGCTGGCCATGGTCAAGGCCAATGATTTGAAAAACGCCCCGGTGATTCCGCTGAGGAAGGCCAAGGGAATGAAAATCACGATGGTGGAGGCGGACGATCCCATCAGTGGCCGAGTAAATTCACGCGCTGCCCACATAATACGTTCATGGGGCTCCTGCTCCCTGACCTCGCGGAAGCGTCTGACAATGTGCTCGCACATGACCACCACATCGTCGATCACCAGACCCACGGCGGCTGCAACGCCACCCAGGGTCATGATGTTGAAACTCATGTGCAGGATATAGAGCAGCAGAATGGCGATGGAGATGGCGGAAGGTACGATCAGCACACTGATGAAGGTGATCTTCAGGTTGCGCAAAAACATCAACAGGACCAGCGCCGCCAGGATGACGCCAATGAAGATGGCATCACGCACGCTGTGTGCGGATGACACGATCAACCCGCTCTGATCGTACCATTTGCTGATATGTACGCCGGCCGGCAGGTTCGAGCGGTAGACATTTAACTGGGTATCGATATCGCGGTCGATCTGTACGGTATTAGCCGCCGGCTGTTGAAATATATTCAGCAGCACGGCATTGCGGCCGTTGGCGGTCACCCGGATCCACTGGGGCACCGTGGACATATCGACCTCGGCCACATCCCCCACGGTCACGACGCCATCCGGACCGCGTTTCAGCACCACACTGCGGATGTCCTTAAGATCGTGCAGCTGGGTATTCGAGACCACCAAATATAGCTGGTAATGGTCCTGCAAACGGCCGACGGCCGTGAGTAAGTTATTAGCGGACACCGCGCTGACCACGTCCGCCAACGACAGATGGAAAGCACGCAGCTTCGCGGGGCTCACGTCCACGTGGTATTCGGCCTGCTGCCCACCCTGTACGCCGACGCGCGCCACGCCGGGCACGCGTGACAGCAACGGCCGCAACTGATACAGGCCAATATCCCGCAACTGCACCAGACTTTCGCTGCTGGAAGTCAGGCTGTAGGCGATCACTGGAAACACCGTGGGATCGCGCCGTTCCACCGTGAACCGCGTGCTGGCGGGCAGATCCGGCAGTATCAGGCTGATCTTGGAAGATACTTCGAGTAACGCCTGGGTCATATCCAGGCCCCAGGCAAAATTCACGGAGACCTCGGCGGTTCCGCGGCTGGTGATGGAGCGTACTGATTGCACCCCGGGAATATCGCGCACCGCCGTCTCAACCGGACGCGTCACTAGTAGCTGCATCTGCGTCGCCGGCCGATTTCCAGCATCCAGCTCCACCACGATGCGTGGATAGTGCACGTTTGGCAGCAGGCTCACGGGCAGATTGAAAGCCGCCAGCGCGCCGCCGAACGCCAGCATCACCGCCAGAAACAGCAGTGAGCGCCGGTGACGTTGCAGGAACGCCGTAAAATTCAAGGCGTCTGCTCCCTGACCGCCATGCCGTCCTCGAGCTCATAGTTGCCCAAAGTCACTACCTGCTCGCCGGCGTGCAGTTCGCCTTGCACGGCGATCCAGGTGTCGTCGTCGAACCCGGTTTTCACATCCACGCGGCGGGCCACGTGCTTGTGCACGATGAATACATAGGCCCCATGAGCATCTCGCAGTACCGCGGAACGCGGTACTGCCAGGCTGCGTGCATCGCTCAAGGTGATTTCTCCCTGGACCTGTTCGCCAAGCAAAACATCATGTGTAGCGCGTGGCAGATGCACAAATACGTCATACAGGCCGGTATCCGGATCCAGCATGCCGCCCACAGAGGTGATCTTTCCGCTGACGCGGATATCGGGGTTGAAGATGGAATGCAGCGTCACCGGCAAGCCCGCATGCAAAGCGCCTGCCTGTTCCGGTGCCACGCCCAGCCGCGCCTGCAGACCACCTTGCGCGGCGAGCGTGAGCAACGCGGTGTTGGCCGCGACCTGTTCGCCGGTATTCACCATCACGCTGGTCACCACCGCATTCCCGGTTGCGCGCATGGGTAACGGTCGGTTGCCTCCGGCCTGCTGCGCCACCGTGAGCGTGGCTTGTGCATCGCTCAATTCCTTTTCAGCAGCGGCCAGTTGCTCACGGGTCGCCAGATGTTCCTTATATAAGGAACGGGTACGCTGCAATGCAGTCTTGGCATACGCCAAACCTGACTTGGCCTGGACCCAGGCAATGTGGCTCTGTGGCGTAGGCGCCAATGTGATGAGCAGCTGACCTTTGTGTACACGCTCACCGCTGGTGACTGCGACGCCGGCAATGATGCTGTCGCGGCTGGCTGCGAGCGTGCGATTCTCACGCGGTGCAGCCTGCAGAGTGCCATACACTGGCAGACTCGAAGCCACGCGCCGTTCAGTTACCGGCGCCGTTTCGACCAGGGCCGTCACCCTCTGGGTGGATGCCAGCGGCGCATTCGCGTCGGCGTAGGCCAGGGGCGCGATGAGCAGGCTCAGATGAAATATAAAAAATAGGAGTGTGAATTTCATGGTTGCTTCTCTTCATCCGGGATCGGGTGTTGCAGATCCTGTGGCGGCAAACCCAACAGGGTTTCCAGTGCAATCTCCAATTGCTGGCGCTGGGCCTGCAAGTCCAGAGTGTCCATCACTCGTTTCAGTGATGTGATCCGCAGATCGTAATAGGCCGGGGCCGTGAGATCGCCGTTGGAATAAGCGGTCTGCGCGGCTGAGGACATCCGCTGTGCATCCGTGGCAGTGGCATCCGCCTGTTGCAGTTGCCGGTCCAAAACTCCCAGATCGGCGCGGATCAGATGCACTTCGTTTGAAGTTTCATCCAGCCGCTGCTGGTATTCATTCCAAAGCGCATCGCGGGTGGCGAGCGCCGTATGCACCGCAGCAGCTCCACCGCTTAAAAATGGAAAGTTCAGACTGATGCTGAAGCCAGTGGTGTGCACGTCGCTGGTGTCTTGGGCGCGATTCACGCCAAAGCTGATGCCGGGGAACTGCGCCAACACCGCACGCCACACTTCCTCGTCCTGACTCTGGTAGCCATACTGCAGCGCCAATAGATCGGGGCGGCGTTGCGGGAGCTTGGCGAGCGCTGCGTCGATCATGGCCACGGTGGGCATCGTTACCGGAGACCGATCCTGAATAAGCTTCAATTGCACACCGGGTTTTACGCCCAGAATTTCATTCAAGGCGTGGCAACTGGCGTTGCGCGTGGTCGCCACGTTACCCGCGATACTCTGCAAATCCTGCAAGGCCGCGAGATCGAGTCCCAGATCTGCCAGCGAAAGGTCTCTGGCTGCGTATGCCTTTTGTTCCGCCTGATAGCGGCTTTCCATGCTGTCGCGCAGTTTTGCAAGCACATCCAGCTTGCGGCTGTTCTCGACACAATCCACATACAGTACGCGCGCCTGCTGAGCCACCTGCCACTCCTGCCATAGCAGATCCAGGTCAACTTGCCGGGCACTGGCACGCGCGGCACCTTTGGTTGCAGAGTAACTGAGCAGTGATGAAAGGTCGTATGCAATCCCAGCGCTATAGCCATTGACGTATTGCGATCCCTGGTCGGTGGGATGATCTAAGCTGTAATTGAGCTGCGGCCCGGGAAGCAGCCCCGCCAGGAAGGCTTGCGCTTGACCGGCGCGCGCCTGGGCACGGGCAGTGCGCAGCGCTGGATTGTTGACCACTGCGAGTATCGCTACATCGGTCATATCCAGTCCCTTGTCCGGATCAAAAGGATGTGGTTTAAGCCCGGGAAGCTGGATCTGGGTTACGTCGACCCGCAGCGGCAGCGGTTGAGCATGCAGATCCGGTTGCTGCGGCAGCGGCCGGGCATGATACACAGCACAGCCCGCAAGACAGCCCAGTAGCAGGCAGGTAATGGAAAACCGGCTTGTTGGCCAGAGATACATTTGCAGTCGGGAATTGATTCCGCGTGGAAAATACTGATTGTCATTTTAAGTTCTAGATACTTGTTTTTGGCCAATTCTGGCATTAACAGTTGTTAATCTTCCTGCGATCAGGGTGGCTCCCGGGGCGGGTTTTACCCTATGCTGTTGGCATGCGATTGCTGATCATCGAAGACGATTCCGAAACCGCGAACCACTTGATTAAAGGTTTGCATAATAGCGGCCATTCGACGCAGCACGCCGCCACCGGTCCTGATGGACTGCAACAAGCTCAGGCATCCAGCTACGATGCACTCATTGTCGATCGCATGCTGCCTGGAAAGGACGGGCTGAGCCTGGTTCGGGAATTGCGCAGCAGCGGAAATACCACACCTGTGCTGTTCCTCACCGCGCTTGCCGACGTGGATGATCGCGTCATCGGGCTGCAAAGCGGCGGTGACGATTACCTGGCCAAGCCGTTCGCCTTCGCCGAGTTATTGGCACGTGTGCAAGCGATCGCACGCCGCTGTAATGCTCCATTGCCCGACATGATACTGAGGGTCGCAGACCTGGAAATGGATCGCCTTAGTCGCAGCGTCAGGCGCGCGAATAAACCCATCGTGCTGCAGGCGCGCGAATTCCGTTTGTTGGAGTTTCTGATGCTGCACACTGACCAGGTGGTGACGCGCACCATGTTGCTGGAACAGGTCTGGGGCTATCATTTCGATCCCCAGACCAACCTGATCGATGTGCACATGAGCCGCCTGCGCACCAAGATCGACAAGCAATCCACACACCCGCTGATCCATACCGTGCGTGGTAGCGGTTACTGTCTGCGTGAACCCTGAGCGTGAATCAGATCAGATTAATTGATACCACTGCATTCCGACTGGCGATGCGCTATGCGGGTTTTGTAGCGCTGCTGACGATCGTATGCTTTGGCGTGATCTACTGGGTCACCATCTCGCAGTTAAATACCCAGATCGATGCTGGCCTGCGCGCCGAGACCGCAGCCCTCACTCGTCTCTACGGCCTGAGAGGCATCGGCGGGTTGCAGCAGACCATCAGCGCACTGAGTACAACCAAGGGATTGGCGGAGAGTGACAGCGGTGACGCCGGCCCGCGCCAATATCTATTGACTGATGGCCACTATCAATTACTCGCCGGCTCGCTCTCGGACTGGCCCAGGGAGATGCGCGGCGATCAAATGACCTGGGCCACGCTGCGCCTCCGGGCGCATAACAATCAACCGGGACTGGACCCTCAGCAACATCACTTCGAGTTGCGTGCTGTGGCGGTTAGCTTTCCTGGCGGTTATCACCTGCTCATCGGGCAGTCGCTGGACGAGCTCATTGAGCTGCGGGAAACCATCCTGGCGCTTACGCTGGCGGCTGTGCTACTGGTTCTAGTCGTGGGGGCTGTCGGCGGCGCCCTGGTCGGGCGTAGTGTGGTACGGCGTCTGCAGGCAGTCACCAGTACCACCGATACCATCATGGCCGGCGATCTGACGCAACGCATCCCCGAAGAACACGGCCGCGATGAATTCGATGCGCTGGCAAGCAAGCTGAATGCCATGCTCTCACGTATCGAACAACTGATGAAGAGCACGCGCGAAGTCACAGAGAATGTCGCCCACGATCTGCGCAGTCCGCTTACTCGACTGCGTGGTCGGGCGGAAATGGCGCTCATGAAATCCGATGATGCGTTGCCAAAAAAAGAAGCACTGCAGAAGGTCATCGAGGAAACCGACGGGATCGTGGCCACGCTCAACGCCATCCTCAGTATCGCCCAGATCGAGTCAGGTGCACGCCGTGAATGGACTGAAGTGGACCTGGCATCGGTATGCCACGATGCTGCAGAGCTCTATGAACCTCTAGCGGACGAAAATGGTATTCAGTTATCCACGAACATAGTTCCGAAACTGGTCGTTAAAGGTAACCACCAGCTGCTGGCACAAGCTATCGGCAATCTACTGGACAATGCCATCAAGTACACCCCGCAAGGCGGCACAGTCAGTCTCGTGCTGACCCATCAGGAGCACCATGCATTTGTGGTTGTGAGTGATAACGGTCCGGGAATACCAGCGGAACTGCGTGATAAAGCTCTGCAACGTTTTGTACGCCTGGACGCAAGCCGCAGTCAACCGGGATGCGGCTTGGGCCTGGCACTGGTCAAAGCTGTGGCTGAGCAGCACAGCGCAACACTCAGCCTTGATGAAAATCACCCTGGACTGCGTGTCTGCATACGTTTTGCACTCACACCAGCCTGATGAATGCGCAATCCTTATCGCACGCGGCTGGTTTCAGAACGATTTCGTCAAGCCAATAAAAAATCCCCGCCGTGGTCCATATTGCGGCGCACCTACACCGATACCCGTACCGTTGCGGATCTCATAGACTCGGTCGAACAGGTTGACGATAGCCAGACGTACGCCCACACCACCGATGCCGGGAACGTTAATCGACCGCGAAGCGGCGGCATCAAATTGGGCATAGGATGGCAGGCTCTGGGTATTGGCAAACCCGGCCCGCAGGCCGCTGCCGAAAATCCCGTCCAGGCTATAGCGTGTACCCCGCCATTCATAAGCTACACCGCCGGATCCGGTCCAAGTCTGGTCATGGTCCAGGTGTACAAAGTTGTCAGCGATATAGTCGAGCTCCGCCTGATCAAAATTGTACTGGCCTGAGACCACATCATTGCCCAGAGCGCGCGAGTACGCCATATTGAAATAGGATGAAAAATCCTGCGCCTGGTAAGTGCTATTAAACTCGATTCCCCATACACGTCCACGTGCGTAATTGAACGGTGAATATACGAGCGCCTGGCCAAATTGGCCTTCGTCCAGCAGGTCGGTTGCATCTTTGTAATATCCATCCAGCCCCACTTGCCAGCTGGGTGTCAAGTAATGGTTTATGCCCAGGTCATAATAGTTATCGCGTTCCGCCACCACATTGGTATTGGAATTGGATGGCAGCTGATTGGTAGTGCCTTGGAACCGGGCGATATCCGTGGGTGAGATCAGTTCGAGTGCCGGGGGCGTGAAATAATGGGAGTAGCCGCCATGAATGTTGGTAGTCGTGTTCAAGGCGTAGACAAAATTGAGTCGTGGGCTTAGCTGATCTTGCCGTACATAGCCATTGGAGATGTCATAGCGCAGGCCATAATTCAGCGTAAGCGCCTGAGTCATCAGCCATTCATCCTGCATATAGGCGCCGTAGAGTTCGCCGGTTTTGCCGCTGTTGTCCGCGATGTTAAACGGCACGTCGCTGGTCTGGTTACCATTGGTATCCGCGGGAAATACTGCGGAGGTGTTATTACTGGTGGTGTTCTCCTGGTCCACAAAAAATCCCCAGCGCAGCGTATGTGCGGTATTCAATAGATAACTCGCATCCGCCTGTACGCCTGTAGCGATATTGCGCTGGAACACCTGGGCTGCAACGCCGTTGTAGATCAGATCGCCGATGGGGTCCGGCGAGTAATCAGTGCTGGAATAGCGGCTGAACAGCGCTACCGAGTAATTCAGTTGATCCCTGATGCCCTGCAGAGACAGGATGTCGTAGTCGTTGAGTTCCCTCTGACTCTCATTGAGGTCCGCCGATGGGTAGCTGGTAACTCCCTGCAACTGATATTGAGGAGTCCGGCCGGGATTATTGGGTATCTGGAAGTTAGCCAGCGAGTGGCCGATGATGGCACCCAGGCGCAGATCGTCATTCAACAGATAGGACATGTAACTGAATGCCCGGTTCTGTTCCGTGTCGTCATGTATAGGGCTGCCGGAAGTCGGCGACTCAATGCCAGCATTGCTCTGAAGATAAGTACCAGTGACGTAATAATTCATCTGGCCTTCTGAACCGCCATATTCGACGCTCGGTTCGAAGGTGCCGTGACTGCCGCTATACAGATCCACGGTACCGCCGTTGGCATTCAGACCATCATTGGTCGTGATGTTGACAATCCCAGCAGTGCGATAACCATACTGAGCGGGTAATGCCCCCGTCAGAAAATCAATTTTGTCGATGAAGCGCGTGCCTAGAGTATCTCCAAATCCGCTGATGAACTCCGGGATGACGATGCCGTTGATGCGGTACTGGATATCGGCATGATCGCCGCGCACATGCAATTGACCGAACGAGTCTTGAGCGACGCCCGGAGCTTGCAGAATCAGGTTTTGTAAGGGTGCGTTATAGCCTTGGGGCAGCGCAGCGATAGTCTGGGTATCAAAATGATAGCTGCTGGTCCCGGTCTCCACATTGATCATGGCGCGCGCCCGATTCAGTCGCGCACCCTGGACCTTGATGCTGCCGAGCTGGACCGTACTGGCGGCATTCGCGCTGGCTGGAACAACCGAAGTACTGGCAGGCACTGTCCGTACGGGCGCCAGTTGTGATGCAGCAGATGGCGCCGACGTATCAGCAGCCAGGACTTGAAAGGCCCAACATGACAGAAACAATCCTGCCAATGTTGGCAGGAAACAAAAAACGCGCTTCACGGTTTCGCTCCCCAAGAATCGGCCGCGTTGAATCAAAACATACGCGCCAGCCCAACTCATACGTGCGCGCGGCTAGAGCCGCCGCCACAGCAGATGCCGGTCAAATGGCCGGCTTGCGTTACACCAAGGAAGATATAAAGACCGGCGGAGCCCGGGTTTGCAGTTTGACTGCGAAGAAGCTGAATAGAGCGTCGACAGCAGGCACCGGTTTGAAGTGCGAAAACCAGCTCAGCTGCCTGAACACTGGCGTGACATTTGGCCTGAGCAGGTTGGGCGTACTGTGTGCCATGACATGGCAGATTGGGCAGCCCAGTTCACTGGCCAGGGTCTCGTGGTCATGGGTGAGTTCGACGGAATAAACGCCGATGGTACACATCAGTGCGCACACAGCCACCCATTTGCGCGAGCGTGCCTTGCGGGTCGCCGGAAAGATGGATTCAGCGGGATGTGTGACGATCGGCATTTTTAGATTACTGACTGTGGCAGTTGCGCCCGGTGTCCTTCAAAAGCGCGGGCAGTCTAGCATAGCTAAACAAGACCATGTTGCTCACAAATGATTCCTGCAGATGTGCGCAACCACAGAACTCGAGCAGCATGCTCGTCATACGACAATTAACTGCATCATCAATTAAGGCCAAAACGCCGCACCAGCCGGCTCTTGGCCCATTGGGTCAGTGCGATATAAGCAACCATGATCAATGGCAGTATCAGCAGGAACGTCATGGGCACCGGCACCATGCCGAACCCGTGCGCCAGCCAGGTGAATGGCAGCCAGGCGCCGATGATGCAGATGAGGATAGTGGTACCGAGCAGCGACCAGCTGGGCCAGCTCTGGATGAATGGCACCTTGGCGGTACGGATCACGTGCACGATCAGAGTCTGGGTCAGGATGGATTCCACGAACCAACCGGTCTGGAACAGCGCGGCGTTGTGCCAACCATGAAAAAAGAAAATCAGGATGCCAAAGGTGATGTAATCAAATACCGAACTGATCGGTCCGATAACCAGCATATACCAGCCGATGTTCTTGAGATCCCACTGACGCGGCTTCTGCAGATATTCGGCATCCACATTGTCGGTGGGGATAGCCGTCTGTGAAAAATCATATAGCAGATTGTTCACCAGGATCTGGATGGGCGCCATCGGCAGGAATGGCAGAAAGATGCTGGCACCCAGCACGCTGAACATGTTGCCGAAGTTGGAGCTGGCACCCATCTTGATGTACTTGACGATATTGCCGAACACCTTGCGGCCTTCGATGACACCCTCCTCCAGTACCATAAGGCTCTTCTCCAGCAGGATGATGTCGGCGGATTCTTTGGCAATGTCCACCGCGGTATCCACCGAGATACCGACGTCCGCGGTCTTGAGTGCCGGACCGTCGTTGATGCCGTCACCCAGGAAGCCCACTACGTGCTTCTTCAGGTGCAGAGCGCGGATCACCCGCGCCTTCTGCTCCGGAGAAAGTTTCGCGAATACTGCGGATTCCTGGGCCATGTCCGCCAGACCCTCATCGCTCATGCTCTCGATATCACTGCCAAGCACGATATGGTCCACTTCCAGGCCCACCTGCGAACAGATCTTGCGGGTCACCGCGTCATTGTCGCCGGTCAGCACTTTGACCTGGATACCGTGTGCGCGTAGCTTGGCGATGGCCTCAGCAGCGGATTCCTTGGGCGGATCCAGGAAGGCGATATAGCCCAGCAGCACCATGCCAGTCTCGTCTTCCTTGGTATACACCCGCTTGGCGTCGATGATCTCCTTGTAAGCCACGGCGATGACCCGGAAACCGTCGTTGTTGAGCGCCAGGGTCACTTCCTGCAGCTTCAGCAAATCCTCAGGCACCAGAGGTTTGCAATGACCCTCCACATTGGCCTGCGAGCAGATACTGAAGATTTCCTCGACCGCGCCCTTGCAGATCAGCAGATGGCGTTCATGCTCTTCCTCCACGACCACCGACATGCGGCGGCGCTGGAAATCGAAGGGGATCTCGTCCACCTTGCGGTAATTGCGCTCCGGATGCAGGTCGGCGTACATCTCGACCTTCTCCAGCACCGCGATATCCAGCAGATTACGCAGTCCCGACTGGTAATAACTGTTGAGGAACGCCAGCTCCAGCACCCGCTCGTTCTCATTGCCATTGATGTCCACATGCTTTTCCAGAAACACTTTGTCCTGGGTCAGGGTGCCGGTTTTGTCGGTGCACAACACATCCATGGCGCCGAAATTCTGTATGGAACTCAGGCGCTTAACGATCACTTTATGGCGTGACATCACCAAAGCGCCTTTGGCGAGATTGGCGCTCAAAATCATCGGCAGCATTTCTGGCGTAAGACCCACAGCCACCGCCAGTGCGAACAGAAAGGCCTCACCCCAATCACCCTTGGTAAGTCCATTGATGAGAAATACCAGCGGCACCATGACCGCCATAAAACGGATCATGAGCCAGGTGAAGCGATGGATGCCTTTGTCGAAACTGGTGCGGGCGCGCTCGCCTATCAATGACCCGGACAGCGAACCGAAATAGGTGTTGGCGCCGGTCATGACCACCAAGGCAATGGCGGTGCCGCTTACGACGTTGGTGCCCATGAACGAAAGGTTATTCAGTTCCAATGGATTACCGCTGGCACCCTCCACCGCGGTCGCGCTCTTTTCCACCGGCAGGGATTCACCGGTGAGTGCCGATTGATTGATGAACAGATCCTTGGCTGACAGCAGCCGTACATCCGCCGGGATCATGTCGCCGGCGGAGAGCTGCACCAGATCGCCGGGCACCAACTCTTCGATAGGCACCTGTTTGCGTACCGCCTTGTAGGGTGTGCGCGGTTCACCGGTCTTGTCATCTTCGGCATCCGGCTGGGTCTCATCCAGTTCCTCACGGCGCAAGACCGTCGCGGTGGTGGTGACCATGGCACGCAGTTTCTCGGCCGCATTATTGGAGCGCGCTTCTTGCACCCAGGTGAGTACCACCGAAAGCACCACCATGGCCGCGATGATGATACCGCCATCGATGTCTCCGGTTACGAACGAGATGGTCGACAGCACGATCAACAGCAGGTTCAGCGGATTGCCGAGCCGTTTAACGAGTTGATAGAGGAAGCCGTGCTTCTTCTCGCGCGCGAAACTATTGGGCCCATAATCGGCAAGCCGTGTCTGAGCTGCAGATTCCACTAGTCCCTGGATGCTGGTATCGAACTTGTCCAGGGCGTCGTCCGCGCCCATACAGCTGACTTCCAGCAGGCGCGCGCGTATGCGCGCGCCTGCGGTCTGAGCGTTCGTACCTGCGCTGTTACTCAATAGTTTATTGACGAGCTTCAATTCCACGCTTGCACCTGTCTGATATTGAGGTGCACTGGAAATGGCAAACCCAGACTTGGCAGGTACACGGGCACCAAACTGCACACAGCTCTGCGGATCAGTGATGGCTTGCTTGAGCTTTGAGTGTGCATCGCGCGTGGGTATCCGTGTTGCCTGACGGCGATCGCATCCACGCGGAACAGAAATCAGACGCGGGAGGCACTACCCGGTAGGCGGGTTTTCCGTTTACAGTGACTACTATAACTGCCCATGCGGGCGCCTCCGATAAACCATGCCGGCGCGGATGCTAGCCCCCGATTTTTGCAGTGTCAACGGATTTTCTTGAAATATCAGAGAAATAAGCCGTGAGGATGTTGGGGTCGTCGCCGCACTGCTGCCCAACTGCAGCGCACCACAAAGCATGCTCACGCATTCAGATTGTGATTAGCCCTAAAATCCCAGGCATCGGATTGCGTGTCTAATCAGTGTGGCTCAGGTCCCTTCACGACCTCCACCAGATCATCGGGCCGCAACCACTGCTTATAGGCTGCCTGGATTTCCGGAGCAGTCAGCCTCAGGTAGTGACTTGCCTCCACCCGTGGTTCGTCGAGAGGCAGCCCGTCGGCAGCATAGGTGAGCCAACCTTGGGCGATGCCGTCGACGCTGGCCTGCTTCAGCGGAATGGCCCGCAGGTTCATGGCCTTGGCCCGGTTAAGTTCCGCCACCGTGATCGGACTGTTCTGCATATCACTGAGATCACGCAGGATCAGGTTGCGAGCCTCCGTGACCTTGTCCGGATCGCAGCCGTATTCGACCGCAAATGTTCCGCGGGTACGCGTGAAGGTAAAGCGCGTACCAATACTATATACAAGACCGCGCTTCTCTCGCAGGTCGCGGCCCAAACGCGATGCGTAGAAACCCCGCCCCAGCACGATGTTGCCTAGCTGCAAGGCATAACGATCGGTACTGAACAGGTTCACCCCCAGAGTTTCGCTGAGGGCCACGGTATCCTGCAGGCTGGTCTTATCCGGCACCACCGTACGTGGCCTCGATTTGCTCAAGGGCACCGAGGGTAGATCAGTGCCGGGTTTCGAACCTTCTGCCCGCCAGCCACCAAAATACTTCTCGATCACTTTCTTGGCCTCTAGCGGTGTGACCTTGCCAATCACCACGATGGTGGTCAGGTCCGGCCGAAATGCATGCTGGTAATAGGCGCGCACGTCCGCAAGCTTAAGCCCCAGGATACTTTGGGGCGTAGCTTCACGCAGCGTGGGATCGCCGACTGGCACCAGCGCCTCGATAGTGGCACGCTGGAACAGGTAGTCCGGGCTCTGCAGCTGCCCGGCCTGCAGGCGCGCGGACTGCATCTGCACCACCGGGAAATACTTGTCCGGCAGCGCCGGATGCAGCTCATTGTCGGCCAGCAGCTGCACAGAACGCGCGAAATTCGCCGCCGGCGCCTGCACGGCGAAATCCGTGCCAGCGACTTCCTGGGCGGCGATATCATCCAATGACTTCTGGAACGCCACACGGTCGAGCGTGGCGGAACCGTAGCTGAATAGCCCATCGAGCACATCGGCCACACCCTCCTGACCCTTTGGCTGCTGCAGATCGGGTTGACTCTTTATATGTCCGTAAACGCTGACGGTGTTACTCACGTCGGTAGGTTGAACGATAAGCCGGATACGATTCGGCAATGTGCTGACCGTCGGATCGAGTGTGCTTTTGGGCACATTGAGGTGCGACAGTGCTATTTCAGCCCAATCGGGCAGCGGCACGGATTTTGACGGCGCGCTATTGAAAGACTCCGCACCGCCATAGCCTTTGGCAGCCAACGGCTTGCCGGAATCCTCCGGCGTCAGAATCGCGGTGAATGCATGTTGCTGATCGAGATAGGCACGCGCTACGCGATCCACGTCTGCCACAGTCACCTTGCTGTAAGCTGCAATCATGTCATCCGGCGATTCCAATCCCTGCACCGCCAATGCTTCAGACCATGCCCGCGCCAGTCCAGTTACGGAATTCTTCTGGAACTCGAGCTGTGCGGTCTCCTGGCGTTTGGCGGCGGCCACCAGATCCGCAGGTACGCCCTGCTTTGCGATGTGCGCCAGTACCCGGCTGATCTCCCCGGTAAGGGCTGCAGAATCTCCACCTTTGGGGAACACACCGAAAGCAATACCCAAGCCGGTATCGGGCATGGCGTCAGCGAAGAAGCCCGCGTACAGCGCCTTGTTCCGGGGCACCAGTGCATACAACGAGCCTCGTTGGCTGGCCAGCACGTCGCCCAGAATATCTGCCGCTGCGTAATCATCATCGTGGTAACCGGGCATGCGGAAAGTGATTACCGCTAGGCCGTAGGGGGTGTCGGTGGGCAGCGGCAGGGTTAGAGGATGCACTGGCGCAAACTTCACAACCGGCCGCGCAGGCAGTTTTTTTGCCGGTATGTCCGCAAACAGCGCATTGACCTTGGACAAGGCAAGCTTCGGGTCCACATCGCCCACAATCACCAGGATGGCGTTATTTGGTGCATACCAGGTCTCGTAGAATTTGCGCAGCATGGCGGCGGTGGTCTTGTCGAAGGATGGCCGCGTGCCGAGGGCATCGTGCGCATACGGCGTGCCCTTGAACAGCACCGCCTGCAATTGCTTGAACATCAGGTATTGGGGATTGGATAGGTCGCGTGAGACTTCCTGCTCGATGGCGCCGCGCTCCTTTTCCCATTCAGACTGACTCAGATCCAGACCGCGCATACGGATGGCGGCGATATGCAATGCCAGGTCAAGATCGTCGGACGGTACCGTGAAAAAAAACTGGGTGACCGTCTGGGTAGTATCGGCGTCGAAATGCCCGCCCATGTAGGCGGTAATTTCGGCGAGCTGATCTTTGGAAAGTCCAGGGCTACCGCGGAACATCATGTGTTCCAGGGCATGGGCGGTACCGGGGAAACCGGCCGGCGCCTCGTTGGAACCCACCAGATAATTCATCTCCGTGGCCACTACTGGCGCCAGGGTGTTTTTCACGATCACGACCCGCAGGCCATTCTCGAGCGTGGCGCGCAGTACACCCGGGTTACTGCCCTGGGCATAGGCTGAAAACGATAAGCCAGCGATCAGCGATATTAATACCAACATGATTCTGGGAATGACGCGCTGCATGGGAACTCCAGGAAAAAGCTTTGTCGGTGGCACAGTTTGGGAAAGCACTATCTCAGAATCATCTATGGGTCACAAGCGGAGCATGTAAAAACGGAAAACAGCATGTATAGAAGCGATATAAGCCTAACAATTTGTAATATTTCTGACGATACTTGGCAAGGCGTGGCTGGATCATGTAACAAATTGTTAATGCGCAGCAGACGTGTGCACCGCATAGCTAGCGATACGTTGCATACAGTGAACCCCAAAGGTTCTGCGGAGGAGAAATTTATGAAACGCACGATTCCAGTATTAGTGTTGAGTGCACTGCTCGCTAGCGCGTCAGTGCTTTCGAGCGCCTGGGCAGATGGCCATGCCGATCCCGGCTGGGCTTATCGTGGTGATCATGGTGGGCACGACGGCCATTGGGATTTTGGCTGGCATGACGGGCATCTGGGTTGGCTGTGGGTGGTGGGCAGTGCCCTACTCATATATAGCGTGACGCGCCCCGCACCCGTGCCGCAGCCGCCCACGGTAATCGTTCAGGCCACGCCCTATGCAGCGCCCTCGCCAGCGCCTGCCACAGCCAATTGGTATTTCTGCCCATCATCCGGCAGCTACTACCC
>JBAWFD010000028.1:0-42300 GCA_049591615.1 Gammaproteobacteria bacterium | reverse complement strand
CTTAAGTTGAAGGTTGGTAAGCCTACTGAGTGATGTCAGACAACTGAATAAGTTATTGGATTTGATCTGGTAATGGCCTGTAAATGGTAAAGTTGAACACTTTCCGACCCAATACGGACGTCCACTTAGCCTTACATTATGGACCGCACAGGCTCTTGTATGGGAATGCTCACTGTGAGATTCAGGATTTCTGTACCGGGATTAGTTGACCCGAAGAGAAACCAGTGCGACATGTGATGATAGCTGAGTCCGATCGAAGCGCCATCCCCGAAAACCCATAAAACATCGATTCCGCTTCGAAACTCCAACGGGCTACCCAGCTGTTTCCCACTACCATGAAAATAGAGTGCAAGCGCTTCACTCGGAGCAAAGACCAAATGAGGGGTGAGATGAACACCGAGTTCCAGGCCACCAAATCCATAGAGTGAACGGTGACCGGTCAAACCGGTACCAACGAATGGTTTGAATCTCCATAGCAGATAATGCCCCCACCGCCGCTGGTATTCGACATCGAGCGTCTGCTCTACACGATCGACACGATCGAAAGCACCAATGGAGAACATGTTTGCACCGTTGTCATTAGAAGTGGCATCCGGATGTGTTGCCGCCCATCCGAGCAGACCAACCGTAACCAAGGCGATGTCGCGCATGGAGGGATTCGCCTCGGCGCGTAGTGAGGCTGTGAGCATTGAGGCTGCCAGAATGGCGAGCGCTAAGAATTTAGAGACAAGTTTGATCACGTCCCGGAATCACAACCAACATGGATATGGAAAACCAATTGGAGATTGATGAGGGTTGGCAAGTATTCCATATTTCGGTGCTGTTTATATACGTATTGAACCGTTTCGATAGTTAGCTTCGTCATTCATCGATTAATCCAATATGTCACCTTATGTTTACGTAGAAATCTTTCGGCGCCTTTTCCCTGTAGGATGGCCAGAGTCGAGAGCATTCCAGCCTGCGTACAATTGGCCTCAAGCACTGTCACTGAACGCGGTGCATCGCGGACGGGCCAGCCCGTATGCGGATCCAGGATATGGCCATAACGCACACCGTCTTTAAGCAGATAGCGGCGCGCATCGCCGCTGGTTGTGACCCCGCCCCGCTTGAGTTCAACCATCGGAGTCGGCTGATTAGCACCTACACTTTCGATGGCAACTTTCCAGGCATCCCCATCTGTACGCGGGCCTGTCGCCACAATATCACCACCAAAGTTCACCAGCAGTGGCACTCTACCCGCGGCGCTACCCAATTGTGCCGCACGGTCAACAGCATATTCCTTGCCGATACCACCAAAATCGATTTCCATACCAGCAGGCATCTGCAACAGTGGTGCATACCAACGCACGCGTTGCCACCCAACCAGCTTTAGTATGTTGCGAACAGCGGTGGCATCCGGCAACCGGTCGCTACCATCAAAGTGCCAAACCTCACGCAAAACACCAGAGGTAATGTCGAACAAGCCATCGCTCATTTGATAAAGACTGACGCCGAAATCAAGCATACGTGCTGTCTCGCTATCCACTTCAATCATTCCACCGGAAGCCGTGTTGATCGCGTAAACAATGTTGTCGCTGAGGTATCGACTAAATTTGCGCTCGATACGCCAGGCTTCTTCCGATACAGAGTTTGCGACATGCCTCGCCACCAACTCTTCGTGCGTATCGATTAAAACTTCACAGGGGCAGGCCATGGCGGTGAATTGAGCGCGCCACAAATCTGCCTCTGGACGCAACTCCAAACCGGCAGCCCGGTTGCGCTCAAAATCCGAATGAATAATCGACCTGGACAATGTTGGCACTGAGACCTGGAAACAGACTAAAGTTCTGCTGGACGCCAATATTCACTTGAGGATCGGAGCCGCCAGTCTGCGTATAGTGTTCGAGCCGCAAGCTAAGCGTCCCGGCGGGCCACCAGTTGCCCTTGCTGACATCCGTACCAAATTCCAGGCCAATCGTACGCCCAGTGAATCCAGCCAGTCGATAGTCGGCGCTGACGAAGTCAGGCAACGGTTCGGAATTCAGCAATCCTCGTCGATAAAAGTACGCGGCACTCTGCCGATAATAGCGCAGATGTGGTTCAAGAAAGCTGTGGTCGCTCAGGACCCATCGGTATCGCAATTCGAGTGTATTAGAGTGAACATTCCAAGTATCCCAACCATAGCGATACGAGATGTCGAGCACGTTGCCATTCAGATAAATCTTATTGCGCAAGTATATTGTCCGCTGAGAACGCGTCGATGGGCGATTTTCATAAATTTGGTAAAGGGGATCACCCTGGGGCGTCGAAGCGAGCTCCTGGCTTTCGATCACCGATACCTGCTTGTAGTAATCGTTTAGATAACCGCTGGATGCCCCGTAGGAAAAATTCATCTGAACCAACCAGCCACGATTCATGACCTGGGTGACGCCGATCAGCGCACCCTTGATGTTTTTGCTTCGACTGTTTGCCACGGGCGATGTCCCACCCGTTGCTGGGACTACGCTCAAGGGGCCCGGGACTCCACCGATGGGATTAATACTGTCGTATTCATAGGACAGCCCCCCAGATACAGTAGTGTTTTGCTCATTGAAACTGCGGGCCAACAGCGAATTGACGCCAAGCGATTTGAAATCGTCTTCGAGCGAGACACTGCTACCTAAATCGAGTCGCCACACATCACCCAGCGGCTGTGACCACGTTGCCTTCACGGCCCCGCGTGTATCTTTGAAATACTTATTAACGGGCGTTTGGCCGGGCGCTATTGTCGTTGTCTTTTTACCGGATGGACCGGTAATGGTTTGGGTCATCGTGGACGGCATGCCACCCGTA
Organism: Gammaproteobacteria bacterium; assembly: GCA_049591615.1. GTDB lineage: Bacteria > Pseudomonadota > Gammaproteobacteria > Natronospirales > REEB76 > REEB76. The sequence goes on along the minus strand of JBAWFD010000028.1, from coordinate 39,489 downwards.
GGGGTGGAGCCCGATAATGCATCGGCCACAATGTTCAGCGTCAAAGTGGAATCATTACCGAGATCCTTTTTGGCAAGTACGATGGGCTCAAGCGCCGTGATTCCATTAACTTCAGAGTAATAGAGAACCGATGTGTCAATGCTCCAGTCACCCTTATCGGCCATGGCATTTGGCATCAAACCCAAGAGCGCACAACTGGAGGCCCAAAGCGTCCGGCGCAGACGCCGGCGCTGTTTGCGCGTCAATTGCATCCGCAACCACCACCTGAAAAATCACGGCCTCCACTGGTGGCTTCCTTGGAGAAATAGATATGCTCATCTGCGGCTAGAATCACGGGTTCATAATTAAGCGACATCTCGGGTTTGGCGAGTATGCCGCGTTGCCAGGGCTTAACACCCAGACTGCCGCATCCCGACAGCGCAGCAGCACTGACAAGCATGATCAGAAAGACCGGCATCTTTACCCACTCCATCATTTGACATCCATGGATGGGTGGTTATCCAACAGGTCACGTATTTGACCCTCATATTCGCTCCGCGAACTGTCGCGGAATCCAGCATCACGACGGTAAATATGACCTGTGCGGTCGATTAGAAATGAGCTTGGCATGCCCATCAGGTCGTACTGTTGGGCAAGTATGCCTTTTGGATCGAATACGATCTTGAAATCTGCAGGATGTCTGTTCAGAAATTGAATCGCATCCTGCTTTTGTTCATCGACGTTGACCGCAATGACAATCAGCCCCTGGGCACCGTATTTGGATTGCATGGCATTCATCCAAGGAAATGATTCCCGGCAAGGTGGACACCACGACGCCCAAAAGTCCAGATAGACAATCTTGCCTCGATATTGAGTCAAGTTCAGGTTCGGGCTAGCAGCCGATGCCACCACGCACCAAGCCAATAATATGGCGATAAACGCACCCGGGAGTACTTTTTTCACGGTTGGTCCTGCGAGCAGGAATTTTGCCTACCCTTTACTTTCACGCCATGGGCAGCTACAAAAGGCTCCATAGTTCTGAAATCCGCCCCTTTTGCATCACCCAAATGAACTACACGCAGTTCAGCCACTAAAGGGTTCCGGCCATTGACTGATATTTTGATTGTAAGTTGTCAAGGTTTTGTCACATACCCGGGACAAATAAGGCCTTTTGCCTTAGATATGTCACATAAAGTTATGGGTGACTTAATGGACGAGACATTAGAACTGGGGGTATGTGAATGAACAACAAGGAACCCTTTGTCAGCCTGATTGCGTGTTCATACCTAGAGACTTAACGGTGAACCCAACACCATGTTGACACCCTTCCTGGCCCTAGGTGGTGATGTGAAGGCTTAGTTAATCATTGAATAACTTCGAGCATAAGCGTCGATCATGAGAAGCACTGCGATCAATTTTCAGATATTGATCACATTACTTTCTGCCTCTCCACCTGCAGTGGCATCATTCACCTTAAATGCAATACTCTGGAAACTGTAGTTCGGCGCAGCGTGTGTGCCCATCTAATACAAGTATGCGGGAACTCGGCTGGTATAATCGTTACTTCATGCAAAATGAGCGCACATTTAGAAGATAGAAACAATATTCAGTTGACTGAGCACGGTTATTACTTGAATTTACTCTATTGTTTTTACGTCACAGAATTAATAATGGAGAATCCTACATGCCCCGCAGTCGTATGACGTATGAGATGCGATTGGCCTATGTATTCATTCTGATTGTGCGAATAATCTTCGGAATTTATGCATCGCTTGCAATCCTGCTGCCAAATGCGGCACTAGCGGCAGACTCCACCCAAGCTGATAGCTCAGAGAACATGACCAGTCCCGAAGACCAGATCATTTCGGAAGCCGCACAGAATAAGGGCTCTGCCTGGTCTCTCGGCCTGGGGTTGGCTATCAGTCAACCCGGCTATGTCGGGGTCAGTAGGCAGATAACACCATTACCCTTGGTCTTTTACCACAACGGACGCTTCTTTTTTGCCGGTGTCAGCGTGGGCTATGTTCCGTTCAACGGTCAGCATTATAGCTTTGCAATTCTTGCCAAACCGCGCATAAACCGTCTGAGCGCCAGCGATTCATCGCAGCTGGCTGGGATCCAAACCCGGGAGTGGTCAATCGATGGCGGCGGCCGCTTTAGCGTATTCGGCAAGTGGGGACGCCTTAATGCCAGCGTTTTTACCGACCTTCTGCATCGCTATAACGGAATAGAATCGGACTTGGATTACCAGTACCCGATACACATGCCTGGATGGACACTTTCACCTGGCATCGGTGTCGCTTGGTATAACTCCCCACTCACCAATTACTATTATGGAGTAAGTTCCGCAGAAGTAGCTCCGGGGCGACCCGCTTATTCACCCGGCCGTGCCACCAATCCCTTCGTGCAATTTGACCTGCGGGTTCCATTCGGAAACCGTTGGCAATTACTTGGTGGTGTGAAATACATGCATTTTGCTCGCTCTATACAAGATAGCCCTATCGTTGACCGGTCTGGCACGTTGACCGTATTTCTTGGGATGAGTTACAGATTTGAGACTCAATAGATGTGACAACTTGTGCGTTAAGAACTTATCGTCCTAAAGCACGGCGCTATTGCGCATGCATGAAGTACAACCTCGGCCGATAACAACCTTAATGAGCTTTTTACACAATCCGCCTGAGCCACGCTCACGATCATCAGCACAATAAGATAAATGAATAATTGCCAACTTTGTGGCCATGTTTTCACGCCGAGCCTTCGCAATAACTTGCACATGCTATATTGTGCTTTAGCTTCTAATGGGACGTCACATATTCCAGTGATGCCATTATCTGGTTGCTGTGGTAGCTGTATTGAGGAATATTTGACCGATTGTCCGTAAAACTACAATCGAGCCGCAGCGACCAATGCGGCGAGAACGTATGGTTCACACCAAATGCAGAACTCCACCAGTTATCTTCCCGGAATATGCTTGTGCTGGTCACGCCCTGCGACAGGGTATCGGCACCTTCATAGTGGCTGTGCTGGTAATCGCTCTTCAGAAATGCTGTGGTCGCGTCATTCAGATGCCAATTAAATATCGCATACAATCCATTGTCAGTCGGCGAAGAACTCAAGAACTGCGTTGATGTGTTGTAATTATTGCGTTCGTTGAAATCGAAGGTGTAGCCAAACGTGAGATCGGCAGGCTCCATTTGCAGGGTATATTCAACACCGACCGACTGGTGCCAACCCGTCAGGTAATCATAATCACCGCTGCCTTGCACACGGGTATAGCGATAGAACACATGTAGGGTATTGCTGGAAGCAAATGCATAGCGTGAATCTGTGCTAATGGTCGCGAGTGATTCAAAATTCGTACCACCTAGGGTGACATCACCTGCATACAGCCCGAGCATGTTACCCCAATTGCCAGTACTCCAGTGATACTGTCCGCCCGCATGCAGATAGGATTGGCTGAATTGGCTCACCGATGGATAATCGACCCGGTAATACGTCCCCACTGCCTGCCATCCTTGGACGTTGTCACCGCTGAGCTGCATGATCGCCCCTGCTAGCAGCGAATAGACATTGGATCCCTGGTGCGCGGGTGTTAACGTCGTACTCTCGGATGTCAGCGCGACATTGCTGTTGTAACCGATACCGGCATCAGCAAACGCCGTCCATCGGGGAATAGGGGCTGGCTCTGGACCAAGGCTATCGAGCGCGGCTGTGGCCAGTGCACGTATCTCGGGTCGCTGCGTGCCTGTGTATGCTTGCTGGAATTCCCTGCGCGCACGTGGCTGGTCATGTTGCTGCAGCGCTATCAGGCCAAGGTTGTAATGGCTCAAAGCGGCGACCGACGGCAACTCGGTGAGTGCCACGAACTCACGGCGAGCCTCGTCGTAACGACCGAGATGGTAGAAGGTGACCCCCAGGTCGTAGCCCAGCTGTGGAGCATGGATGCCGCTTCGACGTGCCGCGAGGAAATCGGCTAGTGCTTGGGTATAATCACCCGCATGGAATTCCGCGGCGCCCTTATTAAAAGCCAGGACGCCAGACACGATAGTATCGGCATTGGCCGCCGTGGTAAGGCTGCAGATCAGTACCCCGGTCGCAAAAATTATTACTAGTTTCGTGTGCACGCAACAACCCAGGTAGTGGTACTCTCAGTGATGAGCATTGATTGTGTGCAGAGCTATGAATGATAGCGCTTGTCAATGTAGTTTGCAGTTTGTCCGCACTTCCATGAATAAATTTTAATCCGTGAATCTCGGGTCGGAAGGTCTTATGGTGAATGCTGGCATGATTGCCAGCGGCGTCGCATTTATAGATATCTAAAGACAGGCCTATTGTCCGCGCAAGCGTGACCAAACTGCTTTTAGGCTTCTAGATGGGTAACGCGCGGTAAATCGTTTCAAAGTATATAGCGATTCATCACAGGTATTGACGCCAGGATTGGTGGTGAACGCAGCTTTGTAACCGGCGGCCATTACGAGATTGCAGATATCATTGTTCCAATCTCCGTATGGATAACAAAAGTATTGAATCGGATGACCGAACAAATCCTCGAGGATTTTCTTGCTGGCGGAGATTTCTTCGCGGGCCTGACTTCGTGGAAGGCGTGTGAGAAACGGATGGGTGAGTGAATGCGAGCCAATCTCATGGCCCGCTGCCAGCCACTCACGTATCTGGGTGGCATCCATCAGTGGCTCTTGTGCCTCGCCGCTACTCACATCCCATTGATTGGTTTTCCCGATGCAACCGACCACGAGAAATTGTAGCGCGCGGTATTTGTTATCTGCTAACGGCCGCAAGCCATAACGTAGGACGTTAGCATAACCATCGTCAAAGGTAAGCGCGATGTGATGCTGCGAAGTATTTCTAACCGGAAAAAGTTCCGCCAGCGATGGAGTGGTGAAACCGGCGGCCCACAATTCTGCCAGCTGTTGCGCAAACAATTTATCGCTGAGGTAAAGTCCCTTGATGCGGACGCCACGCGGGCGCAGGCCCAGTTTATGATACGTCAGTACCGGTGTACCAGCCTGGAACATTTCCTTGTAGGGTCTCAACGAATGATAATAATTCAGCACTATTGGCCCTTTAGATCGTGGTGGCACGTGATGCAGGGATAATTGCAGTTGTGGCCGTCGGTGCCAAGATCGAATGATAGATTTCCAGCACCTGCCGTGTTGTCACTGCAATCGAAAGCCGCTGCTCGATTTTAGCGTGTAGCGCCAATCGTTGCTGTTCATCTAAGCTAGGTGTTTCAGCCCAGACATGCATCGCTGATGCCAGTTCCCCGACATTATCGGGCTGAATCAGCTGACCGCAGCCTCCCACCTGAAACGCTTCGGGAACGCCATCGAGTGCGGAAGCGATGACAGGTTTTCCGCAGGCATGCGCCTCGCATACAACTAGTCCAAACGCCTCGGTGCCGACTACCGGATGCACCAGGCAATCAATGGCATTCATGGCCGACGGCATATCTCGGTGATGCGGCACAAGCTGTGCTTTTGCGTCCAGACCATAGCGACGAATGTCATCTTCCAGATAAGGTTGTAGATTACCGCGCCCGATGATCAAAAAGCGCGCGTGCGGAACATACTCATGGATCCAGGCAGCCGCCCGTAGGAATTCGCGTTGGCCCTTGCCGCGTGGATGATCATAGCCGCCTACCACGGCAAAGACGAAATGCTCAGGCGCCAGACCCCATTGCTGACGTAACTCCCATGCATCGAAAGGCCAAAAACGTGCCGTGTCGATGCTACAGTGCACTACACTGATTTTTGAATGATCGCCATATAATGGCGGACGCGCACGGCGTATCGGATCCTGCGATCCCTGTTCATAAATGCCTTCACGCAGGATCTTCGCCGTGAAGCTTGAGACTGCGATGAGCGCGTCGCATTGGTACAGCAATAACCAGCGGCTTACCCATGAATGGAAGCTTTTGGCCAAGTGACGTGTCACCACAATTTTTGGGTGTTTGCCGGATAATTTTGCTGCCAGTATCGCCGGCCAAAGGTCGCGCCCGTGATGCACATGGACCAGCTGGATGCGCTTATGCTTTATGAACTTCGCCAAACTCAAGATGAAGAATATTTTTGCCAGATTAGCGGGTGGTGTTGCATGAAAAAATAAATCTCGTTCTTTCACGACTATGGAAAGCTCGCGTCCCTCTGGTCCTGCGAGCCATACCTGGTGTCCGAGTTGGCGTAAACCGTCTGCGAGTTTGATGCATTGATTATCTATACCACCACCCTTGAGCATCGAGTTCACATGCAGGATGCGCAAGGTATTCGAGCGGGTGATTTTTAGCATGAGGTTATCTTGGTGTTTCGCTGTGGTTCAGAAGCTCGTATGCCAGCCCACCATCACCCCGTGCGGCATGACGCTCAGGAAAAACGGTGTGTCGCGGTTGTGGGCGAAGATGCCGAAAGCAGTGCCGAGTGCCCAGGCAGACAGCACGTCGGTCTGCCAATGCCCCTGGGTCTTCATGCGGGCAATGGCGTCATACAGTGGCAAGGCCTCGAGGCTCCAGACCCAGGGATGATCCTGTTTGTATTCGAGGATGAAGGGCGTTACGAAGCTTGCTTGCAGCGTCACCTCGCCGCTGGGAAAGCTCTGACAACAGCTGCCCTGGAACCACTGGTTGGGGCTCATAGTCTGGCTCGGCCGCGCGCGGCTGAAGGAGTATTTGAGCGCCTGGGCGGCGACTGCCGAGAAAGCGGTGGCATCAAGGCTTTGCCAGAATGTGCGGCCGAGGCGGTCCTCGCCTCCCAACCACAAGGCCCCGCCGATCTCGGTGAGCACCACGCCATACTCGAGGTCCAGCTGGTGGCTACGCTTCCAGATACCAGAGTCGTCGTCGTTGAGTCGGTGGTCGATACCCAGCAGGTTGCCGACTCCAACGATCAATGGAATCGCGGCGAGGAAATAATAACCGGTACGATCACTTGGTCCCGATGATGTGTTTTGGTTTCCGCTGGATTGAGAAGTCTCCGAGTTAGTGTTTTCAAGTTCATCTCCAGTCGGTGGTGCGTCGGCTAGCACACAGCGATGCTGCCCACAGTTGGTATCGAAATCGTCCACGAGCAAACGATAATCCTGAGCATCCTGTACTATCGGTGTATTGGTTTTGGCACAACTATCGATCTGCGAGCTGAGTTCGCAAGCAGTGGGCTGGTTAACCGCAGCGTTCAACCACGAGCTCTGGGCGGCTTGTGCCTGGACCGCACAAATCAGGGACACAAGACTACCGTAGACGATTACTTTTAAGGTTTTCATCTTTATCTTCTTATAGATTTGGTTAGCTAGTTACGCGCGCAGTCACCTGAACGGAGGAGGCGTATCGTTATCTGGTGCGCTCGAATTACGGCTGTCCTTGCGCGCTTCTTTGGCCGCTTCTGCAGCTTCGCGCCGCGCTTCGGTAGTCTCTCGCATAACAGCAGCATGGGTTTTTCCAATAGCATTGATTCTGGATTTCGACGTCTGTTGCGTAGCAGATGGAACCGTATTTGGTTTAGCTGCGGGTTTCGGTTTGTGCTGCTCAACCAAGGAAGTGATTACAGGCAGCGTGATGGTTTGAACCACGGACTTTTCGATATCCGAGTTCAACGGCACCACATTCATGGTGACATCGAGCGTCGATTTCGGGGGCGGCGCGGGTGGTGCAGCGCCGTTATCGGCATTCGCAGTCACCACTGTGAGCAGCAGGAATGCGCCAGCAGCGGTGATCAATCCAGAATGCAGCATATTCACAAACCTCCCTCAGGATCATCAATCAAATGCTTGAGTTATGCCGTGCCACAGCCGTCTCCCCAGGGGCAAGGGAGCTTCTGCCTGAATGGATACATTGAAAGTACGGTGATCTGAACCCTGACTCAGCTCTGCTGTCAGCAGACCGTCGGTGCCCGCGTGTGCGATGACAGGAAGCTTTAAAAGATTCTTGCCTTTGTGCAGCTCTCCCACCCATGTCAGATGCCGCAGCCCCGGCTGACCAGCCACCTGCATGCCCGCAGGCAGGTCGATGGTGAAGTGTACGTCCTTGAGCGTGGAGCCGGCGTCGAATGCCACGCCCACGGTAGTCGGGCGCTCACTCTGCAGGATGAGCGTGTCGCCACGCATCACATAATCGGGAACTGGGGCCAAGAATCGGTTGAGTGTGACTCCAAGAACGAGACCTAACATTAATACTGCAGCGACTCCAATGGATACTACGGCGCGCCGGTGCCGGCGCTGAATATCGGTTGCAAATACCCGTTCCAGGATGCGATGTGCAGCAGTTTCAGACAACCCCGGTGCCGGGCTGGCATTGAGCGTGGCACTCAGCAGCCGCTTCATCTGCCAGGCTTTGTTGCAGGCGCGGCAAGTCTCAAGATGTATCTGAATATCCGCCAGTGCTGCGTCCGGGATATCTGCAGTCGGCACGTCGAGCAGTTGTTTCAGTATTTCGCAGTTCATGTGGCTTTCATCTCATGACCTAACACGTAAAATTCTCCAACTGGGTTCCCGCGCGCCAGAAATATTTCCCGCAGATGGCGACGGGCCCGGAATAAGCGGGATTTGACGGTGCCGAGCGGCAGTTTCAGCAATACGCTGAGTTCACCGATTGTATGCCCCTCCATATCATGCAATACCAGGATGGCGCGCTGCTCATGCGGTAATGAGCCAAGTGCGGCATGGATATGGCGCTGCAGGATCTCTGAATGCGCCAGGCGTTCCGGGTCGGCGTCCCCCAGGTCCACCCTGTTTAAAAGATCATCCCAGCTAAGTTTGTGGCGGTTGTTGAGGGGTGTATGTCGCGTGCGCCGCCAGTGATCCACAAATAAATTATGCAGCGAGCGTATCAGCCAGGTGCTAGGGTTATCGAGCTTGATCCAGGTTGCCGGCTTTTGATACAGGCGCAATAGCAATTCCTGCACCAGATCCTCTGCATCCTGGACGTTACCGGTAAAGCGCCAGGCTTTGCGGTAGAGCATGTCTAGGTGGGGTGATACCCAAATAGTAAAATCAGCCTGACGCTGCGCCAGTGGATGACGCTTGGAGTGAAACGGGATTATGGATGGCATGAGCATTTACACGCATCCGGTTGTGGAAAGGGTCCCAGTTTCAATTATCACCCTTTTCCAGCACAGGTTTGCTGGTAGACTGGAACTCCTCCCTCCGATAATCACCCGTTCCCAGATATAGCTCCGGTAAGACGCCGATCGACTAGCACTCATGAGCAGCGAGAGCTAAGTTGTTTGAATTAGTGGCGCCAGCGGAGGGAGTTGAACCCCCGGCCTACGCGTTACGAATGACCGTTACTGCCGGACGCAGCTCTTTATACCTTGCATCCGAGATGCTACTCCTTCGAGTTCTGTTCCCGACCGATTCCGTTGAAAAACTCAATTTTCAGGCGAAGAGAATTTTTATATTCGTTATTAGGATGTTTCATCGCGACTATTCAGGGGCACAGTGTCAGCATGACGATCTGCGTACTCAACGGTACTGGCTCGCTTACACATCGAATATGAATCACAATATAGAAGATATTCATCTCGTTCTTAATTCAGTGTCTCGGCATTTGACGAGTTTTTCAACGGAATCGGCCGTTAGCAGCCTTACACTTATCTTCAATTTCAATATAATCCCATGCAGGGTCATAACACCAGATAATGAATTATTGAGAGGTCTATAATCATTTTTCAATCCTGCGCGATACTGATACAAAGCGTAGTAAATCCAGTTAGTTATCCACAGCGCAGTTTCGAAGGAGAGGCTCCATGAGCAAAACCGTTGCTGAACAGATGGTGGAAATGATCGCCGCCGCCGGCGTCAAACGGGTGTATGGCGTTACCGGCGACAGCCTAAACCTATTCAACGATGCCATACGCCGCGATGGCCAGATCAAATGGGTACATGTGCGCCATGAAGAAGCCGGCGCCTATGCGGCCATGGCCGAGGGCGTGCTGGGCGGTCTCGGCTGTTGTGCCGGCAGCTCCGGCCCAGGCCACGTGCATCTCATTAACGGGCTCTATGATGCGCACCGCTGGGGCGCGCCGGTGCTGGCGCTGCCCTCCACCATACTGCGCGATGACTACGGCATGGAGTCCTTTCAGGAAACGGATCTGCGGATGTTCGATGGCTGCAGCCATTACAACCAGCTGGCACAGACAGCCAAGCAGTTGCCGCGCATGTTGCAACAGGCAATCCAGCATGCCTTGTCTCTGCATGGCGTCGGTGTGTGCGGATTCAGCGGTGATCTGATCGCCGAGGACGTGGCTGAGGACGCTATCGTTTCGCCGGTCTACCGTCCAAATCCACTGCTGCATCCCTCTAATACTGAACTCGACAAGCTCGCCGAGCTACTGAATGGTGCCGGTAAGGTCATGATCTATGGCGGCATCGGTTGCACCCGCGCCCATGATCTCGTGATGTCGCTCGCTGACAAGCTCAAAGCGCCTGTAGGTTACACCCTCAAGGGCAAGATGGCGCTGGAATATGACAACCGCTTCGATGTGGGTATGACCGGTTTCATCGGGGGCGCCGCTTGCGCGGATGCTATCCACGACTGCGATGTGCTCTTGATGCTCGGCACGGATTTCCCGTGGAAGGATTTCCTGGTGACTAAGGCCAAGGTCGCACAGATACTGAACCGCCCCGAGCGGCTGGGTCGGCGCACGCACGTCGAATTAGGCCTGGCCGGCGACATCGCACCGACACTCGAGGCGCTGTTACCGCGCATCAAAGCCAAACGCGACGATAGTTATTTGAACGAACGTTTGTCAGCACGCGCCAAGAATCGGGAACGGCTGCAAGCTCACGCCGCTGAAAAAGGCAAGACTGGAGCCATCAGTCCGGAATATCTGACGACGATCCTAGATAAATATGCCGATGACGATGCCATCTTCACATCCGATACCGGCATGAGCACCGTATGGGCGGCACGCTACCTGCGCGCCACCGGCAAGCGCACCCTCATGGGATCGTATTCCCACGGTTCCATGGCCAATGCCATGCCCCAGGCCCTGGGTTCGGCCTTGGCCGGCGGCGGTCGCCAGGTGATTGCCTGTTGTGGTGACGGCGGCATCTCCATGCTGCTGGGGGACATCATGACCATCGCCCAGTACAGACTGCCGGTGAAACTGGTGGTCTTCAATAATGGTTCACTCGGTATGGTGGAGATCGAGATGCAGTTGGCCGGTATACCGGATAATCAGACCGATCTGCCAAACCCGAAGTTTGAACAAGTCGCGGAAGCCTGTGGCATCAAAGGCATGCGGGTCGAGGATCCCGGCAAGTTGGATGCGGCGATCAAGGAAGCACTCAGCCACGATGGGCCGGTATTGGTGAACGTGACTACCGATCACTATGCGGTTGGCATGCCCCCGCATACAACTTTAAAACAGTTGCGTGCTTACACCATCAGCCAAGCCAAGATGCTCCTGGAGGGTCGCAGCGCCGAAGTGCTACAGCATGTAAAGGAAAACCTAAAGTACCTCGGCGACTTATAGCCCCTTGCAGTCACACTCGATGAACACTAAGGATGCTATGAATAATTCGTTCATAATCCTGATTTCGTCATTCCGATGAAAGTCGGCATGACGGAAAATGGAATAAGTCAGTGTGTCTCTAAAGATTCTTGACCACCGCATCCGCGAACTGGCTGGTCTTGACCTCTTTGGCGTTCTGCATCTGGCGCGCGAAATCATAGGTCACGATGCCGCTGGCCACGGTCTTGGCATAGGCCTTCTGGATCATCTCGGCCGCTTCACGCCAGCCGATGTACTCCAGCATCATCACGCCCGAGAACAGTAACGAGCCCGGGTTGGCTTTATCCTGTCCAGCATGTTTGGGAGCCGTGCCGTGGGTGGCTTCGAATACCGCCAGGAAATCGCCGATGTTGGCGCCGGGTGCGATACCCACGCCGCCGACTTCGGCGGCCACCGCGTCCGAGAGATAATCGCCGTTGAGATTGGGTGTCGCCAGCACCGCATACTCGTCCGGCCTTAACAGCATCTGCTGGAACATGATGTCGGCGATCATGTCCTTGATGACGATCTGTTTGCCGCTCTTGGGATTCTTGATCTGCATCCACGGTCCGCCGTCCAATAAGGTCGCACCGAACTCGTCCTTGGCCAGGTCGTAGCCCCACTGGCGGAACGCACCCTCGGTGTATTTCATGATGTTGCCCTTGTGCACCAGGGTCACGGAACTGCGGTCGTATTCGATGGCGTGCTGGATGGCCTTGCGCACCAGGCGCTTGCTGCCGAACGCCGAGATGGGTTTCACGCCCAGGCCGGCATCTTCGAAGAACTTGGCCCCCAGTTCCTCGCGCAGGAACTTGGCGAGTTTCTTGTTCTTGTCGCTGCCGGACTGATACTCGATGCCGGCGTACACGTCCTCGGTATTCTCGCGGAAGATCACCACGTCCACCAGCTCTGGTTTCTTCAATGGCGATGGCACGCCAGGATAATGTTTGACCGGGCGCACACAGGCATACAAATCCAGATCCTGGCGCAGCGTTACATTCAGTGAACGGAATCCGCCGCCGATGGGCGTAGTCAGGGGGCCCTTGATGGAAACCACTAGGTCCTTGATGGCTTGCAGGGTCTCGTCGGGAAAGAAGTTACCGTCATACAGCTTCTTGGCTTTCTCGCCCAGATAGATCTCGCACCAGTGAATCTTGCGCTTGCCCTGGTAGGCCTTGGCGACCGCTGCATCCCAGATCTTGAGGGATGCCGGTGTGATGTCCACGCCGATACCATCGCCTTCCACAAATCCGAGGATCGGGTTGTTCGGAACATTGAGTTTGTCGTCTTTGATGCTGATCTTGGTGCCGTTGGCCGGCAGTTTGACGTGCTTATAAGCCATGTAATTAGTCCTTCTGGATTATGGTTGCAGTGTGATAATCACAAAAACGTGCAAGTGTGGTGGTGGTTGCCACGCTCACTGAATCTGGAATGCGATTATACCGGAGTGGCAGAAAGCTTTGGACCTTGGAGCGCGAGTGTACCCGACCGACCGTGTATCTCACCCATCACCACGTCGTGCACCGGCAACGATTTGCGATCCAGTTTCGCGGCCACCTCGCGCGTCGCCACCAGTTCGTATCCTTGATCTTTCCAGCCCGCCAGCAATTGTTCAAATACCGGCATCAGCGCCATGCCTTCCAGTTCCGCATGCAGGGTGTATACATGCCCATGAGTCAGCGCCCGCTCGGTCAGCTTCAAAAGATGTTGCGTCACATTCGCAACTGTGATGCCATCAACGCCCACCAGTTCATCCAGTGTCGGCAGTGTACTCGGCAGCTGCGGCACCGTGAACACCAGACCTCCCATAGAAGGCAGAAATGGACGGCTGCCACGGGTATCGCTGGCATAATCGAAACCAAACTGTTCCTGCAGCCTCAATACATGCGCATTGATCTGCCAGCCAGCGGCGCCGAAAGTCTTGGGCGCCCTGCCAAATATCTCGCCGAAGCGCGCCACACATTTGCCAAACTCCCGCGCCGTCCAGTCGGCGTCGCGTTGAGCCACGAAATCCTGCCAGCGAATGTGGTCCCAGGTATGGATACCCACCTCGAAACCCGCATCCCGCACCGCGCGCATGACTGCCGCGCCTTTCACTCCGATATCGGGTCCCGGCATCAATGTCCCGTACATCAGGGTCTTGAGGCCGTAATTGCTCGCCACGTTGGTGCGGAATACTTTCTTCAGGAATCCCGGCCGGAATATCCGCCGTAAAGCGCGTCCGGTATTGTCCGGCCCGAGACTGAATAGGAACGTCGCCTGGGCATCGTGTTTCTGCAGCATCGAAACCAGCTGCGGCACGCCTTCCAGCGTGCCGCGCAGGGTATCCACGTCGATCTTGAGGCCGATCTGATTATTCATTCAGTAACGTATACCAGCTCGCGGGCTTTAGCCTGGATTTCGGGCGATACCGGCAACAAACCGCTGGCCAATGCACCGATGAGTTTATCCCTGGCCCGCATGCGCAAAGCATACAGTGCCATGCCCATCTGATGTGCGACGTAAGTCAGAAGCTTGCGCTCATCAGCAGCATAATGCTCCCCGGGACGGTTGGCGCACACCAGCACGCCCTGCAACTCGCCCAATGCTGACATGGGGAACACATAGCCATCCCTGCCCAAAATGCTCTGCAGATCAGATAAATCGGATTCTTTGGTCTCGGAGCGAGTCGCGACAAATGCGGGATCATCGATACCAACTGATGCAGGATAAATGATCTCACCCCGCTGATTTACACATACATAATCCTTGCCTTTGCGTTCATAGATGGCACAACCAAGAGCGCCCAGTAGCCGGTGGATTTCGCCTACAGCGGCTTTATACAGATGGTCTGCTTGTTCGTATTTCCCGCAGTGCCGTGCGAAGAGTCGCAGCGCCTTCTCCGAGAGGTACTTCTTCCTGAAGAAAACCTGATCCACGATGCGTTCTGCATAGACCCGTATGCGGCTAAGCACGATACCCAAAGACAGTGGCACGATGATCTGAAGAAGCAGGCTGGCATTAGTACCCAGAGCCGCATGCTGAGCAAGGGCGTTTATGGCGGCCAGCACACCAACCACCAGAGCGATTATGCCGCCATATACAAGCGTACGGTCGATGACTACCGAGACATCCACTACTTTAAGACGCAACACGGTGTATGCGAAGCCAGACATGCAGAGTACAAACAACGTACTTTGTACAACCGCGTTGGTTGCAATATCGAATACAAAAGTATTGCTGACAAATATACCAGCCAACAATGTGGCTATGCTTAATAAGAGCCAACGAATCTGTGGCCGCTGTGCGAGCGTGGCATGGCTGTAACTTAATATCAGCAGTACGGCAGGAATCAGGTAACCAGCCGTGAATACCGCTCCATATCCCGGTTGCACGAGCCCTGCCCAGCCATAGAGTATGTAGGTAACCGGCCCGCCGATCATGACAATCACGCCCGCAGCCAGCACCAGGACGAAGGATGCCCGCACCAACATCAGCATGCGTGCTGTGAGTATCGTGCCAACCAGGGTCTCGATCATCAGATAAAAAGCGATACGTGCCAGCGTATAACTGGCAACAGCACCGACCTGTATATTCAGGCCCGCGATACCCTCCAGCCCGAGTCCGCTGATTGCGAATCCCAACACGAAGAATGTCAGCCACCACGTCA
This sequence comes from Gammaproteobacteria bacterium, assembly GCA_049591615.1. GTDB lineage: Bacteria > Pseudomonadota > Gammaproteobacteria > Natronospirales > REEB76 > REEB76. The sequence continues at coordinate 24,360 of JBAWFD010000028.1, read as the reverse complement.
TATATCGAGCGGCTCGGCCTCGACCCCGCCAGAGAGCAAGCAGCGCGAGCAAGCCCATCAACAAATAAAATACGCTGATGGCCCAGTACGCAATCCGTACACGCTGGCTAACACCAAGATCAATCGAGGTTATTGGTATGCTGATACGCCGGGCGTCTCTTCGTATGATGAAGTGATAGACGAGACCAGCCGGCAGATTTATCTGCAGATTGAAATTGGTTAAAGCTGCGCGGTCCAATCGATCCAAAGCCGGCAAATCGATGTGATCGCCCGCTTGGATGCCTGCAGGCAAGGAAAATCCTGGCGTAGCTTGTATGACTGCAGTGTTCGCGTTCACCACGGTGACAGAGAACGGGAAACCAAAAGTATGAAATTTCGTCCAGCTGGCATATGCACAGCACACTACGATGAATGCAGAGATCACAATCTTCAGCGTGAAACGCTGATGCATACCTAGCCCTCCCTAGTTATCGTCCTCATAAAAGTCGGGCTTATATATTTTATTTCAGGCGCTCTTCTCTACCAGTCCACGCGCTTCTGCCACATCACCACGGTAGAACTCGAAGATCTTCCTGAGCGCGGTCTTCATGCCGACCTTCGGCTCCCAGCCCAGTTCCTTGCGGGTGTGATCCACGTTCGGCAGGCGGTTCTCCACATCCTGGTAGCCCTTGCCGTAGTAGTCGTCGGCTTTCACATCGATCAATTTCACTTTCCTGGCTGACTCGGCGTATTCCGGCATGCTGGTGGCGATCTCCAGCATCATGTCGGCCAGTTCCTTGACCGAATGGCTGTTCTTGGGGTTGCCGATGTTGTAGATGCGGCTGCTGGTGGCGCCGTCCTTGTTCTCGATGATCTTCATGAGCGCATCGATGCCGTCATCGATATAGGTATAGGCACGCTTGCGCGCACCACCGTCCACCAGCTTGATGTTCTCGCCGCGCACGATCTGCCCCAGGAACTGGGTGACCACCCGCGAACTACCTTCCTTGGGCGTATATATAGAATCCAGTCCTGGGCCGATCCAGTTGAAGGGCCGGAACAGGGTGAAATCCAGTTTCTCCTTGACGCCATAGCCCCAGATGACACGGTCCATGAGCTGCTTGGAGCAGCTGTAGATCCAGCGCTGCATAGGGATCGGCCCGAGGATGAGCTCCGAGGTATAGGGATCGAAACCGTCATCGCGGCACATGCCATAGACCTCGGAAGTGGACGGGAACAGCACACGCTTCCGGTATTTCACGCACTGGCGCACGATCGGCAGGTTGGCCTCGAAATCCAGCTCGAATACTCGCAGCGGATCCTGCACATAAGTGGCCGGCGTGGCGATGGCCACCAGCGGCAGCACCACGTCGCACTTGCGCACGTGGTATTCAACCCATTCCTTGTTGATGGTGATGTCGCCTTCGAAGAAGTTGAAGCGCCGGTTACCCAACAGGTCGGTGACACGGTCGGTGAACATGTCCATGCCATGGACTTCCCAGTCGGTGGTCTCGATGATGCGCTTGCTCAGGTGATGGCCGATGAAGCCGTTCACGCCCAGGATGAGGATCTTTTTCACACTCAATCTCCCAAAGACAGTGGTTGGTTTCCGAAATGTTCAGCCAGGCGCGCTGCATCCATGGTCGCGCCATGCAGTTCAAGGATTACGACTTCGAGCCGCTGGCCGTCGCCGCAATCTGCGTAACAGCGGCCCTGCTCCACGTATAGGACCGGCTTGCCATGGCGCGCAGCCTCGCCGGCGTAATGGCTGTGGAGGATGCGTAACGGCTTGCCGTCGCAGACACTAAAAGCACCCGGATAGGGCGGGGCCACGGCGCGAATGAGATTATGGACCGCTAGTGCCGGCTGCCGCCAATCAATGCGCCCGTCTTCCGGGCCACGGCGGCCGAAATAACTGCCGGCCTTCAGGTCTAGCTTTGTGCGTGGCGCATCGCCTTTGATCAGGGCCGGCAGGCTCCGGTCCAGCACCAGCTCCGCTGCCACTGTCACTTTATTGAACACTTCGATGCCGGTGTCGTCCGGCAAGATCGGCACCGCCTGCTGGTCCACCAGATCGCCGGCATCCGGTTTCGCTTCCATGTAATGCAGGCTGGCGCCGGTTTCGCGCTCGCCATGGATGATGGCCCAGTTGATGGGCACCCTTCCGCGGTATTTTGGCAGCAGCGAGCCGTGCATGTTGAGTGCACCGTGGCGCGGGATACGGAGCAGCGCCTCATCGAGCATGAAGCGGTAATAGAAGGAGAACAGAAAATCCGGCTTGGCGGCTTTCAGGCGCTCCGCCAACTCCGCGCCACTGGGCCGCTCCGGCGTAATCACCGGGATGCGATTCAGTTCCGCGAGCCGCTGGACACTGCCGAACCAGACATTCTCCCGCGGATCATCCTCATGGGTAACCACCAGTGCTATCTTGACGCCCTGTGCCAGCAGCACCGAAAGACAGCGGACTCCGACGTTGTGATAGGCGAAGACGACCGCGCTAGCCATTCGACGATTTCTTTTCCAGAATCGCACGCACCAGGTAACGCGGCCGGCGCTGGACTTCCTGGTAGATGCGTCCGATGTACTCTCCCAGCAGCCCGATGCCGAACAGCAGGATGCCGATGAAGAAGAACACGATGGCGAACAGCGTGAACACGCCTTGCACCGTGCCCTGCGGATAGAGGATGCGGTACACCATGATGTAGATGAACAGCAGCAGCGACGTGCCGGCGATGAGCACACCCACGAACGAAAACACCTGTAGCGGCACCACCGAGAATCCGGTGACCAGATCAAAGTTCAGGCGTATGAGTTTGTAGAGTGAATACTTGGAGTGACCCGCCTGGCGTTCATCGTGCTCGACTTCGACTTCCACCGGCTTGAGCGCATATAGATACGCCAATGCGGGTATGAAGGTGTTGATCTCGCTGGTGCTATTGATGGCATCCACCACATGGCGTGCATAGGCGCGCAGCATGCAACCCTGGTCAGTCATCTTGACCTTGGTGATACGCTCCCGCAGCCGGTTCATCAGGCGCGAAGCCAGCTTGCGCCAGGCCACGTCACGGCGCTTGCGCCGTATGGTGCCCACGTAGTCGTAGCCTTCGTCCATCTTCCTGAGCAGGCTGCCCACCTCTTCAGGAGGATTCTGCAGGTCCGCGTCCAGGGTGACGATGCGTTCGCCGCGGCTGGCGCTGAAGCCCGCCAGGATGGCGGCGTGCTGGCCGAAATTGCTCTGCAGCAGCACCACCCGGGTGTGGTTCGGGCGCCGCTTGAACTGCTCGCGTAGCAGCGCCGCGGAGTGGTCGGCGCTGCCGTCATCCACGAACACGCATTCATAGCTGCGGCCCAGGGCATCCATGGCCGGGTACAGGCGTGTGAACAGAGCCGGCAGGGAGTCCTGTTCGTTGTAGACCGGGACGACCACTGAGACTTCCGGTTTACGGGATCTTTTTGCTTTCGCCATCGCAACTTCTCCAAAGATTGAGCCGCTTACAGGCACTCGCCCAATGCCACACACACACGCTCCACATCGGACAGGGCCATGGTCGGAAACAATGGCAGTGTCACGGTCTCGCGGCCGATGCGTTCGGCGTTCGGAAAGCGGCCCTCAGGGTAACCCATGTTTTTATACAGGGTGAACTGGTTGAGGGCCTGATAGTGGATGCCGAGACCGATGCCGTGCTGGTGCATGCGTTCCCGCAAGGTCTTACGGTCGCGACAGGCATTGCTGTAGTGCGGCAGCAGCGTGAACATGTGCCAGCTATGGCCCTGGTCGCCGCGCGCCGGCACCACCCCCAGCTTCTCATCGCCCAGTAATTCAAAATAACGATAAGCCAGCTGGCGGCGCTTGCGGTTGAACTCATCCAGGTGCTGCAACTGCTCCAGGCCCACGCACGCGGCCACATCGGTCATGTTGTGCTTGCTGGCGGCGCGTGTCACATCCATGGTGCCATCCGCGAACTTGGTGATGCCGTGGAAGCGCAGGACCTCGAGGGTCTTGGCTTCTTCCGGGCTGGCCAGCGACACCGCGCCACCTTCGATGGTGGTGAGGTTCTTGTTGGCGTGGAAGCTGAACACCACCAGATCGCCGAAGGAACCCAGCTTGCGAGCCTTATATAAGGTACCGATGGCCTGAGCGGCATCTTCCACCACCCGCAGCTGATGCTGTTTCGCCAGCGCGTACACGCCATCCAGGTCCGCAGCCAGCCCATTCAGGTGTACCGGCATGATGGCGCGGGTCTTAGAGGTCATGGCCGATGCGGTCTGATCCAACAGCAAGCTGCGGGATTTCAAGTCCACATCCACCAGTACCGGCTTCGCGCCCAGGCGCACCACCACGTTGGCAGTGGCCGCAAACGTCATGGCCGGCACGATCACCTCGTCACCGGGGCCGATGCCGCACACCGCCAGCGCTTCTTCGAGTGCACCGGTGGCGTGCAGGAACGCGCGCACCTGGCGCTGCCCGCCCAGATAGTCAGCCAGACCGCGCTCGAACTGTTCGACCTTAGGGCCGGTGGTGATCCAGCCCGAGCGCAGCACATTGCCGACAGCCTCGATGGTCTGTTCATCAATGGTCGGACGTGTAAACGGCAGATACTCGCTCATGATTTTCCCAAGTTTAAGAATAATTTGCCCTGCAGGTCATCAGCCGCGGGCCACCAGATACACGCCCACGATGATCACTGCGATGCCCGTCATACGCATGACTCCCAGTGACTCGCCCAGAAACATCCAGGCCACTACGGCAGTCACCACGTAGCCCAAGGACAGCATGGGATAGGCGATGCTGACCGGTACACGTGACAGTGCCAGGACCCATACCACCACACTGACGACGTAACATGCCAGCCCGCCCAGGATGTGCGGCTCGAACGCCAGCTTCCAGCCGGCGCTCAGTAGGCTCTGGAACTGCAGTTGGATGATGCCCATGTGGCGCACGCCGGCCTTGAGCAGCAGCTGGGCGGCGGCGTTCAGCAACACGCCGGTAATCACCAACAGGAAACTGACGAGGTTCACGGTTTCCTCACTGCGATCCGTTCCGGATCCTGACCGATGATCTGCATGGGTACGCCCTTCTTCTCAAGTGACCGGTAGGTGTCCGTGGGCATCACCGCCAGTGCCTGAGGATCGCTCTGCCAACGTTTTATGAAACTGTCCATATCCGGGACCCATTTCTGCGGTTCACGGCTGATACCAAATGCCAACTCACCCTGGTAGGCCACCAATGTCAGGGTACGCTTTAGATAGAATGGTAGCGACTGCTGATAATCATCGATGCTGTAGAACGGGATGTCCGGCTTGTTATAGGCACTGATCTGCTTCGCCAGGAAGTGGCCAGAATAAACCGGCGACAGCACTTGCGCACCGGTGGTGATGATCTGGATGGACAGGAACAGCCCGGCACCGATCACCGCCATCGCTACGCCAACACAGCGAAAATAGGCAATGAAGAAACTGATGATGCCGATGATCAGCAGCAGCCCACAGCCGACCACCATCCACGGCAGAATCGCCTGATAAAGCTGCAGCGAGATATTGCCGCCATCCTTCTGGATCAGCGGCGTCAGCCACAGGGCCACGATCGCCATCAGCATGCAGATAAGCGCGGTGATGAGCGCATCGCTGCGGCGGCGCTCCGCCAACTCGCGCCCGACTAGCAAGGCCAGCGCTGGCACGATCGGCAGGATGTAGCTCGCCAGCTTGGAATCGGAGAACGAGAAGAATACGAACACCAGCACACACCAGGTCCAAAGGAACAACACGTTATTGAAGCCTGTGGGCCGTTCAATGGATGCAGTACGAACCGGCAGATGCATCATAGAACGTACGAACTGCGGCCACCATGGCAATAACCCGAGCAGCAGGATCGGGATGAAATACCACCAGGCCCCGTAACGGTGCGCCTCCGGTGTCAGGAAGCGGTAAAAATGCTCATACACGAAAAAGTGAAAGAAAAAATCCGGGTTGCGCAGGCTCACCACCACAAACCAGGGCGCGGCGATGACCAGGAAAATCAGCAGACCGCCATACCAATGCAGCTGCTTCCAACGTTTCCAATCCCGGGTGATGAGTATATATATGATAAATACCGCGCCCGGCAGCACCACGGCTTCCAGTCCCTTGCTCAACATGCCGAGGGCCGCAGCCGCCCAGGCAAGATACATCCAGCCGCGGCGCGCGCGGATTTTCGACGCAGCCGCCCCTGGCGTCCTGCCACCCGCTCCACTTGTACTTCCTTGTACATCGTCATCATTCTGCATGGCCAGCAGGAATGCGAAAATCGACAGGCACATGAAAAAACTCACGCCCATGTCGAGCGTGTTGAAATGTCCCATGATGATGTAATAGATGCTGCTGCCCAGCAGCAGAGCCGCACACCAGCCAGTCCTGCGATCGAACAGCCGCCACCCCATCCAGGCGGTCATGAGCACGCCCAAGAAACCGGTGAGCGCCGTCCACAGGCGCGAAGTCCAGTTGAATTCACCAAAAAGGGTATATGCGACTGCCGTGGTCCAGTATTGCAGTGCGGGTTTTTCAAAATATTTGAGGCCGTCGAGCCGTGGTGTCACCCAGTCACCAGTGGCCACCATCTCGCGGGGAATTTCAGCGTACCGGCCTTCGTCGGTCTGGAACAGATCACGGTATTGCAGATTGGCGAACCAGGCGACTGCGAAAAGCGCCGCCACCACCATGATCTTTACACGTGTGGACCAATCCATCAGATGCCCCGTTCTGCCGATGGGCCGTGTTTGGAAAGTTGTAAATTATATATGGTGAGAGCGCGGACCTGGCTGTAACCAGCGGATTTCTGCGCAATTTTCACCCGCGCAGCGGTGCTGGCATGCCGGTCTCACGGTAACGGCGGTAATCGGACAGGATTAGCGCGTGGTCGAAGGCGAGCTGAGGGAGAGTCATCGGGTCAGTCACGGAAATCTTGCCAGCATCGTCTCCTGCCTGTGCTTGGCCCTGGGACTCGGCCACATATACAGCACTCACTGTATGCCCACGGCTGTCGCGCGTGGGACTGGAATAGCAGCCCAGCAACGCCTTGAGTTTCACTTTGAGTCCGGTTTCCTCGAATGCTTCACGCACAGCGGCCTGTTCGAATGTCTCGCCCACATCCACGAAGCCTCCCGGCAGCGCCCAGCCATGTGGCGGATTACGCCGCTCGATCAATACGATTGGCCGCCCCGGCCGATCGATCAGTTCGACGATCACATCAACAGCAATGAGTGGCGTGACGGGTCTGGACATTAGTCTCTCTAGATAATGGATGGGAAGTTTAACCCACGTCTGTTCAAAAACCTTGCTTGAAGCGGTGAATCAGCCGGCGGGATTTCTTGTCGGGGCGTTTGACAGGCGCGGGGCTCGCCAATGCGGCAAGTTTGCGCAGTTCCGCATGCCGCATGCGGGTCTCGCGACTGCTTGCCGTTTCTTCATAGAGTCGTTGCGCATTTAAAGCTGTTCCGCGCTTCGATGACAGTCCACGCACTACCACGAGATAACATTCACTGGCGCGGGTGATTTCCAGCTGGTCGCCCATGTGTACTTCATGGGCAGGTTTCACACGCGCGCCGTTCACATGCACCTTGCCACCACTCACAGCTGCTGTCGCCAGGCTGCGGGTCTTGAAGAAGCGCGCACACCACAGCCATTTATCCAAGCGCACCCGCGGCTCAGTATCAACGCGTTTTATGCCCATAGGGTTATCAGCTACAGCCTGTTTTCGAAAACATGACATACCCCGGTTATCGCAGGCTGGTATAATTCCACGCTTCCCACCTCCCCGTATACCGGAGCCCGCCGTGAAACAGGCTATGCTCGCTCATCTACGCAAGGAAATCGCTGGCCTGGAGGCCGCCGGCCTCTACAAGGCCGAGCGCGTCATCACCACGCCGCAACAGGCAGCCATTAAGGTCAGCGGCGGCGCTGCAGTCATCAATTTCTGCGCCAACAATTATCTGGGCCTCGCTGACCATCCGGAGTTGATCAAAGCCGCGCAGGCGGCGCTCTCACAATACGGCTATGGCATGTCCTCGGTGCGCTTTATCTGCGGCACCCAGACCATCCACAAGGAACTAGAAGCGCGGCTCTCGAAATTCCTCGGCACCGACGATACTATCCTGTATTCCTCCTGCTTCGACGCCAACGGCGGACTTTTCGAGACGCTGCTGGATGAACAGGATGCGGTCATCAGCGACGCGCTCAACCATGCCAGCATCATCGACGGCGTGCGCCTGTGCAAGGCCAAGCGCCTGCGTTACAACAACAACGACATGGCCGATCTGGAAGCCAGGCTCAAGGAAGCCGCGGCTTGCCGCTTCCGGCTGATCGCCACCGACGGCGTGTTCTCCATGGACGGCATCATTGCCAACCTGACGGGCATCTGCGACCTGGCCGACGAATACGATGCGCTGGTGATGGTGGACGATTCCCACGCGGTGGGCTTCATGGGCGAACATGGCCGCGGCAGCCACGAGTTCCGTGCTGTCATGGGACGCGTGGACATCCTCACGGGTACGCTCGGCAAAGCTCTAGGCGGCGCTTCCGGCGGTTATACCTCCGGCCACAAGGAGATCATCGAGTGGTTGCGGCAGCGCTCGCGTCCTTATCTGTTCTCCAACACCCTGGCACCGGTGATCACCGCTACATCCATCAAGGTCCTGGACCTGCTGGAAAAAGGCGGCGCGCTGCGCCAGAAGCTGCATGACAACAGCCAGTATTTCCGCAGCGCCATGCAGAAGCTCGGCTTCACCCTGGCGGGCGCCAACCATCCCATCATCCCGGTGATGCTCGGCGATGCCAAGCTCGCCAAGAATATGGCGGATGAATTGCTGAAGGAAGGTATCTATGTGATCGGCTTCTCATTCCCGGTGGTGCCGGAAGGCAAGGCGCGCATCCGCGTCCAGATGTCCGCCGCCCATGAGAAAGCCCATCTGGACAAGGCCATCGCCGCGTTTGCGAAAGTCGGAAAGAATTTGGGTGTTATCTGAGAGGTTTTTCTGTCATACCGGCGAAAGCCGGTATCCAGCAAAAACAATGTCTGATTCACTGGATTCCGGCATGCGCCGGAATGACGAATCTGGAGTATCTAGATGAAAGCATTAGTAAAAGCGAAGGCCGAACAGGGTATCTGGCTGCAGGATGTGCCTAAACCCAAGATCGGACCCAATGATCTGCTCATCAAGATCAAGAAGACCGCCATCTGCGGTACCGACATCCATATATACAATTGGGATCCATGGGCGCAGAAGACCATCCCGGTGCCCATGACCGTGGGCCACGAATTCGTGGGCGTGGTGGCGGAGATCGGCAACGAGGTGCAGGGTTTCAAGATCGGCCAGCGGGTCTCCGGCGAAGGCCACATCACCTGCGGCCACTGCCGCAACTGCCGCGCCGGACGCCGGCATCTGTGCCGCAACACCGTAGGCGTGGGCGTGAACCGGCCGGGCTGTTTCGCCGAATACCTGGCAATCCCCGCGGTCAATGCCTATCCGCTGCCGGACGCCATCACCGATGACATCGCCGCCTTCCTGGATCCCTTCGGCAACGCTACACATACGGCACTGTCTTTCGATCTGGTGGGCGAAGACGTGCTCATCACTGGCGCCGGTCCCATCGGCTGCATGGCGGTGGCCATCGCCAAACACGTGGGCGCGCGTTATGTGGTCATCACCGATGTCAACGATTACCGGCTGGAACTGGCCAGCAAAATGGGCGCCACCCGCGCCGTCAATGTCCAGAAACAGAAGCTCGAAGACGTGATGCAGGAACTGGACATGAAGGAAGGTTTCGACGTGGGCATGGAGATGTCCGGCAACCCTCAGGCTTTCCGCCAGATGCTGGCCAACATGTCGCATGGCGCCAAAGTCGCGCTACTGGGATTGCCGCCGGCCGAAGTGGCCATCGACTGGAATCAGGTGATCTTCAAGGGTCTGATCATGAAAGGCATCTACGGCCGCGAGATGTTCGAGACCTGGTACAAAATGGCAGCCATGCTGCAGAGCGGACTGGATCTCACACCGGTGCTCACCCACCATTTCCCCATCGGCGACTTCCAGAAAGGTTTCGACGTCATGCGCTCGGGACAATCCGGCAAAGTGGTGCTGGACTGGTCCTGAGCTGAGACCAGATCTCACAGCCAGCCGGTCGCTGGCGGAGGATCAGCGTGCTGTATCTGTGGCTGGCGGATGCGGTGGTCATCACCCACTTCGCCTTCGTGATATTCGTGGTGGCCGGTGGGTTGCTAGTGTGGCGCTGGCGATGGGTCCTATGGCTGCACCTGCCGGCCCTCTTCTGGGGCGCGCTGGTGGAATTCACCCACTGGATCTGCCCGCTGACTGACCTGGAAAACTGGCTGCGCAGCCGCGCGGGGGTCGGCGCCTATCAAGCCGACTTCCTAGAACACTACCTGCTGCCCATCCTCTATCCCGCGCATCTGACTCCGGAGATACAGATATTTCTGGGCATCTTGGTCATCGCCATCAATGTCGGCATCTATGGATGGTTGCTAGTCCGCTCCAGGCGTAAATCCGTCCCGCCAAGAGTATCCTAGCGACACCTTCGGGTACTGATCGGGCTAATCGAATGAACGATAAAACGTCCGGTGCTGACAAAGATTTGGCTGCAGCCCTTGCGATGGGTGAAACTATTAAAAGCACAAAGACCTCCGAGCATGCGGCCAAATACCTGGACGAACAGCTCAAGCTCCAGCGTGAACATAACGAGCGCGAAGCCGCACTGCATGATCTGCATGCCGAGAATCTGAAACTCCAGAGCCAGGTACTGCGCTCCCAGCACAGGCAGTTGCGCAGCCAACGTACGCACGACCGCTTCCACACCATCTATCAGACAGTGCTCAGCACCATCGCATTGGCTGTGCTGGGCGTGATCGTATACGCCGTGTATTCAGCCGCCACAGATCGATCGGTAGTCGTGAACAGCTTTCAGGTGCCGCCGTCCTTCGTGGATGCCGGTAACAATGGCACAGTGGTAGCCGGTCAGTTCCTTGATCAGTTGCAGATTCTGCAGGCAGCTTCGCGCAGTTCACAGGCGGCGAAGGTATTACAGGATGCCTGGAGCAACAACATCCAGTTGCAGATCCCCCAGGTGCATGTTTCACTCGGCGATATCCGGCGCACCCTGCACAGCTGGCTTGGCCACCAAATCGAGATCAATGGCGAGGTCGTGCAGCAAGACAAGCAGACGACCCCCGGAAGCGGGATCACGTTAACGGTACGCGGGACTGGCTTTGCCGCTAAGGCTTTCACCGGAAGCCCCGCCGATCTGTCCAAGCTTCTGAATACCGCTGCCGAATATGTCTATGGTCAGGCAGAGCCCTATCTGTTTGCAGTCTATCTTGAAGAACACGGTCGGGATGCGGAGGCGATTGCACTCATTAAGGCGGCGTATCCCGAGGCGTCAGATAAAGACCGGCCATGGCTCTTGAATGGCTGGGGCATCGCACTCTCTGATCTGAACCAGAATTCCGCCAGCGCGGATGAAATTGAGCAGGCCATCCGCCTTAACCCTCACTTCTGGATCGCATATGGAAACCTGCAAGACTCCCAAATCCTGCTTGGCCAGGAGGAGTCCGCTTATCAGACCGGCCTACGCCTTGAAAAAACAGCCCATCGCGGTTCCTGGTTCGCCGCCCATATGCCAGGAACTTTTTATCAGGTAACCGATTACCTGCGCATGGATCTGCCAGCCCAGCATCAGGAAATCGTGGCTGATGAAGCCGCCCACGGTGGCCAGGGTTCGCTACTTGGCCAGGACGCGCCTTTGGATGCTGAAATGCTGGTACGCATGCATGCCCACAAGCAGGCGACCTTGATTCTGCAAACCTCGCCTGGCGCCGGCAGCGATCCCTACGTACTGGCCGAGACTGCGTTCGTGCAAGGCATCATGGCCCTTGACCGGCAGAACTACTCGCAAGCTGTCACCCAATTTCAGACGACCGAAACCTTGCTGACCAAAAATCCGACTCAGCAAACGAACTTCTATACTTCGACCATCTGTTATCTGGGATTGGCGCTCGGATTATCTAATCAGATGGATAAGGCAGATGCAACTATCACACAAGGCGGCCATTTCTTGGACTGCTACCGCTTCAAGGGCGACATCGCCGACCATCGCGGCGACTGGACGCAGGCGCAGAAGGATTACGCTGCAGCCGTGGCACTCGCACCCTCATTGCCTATGGCCTATGAGAGCTGGGGGCTGGCATTAATGCACCACCAGGATTACCAAGACGGCATCGAAAAATTCAGGGCTGCCAATCTGCGTGGCCCCCACTGGTGTGATCCGCTCAAATACTGGGGTGACGCTTTGGCCGCGCAAGGTAATTATAAGGAAGCGATCCAGAAATATGCCGAGGCTGCAAAATCTACCCCCCACTGGGGCGCGCTGGAACTGTACTGGGGCCAGGCGCTGGACAAACTCGGCCGGCATACCGAGGCGCTCAGCCATTACCAATCGGCCCAGGGCTCCGAGGATCTGACCGCCACTGAGCAGACCACATTGGCTAAGTTATTGGGACAGACAGGTTGAGAAACATCATAAGGCTGACGGGTATTCTGCATGAATGATAAGACCACAAAATACGACCCGCTGTCGGCAGATTCACTGGCTCTGGGTGAATCAGCCAAGGATCCCGAGACAGCCAAACGCGCAGCCCAATACCTGGACGCGCATCTTCAGCTTGAGCGTGAACACGCACAACGGGAAAATGAACGCGCCCAACGCGAAGCCGCGCTACATGATCTACATGCCGAGAATCTGAAGCTCCAAAGCCAGGCGCTGCGTTCCCAACATAGGCAGTTGCGTAGCCAACGTACGCACGATCGTTTTCGTACCATATACCAAACGGTACTGAGCGTGATCGCACTGGCGTTGCTGGGCGTGATCGTATACGCCGTGTATTCCGCCGCCACCGACCAATCAGTGGTGGTGAACCAGTTCCAGGTGCCGCCCTCGTTTGACGCCGCCGGCAACAACGGCACTGTGGTGGCTAGCCAGTTTCTCGATCAGCTGCAAACTTTGCAGGCAAGTTCACGCGGTTCCCAGGCAGCGCGTGTGTTGCAGGATGCCTGGAGCAATAATATCCAATTGCAGATTCCGGATGTGCATGTATCACTCGGCGACATCCGGCGTACGCTGCACGGCTGGCTTGGCCACCAGATCCAGATCAGCGGCAATATCGTGCAAGAAGATAAACAGACGGCTACCGGAAGCCCAGGAAGCGGGATAACATTCACTGTCCGCGGCACTGGCTTTGCTGCTAAATCTTTCTCTGGCAGTCCCGGCGATCTGCCAAAGCTTTTGAATGCAGCAGCCGAATATGTTTATGGCCAGGCGGAACCTTATCTGTTCGCAACTTATCTAGAAAGCAACGGTCGTGATGCGGAGGCGGTTGTCTTGGTCAAAAACGCGTTTCCGGCGGCTTCTTCCGATGAAAGACCATGGCTACTCAACGGTTGGGGGAACGCACTGGATGACCTGAACCAGTACGAAACGGCGGCGGATAAATATGAAGAAGCTATCCGCATCGATCCGCACTTCTGGATTGCGTACACAAACCTTACGGCGATCGATGTGGTTCTCGGAGAAGAAGAGCAGGCTTACCAAGCCGGCATCCGCATGGAACATATCGCACATAGGAATTCATGGTTCGCGGCCCGTATGCCAGAAGCCAATTATGAATATCTAGACCAACTGCGCATGGATCTGCCCGCCGTACACCGGGAACTGGTGGCCGATGAAGCTGCCCACAATGGGGAAGGCTCAAATACGACTCAGGATGCGCCCTTTGATGCCGAGATGCTGATGCGCATGCATGCTCATAAGCAAGCGAGCCTGATCTTACAAACTTCACCGGGAGCTGGCACTGACCCGTATGTTATAGCTGAAACTGCGTTCGTGCAGGGATTGATGGCGCTCGATCAGCAGAACTATTCACACGCCGTTCAACTATTTCAATCAACCGCAACCCTAATTGACCAACAATCCGTGGTACGGGCGAATTTCTACAGTCCAGCTGTCTGCTATCTGGGACTGGCGCTCGAATATTCCGGTCAGGCGGACAAGGCGGATGCGGCCATTGCCAAAGGCGGCCACTTCGTGGACTGCTACCGCTTCAAAGGTGACATTGCGGATTACCGCGGCCAGTGGACACAGGCGCAGACGGACTATGCCGCAGCTGTGGCACTGGCACCCTCATTACCGCAGGCGTATGAAAGTTGGGGTCTGGCGCTCATGCGCCACCAGGATTACCAAAGCGCCATCGAAAAATTTAAGGCCGCGAACCAGCGCAGTCCGCACTGGTGTGATCCACTCAAATACTGGGGTGACGCTTTGGCCGCGCAAGGCAACTATAAGGAAGCGGTGCAAAAATATGCCGAGGCCGGACAATACACACCCCACTGGGGCGCGCTGGAACTGTACTGGGGCCAGGCGCTGGACAAACTCGGCCGGCATACCGAGGCGCTCAGCCATTACCAATCGGCCCAGGGCTCCGAGGATCTGACCGCCACCGAGCAGGTCACATTGGCTAAACTAATGGGCCAGGCGGGTTGAGCATCATCATGAGAGTTGATGGGAAGCGTAGATGAAAAACAAAACCTCCAAAACCGACTCAGATAGGGCCATGAACCTGGCGCTGGCAAAGAACGCCAATAATCCCAAGACGGACGCGCGCCCCACGGAATATCTCGACGATCACATCGCGCAGGCTAAAGCCCAGCAGGAATTGTTGAAGATTGAGCGGGAACGTAACCAGCGCGAAGCGGGTGTGCATGAGCTGCACATTGAGAATCTGAAGCTGCATAATCAGACATTGACAGCCCAACGTGCGCAGCTACGTGCACAGCACCGGCATGCACACCTGAGCATGATCTATCAGGCAGTGCTGAGTTTAATCGCCGTAGCGATTCTGGGGACTATCGTGTATGCGATATATACAGCCGCCACCGACCATTCGGTGGTCGTGAACCAGTTCCAGGTTCCGCCCGCATTTGTCGCCGAGGGCAATAACGGCACGGTGATCGCCAGCGAATTTCTCGATCAGCTACAGACTCTACGGGCCAGTGCTCTCAGCACTCCGGGAGCGCGCGCATTGCAGGGTGCCTGGGCGAACAACATCCAGTTGCAGATTCCCGAGGTACATGTCTCGCTGGGCGATATCCAGCGTACCCTGCACAACTGGCTTGGCCACCAGATCGAGATCAGTGGCGAAGTGGTGGTGCAGGGCAAGCAGATCGCACTCACGGTGCGCGGTACCGGCATTGCTGCTCGCACCTACACGGGTACTCCGGCAAACCTGCAGAACCTGCTGTCTTATGCCGCTGAGTACATGTACGTGCAGGCGGAACCCAATTGTCTGCTGGCGATGTCAAAACCCAAGGACGTAACGCAGGCTGGCTGTTAGCGGTCGGGATTCCAGATGCTTCCAAAGCATCGGCGCGCGGGGTTACGCACGCTGTATCGGAAATGTGATGACGTCTTCAATGCGATCCGCACCAGCGGCCAGCATCACCAGCCGGTCAAACCCCAAGGCCACGCCGGCACACGCCGGCAGTCCCGCCTGCAGAGCGGCAAGCAGCTTTTCGTCCACAGGCAGCGGTGGTAATCCCTGGGCCGCGCGCAACCTGAGATCGTGTTCAAAGCGCTGTCGCTGTTCTTCGGCATCTGACAGCTCGTGAAAACCGTTGGCAAGTTCCATGCCGTTCAGGAATGCCTCGAAACGTTCCGCCACCGGCGGATCACCGGCACGGATGCGCGCCAGCGCCGCCTGGCTGATGGGATAATCAAATATAAAGGTGATACCGCCCTCGCCTAGGGCCGGATACACCAGGGTACCGGCGGTCAGATCCAGCCAGCTGTCGTAATCCAGCTCCGCAGCCGGCAGGGAAATGCCATGTTCCTGTAATGCAGCGCGGCAATCCGCCGGGCCACCGGTGAAGGGGTTGAATCCGGCGTAGCGTTCGAAGGCTTCCTGGTAACTGAGGTACTCGGGCTCCGCAAGCCTATACGGCAGCAGCGTGCTCACCAGCTCCACAACTTCCCGCATCAAGTGGTGGTGATCGAATTCCAGGCGGTACCATTCCAGCAGGGTGAACTCCGGATTGTGCCGACGTCCCGCTTCCCCTTCGCGGAACACCTTGCACAGCTGGTAGATATCGCCGCTGCCCGCCGCCAGCAGGCGCTTCATGTGAAATTCCGGCGAAGTCTGCAGATAAAGATCGCCGTTGCCCGGCTGCTGCACACTGAAACTGGCGAGATGCCGGTCGGTGACGCCGGCATGTGACAGGGCCGGAGTCTCCACTTCCATGACACCGCGGGCCTCGAAGAATGCCCGCAGTTTCTTCAGCAGCTCGGCGCGCAGCTTGAGGTTGGCGGTGCTCGCCGTGGGACGCCAGCTTTCATCCCGCTTCACTGCCCTGCCTCCTTAAGGTTTCACTCCTTGGCGCGCGCGGCGTAGGTGGCAGTGCGTGTATCCACCTTGATGAGTTCGCCCTCATTGATGAACAGCGGCACGCGCACCGTGGCGCCGGTCTCGAGTTTCGCGGCCTTGGTGCCGCCGGTGGCGGTATCACCGCGCAGACCCGGATCGGTCTCCACCACCTTGAGGACTGCGAACAACGGCGCAGTGACCGCCAGCGGACGACCATCCCACAGCATGATCTTGCAGGCTTCTTCACCTTTCAGCCACTGGGGTGCATCACCCATGGCGGTGGCATCCGCAGCCAGTTGCTCGTAATTCTCGGGATTCATGAAATGCCAGAACTGGCCGTCGGTATATAGATACTGGACGTCCATCTCCACCACGTCGGCGGCTTCCACGGTATCGCCAGATTTCATATTGCGGTCCAGGACTTTGCCGGTACGCAGGTTGCGGATCTTGACGCGGTTGAAGGCCTGGCCTTTGCCGGGTTTCACGAACTCGTTCTCGATGATGTTGTAGGGGTCGCCATCGATGATGATCTTGAGGCCGGCCTTGAATTCATTGGTGCTGTAACTTGACATGTTCTCACTACCAGTTTGGATACAATTAGCGGCCGAGGCCGCCTGCAGGGCGCGTAATGATACGCTAACACCCCTTTGAAGGCAGCATTCCAAGGTCTGGATATCCCATGAGTGCCCGATGGCAGACAGAATTGGCTGAAGCCGTGCGTGATCCGGCGGAACTCCTGCGCATGCTGGAGCTGGACCCGAGATTGCTGGACGGAGCACGCGATGCCGCCAAACAATTCCCGCTGCGGGTGCCACGGGCTTTCATCGCCCGCATGCGCAAGGGTGACCTTGCGGATCCGCTGTTGCGCCAAGTACTGCCACTAGCTGCGGAGCTTGAGACTCATGCGGGCTTCAGCACCGATCCGGTGGGCGATCTCATGAGCCGCGCCGCACCCGGCGTGCTGCACAAATATCATGGCCGCGTCCTGCTGATCACCACCGGCGCCTGCGGCGTGCACTGCCGATATTGTTTCCGCCGCCATTTTCCCTACGCCGACGAAAGCGCACGCCAGCACGACTGGCGCGAGGCGCTTGATTACCTGCGCGCCGACACCAGCATCCACGAAGTGATCCTGAGCGGCGGCGATCCCTTGTCACTCAGCGATCAGGTGTTGGCGGGTCTGGTAGCTGAACTGGAACGCATACCGCATTTAACCCGGCTGCGCATCCATACACGCCAGCCCATCGTATTACCCTCACGGGTAGATGATGCCTTATTGACCTGGCTGAAGAACTGCCAGTTACAGAAAGTCGTGGTGCTGCACGTGAACCACGCCCGTGAGCTGGATCTGGCGGTGACAGATGCCTTGTCGCGACTGCGTACAGCGGGTGTCAGTCTGCTCAACCAATCGGTGCTGTTGCGTGGGGTGAACGATTCAGTGGCAAAGCTTGCTGCGCTTTCCGAAGCACTGTTCGCGGCCGGCGTCATGCCCTACTATCTCAATCTGCTCGATCCGGTCCAGGGTGCGGCCCATTTCGAAGTGCCTGAATCCCAGGCGCGTATCCTTATAATGGGGTTACAGGCCCGCTTGCCGGGCTATCTGGTCCCCCGGCTGGTGCGTGAAGTGCCCGGGGCACCCAGCAAGCTGCCACTGATGGATATGCCGGAACAGGCGTTGTCCGCTGACTGAGATTGCCGACGGTCCGTGCATCCAAAAGCAATACCCACTAAACTTCGACCGGCTGAACAGTATTTTATGAGGGGTTTTCTTGTCACCGCGTAACGCCCTACCCATCCTTATCGTCACGGCCTCACAGAACGAAGCCGAGCACCTCAACGGAATACTCCGTAAGGCCGGTTATCCGGTACGCCCCATCTGGGTTGCGAATCTGGACGATGCAGGCAAAAGCGTCCAGGAGCAGCGGCCTGATCTGATTCTGTGTTCAATGAGTGTGACCGGCGCCTCGTTCCAGGAGATCGTCAACCTGCGCGACATGGCGCTTCCCAATGTACCCGTCATCGCACTCAGCAACGACACCGGACCTGCTGTAGTGGCCGAGATCATCAACACCGGCGCCCGCGATCTGGTGTCCGTCGAATCGGCTGACCATCTGCAGGCAGTGGTTTCGCGCGAGCTTGAAGTCCTGCAGCTGGCACGTGATCTGGAACAGAAAGGCCTGATCCTCAAGGAATATGAGCAGCGCATCGACCTGGTGATGAAGGATACCAAGGACGCCATCGCCTATGTAGAAGACGGCATTGTGCTGAACGTCAATCCCACCTTCCTGGAGCTTTTCGGCCACGCTTCCAGCAGCGAAATCGAGGCGTTGCCGGTGCTTGAACTGTTCGCAGGCGATTCACATGGCGCCATCAAGGATGCACTCAAAATATCCAGCAGAGGCAAGACCGTCAAGCCACTCAAGGTCAAGGGTAAGCACAGCAAGGGGCATACTTTCGATACCACCATCGAAATCGCGCGCACCGAGATCGACGGCAGACCTGCGCTTGAGATCGTCATCCGTGACGACAGCGAGGACAAACAAGCCGATGTACAGCTACAAATACAGAATCAGGCCCAGGCACAGATCGACCTGCTGAGTCAAAAACTGGCCGCCAGCGTGCAACAGCTCACCACCGTGCGCAACCTGGACTTGTTGACCGGGTTCATCAACCGCCTGCACTTCATCGAAGTCCTGCGCCATGAGCTTAAGCAAGACAAATCGCAAATAGTACGCGCCCTCATCTATATCAAACCTGACAAGTTCTCAATCGTGACTGAAAAAGTGGGCATTATCGCCAGCGACGGCATCATCAAGGGTTTGGCAGATCTCATACGCACAAATGTCGCCAAGGAAGACATCGTGGCGCGCTTCGGCGGCACAGTATTCGCCATCATCATGACGCGCCCCAAGATGAAGGAGATCAGCAACTGGGCCGAAAAATTCCAGACCATGGTCTCCACAAAGGTGTTCGAATCCACTGGCAAATCCACCAGTCTCAGTTGCAGTATCGGCTATGTGCAATTGGATGAACGCCATCACGATGCCGAGCAGGCGCTCTTGCATGTCCAGGAGGCCTATCAAAAAGCCAGAACCGAGGAGAGCGGCAAAGTCGTGGGCTGGACCCCGCCGGTTACGGATGCCCATGGACAGGTGACCGATGCCGAGTGGAAACGGCAGCTGACCGCGGCCCTCAAAGCCAACCGCTTCATGCTGGTGTACCAGTCCATCGCCAGCCTCACGGGTGATGCCATGGAAGCCCTGGATATCCTGTTGCGCCTGCGCGACGAGCAGGATGTGGAAATACCCATCAAGGATTTCTTCCCGGCCGCCGAACGCACCGGCATGCTGGTGGCCATCGACCGCTGGGTGGTGGAACGCAGTCTCAGGATGCTGGAGGAACGCAGCCAGCAGAATCGCCCGGCGCGTATGTTCGTGCGGCTCTCGGATCAGTCACTGACGGACAAAACCCTGTTGCCGTGGCTGGAGAAACTGCTGGGTGGGGTGTTCTTCTCATCCGGCCACCTGGTGTTCCAGATCGCGGAGAAATCCGCGGAGAAATACATCACCGATACCCGGACGCTGGCCGAAGGTGCGCATCGCCTGCAATGCGGGTTCGCACTCGAGCATTTCGGCCTGGGCCATAACCCGCTGCACACCCTGGGCCTGATCCGGCATGTGGACTATATAAAGATAGACGGCAGCCTGACGGCCGCGCTTGCCAGCGAGGAAGATAAACGCGAGATCGTGCAGAAATTTATGGGGCGCGCGAAGGAACTGAAAGTCCACACCATCGCCGAGAAAGTGGAAAAACCCGAGACCATGGCGGTGCTCTACCAGCTGGGCATGGAATACATCCAGGGCAATTACATCCAGGAACCGGACGTGGTCATGGGCGACGCCAAGGCCGCAACGGACGCCGCCCGCTGATCCAGCCAGCGCGGTATTTTCAGGACTGCGGTGTGCTTCCGGGCGCCCGTGATTCTGGGTATAGGCTTTCCACCGTGCGGTAACCGCGTGGCAATTTCAGCCCGCGGCGTCCGCGTTCACCTATATATTCCTTGAGTTCCTTGGCGGACAGCGACATATGCCGCTGCCCGGAGAGGATCACCAGGGCCTCACCCTCCGGCACACAGGTGACCGCCGCCATGTATTCCTCGTGGCTGGCGGCCTTCTTCGAGGGAATGCCCATGATCTTGTTGCCCTTGCCACGGGCCAGCTCCGGTAGACCCTTCACCGAGAACACCAATATATGTCCGGCACTGCTGACCGCCACCACCAGATCATTCTTGAGGTTTTTCACCGGCGCCGGCACCAGCACCCGTGCATTCTTGGGCAGCCGCAGCGTGGCTTTGCCGGAACGATTGCGGGACACCAGCTCGCCGAGCTTCACCACGAAACCGTAACCGGCATCGCTGGCCACCAGCCACCGGTCCTCCGGCTCACCGATGAGGGCGCCGGCAAAGCCCGCACCTTCCGGCGGTGTCAGCCGCCCGGTAAGTGGCTCGCCCTGGCTGCGGGCTGAAGGCAGTGAATGGGCCGGGAGTGTGTAGGCGCGACCGCTGGAATCCAGAAATATCGCCGGTTGATTGCTCTTGCCATGAGCCGCGGACAGGAAACTGTCGCCGGACTTGTAACTCAGAGTGCGCGGATCCAGCTCGTGGCCTTTCGCCGCCCGCACCCAGCCGGCTTTCGACAGGATCACCGTGGTCGGTTCAGTAGGCAATAGTTGGGTCTCATCGATGGCCTGGGCCGCGGCCGCGCGTTCCACCAGTTGCGAACGGCGCTTGTCGCCGTAAGTCTCCGCGTCCGCGGTCAGTTCCTCGCGCACCAAGGTCTTGAGTTTGGTTTTGGAGCCCAGGATCTTACCCAGCGTGTCACGCTCCTTGGCCAGATCCTTCTGCTCGCCACGTATCTTCATCTCCTCCAGTTTGGCCAGATGCCGCAGTTTCAATTCCAGGATGGCTTCCGCCTGGGTATCGCTGAGCTTGAAGCGCTTCATCAGCAAGGGTTTCGGCTGGTCGTGTTTGCGGATGATGGCGATGACTTCATCCAGATTCAGGTACGCGATCAGCAGGCCGTCGAGGATGTGCAGCCGCTTGTCGACCTTGTCGAGCCGGAACTTGAGGCGGCGGGTGACCGTCTCCACCCGGAACTCCAGCCACTCGCTCAGCATGTCCTTCAGGTTTTTCACCTGCGGCTTGCCGTTGAGACCGATGACGTTCAGGTTGATGCGGTAGCTGCGTTCCAGATCGGTAGTGGCGAACAGATGCGCCATGAGCTCATCGCTGTCCACGCGGTTCGAGCGCGGCACGATCACCAGGCGCGTGGGATTCTCGTGATCCGATTCGTCGCGCAGGTCTTCCACCATCGGCAGCTTCTTGGCGCGCATCTGCTGGGCGATCTGTTCCAGCACCTTGTCGCCGGACACCTGATAGGGCAGCGCCGTGATCACGATGTCGCCGCCCTTCTCCCGCATCCATTTGGCGCGCAGGCGTACGCCGCCGTTGCCGGTCTCGTATATCTGCAGGATCTCGGCTTTGGGCGTGATGATCTCGGCTTCCGTTGGATAGTCCGGGCCTTTGATGTGCTCGCACAGTTCCTTGACCGTGGCTTTGGGTTGTTCCAAGAGCCGGATGCAGGCGCTGGCGATCTCTCTAAGATTGTGCGGCGGGATGTCGGTGGCCATGCCCACGGCGATACCGGTGGTGCCGTTCAACAACACGTTCGGCAGGCGCGCCGCCAACAGCACCGGTTCTTCCAAGGTGCCGTCGAAATTTGGCTGCCAGTCCACCGTGCCCTGGGCCAGTTCCGAGAGCAGCACCTCCGCGTATTTGGATAACTTGGCTTCGGTGTAACGCATGGCGGCGAAGGATTTGGGATCGTCCATGGAACCCCAGTTGCCCTGCCCGTCGATGACGGGATAGCGGTAGGAGAACGGCTGCGCCATCAGCACCATGGCTTCATAGCAGGCGCTGTCGCCGTGGGGATGGTACTTGCCCAGCACGTCACCCACGGTGCGCGCGGATTTCTTGGGCTTGGCCTGGTAATCCAGGCTCAGCTCCGACATGGCGTACACGATGCGCCGCTGCACCGGCTTGAGGCCGTCGCCGATGTGCGGCAGCGCCCGGTCCAGGATCACGTACATGGAGTAATCCAGGTACGCTTTCTCGGTGAAGGTCTTCAGCGGCTGCTGTTCAGCGCCTTCGACGGCAAGCATGGATGTGTTCGCCATGGGAACCCTCAGATAGATAGCGCATTATAGGGTGTCCGACATCACGACTGGTAATCAGGGATTGCGGCCGCAAAGATTGGCGTTATACCGACGTCGGCGCTATTGAGCATAGCAAGCGTCTGTTTAATACCTTTCGGGCATATCAGAGAGTGTCATTCATGGCCAGGTAGTAAATTTTTTAACTCGATTGGGGATAAGTTGAAATATTCTGATCATATTGATCCTGCGGCTGTCAGCCTTTTCCATGGCCATATCGGTAATTTTCCGGTATCGCCTGATGATAATAAAATCGCTTTTGTATCCGATGGTTATCTATTTATAGTCACAAATGACAAGCCAGTAGCGATAAGAATAGTCGTGACGAATTCAATATGGAAGAAGTCTAAGCCGATCGGCGAACAGTTCTATAGAGAAGACGACTTTCAATGGTCAAGAAACTCTAAAGTCCTATACCTCATTAAAGACAAATATTATCGATCCAATGGAGTGCAACTATTTTCCCCGGATGGTGAACTCTGGAGTTACGATTTAGATTCGGGCGCGTTGCGAATGGTTTTAAAGCCATTTCCTGCCTTTGAGTATTTCCTTGATGTTAAATCCGGAATCTATTTCTCAATACCAAATGAATCTGGTGATCTGCAATTAGAATATTTTAACGGTCATAAAGTTGTCAAAGTAGGTGAGCCGGAAAGCACTCATAAAGCTGTTGAGTATATTGATGTAATGTCACCATTCGCTTAATTCGAAGAGATTTCATACCCAGGGGAGCTTTTGCCTTACAACAGAGTGCGTCTAGTTGCGCAAAGAAAAGGACCAGAAGAACTCATAATCGATAACAGGACACTTTTGATATTTTCTGTTGGCGAAAGCTTCGATGGTCCCTATTACTGTTCAGACCTAGTGCGCAGTCAATTCCTTCCCGGTGGCCGGTATTTCTTGTTTAACGTTCACTGTAATAATTACAACGGTCAATTGCTCATTGATACAATTTCAGGAAAGTATGCGCCGTTACCGGACAACACACGGATTTATATCACGTTCAACACTGATACATACCCTCACTACAATATCTCAGGTGGTGGAATCAGTCCGACAGGCTTGGTTGAAGTTAATTTTAAGTTAACTTATCATTTTATAAATTTGTGAGTGCATTTATGCACATTCTTGGCTTCGTAATCATGCTTTTGGGAGCATTTACTTGGATGCTAGGCGGAATCAGTGTTTGCAGACAAAATCACCGGAGATTGAGAAAACCCCAACTCGTCTTTGATCTTCCAACACTTTCTCTGAAAGAATTCAACTCGCAAGAAAAGCGAAAATTATTACTCTTCTTTTTTGTCGGCCTATTTATCATGACCCTTGGTTCGTTTTTAACAAATTTTGGCTGACTTTAACAATACAATTTCCCCAAGCCAACAGGCCCAAACCTCCGCACAATAGAGCGCGAACTGAATCTTTCCAACCTTACACCATATTGTATTATGGGCAATGCACATCCAACCTCTATAGGGTAACCAACATAACAAGTGGTAATCTGGGAGTGTGGGTGCTACAAAGGCTGGACTTACCTCACCGACGTCCATCCAATAACCATTAACGCGCACAAAGTCATGCAATCGTAGGAGAGTGATATGAGGAAACTCATTGCGTCCACATTTACATCGCTGGACGGCGTCATGCAGGCACCCGGG